>CP126124.1:3050000-3700000 GCA_030123545.1 Burkholderiaceae bacterium | reverse complement strand
GCAAGCTTAACCGAATAGGGTAGGCACAGGGAAACCGAGTCCGAACAGGGCGTCTCAGTCGCTGGGTGTAGACCCGAAACCAAGTGATCTATCCATGGCCAGGATGAAGGTGCGGTAACACGCACTGGAGGTCCGAACCGACTAGTGTTGCAAAACTAGCGGATGAGCTGTGGATAGGGGTGAAAGGCTAAACAAACTTGGAAATAGCTGGTTCTCTCCGAAAACTATTTAGGTAGTGCCTCAAGTATTACCATCGGGGGTAGAGCACTGTTTAGGCTAGGGGGTCATGGCGACTTACCAAACCTATGCAAACTCCGAATACCGATGAGTACAGCTTGGGAGACAGAGCACCGGGTGCTAACGTCCGGACTCAAGAGGGAAACAACCCAGACCGCCAGCTAAGGTCCCTAAAATTGGCTAAGTGGGAAACGAAGTGGGAAGGCTATAACAGTCAGGATGTTGGCTTAGAAGCAGCCATCATTTAAAGAAAGCGTAATAGCTCACTGATCGAGTCGTCCTGCGCGGAAGATGTAACGGGGCTAAGCCAGTTACCGAAGCTGCGGATTCACACGCAAGTGTGAGTGGTAGGAGAGCGTTCTGTAGGCCTGTGAAGGTGTCTGGTGACGGATGCTGGAGGTATCAGAAGTGCGAATGCTGACATGAGTAGCGTTAAAGCGGGTGAAAAGCCCGCTCGCCGTAAGCGCAAGGTTTTCTACGCAACGTTCATCGGCGTAGAGTGAGTCGGCCCCTAAGGCGAGGCAGAGATGCGTAGCTGATGGGAAACAGGTCAATATTCCTGTACCGATGTGTAGTGCGATGTGGGGACGAAGAATGCTAGCTCAGCCGGGTGTTGGACATCCCGGTTCAAGCCTGTAGTCGTGCCTGGTAGGTAAATCCGCCGGGCTTAGATGAGGGGTGATAACGAGGCGGCTTGCCGCCGAAGTGAGTGATGCCCTGCTTCCAGGAAAAGCCACTAAGCTTCAGCTGCACACGACCGTACCGCAAACCGACACTGGTGCGCGAGATGAGTATTCTAAGGCGCTTGAGAGAACTCTGGAGAAGGAACTCGGCAAATTGACACCGTAACTTCGGGAGAAGGTGTACCTTTAGTAGGTGAAGCCCCTGCGGGCGGAGCCGAACGAGGTTGCAAAGAATCGGTGGCTGCGACTGTTTAATAAAAACACAGCACTCTGCAAACACGAAAGTGGACGTATAGGGTGTGACGCCTGCCCGGTGCTGGAAGATTAAATGATGGGGTGCAAGCTCTTGATTGAAGTCCCAGTAAACGGCGGCCGTAACTATAACGGTCCTAAGGTAGCGAAATTCCTTGTCGGGTAAGTTCCGACCTGCACGAATGGCGTAACGATGGCCACACTGTCTCCTCCAGAGACTCAGCGAAGTTGAAATGTTTGTGATGATGCAATCTCCCCGCGGAAAGACGGAAAGACCCCATGAACCTTTACTGTAGCTTTGTATTGGACTTTGAACAGATCTGTGTAGGATAGGTGGGAGGCTTTGAAGTGAGGGCGCTAGCTCTCATGGAGCCAACGTTGAAATACCACCCTGGTGTGTTTGAGGTTCTAACCTTGGTCCATTATCTGGATCGGGGACAGTGCATGGTAGGCAGTTTGACTGGGGCGGTCTCCTCCCAAATCGTAACGGAGGAGTTCGAAGGTACGCTAGTTACGGTCGGACATCGTGACGATAGTGCAATGGCATAAGCGTGCTTAACTGCGAGACCGACAAGTCGAGCAGATGCGAAAGCAGGACATAGTGATCCGGTGGTTCTGAATGGAAGGGCCATCGCTCAACGGATAAAAGGTACTCTGGGGATAACAGGCTGATACCGCCCAAGAGTTCATATCGACGGCGGTGTTTGGCACCTCGATGTCGGCTCATCTCATCCTGGGGCTGTAGCCGGTCCCAAGGGTATGGCTGTTCGCCATTTAAAGAGGTACGTGAGCTGGGTTTAAAACGTCGTGAGACAGTTTGGTCCCTATCTTCCGTGGGCGCTGCAGATTTGAGGAAGCCTGCTCCTAGTACGAGAGGACCGGAGTGGACGCACCTCTGGTGTATCGGTTGTCACGCCAGTGGCATTGCCGAGTAGCTAAGTGCGGAAGAGATAACCGCTGAAAGCATCTAAGCGGGAAACTCGTTTCAAGATGAGATCTGCCGGGGCCTCGAGCCCCCTGAAGAGTCGTTCGAGACCAGGACGTTGATAGGTCGGGTGTGGAAGCGTAGCAATGCGTTAAGCTAACCGATACTAATTGCTCGTGCGGCTTGACCCTATAACTTTGATTCAATGGTCAAGGTGGTTATGCCTTGGCGCAGTCAGGAAGCTGATTCGTTCTCTGTGAATTCGTCGTGTCGATGGAGTTGTTTGATTCCTTTGGCACGACAAACCGTTATGCCTGATGACTATAGCGAGGTGGTACCACTCCTTCCCATCCCGAACAGGACAGTGAAACGCTTCTGCGCCGATGATAGTGCGGGTTCCCGTGTGAAAGTAGGTCATCGTCAGGCTGCTACAGCCGAAAACGCCCGATCCTGAATGGATCGGGCGTTTTTCTTTGTGCGGACGGTGGCTAGGCCGGCGCCGACCTCGGCTGATCTTTGTCAGGCGCTACGCGGAGCGTTTTGCAGGAAGCGCTCGGCAAGAGAAGTCCAGTAGGCCGCGCCAATCACCAGGTTGTCGTCGTTGAAATTGAATCCCGGGTTGTGCACCATGCAGGCCCCGGGGCTGTCGCCGTCGCCGTTGCCAATCAGCAGGTAGCAGCCCGGGCGTCTCTCGAGCATGAACGCGAAGTCTTCGCTGCCGGTCAGCGGCGGGCCCTGCAGCATCACCTTGTCGGCGCCGACCAGGTCGACCCCGACGCGGCGCGCGAACTCCGTCTCCTCGGTCGTGTTGATCAGGATCGCATAGCCCTGCTGGTAGTCGACCTCCGCCGTGACGCCGAAGCTTTTCGCGTGATCGTGCGCCAGCTCGGTGATGCGCTGGCGCATCAGCTCGCGCACCGCGGGCTGCAATGCGCGCACGCTCAGCTCCAGCCGGGCGTTCTGCGGGATCACGTTGTTGGCAGTCCCCGCGTGCAGCACACCGACGGTGACCACCGCGGTTTCCAGCGGATCGACGTTGCGCGACACCACGGTCTGCAGCGCCATCACCAGGCTCGCCGCGGCCACCACCGGATCCGCCGCGCGGTGCGGCGCCGCACCGTGCCCGCCGTGGCCGGTCAGCGTGATGTAGACCTTGTCCGATGATGCCATCATCGGCCCGTCACGGAACACCAGCTCGCCCTGCGGAAACCCCGGCATGTTGTGCATGCCGAAGATCGCGTCGCACGGAAAGCGCTCGAACAGGCCGTCGTCCATCATCCGCGTCGCGCCGCTGTCGAGCTTTCCGTACTCCTCGGCCGGCTGGAAGATCAGGTTCAGCGTGCCCGAGAAGCGGCCGCGGTCTGCCAGCGCCTTCGCGGCGCCAAGCAGCATCGCAGTGTGACCGTCGTGCCCGCAGGCGTGCATCACTCCAGTGTTGCGGCTCGCGTATTTCAACCCCGTCTCTTCCTTGATCGGCAGCGCGTCCATGTCGGCGCGCAGGCCGAGCCGGCGCTTGCCGTCGCCGCGCCTGAGCTGCCCGACCAGTCCGGTGCCGCCGAGCCCGCGCGACACCTCGTAGCCCCAGCCCTGCAGCCGCTCGGCAACCAGGTCGCTGGTGCGCTGCTCCTTGAACGAGAGTTCCGGGTTCTGGTGGATGTCGCGCCGGATCGCGATCAGTTCGTCGCTGTCGCGTTGCAGCGCCTGCAGGGTGGTTTCGGTAGTCACGGTGGAGTACTGGAATGAAGGGGGTGTGGTCATTCTGGCACTGGGCCTGAAGCGGCGCAACGCGCGGGCGCGCGGCGCGAACGACTACAGGGTCTCATACCAAAACGGGCGCCCGCTCCGGCGTGCAAAGGCCCTATGCGTTCAACACGAACCCGCCTTCCAGCCGCGCGGCGCCGGCGCGGACCAGTTCCTGCGTCAGCTGCTCGAACCATGCCGCGGCGTCGGCGTCTTCGAAGTAGCGATGGCGCACGATCTCGAAGTACGGCGTCTGGCGGGCCCAGCGCTCGAAATCGACGCGCGCTACCCGTTGCAGCTCGAGCAGCTTGTACTTCAGCAGCACCTTGGCCGCATGCAGCGCGTGGCGGCGCGGATTCTGCACGAAAGCATCGAGCCGCCGCCTGGCGCGCGCCAGCGCATCGACCACATCCGAAAACACCGCGCCATGGCCCGGCACGACCGCCTCGGGCTGCAGCGCGTCGATCACGTCCAACGTCTCGGCGACCTGATCGAACGCGCTTTGTCCTTCCAGTTCGGGGAACACGACGCCGAAGCCGCTTTCCCACAGCGCGTCGCCCGACAGCAGCAGCCGCGCCATGGGCTCGAACAGCATGGTCGCATCCGGGTCGTGCCCGGGCGCCGCGTGGATCTGCCAGGCGCGATCCGCCAGCACGACCTCGGCGCCCGGCCGCAGCAGCGCGTCGTACTTGAAGCGCGGGCATTGCTGGCCGGTCGGCCGGTAGCTGAGCGCTTCGGTGTCCCAGGCATCGACGTGAGCGGCCTGCCCCGGCGGGATCAGTGTCTCCAGCAGCGGGTAGCGCTGCTGCAGCGCCGCGTTGCCGCCGCAATGGTCGCTGTGCAGATGCGTGTTCAGCAGCCGGTCCAGCGGGCGACCCCCGAGCGCGCCGCCCACCAGCGCCAGCGTCTGCGCGGCGTGCGTGCAGTAGCCGCTGTCGACCAGCGCCGCCTGCTCGCGGCCCAGCAGCAGCACGTTGTTCGCAGACAGCCAGCCGCGCTCGAACACAGTGATTTCGGGCGGGAGTCCAGGTGCCATATTCATATTGCGCTATTGAAAACATAGCAATCGGCGCCACCGGGCGCTGCGGTCCGTCGCAGCCGGCGTTTCGCGCGGTGCACCGGTGCTTCGATCGTACCGTCTTATGCCGCGCCGATCCTGCAGCAGAGATCGCGTCGCCGACGCCGCCCGCGCAATCCGGCATGGCTCCAGTCTGCAATTTCGGCGGACGCAGACTGTCTCCACCTGCGGCCGCCATGCTAGATTCGTGGCCGCGGCATGACAAAAGAACCAACAAGCGACGGGGCGAGTCTGGGCGCCCTGTTCGAGCGCCTGCGCACCGAGTCGCGCCTGCTCGCGCAGCGCGGCACGGTGCAGCGCTTCGCGCGCGGCAAGCTGCTGATCGCCGAAGGCGACACCCGCGACGTCACGCAGCGCGCGCTGTACGTGCTGCTCGACGGCCGCGCCAAGGTGTTCTCGATGGACGAGCGCGGTCGCGAAATCACCTACGGCACGATCGCCGCCGGCGACTATTTCGGCGAGATGTCGTTTGACGGCGGCCCGCGCTCGGCGTCGGTGATGGCGCTCGATCGCTGCATCTGCTCGGTGCTGACGCTTGACCAGGTGCGCGCGCATCTGCGCGAACACCCCGACTTCGCGTTCAGCCTGATGGTGCAGGTGATCCGGCGCGCGCGCGCTGCGACCGAGACCGCGCGGCGCATGGCGCTGCTCGACGTGCCCGGCCGCGTGGCCGCGCTGCTCGAATCGATGCGCGGCCAGGGCAATGGGTCCGTGCTGCTGCAGCCGATTACGCATCAGGACATCGCGAACCGGGTCGGCGCGCGGCGCGAGATGGTCAGCCGCCTGCTGAAGGAACTGGAAAAGGGCGGGTATCTGGAGCTCGGCGTGAAGCGCATCACGCTGCTGAAGCCGCTGCCGCTGCGCGAGCGGTTAAGCTAGGCGCTGCGCCGACCCAAGAGCTGATTCGGATCGCCATGCGCTGCGCCTCGTGCCTGACCTACAACCCTGACAGCAACCGCTTCTGCGGCCATTGCGGCACGCCGCTGGCGCAGGACGCACGCGCTGCCGACGCCGCGTCCGCGCCGAAGTGGGGCGAGTTGAAGATCGCGACGGTGTTCTTCGCCGACATCGTCGGCTCGACCAGCCGCATCGCCGGCCTCGATCCGGAACAGGCGATGGAGCAGCTGCAACCCGCGGTGCAGCGCATGTGCGACACGGTCGAGATGTTCGGCGGCAGCGTGATCCGCACAATGGGCGACGGCGTGTTCGCGCTGTTCGGCGTGCCGCATGCGCTGGAAGACCACGCGCGCCTGGCCTGCGAGGCGGCGCTCGCGCTGCAGCGGGCGTTTCACGGCAACCAGCAGGGGTTGCAGGTGCGCGTCGGCCTGCATTCGGGGCAGGTCGCATCCGATCCGCAGGCGTTCGATTCCGCGATCGGCGGCGGCGTGCACGGCCAGGCGATCCACCTGGCCAGCCGCGTCGTCGCACTCGCCGAGCCGGGCGGCATCTGTCTCAGCACCGAATGCGCGGCGCTCGCCGGCGATGCCTGCGTGACGCGCAGCATCGGGCCGCGCGCGCTCAAGGGCATCGCCGAGCCGGTCGAGATCCTCGTCCTGGAGCGGATGCGCGACAACGCGCCGGACCACCATTTCCACCGGGCGCAGCCGTCGCCGCTGTGCGGCCGCGACCGGGAGCTGGCGCAACTGCAGCAGGCGCTGCACGACGCGGGCCAGGGCCGGGCCGCGGCGATCGGCCTGCGCGGCGCGGCGGGTACCGGCAAGTCGCGGCTGTGCTACGAGTTCGTGCAGTGGTGCCAGCGCCAGCTGGTCGCGTCGGTGACCGAGGTGCGCACCCAGTTCTATGGCGAAGCGACGCCGCTGCAGCCGGTGCTTGCGCTGATGCGCGGCTGGCTGTTTCATATCGGCCCGAACGACGACGCGGCGGTCGCGCGCAGCCGCATCCAGGCGCGGTTGATGCGACTCGGCGCGTCATCGGCCGACGACCTCGCGATCTTCACCGAACTGCTCGGTGTGCACGACCCGCAGGCCGCGCGCTGCGCGCTGGAACCGAAGGCCCGGCGCGCGCGGCTGCTCGAACTGTTCGGCGACATGGCCCGGCACAACGGCGCGACCACCTCGGTCGTCGTGCTGGAAAACCTGCAGTGGCTGGACGAGGCGAGCAGCGAGTTCCTCGACGTGCTGGTGCGCTCCATCGCCGGCACGCGCACCGTGCTGCTGTTCAGCTACCGCCCGCCTCTTGATTCGCCGTGGCACGACTTGTCGCATTTCCGGCAGATCGAGCTGAGGGAATTGAGCCCGGCGCACACCGAGGCGCTGGTGCGCGCGCTGCCCGGGCCGCACAAGGATTGGCCCGAGGTGATTGCGCTGCTGGTCGAACGCAGCGCTGGCAACCCGTTCTTCGCCGAGGAACTGGTCCATTCACTCGGCAGCAGTCTTCCGTCGCGGCCACCGGACGCGCAGGGCGTCGAAGCGGTCGCGCAACAGCTCCCCGCCACGCTGCAGGCGCTGATCGGCGAGCGCATCGACCACCTGGGCACCACGCAGAAGGCGCTCCTGAACATCTGCGCGGTGATCGGCAAGGAGATTCCGCTGCCGGTGCTGCAGCAGGTCGCGCTGTACCTGGCCGGCCAGCTCGAGCACGAGCTCGACCGCCTGTGCGAGGCCGAGCTGCTGCAGCTGCTGCGCGAGATCGCAGGCTGCCGCCATTTCGGCTTTCGCCAGCCGCTGATCCAGGAGGTCGCCTACGCGAGCCAACTTCGTGTGCGCCGCGTCAGCCTGCACGCCGCGGTGGCCGAGGCAATGGAGGGGTTCTACGCCGGCCAGCCGGATGAATTCGCCGCGCTGATCGCGTTCCACTACGAGGCCGCGAACCTGCCGGCGCAGGCCGCGCGGCTGTTGGCGCGCTCCGCGCAGTGGCTCGGGCCGGTGCATTCGACGCAGGCGATGAAGCATTGGCGCCATGCGCGCGAGCTGCTGCGGCACGAACCGCGCGCGCCGGACACCGACCGCCTGCGGGTGCAGATCGGCGGCGGGCTGCTGCAGCTCGGCTGGCGCGAGGGGATAGAAACCGACGAGATGAACCAGCTCGTGGACGAAACCGTTGCCCACGCCGGCGAAGCCGACCGCGGCCGGGTGCAGTTGCTGCTGGTTGCGCAGGGGCGGGTGCAACACGGGAATGGCGGCTCCGCGGATGACTATGTCGCGGTCGTGCGCCGGGCCATCGCGCTAATGCCAGAAGGCGCCGACCCGGGGCGAAGTGCGACGCTGCATCTGGTTCTGAGCCAGGCCTGCCTCTGGGCTGGCCTGCTGCGCGAGAGCCTTGCGGCGAACGATGTCGCGGCAGAAACCGTTGCGCAGATCGACGCGGCGGATCGTGCGCAACTGGGGCTCGATCCTGAGCGCTGGCGGCTCGGGCTGCGCGCCCGTGCGTTCATTCACATGGGGCGGTCGGATGAGGCGCGCGTTTCCCTTGGGCAGATGCTCGACCGCAGCGTCCTCGGTGACGATCCAGTGCTCGACTTGGTGGCCTGCGCCGCCCATGTCGAACTGGCCGCGTTGTTGCGTGATGCCGCGATGGCTCGGCACTACGCAGCGTCGAGTGCCCAGCTCGTGCAAAGCCATCCCAGTCCCTACGCGCGGGTGCTTGGCTTCATGGTGGCCGGCATGGCCGCGATGGTGACGCAGGAGTTCGAACTGGCGGTACGGCATTTCGACGAAGGCCTGGCAGCGATACGCAGCGCGAAGGTGGCGGCGGAACTCGAAATGCCCTTCCTCACTTGCAAGGCCGAGAGTGAATGGATGCTCGGGCAGCCGGCGCAGGCGCTTGCGACGGCCAAGCAGGCCGCTCATCTTGCGCAGCGGCGCGGCAATCGCTATGCGCAATGCCGGTCGCTGATCGTCTGGGGCGCGGTCCGGGCGCGGGAAGGCAGCGACGGCGCAAGGCTCGCGCAGCAACTGTTCGCGCGCGCCGAGCAACTGATCGCAGAGACGGGCGCGGCGAGCAGCGAGGACGCATTGCGGCGCGGCAGGGAACTGCTCGCGCCGTCAACGTGAGCGGTTGCGGCGGACGGTGCGCGCCTGGACCCGCCTCAGGTGCGGCGCACCAGCAGCGTGTACTCGCGCAGGCCGTAGCCTTTGACGACCTCCACCTCGGCGCGCAAGCGCTGCTCGCAGTAGCGGCGCCACGTGCCCGGCGGCGTGCGGTAGAGGCCGGCGCTGCCGGTGGCTCCGCGCGGCAGCGGCGCGATGAAGTTCACCGCAAAGCCGCGTCGGCTGTTCGCATGCATCGCATCCAGCGTCGCCGCTACGAAGCCGCGCCAGCGCGCCGCGGGCACATCGGGCTTCACGTTGAAGATGCCGCTGGCGACCGAGTAGTCGGCGCGGCGCGGGCTGGCGTGACCGGCCGCGAACGCGGTGTTGCGGCGCTGACGCCAGCGGCGGCGCGCCGCGGTGACCATCTCGGCGGAGAGGTCCACGCCGAGGTAATCCACCTCGACGCCAGGGTGGCGCCAGGCGAGGTATGCGAGCAGCGCGCCGTAGCCGCAGCCGAGGTCGTCGAGCGAGAACGGCGCGGCGAAGTCGCAGATTTTCAGGAGTTGCACGAAGCGCAGCTCCTGGGTCGGCCGGCTGGCCCAGTCGACGCCGTGCGGCGTCGCGCCGTGCGCCTGCAGCGTGGCTGTGTAGTAGCGGGCGATCGCGGCGTGGATCGCGTCCAGGCCGCGTGCGGTGTCAGGTGCGGGCGCTGGCTGTGGCGCCATCGGGTCGCAGTCCGCGCCGGACTACTTGGCCTTGGCGGCCTTGGCTGCCAGCGCCAGCGGCAGCGAGATCACCAGGTAGTCCTGGTCCATGTAGAACAGCGGGCGCGCGCGCTCGGTGACGATGACGCGCTTGCCGTCCTTGGTCGCATTCATGTCGTGCAGTTCGAAGTACACCGGCAGCGGCTTCTTCGCCGCGAGGTTGCGCGCCAGGGCCTTCACGATCGCCACGTCGCCGCTCTGGCCGGGGACGTTCGACTTCATACCGCGCAGGCTGGCCAGGTAGTCGTGGAAGCGGTTCTTGGTCGTGTGGCTGGCCGCGCCCGCCAGGCCCAGCACCGCGACGCTGGTCGAGAAGCGTCGCCCCTCCTTGAACACCTCGAACTCCTTCTGCAGCGCGACCATTTCTTCCAGCCCGCCGTAGCTTTCCTTGCCACCCATGGCCGGTGCGAAGCGCAGGTTCAGTTGTTCCTGCAGGTTTCCGACATAGATGTCGTGCTCCATCAAAAGCAAGCCCATAAACACCCTCTCGTTGGTTGACGTTGATCTGCCGGTGCGGCGGGGCAGGCTAGCACGAAACCACTGCCCGCGGGAAGGGCCGGAGCGGCGGGGCGAGTGGTGGCGTGAGGCTGGGCGCGGTCAGCTCGACAATGTCTGGTTACAATCATTTTCATAGCGTCTATCCATGATTCGGTATGGGCTTGAGGCCGATTTGTCTTGTAAAACCGCTGTCAGGGCAGTGGGCGTGGCTTGGGGTGGAATTCTGTCCGCCAGCGCAACCTCATGCGTTACATGAAACGATCGTCTAAAATGTTCCATGTAACGCGACAGGAGGTATTCATGCGAGCATCTGGCGCCGAACGAGTGCAGAAGCATCGGGCAGCTTTGCGTGCCGCGGGGCTGCGGCCAGTGCAGATTTGGGTGCCGGACACCCGGCGTGAGGACTTTGCGCAGGAGTGCCGTCGCCAGTGCGCCCTGGTCCGCGAGGATCCTCATGAGGCCGATGTCCTGGATTGGCTGCAGGCGGCCTCCGACACCGAGGGCTGGGAATGAGGCGTGGCGATCTGGTCACGATCGCCTTGCAGGGCGCCTATGGCAAACCACGGCCGGCCTTGGTCATCCAGTCCGATTTGTTTTCGGAACATCCCTCGGTAACCATCCTTCCCGTCACGAGCGAATTGCGTGCCGCGCCGCTGTTCCGTATTCCGCTCGCACCCGACGAGCAAAACGGTTTGCAGCAAGCCTCCGAGGTCATGGTGGACAAGGCGCAATCCGTCCCCCGCGAAAAGATAGGGGCCACTTTCGGCCACGCCTCCGAGGAAGACATGCTGGCTGTCAGCAGGTCGCTGGCCGTGTTCCTGGGCGTGATTTAAGTTCCGCCGAGGAGCGCGATGACGACGTCTCCGGCCAGCCGCGCGTCCGCGTCCAGCTCGGGCAGCGCCCGCACGCGCTGGTACAGCGGCGTGAAGTCGGGCGCGGTCAGATCGAACAGATGCTGGAAGCTGTCGATGACGAAATAGGTCTGCTGATAGCTATCGATCTTGTAGCGCGTGCGCATGACCCGTTCCGGGCTCAGCGCGATTCTGTTCGGAATATTGCTGCGCACCGCGTGCTGCAGTTCGCCGCCCGAACTCAGGATGCCGGCGCCATACGCACGGAGTTCGCCGTGCCCGCGCATCAGCCCGAACTCGATCGTGTACCAGTACAGGCGGCTCAATTGCTCGCAGGCGCCGAGCCGGTGCGCCTTGAGCCCACCCTTGCCGTATTCCTGCATGTGGTCGGCGTAGACCGCATCGAACAACAGCGGCACGTGGCCGAACAGGTCGTGGAACACATCGGGCTCGACGATGTAGTCGAACTCTTCCGGCCGGCGCAGCCAGTCGGTGACCGGGAACCTGCGCCCGGCGAGCAAGGTGAAGAACGGCACCTCGGGGATCAGTCCCGGCACCGCGACGATCTCCCAGCCGGTGGCGCGCGAGAGGCGTTCGTTGATCTCATCGAAATGCGGGATCCGGTCCTTCGCGCCGAGCCTGGGCAGCGCGGCGATGAATTCGTCGCAGGCCAGGCCCGGCAGCAGCGCGGCCTGGCGCTCGTAGAGCCGGCGGTAGGTGTCGTGGTCCTGCTCCGTGTAGGCCGCGTAGTTCTGCGGGCAGGTGTAGTCGCTGCGCACCTGGCCGGCGCGCGCGTAGTCGCCGCGCGGCGGACGCTCGCTCGCGCCGTAGATCGCGGGTTCGACGGCCATGTTTCAGCCCTTCTTCGCGCTCAGCACGTGCCGTGCGCGCCCGGCGCCGATGCCGCTGGCGGCCATCACTGCGGCGATCAGCAGATACAGCCAGGCGGCGGCGTCGAAGCTGCCGGTCCAGCCGCGCAGCAGGCCGACCAGCAGTGGTCCGACGGCGGCGATCAGGTAACCGACGCCCTGCGCCATCGCCGACAGCTGCGACGCGACGCGCGCGTCGGGCGAACGCAGCACGATCAGCGTCAGCGCGAGCGCGAAGCCGGCGCCCTGCGCGGCGCCGAGCACGATCGCCCAGACCCAGACCTGATTCAGCGGCCCGAACTGGCAGGCCAGCAGCGTCGCCAGCGTGACCAGCACCACGCCCAGCGCGAGGCCGGACTGGCTGGGCCGCCGCACCGCCAGCGCCGGCAGCGCGAGGCAGGTCACGATCTGCACCAGCGTCGATGCCGACAGCACGTAGCCGGCGGTCGCCGCGTCCAGCCCGCGCGCGCGCAGGATCGGCGCGAGCCAGCCCATCACGATGTAGGCCAGCGCCGACTGCAGCCCCATGAACAGCGTCACCTGCCACGCGAGCCGGTCACGCGTCAGGCCGCGCACCCTGGCGCGGGGCGCGCCGTCGGCCAGCGATCGGGTCGACAGCGCATACGGCGCCCATAGCAGCGTGACCACCGCGGCCGGTACCGCCCACGCGGCGAGCGCGCGCGTCCAGCCGCCGGCGAGCGCGTGTTCCAGCGGCACGGTCAGGCCGGCCGCGATCGCCGCGCCGCCGGGCACCCACATCGTGTACAGGCCCATCATCAGCGCGACATGGCGCGGAAAGTCGCGCTTGACCAGCACCGGCATCAGCACGTTCGCGACCGCGATGCCGATGCCAGCGAGCGCCGAGCCGACGAACAGCGGCGCCGCGCTGCCGGCGCCGCGCAGCAGCGTGCCGAGCGTGACCAGCAGCAGGCAGCCGAGCAGCGTGCGCTCCATGCCGACATGGTGTTCGAGCGCCGGTGCCGCCGGCGCGAACAGGCCCAGGCACAGCACCGGCAGCATGGTCAGCACGCTCGCGCCGGCCGCCGTCAGGCCGACCGACTTCATGATCTCGGGCAGCAGCACCGACAGGCTGGAGAACACCGGGCGCAGATTGAGCGCGATCAGCACGACGCTGGCCGCGAGCAGCAGCCTGATGGCCGGTGCTGCCGGCGCCGCCGGCGCGTCGGACGGCAGCGTGGCCGGGGAATGGGACGGAGGGGGTGGATTCATGGCGGGGCGCCAGGCCTATTCTGCGCGCTCGCCCGTGCCCTCGCACCGGGCTCAGCCGGGCGGCGCCGGCATGCGCCCCGGGGCCGGGTATCGAGCGCCACGGCAAGGGGTTACGCAAAGGGTTACAGGTCGGATGAAAGTCCCTGGGGAAACCCTTAACATGCGAGTTGCGATGAACATCAACGATCCTCTCCCGCCGCCCGGGAGCACGGAGCCACAACCCCCCGCCACCGGACGACCGCAGACGCGCAGCGACCCGTTGATCGTGCCGATCCGCTCGCTCGGCCCCGGCCATCGCGAGCGCATCGCGCTGCATCTGCTGGCGCTGGACGAGCATGACCGCTACCTGCGCTTCGGCTACATGGCCAGCGACGAGCAGATCCGGCGCTATACCGACGGCCTCGATTTCGAGCGCGACCAGATCTTCGGCATCTACAACCGCCGGCTGCAGCTGATCGCGATGGCGCATCTGGCGTTCTCCCCGTCGGCCGAATACCAGCTGTGCGCCGAGTTCGGCGTCTCGGTGCTGAAATCCGCGCGCGGGCGCGGCTTCGGCGCGCGCCTGTTCGACCGCGCGGTGATGCACGCGCGCAACGAGGGGGTCGAGCTGCTGTTCATCCATGCATTGAGCGAGAACACCGTGATGCTCGCGATCGCGCAGAAGGCCGGGGCGACCGTCGAGCGCGACGGCTCCGAGGCCGAGGCCTATCTGCGGCTGCCGCCGGCGACGCTGGACAGCCGCGTGTCCGAGATCGTCGAGACCCACCTGGCCGAGGTCGACTACCGGCTGAAGGCCCAGGCCAAGCAGTTCCGCGACTTTCTGGCCGTGCTGCAGGGGCGCCGGCGCGGCGATCCGCTATCCTAGCGGGACCACCCCCACCACCCGCACCCGCTGCTGTGTCCGACCCGCACCCTGCGCGACATTCCGAGCGCGACGACAAGCGCACCTTCCTGCAAAAGCTTGCCGAGCTGATCCACCCCGGGCCCGACTCCCGGGCCGATCTGATCGAGACGCTGGCCGAGGCCGAGGACAAGGAGGTCATCGGCCCCGAGTCGCGCGTGATGCTCGAGGGCGTGATCCGCATGGCCGACCTGTGCGCGCGCGACGTGATGGTCGCGGCCACGCGCATGGACCTGCTCGACATCGACGCGCCGTTCGACGAACTGCTGCGCGTGGTGATCCACACCGCGCATTCGCGCTTTCCGGTGTTCCAGAACGAGCGCGAAAACATCATCGGCATCCTGATGGCCAAGGACCTGCTGAAGCTGCAGCGCGCGCCCGAGCTGAACCTGCGCGCGCTGCTGCGGCCGGCGGCGTTCGTGCCGGAGACCAAGGGCTTGAACGACCTGCTGCGCGATTTCCGCGGCAACCGCAACCACCTCGCGATCGTGATCGACGAATTCGGCCGCGTCGCCGGCCTGATCACGATCGAGGACGTGCTCGAGCAGATCGTCGGCGAGATCGAGGACGAGTTCGATATTCCCGAAGACCAGGGCGACATCTTCGCGCTGGCCGATCGCACCTACCGCGTCAGCGGCGACACGCCGGTCGAGCGCGTGGCCGAGACCTTCGGCATGCCGCTCGCGAGTTTCGACCCGGAGGACGCACAGGACGACAACCGGTTCGACACCATCGGCGGCCTGATCGCGCACGCGATGGGCCATGTGCCGCGCCGCGGCGAGCGGCACAGCGTCGCGGGCCTGGATTTCGTCGTGCTGCACACGCGCGGCGGCGCGGTGCGCTGGTTCAAGGTCGCGCCGGCGCCGGCCGAAGATGCCGCGGGCTAGCGCGGTGCGCGGTGACGGCGCAGAGCGCTCGGCCGAGGCCGCGTCGCGGCATTCCTCCACCGGCGCGGATCGGCGGTTCGCGGCGGTGTCATTCGGCTCGACGCTGTTGATTCTGGTTGCAGGTGCGGCGCTGGCCGCGAGCCTCGCCTGGCCGTTCCGCTTCGGTCCGGCGCACGGTTCGGCTTTGGGCTGGCTGCAACTGCTCGCGCTGGCGGTGCTGGCCTGGCAACTGCAGGCGCTGCAGCAACGGCGACCGGGCGACTGGCGGCGCGCGCTCTGGCGCGGCTGGCTGTTCGCGTTCGCGTGGCTGGCCGGCACGTTCTGGTGGATGTTCATTTCGATGTACGTCTACGGCGGCCTGCCGGCCTGGATGGCCGCGCTCGCGGTTGCGGCGCTGGCGGGCCTGCTCGCGCTCTACTACGCGATCGCCTGCGCCGCGTTCGTCGTGCTGGCGCCGGCCGGCGCATTCGGTGCGATCGGGTCCGCCGCGGTGTTCGCGTCCGCGTGGACGCTGGCCGAACTCGCGCGCGCGCGCTGGTTCACCGGCTTTCCGTGGGGTGCGATCGGCTATGCGCAGGTCGACGGCCTCGCGGTGTTTGCGGGCAGCATCGGTGTCTACGGCGTTGGCTGGATCGCGGCGTTCCTGCCGGCGCTTTTCGTCGCGTTGTTGCGCGGCTGGCGCTCTGCGCGTGATTCGGGCCGGCCCGGCCGGCAGCGGCTGCCACACTTGTCGCGCCTGCCACGCGTGCCGCTTGGCTGCATCGCGCTGCTCGCCGCGGCTGCGCTGCTGGCCGCGCTTGCAGTGCCGACCTGGAGCCGCAGCACCGGCAATCTGGCCGTGACGCTGCTGCAGGGCAATATTCCGCAGGAGGAAAAGTTCCAGCCCGGCACCGGCATCGCGACCGCGCTGCGCTGGTACGGCGACGAGCTGGCCGCGGCGCGCACGCCGTTGGTGGTCGCGCCCGAGACCGCGATTCCGCTGCTGCCGCAGCAGCTGCCGCCGGCCTACTGGAACGCGCTCGAGCGCCGCTTCGGCAGCGCGGGCGGCGCGCAGGCGGCGCTGATCGGCATACCGCTCGGGAACATGACGCAGGGCTACACCAACTCGGCGCTCGGCCTCGCGCCGGGGCGCTCGCCGTACGAATACGACAAGCACCACCTGGTGCCGTTCGGCGAGTTCATTCCGCCGCTGTTTCGTTGGTTCACGCGGATGATGGACATTCCGCTCGGCGACTTCGACCGCGGCGCGCTCGATCAACCTTCGTTCGACTGGGCCGGGCAGCGGCTCGCGCCGAACATCTGCTACGAGGATCTGTTCGGCGCGGAGCTGGCCGCGCGCTTTGCCGACGCTGGAACGGCGCCGACGGTGTTCGTCAACCTGAGCAACATCGGCTGGTTCGGCGACACGGTCGCGATCGACCAGCACCTGCAGATCTCGCGCATGCGCGCGCTCGAATTCGAGCGGCCGGTGATCCGCGCGACCAATACCGGCGCGACCGCGATCATCGACTGGCGCGGCCGGGTTGTCCGCGAACTGCCGCGGGTCACCCGGGCCGTGCTGGTCGGCACCGTCGAGGGGCGCAGCGGCCTGACACCCTATGCCTGGTGGGTGTCGCGCTTCGGACTGTGGCCGCTGTGGGGATTCGGGGGTCTTGCGCTGCTGATCGCGCTGCTGGTGCGCCGGGGCCGATCCGATCGCCAAGGCTCGCAGCAAGGCCCGTAGAATCGGAAACGAACGCCGGCCAGAAGACCGCCCCAACTCGTTGACACACCAGCGCCGCGGACCCGGCCGGCCAATGCACCCGCCATGTCGACCTTTCAGCAAATCATCCTGGCCCTGCAGTCGTACTGGGACGCGCAGGGCTGCGCGCTTTTGCAGCCCTATGACATGGAAGTCGGCGCCGGTACTTCGCACACTGCTACGTTTTTGAGAGCGTTGGGTCCGGAACCGTGGAAGGCGGCGTACGTGCAGCCGAGCCGGCGCCCGAAGGACGGCCGCTACGGCGAGAACCCGAACCGGCTGCAGCACTACTACCAGTACCAGGTGGTGCTCAAACCCGCGCCGCCCGACATCCTGGACCTGTACCTCGGCAGCCTCGCCGCGCTCGGCTTCGACCTGAAGCAGAACGACGTGCGCTTCGTCGAGGACGACTGGGAGAACCCGACGCTGGGCGCCTGGGGCCTGGGCTGGGAGGTCTGGCTGAACGGCATGGAGGTGACGCAGTTCACCTACTTCCAGCAGGTCGGCGGCATCGACTGCAAGCCGATCACCGGCGAGATCACCTACGGGCTGGAGCGCCTCGCGATGTACCTGCAGGGCGTGGAGAACGTCTACGACTTGAAGTGGACCGAGGCCATGAGCTATGGCGACGTCTACCTGCAAAACGAGAAGGAACAGTCGGCCTACAATTTCGAGCACAGCGACGCCGACTTTCTGTTTACGGCTTTTACCGCGCACGAGAAGCAAGCGAAGCACTTGATCGACGCGCAGCTCGCGCTGCCGGCTTACGAGCAGGTTTTGAAGGCCGCGCACAGCTTCAACCTGCTCGACGCGCGCGGCGCGATCAGCGTGACCGAGCGCGCCGCCTACATAGCCCGCATCCGCAACATGGCGCGCAGCGTCGCGCAGAGCTACCTCGACAGCCGCGCGCGGCTCGGTTTCCCGATGGCGCCGCGCGCCTGGGCCGACGACGTGAGCGCGCAGCTACAGCAGAAGAAGGCTGCCTGAAGCGATGAGCAACCGGAATCTGCTCGTCGAACTGTTCGTCGAGGAACTGCCGCCGAAGGCCTTGCAAGCGCTCGGGGAAGCGTTTGCCGCGGTGCTGGCGGACCAGTTGCAGGCGCAGGGTCTGGTCGCGGCCGACGCAGATCGCACCGCCTATGCCTCGCCGCGGCGCCTCGGCCTGCATCTGACCGGCGTCGCCGCGCAGGCCGCGGATCGGCCGGTGTCGCGCAAGCTGATGCCGGTCAGCGTCGGACTCGCCGCCGACGGCCGCGCGACGCCGGCGCTGCTGAAAAAATTGGCGGCGCTCGGCGCCGACGAGGCGGCGGTGCACGGCCTCGTGCGCCGCATCGACGGCAAGGCCGAGGCGCTGTTTTACGAGACCACGCAGAAGGGCGCGACGCTGGCCGAGGGGCTGCAGCAGGCGCTCCATGAAGCGATTGCGAAGCTGCCGATCCCGAAGGTGATGACCTACCAGCTCGCCGACGGCTGGACCGACGTGAGGTTCGTGCGCCCGGCGCACGGGTTGGTGGCATTGCACGGCAGGGACGTGGTGCCGGTTGCCGTGCTGGGCCTTGCGGCGGGCCGGGTTACGCACGGCCACCGGTTCGAGGCGCGCGCCGACCCGCTGGTGATAACCGACGCCGACGCCTATGCCGAAACGCTTGCGACCGAGGGCGCGGTGATCGCCGGCTTCGCCGAACGCCGCGCCGAGATCGAGCGCCAACTGGCCGCCGCGGCGGCCAAGGTCGGCGGTGGTGTGAGGCCCATCGAAGATGAGGCGCTGCTCGACGAGGTGACCGCGCTGGTCGAGCGGCCGAACGTGCTGGTCTGCGCCTTCGAGCCGCAGTTCCTCGGCGTGCCGCAGGAATGCCTGATCCTGACGATGAAGGCGAACCAGAAGTACTTTCCGCTGCTGGGCGCTGCGGGCAAGCTGACGAACCGCTTTCTGGTCGTGAGCAACATCCGCCCCGCTGATTCGAGCGCGGTGGTCCAGGGCAACGAGCGTGTGGTGCGCCCGCGCCTCGCCGACGCGAAGTTCTTCTTCGACCAGGACCGCAAGCGGGCGCTGGCCTCGCGCGTGCCGGGGCTCGACAAGGTGGTCTATCACAACAAGCTGGGCACGCAGGGCGAGCGGACCCTGCGCGTGCGGGCGGTCGCGCGGGCGATCGGTGCGCAGCTCGGCGGCGAGGCGCTCGCAGCGCAGGCCGATCAGGCCGCGCTGCTGGCCAAGGCCGATCTGCTGACCGACATGGTCGGCGAGTTCCCCGAGCTGCAGGGCACGATGGGCCGCTACTACGCGCTGCACGACGGCGTGAGCGCCGACGTGGCCGACGCGATCGAGGACCATTACCGGCCGCGCTTCGCCGGCGACCTGCTCCCGCGCGGCGAAGTCGGCGTGGTGGTCGCGCTCGCCGACAAGCTGGAGACCCTGGTCGGCATGTTCGGCATCGGCAACCTGCCCAGCGGCGACCGCGATCCGTTCGCGCTGCGCCGCCACGCCCTGGGCGTGATTCGCCTGCTGGTCGAGCGCAGCCTGCCGCTCGAACTGCCGGCGTTGGTCGACCTGGCGGCGCAGAGCTTCGGCGCGCTGCTGCCCGATCCGCGCAAGAGCAATGAAGCCCTGCTGCAGTTCGTCTACGAGCGCATCGCCGGCTATTTGCGCGAGCAGGGCTACGGCGTGCAAGAGGCCGAGGCGGTGATCGCGGCGCGGCCGCAGTGGGGCGAAATCCCGCGCTGCCTCGATGCGGTGCGCGCGTTCGCCCAACTGCCCGAGGCGCCGGCGCTCGCCGCGGCGAACAAGCGCATCGCGAACATCCTCAAAAAAGCGCCAGGCGTCGATCCGCACGTGAGCGAGCTGCTGCTGAAGGAACCGGCGGAGCGCGCGCTGTTCGACGCGATGCGCCAGATCGCGCCGCGGGCCGATGCGCAGTTCGACGCCGGCGACTACACCGCATCGCTGCAGACGCTGGCAGCGTTGCGCGCGCCGGTCGATGCGTTCTTCGACGGTGTGCTGGTGAACGCCGACGAGGTCGACCTGCGGCTCAATCGCCTCGGCCTGCTCAAGCGCCTGCACAATGCGATGAACCGGGTCGCCGACCTGTCGCAACTCGCTGCATGAAACACCCCCAGTCTTCGCGCACTGCGTGTCGCTACGCCAACCCCCTCACCGGGGGCGCACCCAGCGGCCCGGCAAAGCCGGATCCGCGGGTGCCCGCGAACGGCCTGCTCCGCGGCCCCTCGAACTTGTTTTGTGCGTCGTGGGTGGCGCGCAGCGCCATTGACCACTGAGAAGGAAGCCGCCGCATGAAGCTCGTGATCCTCGACCGCGACGGAACGATCAACTTCGACAGCGAGGACTTCGTCAAGTCGGAAGACGAATGGGTGGCGATGCCCGGCGCGCTGGAGGCGATTGCGCGGCTGAACCACGCGGGCTGGCGCGTGGTGCTGGCGATGAACCAGCCGGGCCTGGGCCGCGGCCTGTTCGAGATGGCGGCGCTGAACCGCATCCACGCGAAGATGCACAAGCAGCTCGCGGCGCACGGTGGCCGCATCGACGCGGTGTTCTTCTGCCCGCACGCGCCCGACGAGGGCTGCGCCTGCCGCAAGCCGCGGCCCGGGCTGTTCGAGCAGATCCGCGAGCGCTATGGGGTCGATGCGAAGGACGTGCCGGCGGCAGGCGACGGGCTGCGCGACGCGCAGGCCGCGGCCGCGGCCGGCTGCGAGGTCCATCTGCTGCTGACCGGCCAGGGCGCCGCGCTGCGCGAGTCGCTCGCGCGCGGCGAGCCGCTGCCGGCGTCTTATCCGCAGGGCACGCGGGTGCACGACGATCTGCCGGCGTTCGCGGCGTTCCTGCTCGCGCGCGAAGAACGGCGCCAGGCTGCCGCGGCAGCGCCTTCCGCGCCGCCGGCGGCATCGATCGTGCCGGCGCGGGCGGCCTGATGTCCCACGGTGATGCATTGCCGTTGCTTGTCGCTGGCCCGCCGCTCTGCGTGCGGCGCGTGACGACCGGAGCCGAGGCTGCGCGATGGCCGTGATCCGTTCGCTGCTGCACCTGCTGTGGATGGGGATCACGGTCGTCCCCTGGGCCACGTTCGCGATCATCGCGTCGCTGTTCGTCGGCAGTACCCGCATGTACTGGATCTGCGCCGGCTGGCTGCGCCTGGCGGTGAACAGCGGCAACCTGATCCTGGGCATCAGGAACCGGATCACCGGCTGGGAGAACCTGCCGCAGGGCGAGACCGACGCCGCGGTGCTGCTGTGCAAGCACCAGTCGACCTGGGAGACTTTCGTGATGCCGGCGATCATGCCGCACCCGCTGGCCTATGTGTTCAAGCGCGAGCTGCTGTACATCCCGTTCTTCGGCTGGGCGATGGCGCGCATGGACATGATCCACATCGACCGCAGCGAAGGCGCGCGCGCCTTCCACAAGATGGTGGTGCAGGGCAAGCGGCTGACCAAGCAAGGCACCTGGATCATCATGTTCCCCGAGGGCACGCGCATTGCGCGCGGCGAGGTCGGCAACTACAAGGCCGGCGGCACGCGGCTCGCGATCCGCTGCGGCGTGCCGGTGATCCCGATCGCCGTGACCTCGGCGCGCTGCTGGCCGCGCAAGGCGTTCGTCAAGCGCCCCGGCATCGTCGACATCTCGATCGGCAAGCCGATTCCGACCGCGGGGCGCAAGCCCGACGAACTGTTGCGCGAGGTGCAGGGCTGGATCGAGTCCGAGATGCGCCGGCTCGACCCGGATGCCTACGGCGCCGCGCTGACGGTTCCTGCGAAACGACGGGGTGCATGATGCGGCCCCGTCTGCCGTACACGCCCGACCTGTTCGACGCGATACCGCCAGAGTCACGGTTCTTCGAGAAAAATCGGCCGCTAGCCGGTGTGGATTCTTCACAGTTAGCTATCAAAAGCGCAGCAAACGTGAATCGCGGCGTGGACCCGGCCGCGGCGCCAAGCTTGTTCACGCACCCGCGCGCGAATCGGCGCGCGCGGCTCGGTGGGACTCAAGTCGCGTACGAGCTGCGGCGCAGCGCGCGGCGCACGATCGGCTTTTCGATCGGCCAGGACGGGCTGCTGGTCAGCGCGCCGCGCTGGGTGCCGCTCGCCGAAATCGACGCCGCGCTGCAGGAGAAATCGCGCTGGATCGTGCGCAAGCTCGAGCAGGCCGAGGAGCGCCTGCAGCGCCTGGAGCAGAGCCGCATCGTCTGGCGCGACGGCGTCACGCTGCCCTATCTCGGCCAACCGATGACCGTGGTGCTGAGCGCGAACCAGGGCGCGGGTCGGGGCGCGGGCCGCGGCGCGGCGGCGATGCTGCAGGGCGACGCCGGCGTGCCCCAGGTTTCAGGCGACGCGCTGCGGCTGCGCGTCGCGCTGGCGCCGGGCGCCGGCGCGCAGCAACTGCGCGATACGGTGCTAGCCTGGCTGATGCGGCAGGCGCGGCGCTTGTTCCAAGAGCGGCTCGATTGGTTCGCGCCGCGGCTCGGCGTGCAGTGGCGCCGGCTCGTGCTCAGCAACGCTGGCACGCGCTGGGGCAGCGCGAATGCGAATGGTGGTATCCGCCTGAACTGGCGGCTGATCCACTTCGATCTCGCGGTGATCGACTACGTGGTGGTGCACGAACTCAGCCATCTGCGCGTGATGGACCACAGCCCGCGCTTCTGGGCGCTGGTCGAATCGGTGCTGCCCGACTACGCGGCGCGCAAGGCGCTGCTCAGCGAAGACGCGCTGCCGCGCTGGTGACGGCGGCTGCGCCGCGCCATGTTGCGGAGAGTGCTGCAAGGGGGCAGGCGGCACGCGCGGACGGCGGAATGTCGAAGTGCATGACGCCTGCTCGCGTGCCGAGCTTCGTGTACAGCGCGATCGCCGCATCGTCGCCGTAGTCGGCTTGAACGTAGATGACATGGGCGCCTTGCTCCGCGGCAACTCTTTTCAGCTTTTCGATCATCGTCGTTGCCACGCCTTGCCTTCGGTGCTGTTCTCGGACCGCCAGGTCGTAGAGTTAGATCTCGCTGCGCTCCTGCTCGAACTTGCGCAGCACGTAGGCGGCCAGGCCGCCGACGATCGTCGTGCCTGAGAGGCCCGCGATCGCCACGAAGGACGCTCCCGAAAGCAGCCGGTTCAGGTACTCGTCGCCCGGCTGCCTTCGCGAATACGTGCCTTCGTCGTCGAAGGCTTCCCCGAAGATGGCCAGAACCTCGCGCATTGCGGCAACCTCGCCGGCGCCGAGCAAGCGAGCAGTCAGGGCGGGAGCCATCGGGGTGACGAAGGAGGGAAGGGCATGCTACTGTATCGCCTGCCAACGAAGCACGCTTGGACAAGCGGCGCAACGGCGATAGACAGCGGACTACAACCGAACAGCCATGTTGCGCCGTACCTTCAACCGTCTGGCGGGTTCTCTCGTCGCCGCGGCGCCATGGCTGCACGGACGTGCGGCGACGGCAGCAGCGGCAGCGGCCGATCCGGTCGCTGCCGCGGGCGGAGCAAGGCCGCCGATGCCGGCGCTTGCCGCCCGGATACGCCCCGGCGATCCCAACTGGCCGAGCGCGGCGGAGTGGCAGGCGCTGGCAGCCCAGCTACGCGGCCGGCTGCTGCAGCCGGCGAATCGCTTCGCCGCGTGCGCCGCGGCGGCGGACGCCGCCTGCGCCGCGCTGCTCGATGACACCACCAATCCCTATGCCGTCGGCGACGACGTGTCGCTGACCCAGGCCTTCGGCTGGGCCGATGCATGGCGCTGCGAACCGAGCCGTTACGCGGTCGCGGCGCGCGACGCGCAGGACGTGGCGGCGGCGGTGCGGTTCGCGCGGGCGCATCGGCTGCGGCTGGTGCTGCGCGGCGGTGGCCATGCCTACCAGGGCGGGTCGTGCGCGCCGGACTCGCTGCTGGTCTGGACCCGCGCGATGAACGCGGTGCGGCTGCGCGACGATTTCGTGCCCGCCGGAGCGCCCGCGGGAACGCCGCCGAGCCAGGCCGCGACTATCGGCGCCGGCGCGGTATGGGCCGACGCCTACCACGCGGTGACGACGCAGGCCGGGCGCTACGTGCAGGGCGGCGGCTGCATGTCGGTCGGCGTTGCCGGGCTGGTTCTCAGCGGCGGCTTCGGCAGTTTCTCCAAGGGATTCGGCACCGCCTCGGCCAATCTGCTCGAGGCGCAGGTGGTGACGGCCGACGGCGCGGCGCGGGTCGTCAACGACTACCAGGAGCCGGATCTGTTTTGGGCGTTGCGAGGCGGCGGGGGCGGATGCTTTGCGGCGGTCACGGCCGTCACGCTGCGCACGCACGCGCTGCCCGAGCACTTCGGCGCAGTGAGTCTGACGATCGCGGCGCGCACCGACGCTGCGTTCCAGCGGCTGGTCGCGCTGTTCGTCGATCACTATGCCGAGCGGCTGAACAACCCGCACTGGGGCGAGCAGATCCGGCTCACGCTCCAGCGCGAACTGCACGTGGCCATGCTGTTCCAGGGGCTCTCGAGCGGCCAGGCGAAGGCGGCGTGGGAGCCGTTCCTGCAGCGCGTCGGCGCGGACGATGAACTGTCGGTCGGGTTCAACCCGGTGCCGGTGGTGGCGTTGTCAGCGCGCACCTTCTGGTCGCCCGCGCTGTGGAAGCGCTGGTTCGGGCTGATGAAGGTGGACACGCGCGCCGGCGCGCCCTCCTACCACGCGTGGTGGAGCGGCGATGGCGCGCAGGTCGGCCAGTTCCTCGAGGCCTACGGCTCCGTTTGGCTCGGCGAGGGCTCGCTGGCCGTCGCCGAACGCGCGAATCTGGCCCGCGCACTGGTCGATGCGAGCCGGCAGTGGCCCGTGGCGCTTCATTTCAACAAGGGCCTGGCGGGCGCAAGCCGGTCGGTGCGCGACGCCGTGCGCGCCACCGCGATCAACCCGGCCGTCGGCGACGCGTTTGCGCTGGTGATCACCGCGTCGGCCCAGCACCATGTGTACCCGGGCGCCGTCGGCCGCGAGCCCGACCTGCAGCGTGCGCACCAGCGCCGTGAGCGGGTGGCGCGCGCGATCGCGCGGCTGCGCGAGCTGCCGGGCGCCGGCGGCTCGTACTTCGCCGAGAGCGACTACTTCGAGAAGAACTGGCAGCAGCAGTTCTGGGGCGGGAACTACCCGCGGCTGGCGCAAATCAAGGCCCGCTACGACCCCGAGGGCCTGTTCTTCGTGCACCACGGGGTCGGCAGCGAGGCGTGGAGCGGCGACGGCTTCACGCCTCGCACCTGAGCCCGCCGTTACCGGGCCGCATCGGCCGGCGCGGCTGCTGCGGCCCGGTCGGCCGGCGACGCCGCCGCGAAGCGCAGCATGCCGTCGGCGCCTAGCTCGCGCTTCAGCTGTCCATCGAACCAGAGCGCGTGCAGATGCGCGAGCGCCTCGCCCATCGCGAACGTGGTCTGGTGCAGGTCGAGCGGCCGCTTGAACATCACCGGCAGGATGTCGGCCGCATGCCGCGGCTGCTCGCGGCAGGCGGCCAGCACCTCGGCGAGCCGCGCGCGGTGGTGCGCGTGCAACTGATCGATGCGTCGGTGCAGCCCCCGGAACGGCTTGCCGTGCGACGGCAGCACCAGCGTGTCCGCGGCGAGCAGCCGGAACCTGTCGATCGAATCGAGGAACTGCGCCAGCGGGTTGCTTTCGGGCTCGACGTCGTAGACGCTGACATTGGTCGAGATGCCGGGCAGCATCATGTCGCCGCCGATCAGCACGCCGAGTTCGGCGCAGTGGAGCGCGATGTGCTCGGGCGCGTGGCCGTAGCCGGCGATGCAGCGCCAGGCGCGCCCGCCGACGACCAATTCCATGCCATCCATCAACCGGTGGAAGCTCGCCGGCACCGACGGCACCATGCTCGGGTAGTAGCTCATGCGCGCGGCGATCGCCTCCAGCACGGCCGGGTCCGCGAGGCCGTGCGCGGCGAAGAAACGCGCGGCGCTGGCGCCGCCGAAGCCGATCGTGCGCTGCGTGCCCAGCAACGCGGTGTTGTAGTCGGTCGCGCTGATCCACAGCGGCGCGGACCAAAAGTCGCAGAGCCACCACGCCAGGCCGATATGGTCCGGGTGCATGTGGGTCACGATCACGCGCAGGATCGGCAGGCCCTCCAGTTGCGTCGCGAACACCTGTTCCCACTGCGCCTTGGACTCCTCGCGCGTGACGCAGCAGTCGACCACGGTCCAGCCCTGCACCTTGCCGCTCGGGTCGTCGATCTCGTCCCGCAGCAGCCACAGGTTGATGTGGTTCAGCGCGAACGGCAGCCCCATGCGGATCCAGCGCACCCCGGGCGCGACTTCCATCGTCGCCCCGGATGCCGGCAGCGTGGCGCCGAACGGGTAGTCAAGTTCTCTCTCCAGTGGGTTCACGGATGGCAGTGCGGCGGGGAGCCGGCGAATGGCGTTGGAATGGATGGGGGAGGAATCGGAAGGCGCCACGAAATCAGGTTGACGTTTACGTAAACGTCATATCTAATTTCGCCATTGTAGAAACTTCCGCAGCCGGTGCACCGCGCGGCCGCGTAGCTTCCCCGTTTACGTCAGCTTTTGGCAGTCTTATCCCGTGGCCACCACCTACACGATCAGCGACCTCGCGAAGGAGTTCGACCTGACCACGCGCGCGATGCGCTTCTACGAGGACATGGGTCTGCTCGCGCCGCGCCGCGGCGGCCCGGGCGGGCGCAACCGCGTCTACAGCGCGCGCGACCGCACCCGGCTTCGGCTGACGCTGCGCGCAAAGCGCCTGGGCCTGTCGCTGTCCGAGGCGAAGGAGATCATCGACCTGTACGACAGCCCGCGCGACAACGGCGTACAGCTGCGCCGCTTCCTCGATGTGCTGGGTCAGCACCGGCGTGCACTCGAGGAGCAGCTGACCGAACTGCAGGCGAACCTGGACGAGGTCCGCACGCACGAGCAGGAAGCGCGCGCGCTGCTGGCCCGGGCCGAGAAGGCTGCGTAACGGGCAACGATGGAAGCGCCGCCGATGGATCCATTCCCATTCACGCCCGCGGACCCCGGCTACGCCGAGCGCGTGCGCGCGAGCTTCGCGCGCCAGGGTGCGATGCACACGATCGGCGCGCGGCTTGGTGCGATCGAGCCGGGACGCGTCGCGATCGAGCTCGACTGGGCCGAGCGACTCACGCAGCAGCACGGCTTTCTGCATGCCGGTATGGTCGCGACCGCGCTCGATTCGGCCTGCGGCTACGCCGGCTTCACGCTGATGGCGCCCGAGGCCGCGGTGCTGACCATCGAATACAAGATCAACCTGCTCGCGCCGGCCAAGGGCCAGCGCTTTCGCATGGTCGGCACCGTGGTCAAACCCGGCCGCACCGTCACCGTCTGCGAGGGCCGGGCCTGGGCCATCGACGAAGGGCGCGAGAAGCTGGTCGCGACCATGGCCTGCACGCTGATGGCCGTGACCGGCCGCGAGAACATCCACCATTGAAGCCATACGAGGAGCTGCCATGACCGTTGCCGGCCTGAACTTCCACCTGGGCGAGGACATCGACGCGCTGCGCGAGGCGGTGCGCGCCTTTGCCGAAGCCGAGATCGCCCCGCGTGCGGCCAAGGTGGACGCGGACAACCTGTTCCCGCCCGACCTGTGGCCCAAACTGGGCGAACTCGGCCTGCACGGCATGACGGTGAAGGAGGAATACGGCGGCACCGAGTTGGGTTACCTGGCGCACATCGTCGCGATGGAAGAAGTCTCGCGCGCCTCGGCTTCGGTCGGCCTGTCGTACGGCGCGCACTCCAACCTGTGCGTGAACCAGATCCACCGCAACGGCAGCGCGGCGCAGAAGAAGAAGTACCTGCCCAAGCTGGTCAGCGGCGAGCATGTCGGCGCGCTGGCGATGAGCGAGCCGAACGCCGGCAGCGATGTGATCAGCATGAAGCTGAAGGCCGAGAAGAAGGGCGGCTACTACCTGCTGAACGGCAGCAAGATGTGGATCACCAACGGCGGCGACGCCGACACGCTGGTGATCTATGCCAAGACCGAACCCGAGCTGGGCGCGCGCGGCATGACGGCGTTCATCGTCGAGAAGGGCTTCAAGGGCTTCTCGGCCGGAACCAAGCTCGACAAGCTGGGCATGCGCGGCAGCAACACCTATCCGCTGTTCTTCGACAACTGCGAGGTGCCGGAAGAGAACGTGATGGGCGGCGAGGGCAACGGCGCGAAGGTGCTGATGAGCGGCCTCGACTACGAGCGCGCCGTGCTCTCGGGTGGGCCGTTGGGGCTAATGGCCGCGTGCATGGATGCCGTCGTGCCCTACCTGCACGAGCGCAAGCAGTTCGGCCAGAGCATCGGCGAATTCCAGCTGATGCAGGGCAAGGTCGCCGACATGTACTCGACCTGGCAGGCGACGCGCGCCTACGTCTATGCGGTGGGCCGGGCCGCGGACCACGCCGACCACGCGCGCACCTTCCGCAAGGATGCGGCCGGCGCGATTCTTTATTCGGCCGAGAAGGCCACCTGGATGGCCGGCGAGGCGATTCAGGCGCTGGGCGGCGTCGGCTACACCAAGGATTTCCCGGTCGAGCGGCTGTGGCGCGACGCCAAGCTGTACGAGATCGGCGCCGGCACCAGCGAGATCCGGCGCATGCTGATCGGCCGCGAATTGTTCGCCGAGACCGCCTGAAACCTCCCTCGCTCGCGCGCACAACGCGCACAATCACCCCATGCCTTCATCCCTGCAACACCTGATCGACAACAACCGCGTCTGGGCCACCGAGGTCGAGCGCGAACACCCGGGCTTCTTCAAGACCCTGGCGCAGCAGCAGACGCCCAAGTACCTGTGGATCGGCTGCTCCGACAGCCGCGTGCCGGCCAACCAGGTCATCGGCCTGGCGCCGGGCGAGGTCTTCGTGCACCGCAACGTGGCCAACGTGGTGGTCAGCTCCGACCTGAACGCGCTGTCGGTGATCCAGTTCGCGGTCGACGTGCTCAAGGTCGAGCACATCATGGTGGTGGGCCACTACGGCTGCGGCGGCGTGCTGGCGGTGCTGCGCGAGCAGCGCATCGGCCTGGGCGACAACTGGCTGCGCCACGTGCACGACGTCAAGCAGCGCCACCGCGGCCGCTGGATGCACCTGTGCACCGCCGACCAGGAAAGCACGCTGTGCGAGATGAACGTGATCGAGCAGGTCGGCCATGTGGCCGAGACCACCGTCGTGCAGGACGCCTGGGCGCGCGGCCAGCAACTCGCCGTGCACGGCTGGTGCTATGGCCTGAAGGACGGCCTGGTCAAGGATCTGGGCGTGACCATGTCGCGCGCCGACCACGTGGTGCAGGTCTACAGCGACGCCATCAAGCGCTATCCGCGCCGGCCAACGGCCGCTGCCGAAGACGCGGCGACGGACTAAGCGCCACGCCCGCGCTTTTTGCGCCCTGTGTTGCTCACCGCGCTCGACTCCTCGCTCGCACGCGACATCGCGCAAGCGATGGTCGACGGCTTCAACCGCCACTACCGATTGTTCCGCGCCGAATCGGCGCGCGCGAAGCACCGCTTCGAGACGGCGGACTGGCACGGCCAGCAGCGCGCGCAGCGCGAGCGCATCGAGTTCTACGACCTGCGCGTGCGCGAATGCTTCACGCGGCTGGAGCGCGAGTTCAATGCCGGCGAGTTGACCATGGACGTCTGGCAGCAGGTCAAGCTCCATTACATCGGGCTGCTGGTCGACCATCTGCAGCCCGAACTGGCGGAGACCTTCTTCAACTCGGTCACGACGCGCATCCTGCACCGCACCCATTTCCACAACGACTTCATCTTCGTGCGCCCTGCCGTCAGCACCGAATACATCGAGAACCCGGAGCGCGCCGCGCGGCCGACCTGGCGCTCGTACTACCCGCGCACCGAGACGCTGCGCGCAGTGCTCGCGCAGATCGTGCGCGACTTCGACCTGCGCCGTCCGTTCGAGGATCTGGAGCGCGACGCGGCGCGGGTCGAGGCCGCGCTGGTCGCGCAGCTGCGCGGCGCCCGATTGCGCGCGAACTTCCAGTTGCAGGTGCTGTCGGGCCTGTTCTTCCGCAACAAGGGCGCTTACGTGGTCGGCAAGATCATCAACGGCTTCGCGGCGATCCCGTTCGCGCTGCCGATCCTGCACAACCGGCGCGAGCGGCTCGTGATCGACGCGGCGCTGTTCGGCGAGGACGACCTGCTGATGCTGTTCAGCTTTGCCCGCGCCTACTTCATGGTCGACATGGAGATCCCGTCGGCCTGGGTCGAATTCCTGCGCGGCCTGATGCCGAGAAAGCCGCGCGCCGAGATCTACGCCGCGCTCGGCCTGGCCAAGCAGGGCAAGACGCTGTTTTACCGCGACTTCCTGCAGCACCTGCGCTATTCGAGCGACAAGTTCCGGATCGCGCCCGGCATCAAGGGCATGGTGATGCTGGTGTTCGACCTGCCGAGCTTTCCGTACGTGTTCAAGCTGATCCGCGACCACTTTCCGCCGCAGAAGGACACCTCGCGCGAGCAGATCAAGGCCAAGTACCTGCTGGTCAAGCAGCACGACCGGGTCGGCCGCATGGCCGACACGCTCGAGTACCGGCTCGTCGCGTTCCCGCGCGAGCGCTTCGAGGACGAGCTGCTGGACGAGATCCGAAGGTTCGCGCCGCGCCAGCTCGAGATCAGCGAGCGCGGCGGCCGCGCCGAGGTGATCCTGTCGCATGTCTACATCGAGCGGCGCATGGTGCCGCTGAACGTCTACCTGCAGGAGGCGTTCGAGCTCGGACCCACCGACCCGCGCGCGAAGCGGCAGATCGAGCGCATCGTGGTCGAGTACGGCAACGCGATCAAGGACCTGGTCGCGGCCGACATCTTCCCCGGCGACATGCTGTGGAAGAACTTCGGCGTCACGCGCAACGGCAAGGTCGTGTTCTACGACTACGACGAGATCGAATACCTGACCGACTGCAATTTCCGCAAGGTGCCCGCCGCGCGCAACGACGAGGACGAGCTCTCCGGCGAGGTCTGGTACCCGGTCGGCCGGCACGACGTGTTCCCCGAGACCTTCGCGCCGTTCTTGCTCGGCCACCCGCAGGTGCGCGAGGTGTTCCTGGCGCACCACGCCGACCTGCTCGACGCCGGCTTCTGGCAGTCGCACAAGGAGCGGATCGCCGCTGGGCACCTGTACGACGTGTTCCCGTACGACCGCAGCCGGCGCTTCGCGCCGGAGGACACCGATGTGGCGTGAAGTGGAACACCCCCAGTCTGCGCGCACTTCGTGTCGCTTCGCCAACCCCCTCACCGGGGGCGCACCCAGCGGCCTGGCAGAGCCAGATCCGCGGGTGCCCGCGCATGGCCTGCTCCGCGGCCTTCTGATTCTTTGCGTTTCATGCGTCGCGGGTCGCGCAATGCGCGGTGGAGCAACTGATGCCGGATCGCCTATACTGGCTTGGCCCGGGGTGCGCGTTTCGCGCTGAGATGGCTTCCAAACCCGAGAACTTGATCCGGCTCGTACCGGCGTAAGAAGTGCCAGGCGCAGGCCGCCCATCCGATGGGCGCCGCGCCGCGTTCGGGTTCTCGACGTTTGCCGCTCCTTCGGGCACAGGCCCATGACCAGGAGATGCCGCGTGAACGCCCCCGACAAACTTGCCCAGTTCATCAACCTCACGCGCGAGCCGCTGCCCGCGTCGCGCAAGCGCCATGTCGAAGGCAGCCGCGGCCTGCGCGTGCCGCTGCGCGAGATCGCGCTCAGCAACGGCGAGACCGTGTCGGTCTACGACACCTCGGGGCCGTACACCGATCCGGAGGCGCAGATCGACGTGCGCCAGGGCCTGCCCGCGTTGCGTAGCGATTGGATTGCTGCGCGCGGCGACACCGAACCCTATGACGGCCGCGTCCAGGCCGCGGCCGACGACGGCGCGCGCCACGGCGAGACCGATGCGCTGGCGGCGCTGCGTGCGCAGGCCGCCGGTTTGCAACGCCGACCGCGGCGCGCGCGCGCAGGCAGCAACGTGTCGCAGATGCACTATGCGCGCCGCGGCATCGTCACGCCCGAGATGGAATACGTCGCGCTGCGCGAGAACCAGAAGCTCGAATGGATGCGCGCCTACCAGCAGGATGCCGAGCGCGAGCGCAGGCTGGCGGGCAACAACTTCGGCGCGGCGATCCCGCAGCAGGTGACGCCCGAGTTCGTGCTGGGCGAGGTCGCGCGCGGGCGCGCCATCATCCCGGCCAACATCAACCACACCGAACTCGAGCCGATGGCGATCGGCCGCAACTTTTTGGTGAAGGTCAACGCGAACATCGGCAATTCGGCGGTGACATCGAGTATCGAGGAAGAGGTCGAGAAACTGGTCTGGGCGATCCGCTGGGGCGCCGACACGGTGATGGACCTCAGTACCGGCCGGAACATCCACACCACGCGCGACTGGATCGTGCGCAACTCGCCGGTGCCGATCGGCACGGTGCCGATCTACCAGGCGCTCGAAAAAGTCGGCGGCGTCGCCGAGGATCTCACCTGGGAAATCTTCCGCGACACGCTGATCGAGCAGGCCGAGCAGGGTGTCGACTATTTCACCGTCCATGCCGGTGTGCGGCTGCCGTTCATTCATCTCACCGCGAAGCGCGTCACCGGCATCGTCTCGCGCGGCGGCTCGATCATGGCCAAGTGGTGCATCGCGCACCACAAGGAGAGCTTTCTGTACACGCACTTCGACGAGATGTGCGAGATCATGAAAGCGTACGATGTCAGCTACTCGCTCGGCGACGGGCTGAGGCCCGGCTCCGGCGCCGACGCGAACGACGAGGCGCAGTTCGCCGAGCTGCGAACGCTCGGCGAACTGACCCAGGTCGCGTGGCAGCACGACGTGCAGGTGATGATCGAAGGGCCGGGCCATGTGCCGATGCACATGATCCAGCAGAACATGACCGAGCAGTTGAAACACTGCCACGAGGCGCCGTTCTACACGCTCGGGCCGCTGACCACCGACATCGCGCCGGGCTACGACCACATCACCAGCGGCATCGGCGCGGCGATGATCGGCTGGTTCGGCACCGCGATGCTGTGCTACGTGACGCCGAAGGAGCACCTGGGCCTGCCGGACCGCGAGGACGTGAAGACCGGCATCATCACCTACAAGATCGCCGCGCACGCGGCCGACGTGGCCAAGGGCCATCCGGGCGCGCGCGCGCGCGACGACGCGCTGTCGAAGGCGCGCTTCGAGTTCCGCTGGATGGACCAGTTCAACCTGTCGCTGGACCCGGACACCGCGCGCAATTTCCACGACGAGACGCTGCCGAAGGAGTCGTCCAAGGTCGCGCATTTCTGCTCGATGTGCGGACCCAAGTTCTGCTCGATGAAGATCACGCAGGAAGTGCGCGACTACGCGGCGTCGCTGGGCGTCAGCGACGAGCAGGCGCTGCAGGAGGGCATGGACAGCATGTCCGAGACGTTCCGACAGCGGGGCGCGGAACTCTACGTTCCGATCGAAAAAGCCTGAGCGCGCCGCGTGGCGAATCGGTGCAGCGGCCCGCCGGCGACGGGGCCGCTGCACAATGACCTCGCAACATCACTTTACGAGGACAGACCATGGCCGATTCCATCGTCATCGTCGGTGCGGCGCGCACCCCGATGGGCAGCTTTCAGGGCGACTTTGCGAATCTCGCCGCGCATGACCTGGGTGGCGTGGCGATCAAGGCCGCGATCGAGCGCGCCGGCGTCAAACCCGATACCGTCGGCGAGGTGCTGTTCGGCAACGTGCTGCCGGCCGGCGAGGGGCAGGCGCCGGCGCGCCAGGCCGCGCACAAGGGCGGGCTGCCGCGCAGCTGCGGCGCGGTGACGCTGAACAAGGTCTGCGGCTCCGGCATGCGCGCGGCGATGTTCGCGCACGACATGCTGCTCGCGCGCAGTCACGACGTGATCGTCGCCGGCGGCATGGAGAGCATGACGAACGCGCCGTACCTGCTGCTCAAGGGGCGCGGCGGCTATCGGCTCGGGCACGACCGGGTGTTCGACCACATGATGCTAGACGGCCTGGAAGACGCTTACGAGGCCGGCCGCAGCATGGGCACGTTCGGCGAGGACTGCGCGGCCAAGTACCATTTCACCCGCGAACAGCAGGACGCCTTCGCCGCAGCCAGCGTGCAGCGGGCGCAGGCTGCTATCAAAAACGGTGCATTCCGGGCCGAGATCACGCCGGTGACGGTGCAGGACCGCAAGGGCGAGCGCGTCGTCGACACCGACGAAGGCCCGGGCCGGATCAACATCGACAAGATTTCCAGCCTGAAACCCGCGTTCAAGAAGGACGGCACCGTGACGGCCGCGTCGAGCTCCAGCATCAACGACGGCGCCGCCGCGATGGTGCTGATGCGCGAATCGACCGCGAAGGAGCTGGGCTGCAAGCCGCTGGCGCGCCTCGTCGCGCACGCAACGCACGCGCAGGAGCCGGGCTGGTTCACCACGGCGCCGATCGGCGCCAGCGAAAAGGCGCTGGCCAAGGCCGGCTGGAAGGCCGGCGACGTCGATCTGTGGGAGGTCAACGAGGCGTTCGCCGTGGTGCCGATGGCGCTGATGCACGACCTGAAGGTGCCGCACGACAAGGTCAACGTCAACGGCGGGGCCTGCGCGCTCGGCCACCCGATCGGCTGCAGCGGCGCGCGCATCATGGTGACCTTGATGTACGCGCTGAAGGCGCGCGGCTTGCAACGCGGCTTGGCGACGCTGTGCATCGGCGGCGGCGAGGCGACCGCGGTGGCGCTTGAGATGCTGTAGTCACCAGGTCGCCGCCACAGCGGCGACGCGGCCGGCGCGCGAGCGGCGCAGCGGCTTCAGAACTCCGCGTGCAGCCGCAGCCCGGCGATGGTCACCGGACCGCGGTCCCGGTTGTACGCCGGGTTCACCACGTGCTGCAGGTCGAACGTGACCGCCAGATGGGCCCGCGGCTGCCAGCGGTAATAGACCTCGGCGATGCGCTCGGCGCCATAGCTGAGCTGCCCATCGCCGATCAAGAGGCCGAGGCCGCCGGCCGCGAAATAGGCGCGCGCCGCGCCCGAGAGATCGTTCTGCACGAACGCAGCACCGACCGTGTCGTCCGGCCGGCCCCAGGCCTTGCCCTGCAGCGACAGGCCGGCGGAGACCGAGCGGTTGATGTCGGTGAAGTCGTAGGCTTCGAAGCGGCCGTTGTTTGCGCTCGCACGTGCGAAGAAGCCCAGCGTGTCGCTCAGTTCCTGCTCGACGTTCAGCACGGCCCCGGCGCGCGACGCGCGGCGGCGCACCTGCGCCGTGTCGGGCGGCGCGCCGGTCTGCTGCGCGAGCGCCAGCGCGTCGGCATAGGACCCCATGTCGCCGCGGCTGACAAACGTCAGGAGCTTGACCTTGCCTGGGCGGCCGAACGCTTGCTGGCGCGCCTCGAACTCGGCGACCCATTGGGTCTGGCCGAAGCCGGTATCGATATGCGGGCTGTTCGGCGTGTCCGACAGCGCGAACAGCCCGGCGCGCACGGTCCACCAGGCGCGGGTCCACTCCAGCGCCGCGCCCATCGTGTAGCCCCAGGCGTCGGCCGCATAGTCGAACGCGCCGGCGTCGACGACGGACCAGTTCATGAAGTCGGCGCGCGGATCGTGCGCGTAGCGGTTCGTGTCGAAGATGTCGACCACCGAGAACTTGCCGACCGTGATCGTCAGGTTGTCGGCGCTCTGCGTGCCGGCGAGCTGGTTCGCGTCGTCGGCCACCGGCCCGGCCGCGCCGCCGAGGTAGAACACCTGGCGCAGGAACGCCCGCTGCAGCCGGAAATAGGGGCTGTGGTCGCCGACCTTGTAGGCCTCGGCGCTCGGAAAACCGGCGACGCCCTGCGTGTCGCCGAGGCCGAAACCTTGATCGAGTTCCGGGTTCAGGTAGAACTCGCCGCCGCGCCACGGTCGCAGGCCCAGGAACAGCGTGGCGTCGTTGGTCGTCGCGTGCTCGCTGCCCGGCGGCAGGCTGTTGGCGCCGCTGTACGGCGCGCGAAACGACGGATGCCATTGCGTGACGCTGGTGGCCTGCCCGTGCAGGTTCCACGCGGCGGCGTCATCGCTGCCCGGTGGCGCATCGGCCAGCGCGGCGCCGCACAGCAGCGCGAGCGTGCAGCAGGCGACCGCGCGCTGCCGGCGGCCGCGCATCAAGCGCGGCCCCGCTGCGGTTTGCTGCGCGCAGGCCGCGCCGCATAATCGAAGCCCAAACCGCCACCCGGTGAACGCATCATGTTGTTGACCCAGGACCAGGAAATGATTCGCGACGCGGTGCGTGCGTTCGCGCAGGAGCAATTGTGGCCGAACGCGCCGGCCTGGGACCGTTCGCACCAGTTCCCGAAGGAGCAGCACAAGGGCCTGGCGGCACTCGGCGCTTACGGCATCTGCGTGCCCGAGGAATTCGGCGGCGCCGGGCTCGACTACCTGACGCTGGCGCTGGTGCTCGAAGAGATCGCGGCCGGCGACGGCGGCACCAGCACCGCGATCTCGGTCACGAACTGCCCGGTGAACGCGATCCTGCTGCGCTATGGCAGCGCAGCGCAAAAGAAGAAGTGGCTTAGCGCCCTGGCGCAAGGGCAACTGCTAGGCGCGTTCTGCCTGACCGAGCCGCAGGTCGGCTCGGACGCCTCGGGGCTGCGCACCACCGCGGTGCGCGACGGCGACGGTTACGTGATCAACGGCGTCAAGCAGTTCATCACCAGCGGCAAGAACGGCCAGGTCGCGATCGTGATCGCGGTCACCGATCGCGGCGCGGGCAAAAAGGGCATGAGCGCGTTCCTGGTGCCGACCGACGCGCCGGGCTATGTGGTCGCGCGGCTCGAGGACAAGCTCGGCCAGCACAGCAGCGACACCGCGCAGATCAATTTCGAGAACTGCCGTGTCCCGGCCGAGAACCTGATCGGCAGCGAAGGCGAGGGTTACCGGATCGCGCTCGGTGGCCTTGAGGGCGGTCGCATCGGCATCGCCGCGCAGAGCGTCGGCATGGCGCGCAGCGCGCTCGACGTGGCGGTGGCCTACGCGAAGGAACGCACGAGCTTCGGCACTTCCATCATCAATCACCAGGCAGTCGGCTTCCGGCTTGCGGAGTGCGCTATGAAAATAGAAGCAGCGCGGCAGTTGATCTGGCACGCCGCAAGCCTGCGCGACGCGGGCCGTCCGTGTCTCAAGGAGGCCGCGATGGCCAAGCTGTTCGCCAGCGAAATGGCCGAAACCGTGTGCAGCGCGGCGATCCAGACGCTGGGCGGCTATGGCTACGTCAGCGACTTTCCGGTGGAGCGCATCTACCGCGACGTGCGCGTGTGCCAGATCTACGAAGGCACGTCGGACGTGCAGAAGATTCTGATCCAGCGCGCGCTCTGAATTGCGTGCGCGAGTGCGGTCGTCTCCCGCGCGATGTGGCGTTCTACCCCTGATGCGCAGACGAAGGCAATCGTGCCTTGCGGCCGATAGTGTAACGCGTTACACTCCGATGCGTGATACGTCACTTGCGGAGGATGGACATGGCTTTGGCAGCTGAACGGATGCGGGCAATGCGTGACCGGCGCCGCGCGCAGGGCTTGCGGGATCTGCGTTTGGTCGTGCCCGATGCTCGCTCGAAGGCTGTGCGCCGTCGCGTTGCGAAGGAGGTTGCACAGCTCGATCGCTCCTGCGAACTCGACGCAATGCGTTGGATCGAGGCCGTCTCGGAATTTGACGCCTGATGAAACGCGGCGACGTCATCACGGTCGCTGCCACGGGCGACTATGGCAAACCGCGACCGGCAGTCATCGTGCAAACCGATGCCCTGCCACTGCAACATGCGTCCGTCGTGGTCTGCCAGATGACATCGGATCTCAGCAATGCCCCGGACTTTCGCATCACGATCGAACCCAGCGCGAAGAACGGTTTGCGCATCCGCTCGCAGGTCATGGCGGATAAGCCGGTGACGATCCGGCGTGAACGTGTGGGGCAGCGAATCGGGCACCTCGAAGATGGTGACGTGGCTCGGCTCAATATCGCTTTGGCGTTCGTCATGGGGTTGGCCGACTGAATCGCGATTCCTGCGCCGGTGGTTCCAGGCGGGCGTGACGAATTCGATGGACGATGCCTGCCGCTCGCGCGGCTTGCTTGCGCATGGCTCCGGGTCGCTCCTTTCCGCATCCCGGCAAGCTTCTTGGTGTCGCGCCGGTTGCCGCCGTTTCGGCTGCGTAAATGGCCGGTAAAAGTTCCCCCGGACCGTCAACAGGGCGCCAGGGTCGGCGTTAGAGTGGCCAGGCAGGCCGCGGTGGCCTGTCGTCCACCAGGAGAGACGCATGAGGACCCCGATTCGCACCACGCTGGCACTGCTCGCGGCCGCAACCGCCGCCGGCGCCTTTTCGACTGCCGCCATGGCCGAGACGACCTGGCAGAAGCACCACCCGGCGCGCGTGCACGACAACCATCGCATCGCGAACCAGAACCGCCGCATCACGCAGGAAGTGAAGGAAGGCGAGATGACGCACCAGCAGGCGCATGCGCTGCGCGCCGACGACCACAAGATCCGCCAGGAAGAGCGCGACATGGCGAGCCAGGACAAGGGCGGCCACCTGACCCGCGCCGACCAGCACGCGCTAACCCAGCAGCTGAACGAGAACAGCCGGGACATCGGCAAGTAGTCCGACCATGGCGGGCGGTCGTTCGGCAATCGTGCTGGCGCTGGCGGCGCTGCTCGTCGGCGGCGCAGTGCTGAGCGGCTGCACCGCGCCCGCCGCTGCGGCCGCGCCGGAACCCGAAGCTGCCGCCCCGGCCGCACCGGCCGCCGGCCGCCGCGACGAGGCGCAGCGGTTCAGGGAGGCGAACCGCCTGACCTGGGGCGCGGACAGCAGCGCGATCGCGCTGCTGCGCACGCTCGGCTACCAGCGCTACGTGGACCGGCAACTGCATCCGTCGTCGGCACGGCTGCCGCCGGCGGTGCAGGCGCAGATCGATGCGCTGACGATCAGCCGGCGCCCGATGATAGCGATCGCGCGCGAGATGGCCGAGCAGCGCCGCCAGGCCGTGGCACTGACCGACGACGACGCGAAGAAGGCGGCACTCAAACAGTGGCAGCAGGACATGACGCGGCTCGGCCGCGAGGCGCAGACGCGCGAGATCCTGCGCGCGCTCTATTCGCCGAACCAGGTGCAGGAGCAGATGACCTGGTTCTGGATGAACCACTTCAACGTGTTCCTGTACAAGGGCAACATCCGCGCGACGATAGGCGACTACGCGGACGTGGTCCGGGCGCACGCGTTGGGCAGGTTCCGCGACCTGCTCGGCGCGGTCGCGCACCACCCGGCGATGCTGGTGTACCTGGACAACGTGCAGAACGCCGCGGGCCACGTCAACGAGAACTACGCGCGCGAGATCATGGAGCTGCACACCATGGGCGTCGGCTCCGGCTACACCCAGCAGGACGTGCAACAGCTCGCGCGCATCATGACCGGGGTCGGCGTGAGCTTCCAGCCGAGCGATCCACGGCTGCCGCCGCGCCTTGGCGCCTACTTCGTACGCGACGGCGCATTCGAGTTCAACCCGCGCCGGCATGACTTCGGACCCAAGGTGTTCCTCGGCGAGGCCATCCATGGCCACGGCCTGGCCGAATTCGACGAGGCGCTGGACCGGCTCGCGCGCGCACCGGCAACCGCGCATTTCATCAGCCGCCAGCTCGCCGTTTACTGGCTGTCCGACAACCCGTCGCCGGCGCTCGTCGAGCGCATGGCGCAGACCTATCTGGGCAGCGACGGCGACATCGCGGCGACGCTGCACACGCTGTTCACCGCGCCCGAGTTCATGCAGGCCGCAGGCGCGAAGTTCAAGGATCCGATGCGTTACGTGATCTCGTCGGTGCGGCTCGCGTACGACGGCCGCACGATCCTGAACGCGCAACCGATCATCAACTGGCTCGCGCGCATGGGCGAGCCGCTCTACGGCCACCAGACGCCGGACGGCTACCCGGCGACCGAAGCCGACTGGGCGAGCCCGGGACAGATGGAAACCCGCTTCGAGGTCGCGCGCGCGATCGGCTCCGGCAGCGCCGGCCTGTTCCGCAGCGACGGGCCGCAGCCGGTGGAGCGTCCCGCGTTTCCGCAGATGGCCAACGCGCTGTATTACGACGCGTTCGGCCGCACGCTCGGCCCGGCGACACGCAAGGCGCTGGAGCAGGCGGCATCGCCGCAGGAATGGAACACGCTGCTGCTTTCGTCGCCCGAATTCATGCGTCGCTGAGGGTTGCGCGAAGGAGTCTCATCATGAAGCGTCGTCACCTGCTGCAATCAATGGCTTCGATTCCGCTGGCGGTCGGCTCTGCGCGGCTGTTCGCTGCCCCGGCCGCGGGTTCGCGCTTCCTGCTCGTGTTCCTGCGCGGCGCGTACGACTGCTGCAGCCTGCTGGTGCCGACCGCGAGCAGCTTCTACTACGAGTCGCGGCCCGACATCGCGATTGCGCGTCCCGGCGCGGACGCGAACGCGGCGCTGCCGCTCGATGCCGACTGGGGCCTGCACCCGGTGCTGCGCGAGACGATTCTTCCGCTGTACCAGCGCCGCGAGCTTGCGTTCGTCGCGTTCGCCGGCACCGACGACACCACGCGCAGCCATTTCGAGACCCAGGACACGATCGAGATGGGGCAGCCTTTGAGTGGCACGCGCAACTACCATTCGGGCTTTCTGAACCGACTGGCGGGCGTGGTCAACGGCGCGGCGCCAATGGCGTTCACCGCGCAGATCCCGCTGTCGCTGCAGGGCCGGGTGCAGGTGCCGAACATGGCGCTGCGCGCGGTCGGGCGGAGCAACATCGACCCGCGCCAGAGCCGGCTGATCGCGTCGATGTACCAGGGCAATGCGCTTGCGTCGCGCGTCGACGAGGGCTTCACGGTACGCGACCAGGTGATGCGCGATCTGGAAAGTGAAATGCAGGCCTCGGGCCGCAACGCGGTGTCGGCGCGCGGCTTTGGTGCCGAGGCGCACCGCATCGCGCGGCTGATGGCCGACCCGTACAACATCGGCTTCGTCGACGTCGGCGGCTGGGACACGCATGTGAACCAGGGCGGCGCGCAGGGCTATCTCGCGAATCGGCTGAGCGAACTCGGCCAGGGCCTGGCTGCGTTCGCTCAAGAAGCGGGTCCGGCCTGGCGCAACACCACGGTGGTCGTGGTCAGCGAGTTCGGCCGCACCTTCCGCCAGAACGGCAACCACGGCACCGACCACGGTCACGGCACCGTGTACTGGGTGCTCGGCGGCGGCGTGCGCGGCGGGCGCATCGCCGGCGAGCAGCAGCGCATCGAGCAGGCGACGCTGTTCCAGAACCGCGACCTGCCGGTGCTGAACGAATACCGCGCGGTGCTGGCCGGGCTGTTCCGGCGCCAGTTCGGGTTGACCGATGCGCAGCTCGGCCAAGTCTTCGCAGGCGTCACACCGCGCGATATCGGTTTGATCTGAAGTGAAACACCCCCAGCCTCCGCGCACTACGTGTCGCTTCGTCAACCCCCTCGAAGGGGGCACCGCCAGCGGCCAGGCATAGCCCGTTCCGCGGCGGTCACTGGAATGGCCTGCTCCGCGGCCTCTCGAACCCGCTTCATGGGTTGTAGGTCTCCGGCGCGGCGTGCGGTGAGCGCGAGCTTGGGCTATTCTTGGCGTTCGACGGCCCGGCGCGGCCGCGCAACGCAGGAGAACGAACGATGGCGATCACCAAGGGCTATAAGCAACTGGTCGACGAGGCGATGGCGCAGGTGAAGACCTACAGCGTGGCCCAGGTACGCGCACGCCTCGGCAAACCTGATGTGCAGATCGTCGACATCCGCGACGTGCGCGAACTGAAAGACGGCACCGTTGCCGGCGCGCTTCATGCGCCGCGCGGCATGCTCGAGTTCTGGGTCGATCCGGCCTCGCCGTACCACAAGCCGGTCTTTGCCGACGAGTCGAAGGAGTTCATCCTGTTCTGCGGCGCCGGCTGGCGCAGCGCGCTCGCGACCAAGGCGCTGCAGGACATGGGCATGACGAACGTCGCGCATATCGACGGCGGCTGGGCCGAATGGGTGAAGCAGGGCGCGCCGACCGAAACGCTGGAACAGCACAGGGCGCGCAGGCACTGAGCGGCACCGCCGCACGTGCGGCGCGAACCGGCCCCCGCCGCGCTCAGATTCGGTCGAGCGGAAACACCGGCCGGTGCACCCGCTCGAACGGAAAGCGCGAATAGTCCGATGTCGTCACGCCGGGGCTGTCGCATTCGACCAGCGCGTGCGACAGCGGCACGAACACCGGGCGGCAGTACATGCGCGACTTCAGCAGCAGGAAGCGGAATCGCGCCGGGTCCAGGGCTACGCAGTGGAACACGCCGAGATCCCAGGGTTCGTGGGTGCGCTCGGTCACGACGATCTGCGCGGCGCCGATATCGAACAGCACCGTGCGGCCCATCTGGCAGCGCTGGCCGGTGTAGATCGGGCCGGTGACCGTGTAGCTGCCGTCGCTCACCCCCCGCACCGTGCCGTGCAGCGTTACCGGCTGCTTGTGCAGGCCGATGCGGTCCAGCGGCACCTTGTTGCCGAGCGCGACCTCGACTTGCGAGCCGACACCGGCGTCGACCAGCCGCGCCACCGCCTGCGGGTCGCACAGCGGGCCGACCGCGATGCCGCTGAGGCCCTGTGCGAGCGCGGCCTGCAGCACGTCCATCGTGTCGCAGGTGCCGCCCGACATGCAATTGTCGCCATGGTCCAGCAGCAGCACCGGCCGCGTTGCACCTTCGGCAAGAGACCGTGCGCGGCGCAGCGACTCTTCGAGCGGTTCGCTGTGGTAGACGAAGTCCGCGCGCCGCTCCCAGATCCATTGCGAGAGTTCATCGACGGCCTTGCTCGCGCGCTCGCCCGGCTCCGGTTCGGCACTGCAGGTCGCGACCACGCTCATGCATGGCGCTTCGATGTCGGCTAGCGAGAAGCCGGCGAACACCGACAGCGCCGGCACGCCCGCCTGCTCGGCGCCCCGTGCCGCCGCCACCGCGCCCTGCATCGCGCCGTCCAGCGTGGTGCTGCGCAGCGTGTGGCTCATCAGCGGCAACTGCTTCCAGCACACCCGGTAACGCTGGCCGCCCTGCGCCATTTCGAGCAGCAGCCGTCCGGCGTGCGCGCCGGTTTCGTACATGTCGATGTGCGGATAGGTCTTGAAGCCGACCATCACGTCGGCGTGGCGCACCATCTTCTCGGTGATGTTGCCGTGCAAGTCGAGCGCGACGCCGATCGGTACGCCCGGCGCGGCCGCGCGCACGCGTTCCAACAGGTCGCCTTCGCCGTCGGCAGTCTGCTCGGCGACCATCGCGCCGTGCAGGTCGAGCAGGATTGCGTCGCAGCCGGACGCGGCATCGACGATGCGCCGCGTCAGTTCGTCGTACGCGGCCGCATGCACCGTCCCGCTCGGATTGGCGGTGGCCGACACCGGTGTCACCAGCGTCGCGCCCGCCGCTTCGGCCAGGTCGATGAACGCCGCCATGCCGGTGCGCATGCCCTTGTTGTCGGCATACGCCGCGTCGCCGTAGCTCGGCGCGAACGCCGCCAGCGGCGTCGGCACCGGCGAGAAGGTGTTGGTCTCGTGGTTCAGCCGCGCGATCAGGATTCTCATGTCGCGACTCCAGTCCGACGGTGCCAGCGCGCTCCCGCGCGGTGCGACATCAGGCCGTTTCCGCCAGTGCGTCACCCAAAGCGCTGACCAGCCGGTCGATCTCCGCCTCGGTGCTGATGAACGGCGGCGCGAGCTGGATCGTGTCGCCGCCGTAGCGCACGTAGAAGCCCTTCGCCCAGCATTTCATCGCGATCTCGTACGGACGCCGCGCCGGCTCGCCGGGCAGCGCCTCGATCGTGAAGCCCGCGGCCAGGCCGTAGTTGCGGATGTCGGCGACATGCTTTGCGCCCTTCAGGCCGTGCACCGCCTGCTCGAAGTGCGGCGCCAGTGCCTTCGCGCGGGCCGGCATGTCTTCCTTCTGCAGCACGTCGAGCGCGGCGAGGCCGGCGGCGCAGGCGACCGGGTGCGCCGAATAGGTGTAGCCGTGCGGGAATTCGACCAGGTAGTCCGGACCGCCGGCGGCCATGAAGGTGTCGTAGATTTCCTTGGTAGCGACCACGCCGCCGAGCGGCTGCGCGCCGTTCGTGACCTGCTTCGCGAAGTTCAGGATGTCGGGCGTGACGCCGAACGCCTCGGCGCCGGTCCAGGCGCCGCAACGGCCGAACGCGGTGATCACCTCGTCGAAGATCAGCAGGATGTTGTTCTGCGTGCAGATCTCGCGGATGCGCTGCAGATAGCCCTGCGGCGGAATCACGACGCCGGCCGAACCGGCGAACGGCTCGACGATCACCGCGGCGATCGTGCTCGCGTCGTGCAGCGCGATCACATCGAGCAGCCGGTCCGCGAGCGCGCGCCCGCCGTCGGCCGGCATGCCGCGGTGGAACGAGCCCATCGGCGGCTGCGTGTGCGGAATATGGTCGGCCTCGACCCCCTGGCCGAACAGCTTGCGGTTACCGCCGATGCCGCCGACCGAGATGCCGCCGTAGTTCACGCCGTGGTAGCCCTTCTCGCGACCGATGAGCCGGGTCTTGCCGGCTTGGCCCTTCACGCGCCAGTAGGCGCGCGCCATCTTCAGCGAGGTGTCGGCGGCTTCCGAGCCCGAGTCGGTGAACAGCACGTAGTCGAGCCCGGCCGGGGTTAGTTCCCGGATCTTGTTCGCGAGCGCGAACGAGGCCGGGTGGCCGAACTGGAACCCCGGCGCATAGTCCAGCCGCGAAACTGCCTGGGCCACGGCGTCCGAGATTTCGCGCCGGCCATGGCCGAGGCCGGTGCACCACAGGCCGGACAGGCCGTCGAAAATCTTGCGCCCTTCGGCGTCGGTGTAGTAGGCGCCGCTGCCCTCGACGATCATGCGCGGATGCGCCTTGAACTCGCGGTTCGCGGTGAACGGCATCCAGTGCGCGTCCAGCCAGGCTGCGTCCAGGCGTGTGGGGCTGGCGGGGGGCGCGGCGTGTTTGGTGTCGACGGTGCTCACGGGTTTCATGGCTGCTCCTGCAGGGTTGGATCGAATCCGCCCATTCTGCGCGCCGCTGTTAATCTCGGAAAGCATCAAATATCAATATTCACTTGACGCCTCATGCAAGTAAAGCCCCCGTCGCCAAAGCACCGCGCGCTGCTCGGCCAGCTCGCCGACATGGACCTGCGGTTGCTGCAGGTGTTCAAGAGCGTGGTCGACTGCGGCGGCATGGCGGCGGCCGAGCTGGAGCTCAACATCGGCACCTCGACGGTGAGCCGGCACGTGAAGGACCTGGAAGTGCGGCTCGGGCTGGTGCTGTGCCGGCGCGGGCGCGGCGGGTTCGAGGTGACCGCCGAAGGCCAGCGCGTGTACGACGAAACGCTGCGCCTGCTGGCCGCGGTCGAGGGTTTTCGCGGCGGCATCGACGACATTCACGCGCGCCTCGGTGGCCAGTTGCACGTGGCGCTGTTCGACAAGACCGCGAGCAACCCGCGCGCGCGCATCGGCGATGCGATCGCGCGGTTCACTGATCTCGCGCCCGAGGTCGAACTGCAGCTGCATGTGGCGTCGATCAACGCGATCGAGCGCGGCATCATCGACGGCACATTCGGCGTCGGCGTGATCCCGACGCACCGCCAGTCGCGCAGCCTGCAGTACGCCGCGCTGTTCGGCGAGACCATGCTGCTGTATTGCGGCGCGCGGCATCCGCTGTTCGAAGCGGACCATTCTTCGCTCGACTGGGACGCCTTGCGCGGCTGGCAGTTCGCCGGTCTCGGCTACCATTCGCCGAACATGGAGCTCAGCCACAGCGCGCGCCTGCCGCGCAAGGCGACCGGGTTCGACCAGGAGGCGATCGCGACGCTGATCCTGTCGGGCCGGTTCCTCGGCTTCCTGCCGGATCACTACGCCGAGGCATTCGAGCGGCGCGGCTGGATGCGCGCGGTGCGGCCCGAACTGCTCCGCTACCTGTGCAGCTTCGTCAGCGTGGTGCGGCGCGCGCCGCGCTGCGCGCGCGTCGCGCAGACCTTTCACGACTGTCTGGTACAGGCGCACGCGGCCGGCAGTAGTTAGGACGGGCGTCCGCCAGCCGCCTGCCGGAATTCGCCCGGCGACTGGCCGGTCCAGTGGCGGAATGCGCGCAGAAAGCTCTTCTCGCTGCGAAAACCTGCCGCCAGCGCGACTTGCTTCACCGGCCGGTCGCTGCGCAGCAGCAGTTCCTTCGCGCGTTCGCAGCGCACCTGGTCCTTCAATTGCTGCAGGCTCGCGCCCTCGTCACGCAGGTGCCGGTGCAGCGTGCGCGTCGACAGGTGCAGCAGCGCGGCCAGGTCGTCCGCATTGCGGATGCGTGCCGGGTGCGCGGCCAGCGCCTGGCGCGCCTGCTGGACCAGCAACCGGTCGCGGCGGTACGGCAGCACGATCAGCGGCAGCGCGCGCTGCAGCATCGCGCGCGTTGCGGCTTCGTCGCGCACCAGCGGCAGCGCCAGATAGCTTGGGTCGAAGACCAGTCCGGCTGCTTCGGCATCGAACCGCACCGGGCCTGAAAACAGCAGCGGATACACGGAGCCATGCGGCGGCGGCGGGAACGGGAACGCGGTCTCGCGCAGCGCAATGCGCGAATCGATCGCCCAGGACGCGAACCCCAGCACATTGCGCAGCAGCGTGACCAGGCAAAACTCGCGCAGTTCGCCGAGCGGCCGGCATTCGTCGATGCAGAGGCGCGCGCCGGACGTTCCGGTGGCGAACTGCAGCAGCACGTCGTCGGTCAGCAACCGATGCTGCCGGCACCAGCGCTTGAGCGCGATGCCCAGCGTCGGCGCGGTCACGCTGGCGCGGCACAGTAGCCCATAGCTGCCCCATGGCAGGCGCCGGCCGAACCAGCCGAGCGCTTCGTCGTCGAGCTCCCGCATCGCGAACGCCGACAGCGCCTCGAACTGCGCGGCAGTGACGCGGGCATCGGCCTGCGTCAGCTGTCCCGGCGCGATGCGCGCGTGCTGCAGTGCGGCCTCCGGGCTCAGGCCGTAGCGCGCATAGGCCGCCGCCACCGCTCGCACGAACGCCATCGGCGTGGCCGCACGTGCCGCCGGCCCGGGCCCGGTCCGGTTCGTGGACGCATTGGATGCGGCTGCGGTTGGCATGATTTGCGACCATTGTGACTGCAAATCACAGGCACTCGGGTGTAACCTTGGCGCACGAACCCCGGCGCGTGGCACCCGGTTCAGTGACCGCCAGCCACGCCGCCATCTCGACAAGGAGACATGCGCATGGCTACCCCCAGTCTTTCCCAGAGCTACGACCGCGGCACGAACGATGTACCGCTGATCGAGCAGACGATAGGCGACTTCTTCGACGCGATGGCGGCACGCCAGCCGCAGCGCGAGGCGCTGGTGAGCGCGCACCAGAAGAAGCGCTACAGCTACGCGGCGCTGGCGGCCGAGTCGGCCCGGCTCGCGAGCGCGCTGCTCCGCAGCGGACTCGCGCCGGGCGAGCGGGTCGGCATCTGGTCGCACAACAACGTCGAGTGGGTGCTGATGCAGCTCGCGACCGCGAAGGTCGGCCTGATCCTGGTCAACATCAATCCGGCGTACCGCACCGCGGAACTCGAATACGCTTTAAATAAGGTCGGCTGCCGCGCGCTGGTGACGATGGCGCGCTTCAAGACCAGCGACTACCTCGGCATGCTGCGCGAACTCGCGCCGGAACATGCGCATGGGGTGCCGGGCCAGCTGTCGTCGGCGCGGCTGCCGCATCTGCGCCGCGTGGTCTGGATCGACGAACCTGGCCAGGGCGAGGAGCAGCCGGGTTTTCAGAGGTTTTCCGAGCTTCTCGCCAGCGGCGACGCGACCGACCCGAGCGTGGCCGAGGTGCAGAAGACATTGAACGCGACCGATCCGATCAACATCCAGTTCACCAGCGGCACCACGGGCTTTCCGAAGGGCGCGACGCTGACGCACCGCAATATCCTGAACAACGGCTTCTTCATCGGCGAGTGCATGAAGCTCGGGCCGGCGGATCGGCTCTGCATTCCGGTGCCGCTGTACCACTGTTTCGGCATGGTGCTCGGGAATCTGGCCTGCGTGACGCACGGCAGTTGCATCGTGTATCCGAACGATGCATTCGACCCGCTCTCCGTGCTCGAGACGGTGCAGGCCGAGAAATGCACGGGGCTGCACGGCGTGCCGACGATGTTCATCGCCGAACTCGATCACCCGCGCTTCAAGGAATTCGATCTGTCCACGCTGCGCACCGGCATCATGGCCGGCAGTCCGTGCCCGACCGAGGTGATGAAGCGTGTCGTCAGCGACATGCACATGTCCGAGGTCACGATCGCCTACGGCATGACCGAGACCAGCCCGGTCAGCTGCCAGAGCTCGACCACGACGCCGCTCGACAAACGCGTCTCGACCGTCGGCACCGTGCAGCCGCACATCGAGATCAAGATCGTCGACGCGGAGAGCGGCGCGACCGTGGCGCCCGGCGTGTCCGGCGAGTTCTGCACCCGCGGCTACTGCGTGATGCACGGCTACTGGGAAGACGAGGCGCGCACCGCCGAGGCGATCGACAAGGACGGCTGGATGCACACCGGTGACCTCGCGACGATGGATGGCGAGGGTTACGTCAACATCGTCGGGCGCATCAAGGACATGGTGATTCGCGGCGGCGAGAACATCTATCCGCGCGAGATCGAGGAATTTTTGTACCGGCACCCGAAGGTGCAGGACGTGCAGGTGGTCGGCGTGCCCGACAAGCGCTTCGGTGAGGAACTGTGCGCGTGGATCATCGCCAAGCCCGGCCAGAGCGTGACCGAAGACGAGATCCGCGAGTTCTGCAAGGGCCAGATCGCGCACTACAAGGTGCCGCGCTACATCAGGTTCGTCACCGCGTTCCCGATGACCATCACCGGCAAGATCCAGAAGTTCAAGATCCGCGACGAAATGAAGGCGGAGCTCGGACTTGCCGATGAAAAAACGGCTTGAGCCGCTATCCAGAAAGCACTGACAGCTCACAAAATAATAGCAAAGGCGTCGTCCATGCCGGTCATCCAATCGAAGCTCAGCGCCCGTTCGGCGGAGTTCCAGGCCAACGCCGCCGCGATGCGGGCGCTGGTCGACGACCTGAAGGTGCAGGTTGCCAAGGCCGGCCAGGGCGGCGGCGAGGCCGCGCGCAAGAAGCACATGGACCGCGGCAAGCTGCTGCCGCGCGTGCGCGTGCAGATGCTGCTCGACCCGGGAACGCCGTTCCTGGAAATCGCGCCGCTGGCGGCGCTGCACATGTACCCCGACAAGGACGGCTCGGATGCAGCGCCGGCGGCCGGTGTCGTGGCCGGCATCGGGCGCGTGTCCGGTGTCGATTGCATGATCGTGTGCAACGACGCGACGGTGAAGGGCGGCACCTACTATCCGATGACCGTCAAGAAGCACCTGCGCGCGCAGGAGATCGCTGAAGCCAACCGCTTGCCCTGCATCTACCTTGTCGATTCGGGCGGCGCGAACCTGCCGAACCAGGACGAGGTGTTCCCGGACCGCGACCACTTCGGCCGCATCTTCTACAACCAGGCCAACCTGAGCGCGCAAGGCATAGCGCAGATCGCGGTCGTGATGGGCAGTTGCACGGCCGGCGGCGCCTATGTGCCGGCGATGAGCGACGAGACCATCATCGTCAAGAACCAGGGCACGATCTTTCTGGGTGGCCCGCCGCTGGTCAAGGCCGCCACCGGCGAAGAAGTGACGGCTGAAGACTTAGGCGGTGGCGACGTGCACACGCGCCTGTCGGGCGTGGCCGACCACCTGGCGCAGAACGACACCCACGCGCTGGCGCTGGCGCGCGAGGTGGTGGCGCACCTGAACCACGGCAAGACCCGCGCCGGCGCGCTGCGGGCGCCAGTGGCGCCGAAGTACGCGGCCGAGGAACTGTACGGCGTGATCCCGACCGACACGCGCAAACCGTTCGACGTGCGCGAGATCATCGCGCGCATCGTAGACGGCAGCGAGTTCCAGGAGTTCAAGGCGCGCTACGGCACCACGCTGGTGTGCGGCTTCGCGCACATCGAGGGCATGCCGGTCGGTATCGTCGCCAACAACGGCATCCTGTTCAGCGAAAGCGCGCAAAAGGGCACGCACTTCATCGAACTGTGCTGCCAGCGCAAGATTCCGCTGGTGTTCCTGCAGAACATCAACGGCTTCATGGTGGGCCGCAAGTACGAGAACGAAGGTATCGCGCGCCACGGCGCCAAGATGGTGACGGCCGTGGCCACGGCCAACGTACCCAAGTTCACCGTCATCATCGGCGGAAGCTTTGGTGCCGGCAACTATGGCATGTGCGGGCGCGCGTACTCGCCGCGCTTCCTGTGGATGTGGCCGAATGCGCGCATCAGCGTGATGGGCGGCGAACAGGCTGCCAGCGTGCTGGCCACCGTCAAGCGCGACGGCATCGAAGCCAAGGGCGGGCAGTGGAGCAAGGAGGAGGAAGAGACCTTCAAGGCGCCGATCCGCCAGCAGTACGAAGAACAGGGCCACCCCTACTACGCGACCGCCCGCCTGTGGGACGACGGCATCATCGACCCGGCCGACACGCGTCGCTTGCTGGCGCTGGGCCTGTCGGCAGCGCAGAACGCGCCGATCGAAGACGTGAAATTCGGCGTGTTCCGGATGTGAGACTGCGGGTGTTGGCGTGCATGACGCTGGGCCGTCTCTGTTGTTTCGGTCATCGGCTCCTGTTCATCAACCGCGTTGCGCTATCAATAAGAGAGTAACCCGCAATGCGGAAACCTCGAGCCGAGCGAGCACCTGATGCAAGACCTGATCGCACAAATCGTCCAGTGGTTGCACGGCATGGGCATCCATCCTCCTGCCGGCGCGACCTCGGCCGCCGGCAGCGCAGCGGCTCAAGTCGGCGATGCGGTCAACCATGCGGCAGCCGGGATGGACATGCTCAGCCTGCTGGCGCTGGCGGCCGCGCTGGGCTGGGCCAGCGGCTTTCGGCTGTACGCGGTGGTGTTCCTGACCGGCGCGATGGGGGCCGCGGGCTGGATCGCGCTGCCGCCGGGCTTGCAACTGCTGGCGCACCCGGCCGTGCTGGCAGCCAGCGGCTTCATGATGGTGGTGGAGTTCTTTGCCGACAAGATTCCCTGGATCGACAGCCTGTGGGATACGGTGCACAGCGTGATCCGCATTCCGGCCGGCGCGCTGCTGGCCGGCAGCGTATTCGGCGCCGACTCGGGCACGATGGCCGTGATTGCGGGCCTGCTCGGCGGTTCGCTGGCGGCGACCTCGTTCGCCACCAAGGCGACCACGCGCGCGGCGATCAACACCAGCCCGGAGCCGCTCAGCAACTGGGGCGCTTCGTTTTTCGAAGACGGCCTGGTCGTGGCCGTGGTGTGGCTGGCCACGCAGCACCCTTTGCTGTTCGGCGTCGCGCTGGCGTTGATGGTGGCGGTGTCGGCGCTGCTGCTGGTGCTGCTGTTCAGATTCTTGAAGAGGGTGCTGCGCAAGCTCCGGGGCTTCCTGGGCGGCGCGGCGCCGGCGCCGGAGGGCGTATCCGGCTCACTGCATTCGTGAGGCAACGAGCATGTTCACCAAAATCCTGATCGCCAACCGCGGCGTTCGCGCGCAGCGCGGGCTTGCCAAATTGCGTGGCACGCGCGGCGTGCAGCAGGCGATGAGCCGCGGAGGGCACCATGTTTAAGAAGATCCTGATCGCCAATCGCGGCGAAATCGCCTGCCGAGTCGCCGCCACCGCGCGCCGCATGGGCGTGAAGACCGTGGCCGTCTATTCCGACGCCGACGCGCGTGCCAAGCACGTGATGGCCTGCGACGAGGCGGTGCATATCGGCGCAAGCGCCCCGAAGGACAGCTATCTGCAATGGCAGCGCATCATCGATGCGGCCAAAGCCGCGGGCGCGCAGGCCATTCACCCCGGCTACGGCTTCCTGAGCGAGAACGAGCACTTTGCAAAGGCCTGTGCGGATGCGGGCCTGGTCTTCATCGGCCCGCCGGCCAGCGCGATCCAGGCCATGGGGCTGAAGGCCGAGTCCAAGCGCCTGATGGGCAAGGCCGGCGTGCCGCTGGTGCCCGGCTACCAGGGCGAGGGCCAGGATCCGGCACTGCTGCACGAGGAGGCGGACCGCATCGGTTACCCGGTGCTGATCAAGGCCAGCGCCGGCGGTGGCGGCAAGGGCATGCGCGAGGTGCATCAGAGCGCCGACTTCTCCGCCGCGCTCGAATCGTGCAAGCGTGAGGCGATGAACAGTTTCGGCAACGATGCGGTGCTGATCGAGAAGTACGTGCAACAGCCGCGCCACATCGAAATCCAGATTTTCGGCGACACGCACGGCAACTATGTCTACCTGTTCGAGCGCGACTGCTCGGTGCAGCGCCGCCACCAGAAGGTGCTGGAAGAATCCCCGGCGCCCGGCATGACGCCCGAGCTGCGCAAGCAGATGGGCGAGGCTGCGGTCGCGGCGGCGCGCGCGGTCAGCTACGTCGGCGCCGGCACCGTCGAGTTCATCGCCGAGCAACCGGGCGGCTACGACCGGCCCGACCAGATCAAGTTTTATTTCATGGAGATGAACACGCGCTTGCAGGTCGAGCACCCGGTGACCGAGGCGATCAGCGGCCAGGACCTGGTCGAGTGGCAGCTGCGCGTGGCCGCGGGCCAGCCGCTGCCATTGAAACAAGACGAGTTGCGTATTCACGGCCACGCGATCGAGGCGCGGATCTGCGCGGAGAACCCCGACAACGACTTCCTGCCCGCCACCGGCACGCTGCATGTCTATCGCAAGCCGCCGGCGCACACCGCCTTTGCCGTCAGCAGCACCCGGGTCGACGACGGCGTGCGCGAGGGCGATGCGATCAGCCCGTTCTACGACTCGATGATCGCCAAGCTGATCGTGCATGGCGAGACGCGCGAACAGGCGCTGGGCCTGCTGGACGCGGCGCTGGCGCGAACGTACATCGTCGGCGTGCAGACCAACGTGCAGTTCGTGCGTCGCGTGCTGGCCAGCGCCGCCTTCAGCCAGGCCCGCCTGGACACGGCGCTGATCGAGCGCGAGCGCGCGCACCTGTTCAAGCAGGATCCGCTGGGCGTCGGTCTGGCGGTCGCCGCGGCCACCGCGCATGCCGTGCTGACCGAGCGCGCCGCCGAGACCGACGACCCGTTCTCGCGCCGCGACGGCTTTCGCTCGCACGGCGTGGCCTCGCGCCGCATTGATTTCGAGTATGGCGGCGCGCCCGTGGTGGCCAAACTGCGCTATCTGGACGATGGGCTGAGCCTGCAGGTCGATGACACGCCCACTGCGCCGCTCGATCTGACGGCGCTCGGCGCGCAGCCCGAGGCCGGTATCGACGTGCGTTTCGGCGGCCGCCGCCAAGTGGTGCAGGTGTTTCGCCAGGGCAAGGTGCTGCATGTCTTTGGCGGCGACGGCGCGACCCAGATCACCGAGCTCGATCCGCTGGCCGGCGCCGGCGAGGCGGGCGAAGGCGGCCGGCTGACCGCGCCGATGCCGGGCAAGGTGGTGTCGTTCACGGTCAAGGCCGGCGAGAAGGTCAAACGCGGCCAGCCGCTGGCGGTGCTGGAAGCGATGAAGATGGAGCACACGATCGCCGCGCCGGCCGACGGCACGGTCGAGGAGCTGTTGTACGCGCCGGGCGATCAGGTCGCCGAAGGGGCCGAATTGCTGCGGCTCGCGGCGGCAGAGACTGCATCGGCTGCATGAACCTGCTGTTCTGCTGCGCCGACACCCACGCCGAGCCCTGGCTGGAACTGCTGCGCGCGGCGCTGCCACAGGCCCGGGTGTCGGTCTGGCAGCCGGGCGCGCCCGCTGCCGACTACGCGGTGGTCTGGTTTCCGCCGCAGCGCTTCATGGCCGAGCAGCCGGGCCTGCGCGCGATCTTCAACATCGGCGCCGGGGTCGACGCGCTGATGAAGCTCGATCTGCCGGCCGCTGCGCGCGTCGTACGCCTCGACGATGCCGGCATGTCGGTACAGATGGCCGAGTACGTCTGCCATGCGGTGATCCGCCACTACCGTGAGCTCGATGCGTACGCGGCCGCGGTGGCGCAGGGCGAATGGGCGTTTCGCCGGCCTTTGCCGCGCGCGGATTTCCCCGTCGGCATCATGGGCCTGGGCGTGCTCGGCCAACGCGTCGCTCGCTCGCTCGCCGGCTTCGAGTTTCCGCTTACCGGCTGGAGCCGCACGTCGCATGAAATTCCCGGCATGCGCTGCTTCGCCGGCGAGGCGCAACTGCACGCGTTCCTCGCAGCGACCCGGGTGCTGGTCTGCCTGCTGCCGCTGACTCCCGAGACCGAGGGTATCCTGTGCCGCGACACGCTGTCGCTGCTGCGCCCCGGCGGCTACCTGATCAACGTCGCGCGCGGCGGGCATCTGGTGGAGGAAGACCTGATTCCGCTGATAGCCGGTGGCCAGCTCGCCGGCGCGACGCTGGACGTGTTTCGCACCGAGCCGCTGCCCGCCGAACACCCGTTCTGGCGCCATCCGGCGATCACCATCACCCCGCACATGTCGGCGCGCACGCTGCGCGCCGAGACGGTGGCGCAGATCGCTTCCAAGATCGAGGCGCTCGAGCGCGGCGAGGCGATCGCCGGCGTGGTCGATCGGCAGGTGGGATACTAGCCGTCCAAGGAACCCTCATGCGCTACCCCAGCAAGGTCCAACTCATCGACGTCGGCCCGCGCGACGGGCTGCAGAACGAGAAGCAGCCGGTGCCGGCCGCGGTCAAGGTCGAACTGGTGGACCGGCTGCAGGACGCGGGCTTGACCGAGATCGAGGTCACCAGCTACGTCAGCCCGAAGTGGGTGCCGCAGATGGCCGACAACCATGAGGTGATGCGCGGCATCGCGCGCCGTGGCGGCGTGCGCTACTCGGTGTTGACACCGAACCTGAAGGGCTTCGAGGCCGCGCTGATCGACCGGCCTGACGAGATCGTCGTGTTCGGCTCGGCCAGCGAGGCGTTCAGCCAGAAGAACATCAACTGCTCGATCGCCGAGAGCATAGCCCGCTTCCGCCCGGTGGTCGCCGCGGCGCGCGAGCGCGGCATCGCCGTGCGCGGCGCGATGTCGTGCACCGTCGGCTGTCCGTACGAGGGCGAGATCGCGCCCGAGAAGGTGGGCTATCTGGCTGGGCTGATGAAGGGCATCGGCGTGCAGCGGGTCGACGTGGCCGACACCATCGGCGTCGGCACGCCGCACAAGGTGCAGGCCGCGTTCGAGGCGACGCTTGCGCACTACGACATCGACCATGTGTCGGGCCACTTCCACGACACCTATGGCCAGGCGTTGGCCAATACCGTGGCGGCGCTGGAACTGGGCGTGTGGAACTTCCAGTGTTCTGTTTCCGGCCTCGGCGGCTGCCCCTATGCGAAGGGCGCGACCGGCAATGTCGCGAGCGAGGACGTGGTCTATCTGCTGCAAGGGCTCGGCATCGCGACCGGCATCGACCTGGACAAATTGATCGATGCCGGCAAGTTCATCAGCGACCGGCTTGGCCGCGCGCCGAACTCGCGCGCGGCGACCGCGATCCTGAACAAGCGCACTGCATGAGACCGGCGCTATGAGCCTGCATGTCTGGCTCGCGTTTTTCGTCGCGTCCTGGCTGATCGCGCTGTCGCCGGGCCCGGGCGCGGTGTTGTCGATGAGTCATGGCCTGTCGTACGGCGTGCGCCGGACCAGCGCGACCATCGCGGGGCTGGAACTCGGACTGGCCTTCATCCTGCTGGTCGCCGGGGCCGGCGTCGGCACGTTGCTGATCGCTTCGGCGCGGGCCTTCATGGTGGTCAAGCTCGTCGGCGCCGCATATCTGATCTGGCTGGGCGCACAACAATGGCGTGCGCGGGTCGAGCCCGGCGGCGGTGACCGCGTGCCAGACGCACAGGACGCGCCGGATGCCTTGAGCCTGCGCCAGCGCGTGCTGCGCGGCGCGCTGACGAACGCGACGAATCCGAAGGGCATCGTGTTCATGGTCGCGGTGCTGCCGCAGTTCATCGACCCGGCGCGGCCGCTCGCGGCGCAGCTCGCGATCCTGCTGGCGACCACGATCGGAGTGGACGTGCTCGTGATGCACGGCTACGCCTGGGCCGCCGCGCGGCTCTCGGCCTGGCTGCGCTCGGCGCACGCGCGGCGCGCGCAGAACCGTGTGTTCGGCGGGGTGTTGATGGGCATGGGTGCCAGCCTGCTGCTGGTCGGACGCATAGCAAAGGTTTGACGATGCAAGACGAATTGACGGTGGATGTGCTACCTGACGGCGTGCGGCGCGTCGCGGCGGCGCTCAAGGAGGCTGGTCATCCGCACGCGCCGCTGATGCTGAGCGACGCAGCGCGCACCGCGCAGCAGGCGGCCGACGCGCTCGGCGTCGCGGTCGGCCAGATCGCGAAGAGCATCGTGTTCCGGCGCAAGTCGGACGATCGAGCGGTGCTGGTCGTGACCTCGGGCGACCGCCGCGTTGACGAGAAGCGGGTGGACGCGCTGATCGGCAAGACCGGCCGCGCCGACGCCGAGTTCGTGAAGGCGCAGACCGGCTTTTCGATTGGCGGCGTGCCGCCGCTCGCGCACGCGAATGCGCCGGTCACGCTGATCGACCGCGAGCTGTTCCGATTTGAAGAGATCTGGGCCGCGGCCGGCCATCCGCATGGGGTGTTCAAGCTCAGGCCGCGGGACCTGGAGCGGCTCACCGGCGCGCCGGTGGCAGACGTGGTGCAGGCCGTCGACGCATGACGAATGCTATTGAAAATATAGCTAATACCGCAAGAAGCGCCTTGGCTTCAGGCCGAAAAATGCCTTCACCCTGCAATTCGGTGTGCCGCATCGACGCCGCCAGCGGCTGGTGCGAGGGGTGCCTGCGCACGCTCGACGAGATCGCCGGCTGGTCCGCGCTGGACGAGGCGGCTAAGCGCGCGGTCTGGGGCCGGCTCGCCGAGCGCGCCGAGGCTGAGTTGCTGCGACGTTGATGCGGCGTTGATGCGATGAAGCAGATCACGTTTCACCTCGACTTCATCTCGCCGTACGCCTACCTCGCGTTCGAGCAGTTGCCGCAGGCGCTGCTCGGCCTGAGCTATGCGGTGACCTACAGGCCGCTGCTGTTCGCCGCGCTGCTCAAGCACCACGGCCAGCTCGGGCCGGCCGAAATCGCACCGAAGCGCGACTGGACCTACCGCCAGGTGCTGTGGCTCGCGCGGCGCCACGGGATTCCGATGGCGCTGCCGGCGAAGCATCCGTTCAACCCGCTCGCGCTGCTTCGGCTCGCGGTCGCCTGCGACGCCGACGGTCTGCCGAACCGCCATGTCTGCGAGCGCATCTTCCGCCATGTCTGGCGCGGCGGCGCCGACGCGGCCGACCCGGAGCGCATCGAACTGCTTGCCGCCGAACTCGCGCCGACGCGCGATCCTCATGGCGACGCGGTGAAGACACAGCTGCGCGCACATACCGAACAGGCGATCGCCGCCGGCCTGTTCGGGGTGCCGAGCTTCACCGTCGACGACAAGCTGTTCTGGGGCTTCGACGCGCTGCCTATGCTGCGCGGCTACTGCGAGGGCGACCCGTGGTTCGACGGCGCGGACTGGAGTGCCGCGGCCGCGCTCGCAACCGGCGTCTCGCGCCGGAAGTAGCGCATTTTTCGTTTACCGAAACGCGAACCTGGGGTTTGCCCGCGGTTCGTAAGCCGCGGTTCAGTCTGCTGCAAGCCCCGGTTGGCTTCGCGTCAGAGCAGCGTCAGTGCCCGCGCCAACAATCCGCCGCAGTCCCCGCGATCGGGGTCGTTGCAACCCCTACCTGGAGACAAGCCCATGGCAATCGCAAGCGCGACCGCAGCCGCGCCCGCAAAGCGGCCGATGACGTCCGAGGAACGCAAGGTGATCTTCGCCTCGTCGCTCGGCACCGTGTTCGAGTGGTACGACTTCTACCTGTACGGCACGCTCGCGGTCATCATCGGCAGGCAGTTCTTCTCGAACCTCGACCCGAGCTCGCAGCTGATCTTCTCGCTGCTCGCGTTCGCCGCCGGCTTCATCGTCCGCCCGTTCGGCGCGCTGGTGTTCGGGCGCCTGGGCGACATGATCGGGCGCAAGTACACCTTCCTGGTCACGATCCTGATCATGGGCTCGTCGACCTTCATCGTCGGCATCCTGCCGGGCTTTGCCAGCATCGGCGTCGCCGCGCCGATCATCCTGATCGGCCTGCGGCTGCTGCAGGGGCTGGCGCTAGGCGGCGAATACGGCGGCGCCGCGACCTATGTCGCCGAGCATGCGCCGCAAGGCAGGCGCGGCGCGTTCACCTCGTGGATCCAGACCACCGCCACGGTCGGCCTGCTGCTGAGCCTGATGGTGATCCTCGCGACCCAGAATCTGCTCGGCCCGGAGAACTTCGCCGCCTGGGGCTGGCGCGTGCCGTTCGTGTTCTCGATCCTGCTGCTCGCGGTCTCGGTCTACATCCGCCTCAGCATGAACGAGTCGCCGGCGTTCGCGAAGATGAAGGCCGAGGGCAAGACCTCGCGGGCGCCGCTGTCCGAATCGTTCGGCCAGTGGAAGAACCTGAAGATCGTGATCCTGGCGCTGGTCGGCCTGACCGCCGGCCAGGCCGTGGTCTGGTACACCGGCCAGTTCTACGCGCTGTTCTTCCTGACCCAGGCGCTTAAAGTCGACAGCGCGACCGCGAACATCCTGATCGCGCTGGCACTGGTCATCGGCACGCCGTTCTTCATCGTGTTCGGCGCGCTGTCGGACCGGATCGGCCGCAAGCCGATCATCATGGCCGGCTGCCTGCTCGCGGTCGTCACCTACTTCCCCGCGTTCTCGGCGCTGACCAAGGCCGCGAATCCCGATCTGGCCGCCGCGCAGGCGCGCGCCAAGGTTGTGGTCAGCGCCGATCCGGCCGAATGCTCGTTCCAGTTCAACCCGACCGGCACGATCAAGTTCACCAGCTCGTGCGACATCGCGAAGCAGGTGCTCGCCGGCGCGTCGGTCAGCTACGACACCGTGGCCGCACCGGCCGGCACGCCCGCGTCGATACGCATCGGCGACGACTCGATTTCCAGCTACAGCGCGAAGGGCCTGTCCGCCGACGAGGCGAAGAAGATGGATGCCGGCTTCAAGAAGCAGGTGGCCGATACGCTGAAGAAAGACGGCTACCCGACCAAGGCCGACCCGGACAAGATGGACAAGGTGATGATCGTGCTGATCCTGACCTACTTGGTGATCCTGGTGACCATGGTGTACGGCCCGATCGCGGCGATGCTGGTCGAATTGTTCCCGACCCGCATCCGCTACACCTCGATGAGCCTGCCGTACCACATCGGCAACGGCTGGTTCGGCGGCCTGCTGCCGACCACCGCGTTCGCGATCGTCGCGCAGACCGGCAACATGTACAACGGCCTGTGGTACCCGATCATCATCGCGGCGATCACGCTGGCGATCGGCTCGGTGTTCATCCGCGAGACCAAGGACGTCGACATCTACGCGTCCGATTGATCCCGCAGCAGCCCGGCCGCGTCGCGGCCGGCGTGCCGGTTCGAAGGCCCTCGCAAGAGGGCCTTTTCGTTTTATGCAGGCCACTGAATCGAATTTGGTGCCGAAATGTCGAGCGTCAGACGGATAGCGGCCACCGCACTGATGCAGATACGCGCTGCACCGCGCAAATGGGTACTCCATTTCGAGAGTGTCATGGTTGTCGCAAGGTGGCCGAGGACGCGCGCGAACCCGGTCAGCGCTGTACAAGCACGGCGTGGCGCGTCTGACGCGCAAGAAGGCTTACGCACACAGCGCGGCTACGGTCCGCGGTTGAGTAGGTACGGGGGCCATCCGCGCACATCTGCGCTGACGACTCGCAGCCGTCGGGGGCAAGTTGGAAGTTCTCCCTTGATGACGTGGGCCGGCTCTCTTGCCGCGCAATTCCTACAACGCGCGTGACCAGCACGTTCAATACAGGGCGGCCGCCCGCTCCAAAAATCGGGGCTCAGACGTCACAACCACTGGAGACCTTCATGAAAGCTTCAACCGAATCTGATTTTCTGCGCGCGTTGTACCAGTCCTGGTCGGACCGCATGGCGGCCAACCCAGGACTGACCATCGCCGATCTGCGCAGCCTGTTCGACGAGTGGCATCAGCCGACGCTCGAACCTGAAGGCGTGACCTACAAGTCGGACACGCTCGCTGGCGTGGAGGCCTTATGGGCGCTCCCGCAGGGGGCCGACACGAAAAAGGTCATCCTCTACACCCATGGCGGCGGCTTCGCGGTTGGGTCTGCGGCGAGCCATCGCAAGCTCGCCGGTCACCTGGCCAAGCACCTGGGTATCACGGCGGTGGTGATCGACTATCGGCGTGCACCCGAGCATCCGTTTCCGGCCCAGCTCGAGGACTCGACGGCCGTCTACAAGGAGCTCCTGGCGCGCGGCTTCAAGGCGGCGGACATCGTCACCAGCGGCGACTCGGCCGGCGGCAACCTGGCGATCTCCACCGTGCTGAAGCTGCGCCAGGACGGCATGCCGCTTCCCGGCGCCGTCATCGCCTTGTCCCCCTGGCTCGACATGGAGCATGTCGGCAAGACGCTGCAGACCAACGCGGCCACAGACGCTCTCGTCAGCAAGGCCATCCTGGAGGCCATGTCCGGCATGTTCCTTGGCGAGAAGGGCTCACGCACCGATCCGCTGGCCAATCCGCTGAAGGCCGACTACAGCGGCTTTCCTCGCCTTCACATCACCGCAGGCGGCTCCGAAACCTTGCTTGACAACGCCCAGGACCTGGCGCGTAGGGCGAAGGAGGCCGGTGTCTCGGTCACCTTGTCGGTGGTCGACGGCATGCAGCACGTCTTCCCGTTTCTTGCGGGCCGGGCCGTCGAGGCCGACGACGAGCTGAGCCGAATCGCCAAGTGGTTCAAGGGCGCCTGAACGCCCCCGTGAGTATTTCGGACTGACCGCCGCGCACGGCGCCGGCATTTCAATCATTTCACTGACAGGAGACTATTGCCATGGAAAACAACGAGCAGCACTTGGACGCCATCGTCATCGGCGCCGGGTTCGGCGGCATCTACATGCTGCACAAGCTGCGCAACGAGCTCGGGCTCAAGACCCGGGCCTTCGAGAAGGGCGGTGGCGTCGGCGGCACCTGGTACTTCAACCGCTACCCCGGCTGCAAGTCCGACACCGAGGGCTTCGTTTACCGCTACTCCTTCGACAAGGAACTGCTGCAGCAGTGGGACTGGCGAACCCGCTACCTCGAGCAGCCCGACATCGAGAACTACCTCAACCACGTCGTGGACCGCTTTGACCTGCGCCGCGACATCCAGCTGAACACCGAGGTGACGGGTGCGGTGTTCGACGAGGAGCGCAACCTCTGGCGGGTCCGCACGGGCACCGGCGAGGAGTTCACGAGCCGCTACCTGGTGACGGCGCTCGGTCTGCTCGCCAAGACCAACATCCCTGACATTCCCGGGCGCGACAGCTTCGCCGGCAGGACGGTGCACACCAACGCCTGGCCGGACGACCTCGACATCACCGGCAAGCGCGTCGGCGTGATCGGGACCGGTTCCACCGGAACGCAGTTCATCGTCGCCGCTCCCAAGAAGGCCGGACATCTGACGGTGTTCCAGCGCTCGCCCCAGTACTGCGTGCCGTCCGGCAACGGCCCGGTCGACCAGCACGAGGTCGGCGAGACCAAGAAGAACTTCGACGCCATCTGGGAGCAGGTGCGCAACTCGGTGGTTGCCTTCGGCTTCCAGGAAAGCGGCGTCGAGGCGATGAAAGTCTCCGAGGACGAGCGCCAGCGCGTCTACCAGGAGAACTGGGACAAGGGCAACGGCTTCCGGTTCATGTTCGGCACGTTCTGCGACATCGCCACCAACGAGCAGGCGAACGAGACCGCGGCCGCCTTCATCCGCGCCAAGATCAAGGAGATCGTCAAGGACCCGGAGACCGCCCGCAAGCTCACCCCGACCGGCCTGTACGCCAAGCGCCCGCTGTGCAACGAGGGCTACTACGAGACCTTCAACCGCGACAACGTCTCGCTGGTCTCGCTCGCGGAGAACCCGATCGAGAAGATCACCTCCGACGGGGTGCTCACGGCTGACGGCGTCCTGCACAAGCTCGATGTGCTCGTCTTCGCCACCGGTTTCGACGCGGTCGACGGCAACTACCGATCCATGAATCTGCGCGGACGCGGCGGACGCCACATCGACGAGTACTGGACCGACGGACCCACCAGTTACCTGGGTGTGTCTACCCACGGCTTCCCGAACATGTTCATGATCCTCGGCCCCAACGGCCCGTTCACGAACTTGCCCCCGAGCATCGAGGCGCAGGTGGACTGGATCGGCGGGGCCATCGGCCATGCCGAAAGGTCGAAGGTTTCGACTATCGAGCCGACCAAGAAGGCCGAGGACAGCTGGACCGAGACCTGCCAGACGATCGCGAACTACACGCTGTTCCCGAAGGTCGACTCGTGGATCTTCGGTGCCAACATCCCCGGCAAGAAGAAGACCGTCATGTTCTACATGGCCGGGATCGGTGCTTATCGGCAGCAGCTCGAGACCGTCAGGAGCGCCGGCTATGAAGGGTTCGCTTTCAACTGAAGCCCGGTGCCGCGCTCGCCCGCGGCCCCTGCAGCCACTTGCGGCACGCGGACAACGAACGAAGGATGCACCATGCGCTGCTTTTGCGTCGTCCATCATGGACAGCCACTGGAACTGGTCGAGCGAGACACCCTGCGACTCGTGGGAACGGAGGTGCTTGTCCGGGTGACGGCGGCCGGCTTGTGCCACACGGACCTGCACCTTTGGCAGGGTTACTACGATTTGGGCGGCGGGAAGCGGTTGAACCTTTCGGACCGTGGGATCAAGCCACCGCTGACCCTCAGCCATGAGATTTGCGGCGAGGTCGTATCCGTCGGCCCCGAGGCGGAGGCCGTCGAGGTCGGTACCCGCTATCTGATCTACCCCTGGATCGGTTGCGGCGAGTGCGCCACCTGCCTGCGCGGCGACGAGAACATCTGCCTCAAGGGGCGCGCCCTTGGCGTGGCCAGGCCGGGCGGGTTCGCGGACTGCGTCCTCGTTCCCCATCCGCGCTACCTCATCGACATCGACGGCATGGACGAGGCCGAGGCGGCACCGCTGGCCTGCGCAGGTGTGACGACCTACAGTGCAATCCGGAAACTGGGGGATGACATCAGGAACGAGCCGACCCTGATCATCGGCGCCGGCGGCTTGGGTCTGATGGCCATCGAAGTACTGAAGGCGCTGGGAGGACAGGGTGCGATCGTGGTCGACATCGACCCCGCCAAGCGCGACGCTGCGCTGGCCGCAGGCGCTCTGGCGGTCGTCGACGGCAAGGCTTCCGATGCCGCGAAGCAAGTCATCGCGGCGACCCACGGAGGCGCCGGTCCGATCCTTGACCTGGTGGGATCAACGGCGACCGTCTCGCTGGCCATGCAGAGTGCTCGGCGAGGCGGGCACATCGTGATCTGCGGTCTGATGGGCGGTGACATCACCGTGTCACTGCCGACCCTCCCATTGCGCCCCCTGTGCATCGAGGGCAACTACGTCGGCACCTTGTCGGAGCTGCGTGAACTCGTGGACTTGGTCAAACGCAGCGGTATGAAGCCTATTCCGGTGTCGCGCCGCCCGCTGGACCAAGTGAACCAGGCCATCGACGATCTCCACCACGGAAGGATCATCGGGCGCACGGTCCTGGTTCCGTGATTCGCGTCGGTAGGCTTTCTTTTGGGTGCAAACCCGCGACCCGGTGAGTCAACCGGCGCCGTTGTCGGGGTCGAGCGGCGACACGGACCTGCCGGTGACCGAGGTTCGGTATTCCACGGGCGTCTGCTGAATGGCTCGCTTGAAGTGACGAATGAGGTGACTCTGGTCGGAGAAGCCGCAGTCCGCGGCGATGAGCTTCAACGGCATCGCGGCTTGATCACCCAGGAGCCGCATGGCGCGCTCCAGGCGCCGGTTCAGAACGTATGCGTGAGGCGCGCAGCCGAACTCCGCGTTGAACTTGCGGATTAACCCCGAGACGCTCATACCGGCCTCGCGGGCCATCTCCTCCAGCTTGATGCTGCGAGCCAAATTCGCTTCGATGTACTCGATCAGGCGACGCCGTTGCCAGTTAGCCATGCGGCCGCCAAGAGGCACCTCGCGGAATCTGATCTTTGCGTAGTGCCGCAACAGGTGGATGCCGAGTTGATCCATGAGGGCGGCTCGATAGAGATTGCCGCCGAGACCGCCGCTTTTGAACTCAACCTCAAAGGCGGTCATCAGCCCGGTCAGGATCGGATCCTCGGATCGGACACAGTCTTCCATGCCGACGTCGTCGATGCTGCGTTCGAAGACGTCCTCCGCAACACGGCGCATCTCCGCTTGTGGCAAATAAATGTGGGTGACGTCGATCGGACGGTCCCACTTCCACTGAGACGACTCGCCGCGAGTCAGCAGGGAAAACACGCCGAGCCCAACGCGCTCGCTGCGCCACGGACCGCCCGCGCGCCGGCTCATGACCGCTTCATCGCCTTTGTAGCGCACGATCATATAGTCACGCATGGAGGGAATAGCAACATCAAGGCTGTCGTATTGATAACCCTTGAGCGCCAGCCCCTCCCATCCCAACGGAGCACTGTCCAGGGTCAACTGGCCGGGAATCCAGCGCGGCACCTCATCAGGGGTAATCAATGGCTTCACGAAATCGTCTTCACGGCACGCCGACCAATCTGACTGTACCCTTACTAAGGGTGCTGCTTGATAGCACTTCGGGTTGGCCTTTGCAAGTGCGACGCAAATGCCGTTACAGCTCATCAAACCGGCTTGGCTGAAAAGCGGCAGTTGAGCTGCTGCGAGCGCCGCAGCGAATAGCCTAAGGCCCGGAATGTTGCAAATTGCCGGATTCAACAAGGATCGCGTCTGGTCAGGCCGGGCAGGACTCACTAAACTCCGCCGTAACAATGCGATACAGGAAGACCGAGCTTGGGCTGCGTGCGTTGCGGGAGCGTTCCGCGGACTTGGCGCTGCGGCAGCGCTCGGCGTTCATCCTGTTCGATGGCACGCGCACCGTGAGCGACGTGCTCGCCGCGACCTCCGGCCTCGGGGTGGTCGAAGCCGATGTCGCGCACATGGTCGCGCTCGGCCTGCTCGGGCCGGCCGACGAGTCGCCCTCCGTGGCCGGCACGGCCCCTGTCTCCGCATCGCGCAACGCACAGGCTGCGCCGGCCCTGCCTGCAGCGCCGGCCGCGCCGCCGGCATCAGAGTCGTCGCCGAAGGAACGCTATCTGAAGGCCTATCCGATCGCGACCCAGCTCACCGCCAGCATGGGCCTGCGCGGCTTCCGGCTGAACCTCGCGGTCGAGGCCGCGCTCGGCTACGAGCAACTGGTGCAGCTGGTGCCGCGCATCCGCGATGCGGTCGGCGCGGAAAAATGCCGACCGCTCGAGCGCGCGCTCGAAGGCGTCGGCAACTGACCGACGGCAACCGACGCTACCGCGCCCGACCGTCCGCCCCGCGACCAGCGTATAGCAACAGCCAGTGCAGGTGGCTCGGCGTCAGGATGTGCTGGCGGACGTGGCGGAAGCATTGGCGCGCTGCTACGTCAACGTCGCAATCGTCGCGCCGGGGCCGACCTGGACCGTCGACCGGTACCGGTAAGGGCGAATGCTGACGCGAGCGGGAGAAATTTTCTCGGCACTCACACTTGGGCGGCACCGCAATCGCGGCGGTGGCATCGTCACGACTGCTGCGGCGCGGGCCCGGCAGGCGACTGAAGCGTGCGCAGCGCTTCCCAGACGGCAGACTCGGCGGCGGTGGGGGCGTGCGCCTGCCTCGCCGCCACGATCTCGAGTCCGCAATCAGGGAGCGACTCTCGAAGGTCCTTCAGCGTGCCGTCCTTGACATCGCGCGCGGCGAGCGCGTATGGCACCCAGGCCACGCCGATGCCGGCGACGGCCATCTGCAGCGCCGCCAACGTCAGCGCGGTTTCGGCTTGTCGATGAACAAACGGGCTGTCGGGTAGGCGTGGCTGCAACTCACGCGCGAACACCTGACCGAGGAACACGTCTGCGGGATACGCGACAACAGGCAGTTCGCCTGCCTGCAGCGCGACCCGAAGCTTCGGCAAGCTTTCGCGAGCGATCACGGGTATCAGGCGCTCGTTGCCGAGCACGAGCTCTTCGAGGTAATCCCGCCTCAACTCCGCTCGCATGTCGGTCGAGCGATACGTCAGCGTCATCTGTGCCTGGCGTGAAAGCAGCAGGGACTGGCACTCGTCGTAGTTTCCGGAGCGCAGCAGGATGCCACCCGGAACCTGTGCAGACACTCGTTTCACCAACTCGGGCGCGAGCGTCGTCATGATCGCGTGCTGACTGGCGATGACGATTCGCTCCAGCGCATCGCCGCGCTTCATCTCATAGGCCAAATCGCGCAAATCCAAGGTCAGTTCGCGGATGCGGTCGCGCTGCCTGAGTAGCACGGGCAATGGGCGAGCCGGCTTGCACGCACGGTCTACCAGCGGTACGCCGACCATCTGCTCGATGGTCTGCAACCGCCGCGAAAACGCGGGCTGCGTCAGGAAGCGCCTCTCCGCCGCGGCGTTCAAAGAGTCCGTCTCGAGGACCGCGAGCAAATCCTCCAGCCACTCCAGCCTCATGTTCATCGGCCTTCGCCATATATTGCGTAAAGCGCATATTAGAAGCCAAAATTTGCATTTGCAACCCTTATATCTATCGCCAACAATATGCAAGCAAAGTCATTTTTGAGGTCGTATGCATCTGGCTCGCTTCCCTCGCCTGCACTTAGCGCACTTACCGACACCACTGGAGCCGATGGCGCGCCTGTCGGAGCACCTCGGTGGGCCCGAGATCTGGATCAAACGCGATGACTGCACTGGGTTGTCTACCGGTGGCAACAAGACACGCAAGCTCGAGTTTCTGCTGGCCGAGGCGAAGGCGCAAAAGGCGGACCTGGTGATGACCCAGGGCGCCACACAGTCCAACCATGCACGCCAGACGGCAGCCTTTGCTGCAAAGCTGGGTATGGCCTGCCACATCTTGCTCGAGGATCGTACTGGCTCGAAGGATCCAGCCTACAACACCAACGGCAACGTCTTCCTCGACTTGCTCCATGGCGCGAGCATTGAGAGGAGACCGGCCAGTCAGGATATGAATGCCGAAATGGAAGCGGTCGCCGATCGCTTTCGCGCTGACGGCAAGCGCGTGTACACCATTCCCGGCGGCGGTTCGAACCCGACAGGTGCTCTCGGTTATGCCAATTGCGCGCTCGAATTGCTGCATCAAGCCAATGAGCGCAGCCTGCGCATCGATCACCTCGTGCACGCAACCGGCAGCGCTGGCACGCAGGCTGGTCTGGTTGCTGGGTTGAAGGCGCTCAACGCGCAGATTCCGGTGCTCGGCGTCGGCGTGCGCGCGCCGAAGGCAAAGCAGGAAGAAAGCGTGTTCAAGCTCGCGCAAGCGACAGCCGACAAGCTCGGCTGCCCCGGTGTCGTCGCACGCGAGGACGTCGTCGCCAACACAGATTACGTCGGTGACGGCTACGGCATTCCGACCCCTGGTGCAATCGAGGCGATCGAGCTTTTCGCCCGGCTCGAAGGCATCCTGCTCGACCCGGTCTACTCAGGCAAGGGCGCTGCCGGGCTGATCGACCTCATCCGGAAGGGCGAATTCAAACGCGGCCAGCGAGTCGTGTTCCTCCATACCGGCGGGTCTGTGGCGCTGTTCGGCTACACGTCCAGCTTCGGCTACGCAGCACCGAAATGAATCCGCGGCGTTTCAACGGCAGCTTCACGCAGCAGGAGCCAATCGCGGAAGACGCGATCGAGGCTGCGGTGGCAGTGCTGCGCTCGGGACGCTTGCACCGCTACAACCTCGACCCAGACGAAACAGGCGAAACCGCGCTGCTCGAGCGCGAATACGCTGACTGGCAGGGTGCGCGCTATTGCCTGGCGTGCGCGTCGGGGGGGCAAGCGATGCAGATCGCGCTGCGCGCCGCGGGCGTTGCGCACGGCGAACCGGTGCTGACGAACGCCTTCACGCTGGCACCTGTCCCAGGCGCGATCGCCGCGGTTGGCGCGCGCCCCGTGTTGGTCGAAATCACCAAGGATCTGGTGCTCGATTTGGATGACATGGCCGTCAAGGCCGCAGCTCGCGGCGCACGGGTACTGATGCTGTCCAACATGCGTGGGCACCTGTGCGACATGGAGCGGCTGGCCGAACTGACAGGCTCGCTCGGCCTGATCCTGATCGAGGACTGCGCCCATACCATGGGCGCGACCTGGAACGGTCGGAAAAGTGGCAACTTCGGGCTGGCCGGCTGCTTCAGCGCCCAGACCTACAAGCATGTCAACGCTGGCGAGGGCGGCCTGCTCACCAGCGACGACGCGCAGTTCATGGTGCGCGCGATCATCGCCTCTGGCTCGTACATGCTGTACGAACGCCATGGTGCGGCGCCGCCCGCTGCCGCCTTTTCCGATGCACGGCTCGACATGCCGAACTGCTCGGCGCGGATGGACCATCTGCGTGCTGCCATCCTGCGCCCGCAAATCGCTCACCTGGACGTCAACATCGAACGCTGGAACGAGCGCTATCGCACTCTCGAATTCAAGTTGCGCGGCGTCTCCGGTCTGCGCCTGCCGGTGCGCCCCGCAGCTGAGCGCTACGTCGGTAGCTCGATCCAGTTCACGATGCCCAGCATTTCGCCGAAAGCGGCGCGCGAATTCGTGGAAGCAAACGCTGCGCTAGGGGTCGAACTGAAGTGGTTCGGTGCGGCCGAGCCGGTCGGCTTCACGAGCACTCATCACGACTGGCGTTACGTCCAACGCCAATCGCTGCCGCGCTCAGACGCGATCCTCGCCACTCTGTTCGATATGCGTCTGCCGCTGACCTTTTCGCTGCAGGACTGCGCGCAGATCGGCGACATCATCTCGCACTGCGCTGCCGGGCTGCGCGTAAGGGCAGCGACATGACTCCTCGGCGGATCGGCATCCTTGGCGGTATGGGGCCAGAGGCCACCGTGCTGCTGATGCAACGCATCATCGCGCGGACACCTGCATCCGACGATGCCGATCACATCCCGATGCTGGTGGACAACAACCCGCAGGTGCCTTCGCGCATCGCGGCTCTGATCGAGGGCACGGGAGAGGACCCCGGACCGGTGCTGGCCGGCATGGCTCGCCGGCTTGAAGCCGGAGGCTGCGAAGCCCTCGCCATGCCCTGCAATACCGCGCACCACTACGCGGCGGCCATTCAGTCAGCCGTGACCATTCCGCTACTCAACATGATCGAGTTGACGTGCGACTGGGTGGCGGGCATGGCAATCCCTCGGGTGGGACTGTTGGCGTCACCGGCTGTCCAGCGCACGGGCCTGTTCGACCGACCATTGGCACGCCGCGGGATAGAAACATTGCACCCCGCTGACTCGGCGCCGCTGCTGGCCGCGATCCGGGCGGTCAAGGCCGGCCAGTCGCAGGCAGCCGAAGCGCGCTTCGCTGACGCGGCTGCGGAACTGCAGGCCGCAGGCGCCGGCGTATTGCTGGTGGTGTGCAGCGAGTTGTCGGTCATCGTACATGCGCTGTCCCGAATCGGTCCCGTCGTCGACAGCATCGACGTTCTGGCCGCTGCGGTCGTCGATTTCGCTCTGCCTTCCACTCTGCCTTCCAAGTAGCCATAGAGGACTCATATGTTGATCCGTTCTCTCCACCGCATCGCCGCCGGCCTGCTGCTCGGTGCGCGCGACAGCGCACGTGCGATCCCCGGTGATCGGGCTAATCCGCAGTGCCGCCTATTCGCTCGGCGCCATCCGCTGGCAAGTGCAGCGGAACGTGATCCTGCCGTCAGCATTGACCGAGATCCTGACCGCGATGCGCATCGGTATCGGCTTCGGCTGGATCACCCGCGTTGCCGCGATTGCCTACGCGCTCGACATGATGATTCGGTACATCGAGCGCAAGGCGATACCTTGGAACGAAAGGATTTGAGATGACGATCACCTATCTGAAGAAAGCCACGCGAAGTGCAGAAACTGGCCAGGAGGACGTGCGCGCAACGGTGCAGCGAATGCTCAATGAGCTGGAGAGCGGAGGCGACGAAGTCGCGCGACGCTGCGCACGCGAACTCGACCAGTGGGACGGCGATGCCGTTGTCAGCGAAGAGGCACTCGCCGCCGCCGAGGCGGCCGTTCCATCCAAGCTGCGCGATGACATCCGGTTCGCGCACGACAACATCCGCCGCTTCGCCGAAGTGCAGCGCGCGACGATCGTCGGCTGCGAGTTGGAAGTGCAGCCCGGGTTCTTCGCCGGGCAGAAGCAGATCCCCGTGTCGGCGGCGGGATGCTATGTGCCGGGCGGGCGCTACAGCCACATAGCGTCGGCGATCATGACGATCACGACCGCCAAGGTAGCAGGGGTCCGGCACATCACCGCATGTTCGCCGCCGAAACCGGGCATCGGCATCCCGCCTGCGGTGCTGTTCACGATGAAGCTGTGCGGGGCCGACCGCGTGCTGAACCTCGGCGGCGTGCAAGGCGTGGCGGCGATGGCGTTCGGCATGTTCGGCCTCCCGAAGGCCGACATCCTGGTCGGACCCGGCAACCAATACGTGGCCGAGGCCAAGCGGATTCTGTTCGGTCGCGTCGGCATCGACATGTTCGCGGGGCCGACCGATTCGATGGTGATCGCCGATGAGGCCGCTGATCCGCACCTCGTTGCCTGGGACCTCGTTGGCCAAGCCGAGCATGGCTACAACTCGCCGGTCTGGCTCGTCACCACCGATCGCAGGCTTGCGGACACAGTGCTTGCCGCGGCACCCGGCATGATCGCGCAGCTCCCCGAGCTGAACCGCAAAAACGCCGAAGCGGCGTGGCGCGACTACGCTGAAGTGATCCTGTGCGACACGCGCGAGGAGATGGCCGAGGTGGCCGATCGCTACGCGCCCGAGCACCTGCAGGTACAGGCCTCCGACCTCGACTGGTGGCTCGGCCGGCTGCGTGCCTACGGTTCGTTGTTCCTCGGCGAGGAAACGACGGTCGCATTCGGCGACAAGGCGGCGGGGCCGAATCACGTGCTGCCGACCTCGGGCGCGGCGCGCTATACGGGCGGGCTTTCGGTGCACAAGTACATGAAAACGGTGACGTGGCAGCGCGCGACGCGTCTCGGCTCCCGATCGGTGGCCGAGGCGACGGCGCGCATCTCGCGGCTCGAAGGCATGGAAGGCCATGCGCGCAGCGCCGACGTGCGCCTGAAGAAGTTCTTCCCAACCGAACGCTTCGACCTCAGCGCTACCGGTTCGTGAACGCGAGTTACCGCACACCGACCACGTGCTAAGTAGTCTGCTCGGCCTACACATTCCATCCACTTTCACGTGGGCGATTGTCACTTGGCTATACAGATTATTCGTCATCAATTTGAAGCCTTGTCAAATTCGTAGCACTGCGTGGCATGGCACTACACAACCCCTCTAGGAGTCAAGGATGAAAACGCCTATAGTAAAACTGGCTGCTGCATTCGCATTAGCAATTGGACTTGGTACCAGCGCGCATGCTGAAAAACTCATAATTGGCACGTTCGGGGATCCTACCCCGTACCAAGCTGCCATTGCCCAAGGTGAATTTTCCAAGGCCACAGGATGGGATATCGAGTGGCGCAAGTTCGAATCCGGGGTTGACGTGATATCCGCCATGGCCTCGGGGGACGTCCAGGTTTCAGAAGTTGGATCTGCGCCGCTGGCAATCGCTGTCAGTCAAGGACTGGACATCAAGATGTTTCTGGTGTCATTCGTCATCGGGAGCTCGGAGTCACTTATCATCCGCGATGGATCAGGTATAGAGAAGCCTGCTGACCTCAAGGGAAAGACTATTGGTGTGCCAATCGGCTCGACGTCCCAACTCTCCTTGGCGGGAGCACTAAAACATTGGGGAATTAGTCAAGCGGATGTACGTATTATGGGGATGTCACCGCAGCAAATCAACGCCGCATGGACCCAGAAGTATATTGACGCAGCTTTCGTATGGAATCCAGTGCAAGGTGAGATACTGAAAACCGGCAAGCGGCTCGTGACCGCCGGCCAGGTAGCGAAATGGGGATTTCCGACATTCAATGCATGGGTAGCAAACGATAAATTCCTCGCCACACATAAAAAGGACTTGGTGGCATTTGCAAAAGCGATGAATGCGGCGAACGCTGCCTATCTGAACAATAAGGCGAAGTGGACGGCCGACTCTGCGCCCGTTGCGCTAATCGCCAAGCGGGTTGGCGCTCAACCAGATCAGGTGCCTCCGGGCCTCGACGGCTTTGAGTTCTTGACATCTTCAGAACAAGTTTCGTGGATTGATAAGAACGCCGCCGACGCCTTGAAAAGTACGGCGGACTTCTTGAAGGCGGACCGTCGTATCAGCACTGTAAGAGCGGACTACAGCAAATTCGTAGATGACTCCATAGCAAAAGCGGCTCAATGACGGGCCAACTCTAAGAAACCCAAGCACGCCACTGCTATTTGAAAATAAAGATCTCGGTTTTTCGCTTAACTCCGGGAAGTTATGATGCAAGTACTCTCAGAAACACTTGACCCTGAAGACTGGGACATGCTCAGAACCCAGGGGCACCGTATGTTGGACGACATGCTGGACTATTTAAGGGACATCCGGCAACGCCCGGTCTGGCAGCCTATCCCACAGGAATCGCGGCGGTTATTCCATGAAAGGCTGCCTAGCAACCCAACCGATATCGCGCAGGTGCACGATACGTTTATGTACGAGATCCTGCCTTACGCTGTCGGCAACGCGCATCCAGGTTTTTTTGGGTGGGTTCATGGCGGTGGCTCAGCTGTGGGAATGCTCGCCGAGATGCTGGCCGCGGGGCTGAACGCGAATTGCGGGGGACGCGATCAAATACCTGTAGAGGTGGAGCGGCAAGTCGTCCGGTGGATGCGCGAACTCTTCGATTTTCCACCTACCGCTAGCGGGGTGTTCGTGACAGGGACATCCATGGCTACCTTCATCGGTATTTTGATCGCACGCACCAAAGTGCTAGGGACCGAGGTGCGCCACCAAGGTCTCGCTAGTGCTGGCAAACGCCTGATTGCCTATACCTCCGCCGGCGCTCATGGTTCTATTGCGCAAGCGATGGATTTGGCCGGATTGGGAATTGACGCACTCCGAGCTATTCCGATGAACGAGCGATTTCAGATGGATGTTGCTGCGCTGAATACGGCTATCGAGCAAGACCGTGGTTCGGGCCTGACGCCATTTTTTGTTGCGGCCACAGCTGGATCGGTGAACGTAGGTGCTGTGGACGACTTAGCGGCAATAGTCAATATCGCTCGGAAGAACCAACTTTGGTTTCACGTTGACGGTGCGTTTGGAGCACTCGCCATGCTCGCTCCCGACTTGGCGCCACATCTTAGGGGGATCGAACAAGCAGATTCCATTGCTTTCGATTTCCATAAATGGGGTCAGGTGCCTTACGACGCCGGTTTCATACTTGTACGCGACGGTGAGCAGCATTACCGCAGTTTCGCGTCGCCCGCAGCTTATTTAAGACGGGATACTCGCGGTATGGCTGCCGGTTCACCTTGGCCATGCGATCTGGGACCAGACTTGTCACGTGGCTTCAGAGCACTCAAAGCATGGTTCACCATAAAGGTGTACGGGACTGAAAAGCTCGGACAGGTCATTTCTAAAACCTGCCATCTAGCCTCCTATTTGGCGAGTCGAATCAGCGAGCATGCCGAACTGGAGTTGATGGCCCCGGTTTCATTGAACATCGTGTGCTTCCGCTATCGCGCCGCAGATTCCGACCGCGTCAACGCAGAAATTGTTGCTGACATACAGGAATCAGGCATTGCTGCACCTTCCGCTACCACCGTGAACGGTCGTCTAGTTGTCCGTGTTGCCATCGTTAATCACCGCAGCCAGGAACAAGATATCGATGCATTGCTCGCGGCCGTAATGCGTTTCGGTGCTACCCGATGCGTCGTGCCAGAGTTGCCCTAATCGCGACACATGATCCAGCGCTCAATCAGTGTGCCCATGCGCTGCCCCCAGGTTTCGTAGCACTTCGATCTAGAGCCCAGGGGTTTGCATCGTAGCTGATGCGGGTGGTTGCGCGTTGCCGCCAGCATGCTGGCGGCAACGCGCGGCGAACACGGCCGGCGGCACGTACCCGAGGGTGCTGTGCGGCCGGTGGTGGTTGTAGTCCTCGCGCCAGTTGTCGACGACGCTGCGCATGTGGCTCAGGCTGGCGAACCAGTGCTGCGACAGGCACTCGTCGCGGAAGCGGCTATTGAAGCTCTCGATGTAGGCGTTCTGAACCGGCTTGCCGGGCTGGATGAAGCGTAGCTCGACGCCGTTGCTGGCCGCCCAGGTCTGCATCGTCCTGCCGGCGAACTCCGGCCCGTTGTCGGTTCGGATCACCTTGGGCAGCCCGCGTTCGGCCTTGACCTGGTCGAGCACCCGCGTGACGTACAGCGCCGGGATCGATGTGTCCACGGCGATCTGCACCGCCTCCTTGCTGCAGTCGTCCACGACCGTCAGCGTCTTGACCCGCCGGCCGTTGGCAAGTTCGTCGAACACGAAGTCCATGCTCCACACCTCGTTGGGTTGGATGGGGCGCACGAGCGGTTGCCGTTCGGGCACCGGCAGCTTCTTGCGTCGCCGCTTGCGCACCATCAGGCCTTCCTCACGGTAGACCCGGTACGTGCGCTTGACGTTGATCGCCCAGCCGTCGATTCGCAGGCGGCTGTGCAGCATCCGGTAGCCGTGGCGGCGATGCTGGCCGGCGAGCTCCGTCAGGCGCTCGCGCAGCCGGCCGTTGCCGTCGTCGCGGGGTTGGTAGCGCAGGGTGCTGGCGCTCATGCTTACCAGCCTCAAGGCCTGGCGCTCGCTCAAGCCTCGTTCCTGCAACTGCCGCACGACCTCGCGACGCGCCGCCACGGCCACTATTTTCCCTTGAGCACCTCGCGCATCGCGTCGATCTCGAGCATCGAGTTGGCCAGCAACTTCTTGAGCTTCGTGTTCTCGGCCTCGAGCGCCTTCAAGCGCTGCGCGTCCGACACGTTCATGCCGCCGAACTTGGCCTTCCAGGCGTAGTAGCTCGGCTCGCTGAAACCATGCTTCCTGCACAGCTCCTTGACCGGCAATCCGGCATCGGCCTCGCGCAGAAAGCCAATGATCTGCTCCTCGGTGTATCGCTTCTTCATCGGTCCGATCTCCAATTCGGGTGATCGGACTCTAGAACTACCTGCTACGAATCCCCGGGGGCAGCGCACCCTGTCTCCGCATCGCGCAACGCACAGGCTGCGCCGGCCCTGCCTGCAGCGCCGGCCGCGCCGCCGGCATCAGAGTCGTCGCCGAAGGAACGCTATCTGAAGGCCTATCCGATCGCGACCCAGCTCACCGCCAGCATGGGCCTGCGCGGCTTCCGGCTGAACCTCGCGGTCGAGGCCGCGCTCGGCTACGAGCAACTGATGCAGTTGGTGCCGCGCATCCGCGACGCGGTCGGCGCGGAAAAATGCCGGCTGCTCGAGCGCGCGCTCGAAGGCGTAACCGACTGACGCGGCTCGGCCGGCTTCCACCCCGGGGTCAAAATTCAGTCGACGCCGGCAACTGCGTCCATCCGAAACCGCTGATCGCCTGCAAGGTGGCGTTGGCGATGACCCGGTAACCGGCGGGTGTGGGGTGGACCGAGTCGGCGAACAGCCAACTGCCCAGGTTGGCGCTGCTCGCCCCTGCGGCTGTGTTGGGCGTGTTCACGTTGCATAACAGCGAACTGGTCGTTGCCGGATTGCACCAGGGCGTGGTGTCGTTGGTGAAGCCGAACTGGGCTGGATTGGCGATTTCCTGGTTGAACAAGGCGAAGCCGTCGAGTATTTTCACCGGCTGGCCCTGCAAGGCATGTAGCAGCCGCCGGTTGAACACCTGCACCAGGTTCGACAGCAGATAGCACGGCTGAGTGGCGTCCTTGTTGTTGCAGGCGTAGCCCGCCGGCGGCGCCGTGGGCGGTGTCGCGCCGGTGTAGGGCAGGCCGCGGCCAAATGGCGAGAGCGAGGAATCCGCCAAGGTGTAGACCAGGACATACTTCCCGCCCGTGGCGAGGATGGCCTGCACCACGCCGGCCAGCTGATCGGCCGCCGCACTCACGGTCGCTTGTGCCACCACAAGAGCTAGCGACGTTGCCTGCTGCTGCAACGCGGCCTGCTGCGCCGGCGTCAGCGGAGCGCCCGCCCGCGCTGCCTGGGTTGCCGCTTGCGTGACGACTTGGTTCACCTGTGCGCTCAAACTGCCAAACGCCGTGAGAATGTCGTTGTTGCCGGCAAGCACGGTGATGAGTTGACCGTGGTTGAACGTGCTGAACTGGGTCAGATAGTTCTGCACCTGCCGCGTGACGGGAATGGTGAGCGCGCCGGTGCCGTGGCCGATGCCGTCGGGATCGCTGACCATGGAGCCGCCCTCGGCGAAGTCATAGCAGCTCGACGCCGGGCTGAATGGACAGTAGACCGGGCTCGTGCTCGGCGTGGCGCTCGGCGGGTTGAGATAGTTGCCCGCATAGCCAATGAGATTCGGCGTCAGACCCAAGCCCAGGCTCTTCGCCACGACATTGGTCCAGTTCCCCGTCGCGGCGCCATTGACCGTGAACTGGCCGCCTGCCGGATAGGGCAGGCCGGTGAACGGCACTTGGGCGCCATACTGGCTGATCGCCGCAAGGGTGTAGGCCCCATCGTCGGACAAGCTGTCGCCGAATACCACCATCGCCTTGAACCCGCCGGCAGGCGCCGCCGTCGGGGCTTTGCTTGCGGCGTTGACGCTGCCGGCGGTCGAATCGGGCGGGGCGCTCGAGCCGCCTCCACCGCAACCTGCCAATGCCAATGCGCCGGCCAAGGCCAGCGCATTCCAGATGGAATGACGCATGCTGATCCCTCCAGAATGTTGTTGCAATCCGGCTCCCCGCCCGATTCCGGCTAAACAGCGCGGGAACCGCCGTGGCACGGTCGCCCGTACAAGTAACACGATCGGTTGATCGATTCAAGTGAAATTGCCGAGGGTAACAAGTCGGGCTGGGCGGCTCGGCCCTGGCGTTCGACACGCTATGCGCTGAAAGTCAGCGCCGCTGCGTCGAAATGTTCTCCGCGTACGCGCGGCAGTTCGCCGTCCGATGGCGCGATGGAATGACCGAAGTCAGGATCCTTCCTGACGTCTTGCTGGGTTCGTGCAACCTCGACCTGGTGCGAGAGATCTCGATGCCAAGTCGAGGCCGTCCGATGTGCAGGCTGGCGCCCGCCCTTTCGCTCTATGCGAGATCGAAGCGGTCCAGGTTCATCACCTTGTTCCAGGCCGCGACGAAGTCGTGCACGAATTTTTCCTTGGCGTCGGCGCTGCCGTACACCTCCGCCAGCGCGCGCAGCTCCGCGTACGAACCGAACAGCAGGTCCACGCGCGTGGCCAGCCACTTGACGGCCCCCGTCCTGCGATCGCGGCCTTCGAAGGTGCCGCTTGCCTCCGATGTCGGTCGCCACTCGGTGCCCATGTCGAGCACGTTGACGAAAAAGTCGTTCGTCAGCGTGCCAGGCCGGTCGGTGAACACGCCGTGCTTGTTGCCGCCGTGGTTCACGTCCAGCACACGCATGCCCCCGATCAGCACCGTCATTTCCGGTGCGGTCAGCTCCAGCAACTGCGCCTTGTCCACCAGCAGTTCGGCGGTGTGATCCTCGAACCCCTTCCGGACATAGTTGCGGAAACCATCGGCCATGGGTTCCAGCGCGGCGAACGACTGCACGTCGGTCTGCTCCTGCGAGGCGTCGGTGCGGCCCGGTGCGAACGGCACCTTCACCGTCACCCCGGCCTTCTTCGCCGCCGCCTCGATGGCGGCGCAACCGCCCAGCACGATCAGGTCCGCGAGCGATACCTCTTTGCCATCCTTTCCGTTGAGCTGGGCCGATCCGAACTCCCGCTGGATCGTCTCGAGCTTGCGCAGGACCTGCACCAGTTCGGCCGGCTGGTTGACTTCCCAGTCCTTTTGCGGGGCCAGGCGGACGCGCGCGCCGTTGGCGCCACCGCGCTTGTCGCTGCCGCGGAAGGTGGAAGCCGATGCCCAGGCCGTGGCAACCAACTGGGACACGGTCAGGCCCGACTCGAGGATCCTGGTCTTGATGGCCGCGATCTCGCGCTCGCCGATCAGCCGCTGTTTGGCCGCAGGCACCGGGTCTTGCCAGATCAGGTCTTGCGCAGGCACTTCCGGCCCGAGATAACGCGCCTTCGGCCCCATGTCGCGATGGGTCAGCTTGAACCAGGCGCGCGCGAAGGCGTCGGCGAACTGCTCCGGATGCTTGCGCCAGCGCAGCGCGATTTCCCGGTAGGCCGGATCCTCGCGCATCGCCATGTCCGCATCGGTCATCATGATCGGCACCTTCTTCGATGCGTCATGCGCGGCCGGCGCCATGTTGCTTGCGGTTGACTGTTTGGGCGTCCACTGATGGGCGCCTGCCGGCGTCGTCGTCTGGACCCATTCATTGTCGAACAGCACCCTGAAGTAACTGCTCGGATCCCACGTGGTCGGCGTGGTCGTCCACGAGCCTTCCAGACCGCTGCCGATCTGGTCGCCGCCCTTGCCGCTGGCGTGGCTCGATTTCCAGCCCAGGCCCATCTGCTCGATCGGCGCCCCCTCGGGCGCGGGCCCGACTGCGCTCGCGGGGCCTGCGCCGTGCGCCTTGCCGAAGGTGTGGCCACCGGCGGTGAGCGCCAGGGTTTCCTCGTCATTCATCGCCATGCGTGCAAACGTCTCGCGCACGTCGTGGGCCGATGCAAGTGGATTCGCCTTGCCGCCCGGTCCTTCGGGGTTGACGTAGATCAGGCCCATCTGCACGGCGGCGAGCGGGTTTTCCAGATCACGTTTGCCGCTGTCGTAACGCTTGTCTTCAGCCAGCCAGGTGGTTTCCGAACCCCAGTACGCGGATTCATCCGGCTCCCACTGGTCCTCGCGACCGCCGCCGAAGCCGAAGGTCTTGAAGCCCATGCTTTCCAGCGCGACGTTGCCGGCCAGGATCATCAGGTCGCCCCAGGAAATCTTGCGGCCGTACTTCTGCTTGACCGGCCAGAGCAGGCGGCGCGCCTTGTCGAGGCCGACATTGTCCGGCCAGCTGTTCAGCGGCGCGAAGCGCTGCTGGGCGTGCCCGGCGCCGCCGCGGCCGTCGCCGATGCGATAGGTGCCGGCGGCATGCCAGGCCATGCGGATGAACAGCGGGCCGTAGTGGCCATAGTCGGCCGGCCACCAGTCCTGCGAGTCGGTCATCAGCGCCGTGAGGTCCTTCTTCACCGCCGCCAGGTCGAGGCTCAGGAATTCGCTGCGGTAATCGAAATCCGCGGCCATGGGGTTCGATTTAGAAGAATGCTGGCGCAACAGGTCGATCCGCAACCGGTTGGGCCACCAGTCATGGTTTGTTGGAGCCTCACTGCTCGCCGCGGTATGGTGAAACGGGCACTTGGATTCGGTCGACATGGTCTTTCTCCTTTCAACGGGCGGCTTCAAAGATATTTGGCGTCGGCTGGCGCGTCCAAGACATTCTCTGGATGAACGTGAAAAGCGCTGTTTATGACCTGCCGGTCATGCCCTGCTCGGGCGGTGGCGGCCTCGACCCACTGCCAAGACTGCCGCGCGAATCGGGGCATGACCGTCGAAGCCGAGTGCAGCGCGTTCGATCACCGCCGGCGCGCCGCATCGAACGGCATCATTGCTCGAGCAGCGCGCGCAGCATCCACGAGGTCTTCTCGTGCGTCGCCAGTCGTTGTGTGAGCAGATCGGCCGTGGCTTCGTCGCCTGCCTGGTCGGCACGCGAAAAGGACGCGCGCGCGGTGCGTGCCACCGCCTCATGGCCTTCAGCCAGAATGCGCACCATGTCGAGCGCCGCCGGAGGTTCGCCGGGCGCGTCGGGCAACGACGTCAGCTTGCCGAACGCCGCATAGGAGCCCGGCGCCACGTGTCCCAGCGCGCGGATGCGCTCGGCAATCTTGTCGACCGCGGCCCACAGCTCGGTGTACTGCACCATGAACATCTCGTGCAAGGTGGTGAACAGCGTGCCGGTGACGTTCCAGTGGAAGTTGTGCGTGGTCAGATACAGGGTGTAGGTATCGGCCAGCAGATGCGACAGATCCTGGGCAATGGCAGCGCGATCGGCCTCGCTGATGCCGATGTCGATGCGCGGCGCAGCGCCGCCAGTCGCCTGCGGGATGGGATGAACGGACATGATGGTTGCTCCTTTTGGTGAATACGCCCTCAAGATAGGGCTCGGAGCGTGATCTGTCCAAGACATTGTTCCGAACAAAGTGATAATTTGCGCTTATGAAGTTCGAGCCCCATTCCTTCACCCTGCGACAGCTTCAATACGCCGTGGCGGTGGCCGATGCGCTGAGCTTTCGCAAGGCCGCGGAGTGCTGCCGTGTCTCGCAACCGGCACTCAGCGCGCAACTCGCGCAAATGGAAGAAGAGCTCGGCGTGGCGCTGTTCGAGCGCGACCGCCGGCGGGTGCTCGTCACGGCCGCCGGGCGCGACGTGATCGAGCGGGCGCGGCTCATTCTGCGCGAGGTGGGTGATCTCATTGAGGTCGCGCGCCGCAGCGCCGATCCGCTCTCGGGCACGCTGCGCATCGGCGTCATCCCGACGATCTCGCCCTATCTGCTGCCGCGGCTGACCGCCGCGCTGCGCGAGGCCTACCCGCGCCTGACCACGCTCTGGGTCGAGGACAAGTCCGGGATGCTGGTGCAGCGCCTCGAGAGCGGCGCAATCGACGCCGCGCTGCTGGCGCTCGAGGCCGACCTTGGCGATGTCGAGAGCGAGATCATCGGCTCGGACGCGTTCGTCCTCGCCACACCGCAGGGTCATCCGCTCGGCGCCAAGACATCATCCGTGGCGCCCGCGGAGCTGGAAAATGAATGCGTGCTCCTCCTCGACGAAGGGCACTGCTTGCGCGAACAGGCCCTCGTATTTTGCTCGCATGCCAAAGCGCACGAGCTCGAGTTCCGGGCGACGAGCCTCTCGACGCTTGCGCAAATGGTGGCCGGTGGCGCGGGCGTGACGCTGCTGCCCGAACTCGCGGTGGCAACGGAAGCAAAGCGCGCCAGGCTTTCGATTCGCTGCTTCACGCGGCCAGCACCCAAGCGGACCATCGCGCTCGTGTGGCGACGGCGTTCGCCCCTCGGCCCGACGCTTCGGCAGATCGGCACGACGGCTCGGGCGGCCTATGGCAGCGCGTCGGCATAGAGCGCGCCTCGCGGGAGATAGGGAACACCGAACGCGGTGTGCTGCTGTCCTTGAGCCGCGGTAAGTCCGAACATCAACTTACGCTAAAGGTATTGTGTGAACCGTTCCTTTCACAAGCTGGAAGCGATTCCACACAAAGCCCAGTCTCTGGCACGAAGCCGGCAACTGACGCCCTGCCCGGACGCCCCGCGCCCGGCGGTTCTGTCCGCACAGACAGCCGCCGCGTGCCGCATGACCCCTGACCGCATTCGTCGATTGCGAATGCCTAGAATGTTGCGGCTCGCCTACAAGAACCGCTTCCTTCATGTCCCAGGGCCTTATCCGCATCCGCGGCGCGCGCCAGCACAACCTCCGCAATCTCGACCTCGACATTCACACCGGTGAACTCACCGTGGTGACCGGGCCGAGCGGCTCGGGCAAGTCGAGCCTGGTGTTCGACACGCTGTACGCCGAAGGCCAGCGCCGCTACGTCGAAACCTTCTCCGCGTACGCGCGGCAGTTCCTGGACCGGCTCGACAAGCCCGCGGTGGACCGGGTCGAGGGCGTGCCGCCGGCGATCGCGATCGACCAGACGAACCCGGTGCGCTCGTCGCGCTCGACCGTCGGCACGATGACCGAGCTGAACGACCACCTGAAGCTGCTGTTCGCGCGCGGCGCGCGGCTGTTCGACCGCGCAACCGCGCAGCCGGTGCGGCATGATTCGCCGGAGACCATTTATGCGGAGGTCGTGAAACGTGCAGCCGCGGCGGGTGATCCAAGGCTGGTGCTCACCTTTCCGGTGGAACTGCCGGCGAACACCAGCGCCGACGAGGTCGCGCAGTGGCTGTCGGCCAGCGGCTTCTCGCGGGTGCAGGCCGAGCGCGTCGAGACCCGCGCCGGGTCGGGTGCTGCCGCAGCGCCGGGCCGCGGCAAGGCGGCCGCGCCCGAATCGGTAAAGGTGCTCGACGTGGTCGCAGACCGGCTGCGCATCGCAGGCGCCGAGAAGGTGCGCGTGATCGAGGCGATCGAGACCGCGCTGCGGCACGGCCACGGGCTGCTCACCGTCTATGCGTTGCAGGGTGACGGCGAGCCCGATCTGTGGCGCTTCTCGACCGGGCTGCATTGTCCGGACAGTGGCCTGCGCTATGCGGAACCGATCCCGTCGATGTTCTCGTTCAACTCGCCGGCCGGCGCCTGCGAGACCTGCCGCGGCTTTGGCCGCGTGATCGGGGTCGACTACGGGCTCGTGATCCCGAACGAGAAGCTGACGCTGCGCGCCGGCGCGATCAAGCCGATCCAGACGCCGGCCTGGTCCGAATGCCAGGACGACCTGATGCGCCACGCCGAGGCCGCCGGCATCCCGCGCGACACGCCGTGGAACAAGCTGACCGACGCGCAGCGCGCCTGGGTGCTGAACGGCACGCCCGATTACAAGGAAGGCCACTGGAACAAGCAGTGGTACGGGGTGAAGCGCTTTTTCGCCTACCTCGAGACCAAGGCGTACAAGATGCACATCCGGGTGCTGCTGTCGAAGTACCGCAGCTACACCCCGTGCAGCGTCTGCGGCGGCGCGCGGCTGAAGACCGAGAGTCTGCTGTGGCGCATCGGCAGCAAGGAGGACGCCGACGCGGTGCTCGAGCCGTTGCAGCGCTTCCTGCCGGTCGGCGTGACCTGGTCGCGTGCGCAACTCGAGGCGCTGCCGGGGCTGTGCCTGCACGATCTGATGCTGCTGCCGATTGAGAGGCTGCGGCGGTTCTTTGCGCGGCTGGGTTTTGCTGAGGGAGGAAGACCGGGCCAGGGAGAGGCGCAGGCGCTGCGGCTGTTGCACGACGAGATCCGCACCCGGCTCGCGTACCTCGACGAGGTCGGCATCGGCTATCTGACGCTGGACCGGCAGAGCCGTACGCTGTCCGGCGGCGAGGTGCAGCGCATCAATCTGACGACCGCGCTCGGTACCTCGTTGGTGAACACGCTGTTCGTGCTCGATGAACCGAGCATCGGGCTGCATCCGCGCGACATGGGTCGCATCATCACCGCGATGCAGCGGCTGCGCGACGCCGGCAACACGCTGGTCGTGGTCGAACACGATCCGGCGGTGATGCTCGCGGCGGACCGGGTGATCGACATGGGCCCCGGCCCGGGCGAACGCGGCGGACGCATCGTGTTCGACGGCACGGTCGATGCGCTGCGCCGCGCCGACACGCTGACCGGCGCCTACCTGGGCGCGCGCCGGCAGATCGGCATCGGGCTGCGCCGCTTGGTTGGCGAGAACACGCCGAGGCTGATCGTCGAGGGCGCGCGCGAGCACAACCTGCAGAACCTCAGCGTCGAGTTTCCGCTGCAGCGTCTGGTCTGCGTCACCGGCGTCAGCGGCTCCGGCAAGTCGACGCTGGTGCAGGATCTGCTGGCACCGGCGCTGATGCGGCATTTCGGCAAGGCGACCGACGCGCCCGGGCAGTTCGACCGCCTGCTCGGCGCGGACTATCTGTCGGACGTGGTGTTCGTCGACCAGTCGCCGATCGGCAAGACCGCGCGTTCGAACCCGGCCAGCTATGTTGGCGCCTGGGACGCGCTGCGCCAGATCTTCGCTGACGCGCCGCTCGCGCGCCAGCGCGGCTACACCGCGTCCAAGTTCAGCTTCAACAGCGGCGACGGCCGCTGCCCGACCTGCGGCGGCTCCGGCTTCGAGCATGTCGAGATGCAGTTCCTGTCGGACGTGTACCTGCGCTGCCCGGATTGCGACGGCCGGCGCTACCGGCCGGAAATTCTCGAGGTCAAGGTCCAGCGCGGCGCGCGCAGCTTGAGCGTCGCCGACGTGCTCGAACTCACGGTCAGCGAAGCGGCCGCGCTGTTCGCGAACGACCGCGAGGTGGTGCGCGCGCTCGCGCCTATCGTCGATGTCGGCCTCGACTACCTGAAGCTCGGCCAGCCGGTGCCGACGCTGTCCGGCGGCGAAGCGCAGCGGCTCAAGCTCGCCGGCTTCCTGGCCGAGGCGGCGAAGACTTCCGGCCGCCAGCCGGTTGCACGGCGCGGTACGCTATTTTTGTTCGACGAGCCGACCACAGGGTTGCATTTCGACGACATTGCCAAACTGATGCGCGCGCTGCGCCGGCTGCTCGACGTCGGCCATTCGCTGGTGGTGATCGAGCACAACCTGGACGTGATCCGCGCGAGCGACTGGGTGATCGACCTGGGGCCCGAAGGCGGCGAGCGCGGCGGCCGGCTCGTCGCCGAAGGCACGCCCGACGAGTTGCGCCGACACCCCACGTCGTACACCGGGCAGGCGCTGCGCGACTACGACGGCGCGCTGGGCGTGGGCTCGCACGCGGCGCAAGAGCCGGGCACCTCTTACTCCGTCTCCCGCGTTCGGGAGAGGGCGGGGGTGAGGGTGCCGGTTGCTTTCGCTGGCCCTCACCCCGGCCCTCTCCCGGAGGGAGAGGGTGAGAGCGGGCCGCGCTTCGCGTCGGCAAGCAACAGTATCCAGATCGTCAACGCGCGCGAGCACAACCTCAAAAGCCTGTCGGTCGACATCCCGCGCGGCAAGTTCAACGTGGTGACCGGCGTCAGCGGCTCCGGCAAATCGACGCTCGCATTCGACATCCTGTTCAACGAAGGCCAGCGCCGCTATCTGGAAAGCCTGAACGCCTATGCGCGCAGCATCGTGCAGCCGGCTGGGCGGCCCGAGGTCGATGCGGTGTACGGCATCCCGCCGACCGTCGCGATCGAGCAGCGGCTGTCGCGCGGCGGGAGGAAGAGCACGGTCGGCACCATCACCGAGGTCTGGCATTTTCTGCGGCTGTTGTACGTGAAGCTCGGCGTGCAGCACTGCATCCACGACGGCGCGGCGGTGCAGCCGCGCACGCCCGAGAGCATCGCCGCGCAGCTGATGAAGAATTACCGCGGCCAGCATGTCGGCCTGCTCGCGCCGCTCGTCGTCGCGCGCAAGGGGGTCTACACCGAACTGGCCGACTGGGCGCGGCCGCGCGGCTACACCCATCTGCGGGTCGACGGCGAGTACCTGCCGACCACGCGCTTTCCGCGCATCGACCGGTTCAAGGAGCACACGATCGAGCTGCCGGTCGCCAGCCTCGATCTGACGCCGGCGAACGAGCGGCAGCTGGCCCGGCTGCTTGCGACCGCGCTCGAGCACGGCAAGGGCGTGGTCCATGTGCACAGCGGCCTCGGCGATTTGAGCGACGCACTGCGCGCCGGCACGTCGACCGCCGGCATCGGCCGCATCGAGGCGTTTTCGACGCGGCGCGCCTGCCCGGTCTGTGCGACCTCGTATGCCGAGCTCGACCCGCGGCTGTTCTCGTACAACAGCAAGCACGGCTGGTGCCAGGACTGCGTCGGCACCGGCGTGCGTCTGACGAAGGAGCAGCGCCGCGCGCTCGACGACTCGCAGCAGGATGACGACAAGGGCCGCGAACAGACCTTCGCCGAACCCGAGGTCGAAGGCCTGGTCGACGAGGCCTGCGCTGGTTGCGGCGGCACGCGGCTGAATCCGACGGCACGTGCGGTACTGCTGGAATGCCAGCTGGGGACGGAGACGGAGGCCGGCGTCGCGATCAGCGAACTCGCGCGGCTGTCGGTGGACAAGCTGCGCCGCTGGTTCGCCGAACTGAAGCTGGCAGGGCGCGACGCCGAGATCGCGCGCGACCTGATCCCGGAAATCCAGAGCCGGCTCGAATTCCTCGACGCGGTCGGTCTCGGCTATTTGACGCTGGACCGCGGCGCGCCGACGCTGTCCGGCGGCGAGGCGCAGCGCATCCGGCTCGCCGCGCAGCTCGGCAGCAATCTGCAGGGCGTGTGCTACGTGCTCGACGAACCGACGATCGGCCTGCACCCGCACGACAACCGCGTGCTGCTCGACGCGCTGCAACGCCTGAGCAGCCTGGGCAACACGCTGGTCGTGGTCGAGCACGACGAGGACACGATACGCCGCGCCGATCACATCATCGACATCGGTCCCGGCGCCGGACGGCGCGGCGGCCGGGTCGTCGCGCAGGGCAGTGAACGGGATCTGGAGCAGAACGGCGATTCGGTCACCGGCCGCTACCTGCTGCATGCGATGCGCCATCCGCTGCAGCCGCGCCGCCCTGTCGATGCTATTAAATTGGTAGCTACTAATGAAGATTCCATAAGGGCTTCTGGGTCAAAAGACTTAGAGAATGAGCGGCGCTGGCTGACCGTGCGCGGCGCGCGACTGCACAACCTGCAACGGCTCGACGTCGCAGTGCCACTAGAGCGGCTGGTCGCGGTCACCGGCGTCAGCGGCTCCGGCAAGTCGACCTTGGCGCGCGACGTGCTGCTCGCGAACCTGCAGGCCGCGGTCGCGCAGCGCGCGAGCCGAGCTGGGCGCGAGGCGCAGCAGCAGGGCGCGCATCCGGCCTGGATCGGCTGCGACGGCATTACAGGCTACGAGATGCTGCAGCGCGTGCTCGAAGTCGACCAGACCCCGATCGGCAAGACGCCGCGCAGCTGCCCGGCCACCTACATCGGCTTCTGGGACACGATCCGCCGTTTGTTCGCCGACACGCTGGAGGCGAGAGCGCGCGGCTACGGGCCGGGCCGGTTCTCGTTCAACACCGGCGAGGGGCGCTGTCACGCCTGCGAGGGCCAGGGCGTGCGCACGATCGCAATGAGTTTCCTGCCCGACGTGAAGGTGCCGTGCGAAACCTGCCGCGGCGCGCGCTTCAACCCGGAGACGCTGGCGGTGAGCTGGCGCGGCAAGAGCATCGGGGAAGTGCTGCAAATGGAGGTGGACGAGGCGGTGGAATTCTTCGCGTCGATGCCGGCGATCAGCCACCCGCTCAAATTGCTGCAGGACGTCGGGCTCGGCTATCTGGCGCTCGGACAGCCGTCGCCGACGCTGTCCGGCGGCGAGGCGCAACGCATCAAGCTGGTCACAGAACTGGCGAAGGTGCGAGATGATGTCGCACGCCGCGGAACGATTGACAGCCCCCAGGCGCCTGGGTCGCCGCCCCCCGAGGGGGACCGCCCGCTTGGGGCGGCCCGGCGCGGGCGGGCACCGCACACGCTGTACGTGCTCGACGAGCCGACGGTCGGCCTGCACATGGCCGACGTCGAGCGGCTGATCCGGGTGCTGCATCGACTCGTCGACGGCGGCCACAGCGTGCTGGTGATCGAGCACGACCTGGACCTGATCGCCGAAGCCGACTGGATCATCGACCTCGGGCCGGACGGGGGCGAACAGGGCGGGCGCATCGTCGCGGCGGCGGCGCCGGAGCAGGTGGTGCGCCTGGCAACGCACACCGGCCGCGCGCTCGCACCGGTGCTGGCGCGGGCCGCGGGCGAAGCGGCGAGTGTTTGACCGCGAGCGGACCCGGACGATTCGGCGCGACGCACGGACCCACTGGCGGCGCAGTTCGCCTCGGCGGCGGCGCTCAATGCTGCGCGGTCGGCGCCTGCGCTTCTGGCGCCCGCAGCGGCAGCTGCGCTTCGATGCGCGTGCCCGCGCCCGGCCGCGAGTCGACCCGCAGCCGGCCCCCTTCGGACTCGACTCGGAACAGCATGCCGCGCAGGCCGTGCGCCGTCTGGCGCACGGACGAGACGTCGAAGCCCTGGCCGTCGTCCTGCACCACGATCACGGCCTGACGGTCGCTGCTTCGAAGGCCGATGGCGACCTGCCGCGCCTGCGCGTGCCTTGCCACGTTGGTCAGGCTTTCCTGCACGATGCGGTACGCGGTGACCCTGCCGGATTCCGTCAGCTGCACCGGGGTCAGATCGGTTGCGACCTTGATGCCCGTGGTGTGGCTGAAATCGATCCCAAGATTTTCGAGCGCCGGCGCGAGCCCGAGGTGGACCAGCGCCGAGGGCCGCAGATCCTCGACGACGCGCCGCGTGAAAGCGGCGCTGCGGTCGAGCAGTTCCCCGACATGGCGCAACCGCTCGGCGATGCCGTGCGGTACTTCGTCGCCGCATCGCCCCGCCCATTCGAGGTCGATCTTCGCCGCGGTCAGCAACGCGCCGAGTTCGTCGTGCAGTTCGCGGCTGATGCGGCCGCGCTCGTCTTCCCGCACGGTCTGCAGATGCAGGGCCAGGCCGGCCAACTCCGCCGTGCGGCTGTGGACCTTCTGTTCCAGCAGGTCCCGCTCCTGCTGTAATTCCTGCTTGTGGCGCGAATCGGCGGCGTCGTACTTTCTCGACTGCACGACATGCAGCGCCAGCATCAGCAGGGTCAGCAAGGCCATCAGGTCGATGCTGAACCGCTTGACGACGAGGGCCGCGTTGCCCTGGTCCCGCAGCAGACTGCCGCGCTGCAACTCGACGGCTTCCAGCGCTTGCAGCTTGTCGCGCACGAGGTCCGTGGAGTGGTCGGTCGAGACGAGTTGCAGCGCGTCGGACTGCCGTCCCTCGTCCCGAAGCTGGGTCGCGTGTTTCAGCACCGCCAGCATCGCATGGCTTGCGGCCGTCAGCTGGCTCATCAGCGGCTGCCCATAGGGTCGGTGCCGGTAGTGATCCGTCAGCCACCCCAGGCGCGTGGCGACGTCCGACTCGGCGCCGCGGGCGACCTGCAACTGCTCCCGGTTGCCGGTCAGGACATAGAGACGCAGGTAGGAGTCCGCGCTCTCGATCGACTGCGCGGCCAGCCGCGTCTCGTCGAGAACGGCGAGAATCTGGGTTCTTTGTGTCGCGTTGTCTGTCGCGCGCCGGTACGCCACCTCGTTGATCAGCGCCAACGCGACCACCGCGAGCCCGAGAAGCCACAACCAGATCATTGCCTTGCGTGACTTTGGTTCTACTTGCATCGCCGGTGACCGGTCTTACTATTCAACTAACTGTTGGATGCACGAAAACCGAAATGATTCGGGTGGCCATCATTGACGATCACGCCCTGGTCCGGGCCGGTCTGCGGCAGTTCCTCGGAACCTATGCCGACATCGACGTCGTCGCCGAGGCCGGCGATGGTCGCGGCGCGATGGAAATCGTGCGCGGCAACCAGGTGGACGTGCTGCTGCTCGATATAGCGCTGCAGGGCGAAAGCGGCGTTGATGTGCTCGCCGCGATCAAGGCACGCGTTCCCGACCTGCCGGTCCTGATCCTGAGCGGCTTTCCCGAGCGGCACTACGCGACCTACCTGATGCGCCAGGGCGCCGCCGGCTATCTCGGCAAGACCGCCGAATCGGGTGAGATCGCGGCGGCGATCCGCACGGCGGCAGTCGGGCGCAGGTACATCACGCCCGCAGTGGCCGAATTGCTGGCGACGAACCTGCTGGAGCACAGCGCGAAGGCGCCGCACGAACTGCTGTCGGAGCGGGAATTTCAAGTGTTCCTGCGGCTGGCCAAGGGCGCAACGGTCGGGCAGGTTGCCGATTCGATGGCGCTGAGTGCGAAAACGGTGTCGACCTATCGGGCCCGCATCGCGCAGAAACTGAAGCTGTCGTCGAACAGCGACCTCACCTACTACGCGCTGAAGAACGGCTTGGTCGAGTAGCGCAACGAATCCTTCGCGCGTTCATCCCGCGCCAGTTCGTCGCAGTACGACAGCAGCGCGCCGAATCCGGTCCCCTTGCTGAGCACCGCATCGGCGCCCAGCGCCCGGCACCGCTTTTCCAGCTCGGGGCTCGCATGGTTCGTGAAGACCACGCATTTGCCACGGAAGCTCTTGAAGACCTCCCGTCCGAGCAGGCCGAGGCCGGTGCCGAAGCGCAGGCAGATGTCGAGCAGGATCAGGTCGCACCTGTCCGCATGGACCGCAAGCCAGTCCGCAGCGGTGAGTTCGTCGCCGGCGGTGCCGACGACCGTTACCGGCACCAGATCCTCCAACGCGGTTTTCAACGTACCTTGAATGGCCCGGCTATCCTCGACGATGAAGGTTCTAAGGGTGCGCGTCGCGAAGCGCGATTCATTCAGCGGTTGTTGCCGCTGAATCGATGTTGGGATGGGGGGATGCGACGCACGGCGCGTGTCGATCATCGACGCGACCACCGGCAGGATCGATTGCCATTTGCTGACGACGTTGTCGTGCCTGACGCCAACCGCAGGATGGTGTGATTTGTGCAGCATGCTGTTCCTTCGCCAAGGGGTTGCCGGCGGTGGTCGCCGCGACTTGTTTTTAGATTCGGCCGCGGACGGCCGGTGTGACAGCGTGATTGGTGCGATGCGCGGCGCCGCGGTCAGCCGCTGCGCGGCAGCGGCGTTGGCTGCTCCGGCGGGCGCCGCAGACGGTGCTCGGCCAGCGCCAGGCGCAGTTCGAGGATCTGCTGCGCGTCTTCCTTGCTGGCGATCGCCTGGCGCCGTTGCGCCTTGCCTGCATGCTGGCTGCGCGCTGCGGCGAAAGCGTCGGCGTCGCCGTCCGGCGACGGATGCCGCCGGTCCTGCACCTGTTGATCCGATGGTCTTCTGGTTTCCGGCTTGCGATTCGAATTCATCTGCGAACTCCCTGTGTGCGCCAGTCTGAGCGGATGCCTGCCGCGAATCGCATCGAAGAAGCGGCTCACGGGCAGCGCCAGTCTAGGCGGATCGACGCGCCAGCGAAGTCGGCTCAAGTCGCCTTGTGATGTAGGCCGGCGACTGTCACAGAATGTGTCATGTGCTCAAACCCGTGCCGCCGTCAGCAGCAATTCGTTCGGTCCTTCCCATCCGGTCGGCGTGGTGAAGGCCTGCAGATGCTGCTCCATCTCGGCCCATGCCGCTTCGGCTGCTGCCGGCGTGAGCCGCCCCAGGATCTGCTGGATCGGGCTGGCCGAGCTGCGGACGAAGTCAAGGTAGTGCCGGGCCGAAGGCAGACGGAACGGCGCATCGATCACGGTGCTCGCGATGTCGCGGAACCCGGCCTCGCCGAACAGCGTGTCGGCCAGGCCCGGTTTGCCCAGGCTCAGCAGGCCGCCGGGCTGGAACGGGTCGCGCGCGGGCAGGCCCGCATGCTTGAGCGCGGTCGCCATCAGCAGCGTGACGCAGGGATTGGCCTGTGGGCGCGAGAACACCAAGGTGCAGATGCCGCCGCCGGGCCGCAGCGCACGCCGCATCCCGCGCAGGCCCTGCAACGGATCGGGAAACAGCATCAGGCCGAGCCGGCACACGGCAGCGTCGAAACTCGCGGCCCCCAGCGCGAGCTGCTCGCCGTCGACGACCTGCGTGGCGACATTGCGCAGGCCGGCGCGTGCCGCATTGGCTTCGGCCAGCGCCAGGATGCCGGGCGACAGGTCGGTGGCGAGCACCGAGCCGCCGGGCCCGACCCGATGCGCAATCGCAAGCGTCTGGTCGCCGGCCCCGGCGGCCACGTCGAGCACCCGCGCGCCGGGGACGACGCCGGCCATGTCGAGCATGGCTTCGGTCGCCGGAGCGAGCCAGGCGTGAATCTCTGCGCCGTGCTCGTTCCAGCCGGCTGCGGACCGGTTCCATTGATCGCGAGCGGCGTCCTTGAAGGACGGAGGGACGGGGGGCTGCAGAACGGTCGGCATGGTCGCCTCCTTGTGAAATCAAAAATGGACACTGCAAAGTCTAGGTGGCGACCTACTCCGGCGGTAGCCGCGGCGCCGCATAATGGGGCCGCTCGGTTGCATAACCTCCGATGTTCGACTGGGACGACCTCAAGTACCTGCTGGCCGTCGCGCGCCACCAAAGCACCGTGGCGGCAAGCCGCGCACTCTCGGTCAACCAGTCCACTGTGCAGCGCCGTCTGGTCGAACTGGAGCGGCGCATCGGCCAGCCGCTGGTCCGACGGCATCCCACCGGCTACCGGCTGACCGCTTTCGGCGAGCAGTTGCTGCCGCAGGCCGAGCGCGTCGAGCAGGCGGTGCAGGGCCTGGTGCGGCAGGTCGAGGCGGCGCGGCGCGATTTGAGCGGCGTCGTCCGCGTCACCTGCCCGGAGCCGCTGATGTACCGGATCACGAAGTCCACGCTGATCGAACGCTTCCAGGCCCGCCACCCCGGCTTGCGGATCGAGTTCGTGATGAGCGACCGTTACCTCGATTTGGCCAAGGGCGAGGCCGACATCGCGCTGCGCTCGGGCGACACCGACGACGACGAACTGATCGGCCGCAAGATCGGCGGCTCGCTGTGGGCGGTCTATGCCAGCCCCAAGTACCTTGATCGCCGCGGCCAGCCCGGCGGTGTCGAGGATCTGGCCCAGCATGACCTGATCGGTTTCGACGACAGCATGGCGCGGCACCGTGCAGCGCAGTGGCTGCGGCAGGTCGCACCTGGCGCGCATGTCGTCGCGCGCAACAACAGTGTGCTCGGCCTCGTCTACGCCGTGAAGTCGGGCATCGGTCTGGCGCCGCTGCCGACCGCGCTGGGTGACGCCGAAGCCGATCTGGTCCGCGTGCTCGGCCCGATCCCCGAACTGGCGCGCGTCTGGCGCGTGCTGGCGACGCCGCAGGCGCGGCGCACGCCGCGCATCGCCGCGTTCTTCGATTTCATGGTCGACGAGGTCGAAGCGCTGCGGCCGATATTGACGGGGTAAGGTTCTCGCGCGGCTCAGCCTGCGGCGACCGGTGCGCCGTCGAGCAGCCCCATCAGCCGCTTGCGCACGATGCGTTCCGCGCCGCCCATGATGCGATCGACCAGTTCCTGCACGCTCGGCACGTCGTCGATCAGCGCCGCCGACAGGCCGCAGCTCCAGGCTCCGGCGTCCATGTCGCCTTCGATCATGACCTTCGGATAGACGCCGGCGACCTGGTCGTGGATGTCGCCGATCGTGAGGCCCGCGCCCTTTTCGCGCTCGATTTCGATCAGCCGCGCTACGTTCGCGTTGTTCAGCACCCGCTCGGTGTTGCGCAGCGCGCGCATGATCAGGCGCGTGTCGAGTTCGGACGCCGCCACCAGCGCGCGCTTGACGTTGTCGTGGATCGGCGCTTCGCGCGTCGCCATGAAGCGCGTCCCCATGTTGATGCCGTCGGCGCCGAGTGCAAGCGCCGCGACCAGCTGGCGCGCGTCGGCGATGCCGCCGGACGCGATGAACGGCACCTTCAGCGCGTCGGCCGCGCGCGGCAGCAGGATCATGTTCGGAACGTCGTCCTCGCCCGGGTGGCCCCCGCATTCGAAGCCGTCGACGCTGACCGCGTCGCAGCCGATGCGCTCGGCGGTGAGCGCATGGCGCACCGAGGTGCACTTGTGGATCACCTTGATGCCGGCCGCTTTCAGCGCCGGCAGGTACTTGTCGGGGTTGCGGCCGGCGGTCTCGACGATGCGCACGCCGCCTTCGACGATCGCCGCGATGTATTCAGGGTACGGCGGCAACGTGAACGCCGGCAGGAAGGTCAGGTTCACCGCGAACGGCTTGTCGGTCAGTTCGCGGCAGCGGGCAATTTCCCTGGCCAGCAACTCGGGCGTGCGCTGCGTCAACCCGGTGATGGTCCCGAGCCCGCCCGCGTTCGACACGGCCGCGGCGAGCTGGGCGAAGCCGACATAGTGCATGCCGCCCTGCACGATCGGGTGTGCTATGCCGAACAGTTCGGTGATGCGGGTTTTCATCGATGCGGCCTTTCGTTGCTTGCAGCGTTCGCATCGGGAGCGAACGCGGACGCGGCGTTCAGGGGGTGGCGCGCGCTCGCCTCGCGGCCTGGCGGCGGCGCGTCGGCTGCGCAGCGGTTTTCGCCGCTACGCTGCTTGCCTTCGCGGATGCCGGCTTCGCGCGCCGCTGCACCGCGGGTGCGCCGGACGCCGCGCGCCTGCGCGCCGGACGGGTCGACGCCGGCGCCGCTTCAGCGGCCGCCGGCACGGCCTCGGCCACGCTGTCGAACCCGCGGATCTCTTCGAGCGCCGCGCGCATATGGCCGAGCAGCTCGTGCGACTCGTCCTGCGACAGCGCACGCCTGCAGGCGGTGATGCCGAACTCCAGCAATCCGGTGTAGCTCTGCACCGTGATGTTCATCGCGTTGCCGTGGTACGGGATCGAGACCGGGTAGAAGTGCAGCATCTTCGCGCCGGCCAGATACATCGTCATCGGCAGGCCCGGCACGTTCGAGATCAGCACCGACGCCAACGGCGGCACCCGGCTCGGCAGACTGGAGCGTGCGTACAGCGACGCGAGCCCGGTCATCAGCCAGGGCGAACCCAGCACCGGCATGTCGGCGCCGAGCACCGGTTTGAGTTCGCTGACCACCGCCTTCGCCGCTTCGGAAGACGCATGGATCGCCTTGAAGCGTTCGCGCGGGTCGGCGATGTCGGTGGCCAGGTCGACCCGGATCACCGAAACCTGGTTGTTCATCTGGCTGTCGCCGGCGCTGCGCAGGCTGACCGGCACCGCGGCCAGCATCGCTTTGTGCGGCAATTCGCCGCGCGCGGACAGGAAGCGGCGCAGCGCGCCGCTGCACATCGCCATCACGATCGTGTTGACGGTGCCGCCGACCCGCTTGCCCAGCGCCTTGAGCTCGTCCAGCGACAGCGACATCGTGCTGTACGAGCGCTGGTTCGTGATCGCGACGTTGAAGATCGTCTTCGCGCTCAGGCCCAGGTTCGCGCTGCGCTGCGCCCCGCCCGCGCCCTGCGCGGCGAGCAGGCGCCCGGCCGCGTCGAGCGCCTTCGCGGCGGTCGGCAGCAGCCGGCCGAGCTTGGCGTATTGCGCGACGCTGTTCGAGACCGCCGCCTGCAGCAGCTCGGCCACGCCAAGCTGGTACTGGCCGGCGCGGCGCATGCGATGCGGCGGCGGCACCTTGCGGATCTCGGGCGTGGTGTCGTACAGCACCTTCGAGAGTTCGACACCGGCCTTGCCGTCGATGCCGCTGTGGTGCGCCTTGGTGTAGTAGCCGATCTGGCCGTTCGCCAGCCCGTCGATCACGACCACCTCCCACAACGGCCGGCTGCGGTCGAGCAGGGTCGAGTGCAGCCGCGCGACGAGCTGCTCAAGCTGTTCCATCGTTCCCGGCTTGCGCAAGCTCACATGGCGCACGTGGTAGTCGAGATCGATGTCGTCGTCCTCGATCCACACCGGATCGGCGAGCTCGAACGGCATCTGCGCGAGCTTGCGATGGAACAGCGTGACCAGGTGCATGCGCTCCCCGATCACTTTCTTGACGTCCTCGTAGTAGTCGCCGCGGTAGCCCTTGGGCAACTCGAACAGCATCAGGCTGCCCACGTGCATCGGCGTCTCGGGCGTCTCCAGATGCAGGAACGACGCATCCATGATGCTCAGGTGATCCATCGCCGTCTCCGATAAGTTGGCTTGCGCGAAAGGCAGAGCGCAAGCGCTCTGCCTGGCCGCTGTCGATACGCGGGGCCTTCGGCTACTTCGGCCGCAGCAGCTTCTGCAGATTCGCCAGGTTTTCCTGGAACCGGTCCTGCACCACCTTCCATGCCTTGCTGCGCGTCGCGGCTTCCATCTGCGCGAGTTCGCGGAAATTCGTCACCGCCTGCTTCACGCCGTCCTGCACCGCCTTGGTGTGGCGCTCCATTGCCTCCTTGCCGCCGGCGTCGCGCATCGCTTGCTGCCACTGCGCGAGCGACTCCTTCAGGATCTCGTTGCGCCGCGCCGCCAGCTGCTTCATGCCCTCGTAGGCTTGGCGGTTCGCCTCGGCGAGAGCTTCCATGTCCTTGCGCTGCGACTCAAGGATGGCGTTCAGGTCGATCCCGGGCAGCTTGAGTTGCTCGGCCAGCTTGCCGTAGTTGCGCAGGTCCAGCGCGCGCAGGCCCGGGAATGCCTTCGGGGCCGGCGCGGCAGCGCCGGATCCGGCGGCCGTGCCGCCAGTCTTTGCCGCGGGCTGGGTCGCACTTTTTTTCGCGGCGGGTTTCCTGGTTGCCATGCTGGTCTCCTTCATCGGGGTGGGAAGCTCGTGAACACCGGCCGGGGTCAGGCGAACGCCTGCGCGTCGCGCAGCGGATCGCGGTAGACCAGGCCGCGCAGGCCGTGGCGGTCGAACGGCAGCCACTGTCCTTCCGGCTGCGCGAGCCGGTCGGCGATCGCATACAGCGCCGCCGGGTTGTGCCCGAGCCCGCAGTGGCTGCCCTCGATCTCGATGTTCTCGGTCTGCGGCGAAGGCCGCTCCAGACAGGTCTGCCAGGCCACGATGCCGTCGCTGCGGCTGTAGATCGCGGTCGCCGGCACAGGCGGCGGCGTCTTCATGCGCTCGCGCTCGGGCCAGTCCTCGGCCCGGCGCCCGCTCAGCGCCTCGTACAGCCGCCAGGCGTTGCTCGCGTGCGGCCCGCCGCCGAACGGACTGCCGAGCGTGATCACGTCGCGCACCAGCTCGGGCGCACGACGCGACAGTTCGCGTGCGAACACGCCCCCCAGGCTCCAGCCGATCAGGCTGACCTTGCGTCCATCGCGCTGGTGGATGTCGGCCAGCCGTTGCTGCATCGCCGCTTCGACGCCGGGGCGCGGGCCGCGGTTCGGCCCGAGCTTCCAGCCATAGGCCCGGTAGCCGCGGTCCCGCAGGAACGCGCGCAGCGCCTGGGTCGACAGGTCGCTGGCGGCCAGGCCGGGCAGCACCAGCACCGGATGGCCGTCGCCGCGCGGCGCCAGCCGCAGCAGCGGCGCCAGCGCGAAGAACGCGCCAAGTTCGGCGAACGCGCGCAACTCGAGCAGCATCAGCGGGCGCGGCGGCGGGGCGGTATGTTCGTGTTCGGTGTGTTCAGTGTTCGGCATCATGATTTCATCGTAGCAGCCGGACCCCATGGCGCGCAATGGCGCTAGCGCTGACCCGCTGTCGCATCGGCTACAGCGCGGTCGGCCCCGGGCGCCACACCAGATGTTTTCACCTGATAGCAAGATATGTTGTATGAAAATACAGATACCCATCATGGAGGAACGACGATGACGACCGACGCCGCCGACAGTCTGGACGCCCGCATCGCCGACTGGCGCGGCGTCGCCGAACTTCGCGATGCCCTGCGCTCAGGCAAGGTTTCGGCCCGTCAACTGGTCGACGAGGCGATCGCGCGCATCGAGGCGGGTGACCGCGCGCTCAACGCGGTCGTGGTCCGCGATTTCGAGCGCGCCCGCAGTGCGGCCACCGACGCCGATCGCAAGCTGGCAGCAGGCGATCGCAGCCCGCTGCTGGGCATCCCAATGACGGTCAAGGAGTCGTATGACATCGCGGGCCTGCCGACCACCTGGGGCATCCCGGCCGGGCGCGACTGGCGCCCGGGCGCCGACGCGGTGCTGGTCCAACGCGTGAAGGCAGCCGGCGCGATCGTGATCGGCAAGACCAACGTTCCGTTCGGGCTCGGTGACTGGCAGACCTACAACGAGATTTACGGCACGACCAACAATCCGTGGGACCTCGGACGCTCGCCAGGCGGTTCGTCGGGCGGCGCAGCGGTCGCGCTGGCGGCAGGCTACGTGCCGCTGGAACTCGGCTCGGACATCGGCGGATCGCTGCGCGTGCCCGCGCATTTCTGTGGCGTGTACGCGCACAAGCCAAGTCAGGCGTTGCTGCCGATACGCGGCCACACGCCACCCGGTGCGCCGGCGTCGTCTCGCGATGTCGATCTCGCGGTGGTCGGCCCGATGGCGCGCAACGTGGCCGACCTGACCGAGCTGTTCGAATTGCTGGCCGGCCCCGACGAGTCGATCGCGACTGGCTACCGGCTCGCACTGCCGGCGCCGCGTCACCAACGACTGCAGGACTTCCGCGTGCTGGTGCTGACCGACCACCCGGACGTGCCGACCAGCGCCGATGTGCATTCTGCGATCGAATCGCTGGCGGCGCGACTCGCCGAGCGCGGGGTGACCGTGCTGCGGCGGCACGACGCGCTGCCGGATCTTGGGCAAAGCGCGCGCGTGTACATGCAGATTCTCAACGCATTCTTCGGTGCCGACATCCCGACCGGGGTCTATGCGAGGCTGCAGCAGCATGCTGCGCAACTGCCGCCCGATGACAACAGTCTCGCCGCCGCGCGGCTGCGCGGCATGACGCTCAGCCATCGCGACTGGGTGCAGGCTGACCGCCAGCGTGGCGGCATCATCGGACGCTGGCGAAGGCTCTTCGGCGACATCGACGTCGTGCTGTGTCCGGTCGTCTCGACGGTGGCCTTCCCGCAAGACCAGAGCCCAATCGAGCAGCGCAAGCTCGACGTCGACGGGCAGGCAATCCCCTATGTGAACCAATTGGCATGGCCGGGACTGGCGACCCTGGCCGGCCTGCCGGCCACCGCGATTCCAATCGGCTTGTCGCCAGCGGGGCTGCCGGTCGGCGCGCAGTTGATCGGGCCGTTCCTCGAAGACCGCACGCCGCTGCGGTTCGCAGCCTGCATCGAGCGCGAATTCGGCGGCTTCGTCAGGCCGCCCGCTGTGCGCGCCGGCTGACGATCGGCACCTCGGCCTGAGATTCAGGCGAACACGTCGGCCACGTAGCGCCCGGTTTCGCGTTCGATCTTCTCGGCCCAGGCCTCGGCCGCCTCGGCAGTCGTCTTCATCGCCTCCTGGTAGATGCGCACAAAGGTCTCGCGCACCGCGGGCGCCATATGCCGGCCGTCGCCGCACACATAGACATGCGCGCCGTTGCGAAACAGCTCGGCGACCTCGGCGCGGTCCTTCCAGACCCGGTGCTGCACGAAACTCACGTCGCCGTCGGGCGCCTTGAAGAACGCCGGGCGCACGCTGACCACGCCGCTCGCCTCCCAGGCCGCCAGCTCGTCGCGGTACAGGTAGTCGACATCCGGATGGTCGCAGCCGAAGAACAGCAACGCCGGCCCGACGCTGCGCCCGCTCGCCGCTTGCACCGCGCGCTCCTGCAGGAAGCCGCGGAACGGCGCGAGGCCGGTGCCGGCGCAGACCATCACCATCGGCGTCTCGGGCGAGGCCGGCGGATGGAAATGGTCGTTCGACGACCGGGTCGCGACCGCGATTCGCGTGCCCGGCGTCGCATGCGCCAGCAGCGTCGACGCCATGCCCTGAAACCGGCCCTGGCCCGACTGCGCCGGCGCGTCGACCACCGCGACGGTCAGCGTGCAGCGCTGCGCGTTCCACAGCGGCGACGACGAGATCGAATACTGGCGCGCGCGCACCGGCGGCAGCATCTCGAGGAACGCGGCCAAGCCGAGTTCGCACGACGCATAGCGCTCGAGCAGCTCGAGCACGCTGACGCGCTTGCCCAAGACGTCGCGCTGGTACGCCACTTCTTCGGCCAGCGCCTTGAGCTCGGCCTGTTCCGGCGGACAGCGGGTCGCCTGCGCCAGCGCGGTCACCTGCGCGCGTGTCGCCGGCTGCGCCAGTTCGACGTAATGGAACAGCACCTCGCTCGCGTTGACCGGGTGGTCGACCGGTAGCGAGGTCAGGCTGCCCTCGGGCTTGCGGATGATGATCTGGCTGTCGGTGGCGAGGTTGAAGCGCTTCAAGGCGCGCATCACCAGGCCGATCGGGTTCTGCGGCAGCACCGCCAGGTAATCGCCGGCGCGATAGCCCATGCCGTCGGGCAACCGGATGTCGACATGGCGTTTGGAGCGTCCCAGCGGGTTGCTCATGTCGACCAGTTCGCGGTTCTCGACCACTTCACCGTACTGCAGCTCACCCAGGCGCAGGATCGCGGTGCGGCCGGCGCTGACCGGCTCCACCTGCAACTGGCCGCCGCTGCTGGCCGCCTGCACCGTCTTGCCCAGAGCCGCGCCGAGGTCGGTCCACAGCCCGCCGTACCACTCGTCGAACGCGCCGAAGAAGTCGCCGCCCGAATCGGTTTCGCCGCGCGCACGCAGCCGGGCCGCGCCGGCCGCCGCCAGCCCCGCGTCGAAGCGCTTCGGCACCGCCTGGTAGGTGCGTGCCCATTGCCGGTTGCCGCAGCCGAACACCGCGTAGCGCACGCCGCTCAGAGCGCCGGGCTTTTGTTCGTCGAGCCAGGCCGCGAACTGGCGCGCGTTGTCCGGCGGCTGGCCCTCGTACGACGCGGTGACGATCACCACCGCGCCGTCGGTCGGCAGCCGTCCCACGTGCTCGTCCAGCGGCGCGGCCTGCGCCGCGTAGCCCTGCGCCTGCGATTCGCTCGCGATGCGCTGCGCGAACGCCTCGGCCGAGCCGGTGTTCGAGCCGTACAGCACCAACAGCGGCGTGGTCGGCCCGGCAGGGGCAACCGGCTGCGGCACCGGCGTCGCAGCCGGTGCCGCGGCGACCTGGGCCACCCGGCTGCGCGGCTTGAACGACGCGCTGCCGCGCGGCTTGACCCGGATGCGAAAGCCATGGGGCTTGAGCGTCAGTGTCTCGTGCACGTCGAGCCGGTACGAAGGGTCGTCCTCGATCAGGTCGAAGCGCTGCAGCATCAGCGCCAGCACCAGCTGCGCCTCCTGCATCGCGAACGGACGGCCGATGCAGGCGCGCTGGCCGTTGCCGAACGGCTTCCATGCGTTCGGCGGCAGCTTTTCCAGCGCTTCCGGGGCGAAGCGCTCGGGGCGGAACTGTTCGACATCGTCGCCCCAGACCTTGGTGTCGCGGTGCAGCGCCGGCGTCAGCACCATGATGGTCGAATGCTTGTAGACCTGATAACGGCCGCCGAGCAACGTGTCCTCGTAGGGCTTCAGCGCGAACGCCGGCGCGGTCGGCCAGATGCGCAGCGACTCCATCAGGATCTGCTCGAGGTAGCGCAGGCGCCCGAGGTGCTCGACGCGCGGCAGTTCTGCTCCCAGCACCTCGTCGACCTGCGCGCGCGCGCGGTTCAGCACCTCGGGGTTGCGGCACAGGAAGTAGGTCGCGAACGACAGCAGCCCGCTGGTCGTCTCATGGCCGGCGATCAGGAACGTCACCATCTGGTAGCGGATGTTCTCGTCCGACAGCCCCTCGCCGGTCGTGGGGTCACGGCCGTTCAGCATCAGGTTCAGCAGATCCTTCTTGCTCGCCGCGTCGGGGTCGCGCCGGCGTTCGGCGATCAGGCTGTCGGCGACCTCTTGCATCAGCCGCAGGTCGTCCTCGTAGGCGCGGCGCGTGCGCAGCATCAGCTTGTTCGCGACCGGCAGCCGGCGCTCGCGCGCGCCCGATTCACTGAGCGCGTCGACCATCGCGCCGACGAACGGATGCAGCTCGCGCTGATAGAAGCTGTTGAAGCGGTAGTCGAACGCGCACAGCGCGATCGTGTCCAAGGTCAGTCGCGTCATGTCGTCGGTGACCTGGATCACGGTGTCCGGGCCGAAGCGCTCCCAGCGCACCAGCATCTGATCGGCGATGTCGAGCATCTGGTCGAACATGCCGCGGATGCCGAGCGGCCCGAACGCCGGCATCAGGATGCGGTGCGCGCGGCCCCAGTTCGGCTCGTCGGTCTTCGCGGTGAACAGCGCGTCGCCGGCGAAATCGCGGATGTTCTTCAGCGTCGCATGCACTCGCTTGTCGAAGCGCTTCTCGTCGCAAAGTTCGTTCACCAGCTCTTGCGAGCTGACGAAGATCACCGGTCGGCCGAAGAACTCAAGCTGGAAGATCGGCCCGTAGGTCTGCGCCATGCGCATGAAGCCCTGCACCGGCGCATCGCCGTCGACCGCGCGCAGGTTGCCGATGAACGGGTCGCCCTTGGGCTGGGGAATGGGTTCGGTGCGGGGCATGGGGTCTCCTGATGATGGGTGGCCTCGCGCACGGGCCGGCGGTCGCCGCACGTTGTGCCGCGCGACGGCTGCGTGCGCCTTCGCGGCGATTGTGTCGCACCCACCGCCTTCAGCGCAACGGCGCGGGGCCCGCATCGCAGGCGATTGGGCGCCGATCTCTAGGCCCGAACACCGAGCAGGTCGCGGCGCAGCGGTTGCTTCAGACCGGCCGACGGACTGCCAGGATCGCGGCGGCGACCTCGGCGAAGCCGGCGCCGCGCTCGGCTTGCGTGAGATACCGCGGCGGGTGCGTGATCCCGGGCAGGAAGCGTGCGATGTTCGCGACCGCGATGCTGTTCGCGAAGTGTTCGAACATGACCTGGTCGTTCGTCGAATCACCGACATAGGCCCAGCGCTCGATTTCCGCATCCAGCTCGCGATGGAGCAGCTCGCGAGCTATCCAGCGCGCGCCGGCCAGTTTGTCGTGCGCGCCGTACCAGCCGTTCACGTGGATGCTGCTGACGGTAGCCATCATGCCCTCGGCCTGCATGATGCGCACCACCTGCGCGATCCGCGCGGGCTCAAGGCGCGCGAATTCGCCGTGGTCGATCGCGATGTCGGTCTCGCGGCCGTCCGAGTCGCGCGCCAGCTGCGCGAGTGGCACCTCGCGCAGTACGCGGCGCGCGACCTGCTGCATGCGCGCGAAGTTCGCTGCGCGCGTCGGTGCGTCTTGTTGATATATTTTTGATAGCAAACTGTCGGCGTCTGTATTCGGCTCCGGCGCGTTTCCTCTCGAAAAACGCAGCGCGACCGCGCCGTTCTCCGCGACCACCGCATTCACCGGCCAGCCGCGCGTGACCGCTTCGCTCCAGCCGACCGAGCGGCCGGTGATGGCGATCACCGCGAGCCCGGCGCGGCGCAGGTCGTGCAGCGCGGCCAGCGCGTCGGGCGTGATCGCGCCGTCGGTGGTCAGCGTGTCGTCGATGTCGGTGAACACGCCGATCAGCCGGCGGCGTACGTCGATCGGCCATTGCGCGAGCGGCAGCAGGGCGGGGGCGGGCGGCATGATGCGGGCGAGGCGAGCGCACGAGGCTAGCATGCGTTCGTCGCTTCGAATATCCTCGAACGGGTTCGCAGCAGCGGCATGACCGGCCGAGGTCGCCGAGCCAATGCGCCAGGCGGCGGACCGCGCATTGCAAAACCACGAGGAGACACCATGCCCCTGGACCCGCATCTCGCCGGCGTACTGCAGATGATGGCCGCCGCCGGCCGTAAGCCGACCTGGGAAGGCACGGCGCAGGAAGCCCGCGCCGGCTATCTCGCGCTGAGCGTCGGCACGCGCACGACCGAGCAGGTGGTGCCGGTCGGAAGTGTCGAAGACGCGGCCGTGGACGGCGCCGCCGGGCCGTGCAAGGCGCGCATCTACCGGCCGGGCGGCACGGGCCCGTTCCCGACGGTGGCCTTCTTCCATGGCGGCGGCTTCGTCATCGGCGACCTGGACACGCACGACAACATGTGCCGCGACCTGTGCCGCGGCGCGCAGGCGGTCGTGGTGTCGGTCGACTATCGGCTTGCGCCCGAGCATCCCTTCCCGGCCGGCATCGACGATGCCATCGCGGCCACCCGATGGGTCATGGCCAATGCCAAGGTGCTGGGTGGCAACGACGTCGTCGCGATTGCCGGCGACAGCGCCGGCGGCAACTTCTCGGCGGTGGTGGCGCAGCAGTTGCGCGGCGGGCCGCGGCCGCTGGCCGCACAGTTCCTGATCTACCCGGGGGTCGATCAGTTCGGCGCCGGTCATGCGTCGATCGAGCAGAACGCGAAGGGCTATTTCCTCGAACTCGAGACCATGAAGTGGTTCTACCGCCACTACGTCGGCGACTGGGCCGATGCGAGCGATCCGCGGCTCGCGCCGATGCAGGCCGCGAACCTGGCCGGCCTGCCGCCGGCACTGATCGTGACCGCCGAGTTCGACCCGCTGCGCGACGAGGGGGAGGCCTACGCGCGCGCGCTGAACGAGGCCGGGAGCCGGGCCGAACTGATCCGCGGCGGCGGCATGATCCACGGCTTCTTCGACATGGGCCGCTGGTCGCCGGCGGCGCAGGAGATCGTGCAGGCCGCTGTCAAACGCTTCGGCGAACTGCTGCGCGGCCGCTGACACCGGCAATTGCTATGTATTCAGTAGCTGACTATCTAGAAGTGGCACTGGGTGCGAGCCATTTTCCTTTCGAACTCGGAAACCGTTGACATGCGCGTGCAAAACCCGCATGCCGCGCACCGGCCCTACGACGCCGAGCTGCGGCAGATCCTGAACATCGCGGCCGGCCGCGCAGCCCGCGCGCGCCTGGCGAGCTGGCCGCGGCTGGCGCAGCCTACGCCGGCCTGGTCGCTGCCGGGGCTGGCCGCGTCGCTCGGGGTTGGCGCGATCACGCTGAAAGACGAATCGAGGCGCTCGGACCTCGGCAGCTTCAAGCTGCTGGGCGCGCCGGACGCGCTGGTGCAACTGATCCTGCGGCGCTGGCCGGAGCACGGCTGGAGCGCGGCCGACCTGTTCGCCGGCCGGCACGCGGCCGCGCTGCAGGGCCTGGTCGTGATCACCGCGACCGACGGCAACCACGGCCGCTCGCTCGCGGCGGCGGCGCAAAGCGTCGGTGTCCGCTGCGTGATCGTGCTCAATGCGCATGTCGGGCCAGAGCGCACCGATGCGATCGCCGCGCTCGGCGCCGAGATCGTGCGCATCGCCGGCGACTACGACGAATCGGTGCGCGAAGCCGCGCGGCTGGCACGGGCGAACGGCTGGCAGGTGGTGTCCGACACCTCGTACCCCGGCTACGAACAGGTGCCGCAGGACGTGATGCAGGGCTACGGCGTGATCGCAGACGAACTGCTGCAGGCCACGCCGGAGGGGTCGGCCTGCCCGTTCACCCATGTGTTCGTGCAGGGCGGCGTCGGCGCGTTCCCGGCGGCGATCGTCAGCCACTTCTGGGAGCGCTACGGCGAGCGGCGCCCGGCCTTCGTCGTGGTCGAGCCCGAGCAGGCCGACTGCCTGCTGCAGAGCGCACGCGCTGGCCGCCCGTCGCGCGCGAGCGGCAGCGTCGAATCGGTGATGGCCGGCCTGGCGTGCGGAGAGGCCTCGCCGCTGGCCTGGCGCTTCCTGCAGCCCGCGGTCGACCTGTTCGTCACGGCCGGCGACGCGCAGGCCGAGAAGGCGATGCGCGACCTGGCGGACGGCGTCGGCGGCGACATCCCGGTCGTCAGCGGCGAGTCCGGCGCGGCCGGGCTGGCGGCGCTGCAGGACCTGGCGCGCGACGCCGAATGGAAGTCACGCGCCGGCCTGGACGCGCAATCGAGCGTGCTGCTGATCAGCACCGAAGGCGCGACCGCGCCGAGCATCTACGCGGCGATCGTCGGGCGCAGTCACGAGGCGGTCGCGGCCGATCAGGACGCATGGCTTGCGCGCCATGCATCGCACGCGGGCGCGGCGGGTTCACCGGACACCGACGCCGCGCTCCGATTCCGTGGTGCCACAACGAGGATCTGACGATGGCCGCTTCGATCGATGCGCTCGACTTCGACGCCCCCGAGGTGCGCCGGTTGCGCGCGGACCTCGCGCTGGCGCTGCGCGCCGCGGCGCAGCACGGCCTGGCCGAAGGCGTCTGCAATCATTTCAGCGTCGAGCTGCCGGACGGCTCCGGGCGCTTCCTGCTGAACCCGCGCGGGCTGATGTGGAGCGAGGTGCAGACCGACGACGTAGTGCTGGTCGACGCCGAAGGGCGCAGGCTCGATGGGCGGCACGCGGTGGAGCCGACCGCGATGTTCATCCACGCGGCAGTGCATCGGCTGTGCGGCAAAGCCTGCGTGCTGCACACGCACATGCCGCATGCGACCGCGCTGACGCTCACCGCCGATCGCGGACTGGACACGACGCTGTCGCAGAACGCGATGCGCTTCCACGGCCGCACCGCGGTCGACGCGCAGTACAACGGCCTCGCGCTCGACGCCGCCGAGGGCGAGCGCATCGCCGCGGCGATCGGCGGCGCGGACGTGGCCTTCCTCGGCAATCACGGCGTGATCGTCTGCGGCGAGCGCATCGCCTACGCGTACGACGACCTGTACTACCTCGAGCGCGCCTGCCAGCTCCAGTGGCTCGCGCAGGCGAGCGGGCGGCCGCTGGCACCGGTCGCCGCCGACGTGGCGGCGCGGGTCTGCGCGCAGACCGCCGCCGAGCGGGTGCAGTCCGAGCTGTTCTTCGAGGCGCTCAGGCGGACGTTGTAGGACGCCGGCCGCTCCACCGCGTCACCAGCATCACCGCCTGCGTGTGGTTAGCGGGTTGTTGATGCCGATGAACGCGCCGCTATTGATTCTCTGCCGATGGGAACAGCCCCCTGAAGTCGGTCGACCAATGCTTGGATTGCTCGTTCGGGAAGTAGTAAGCGGTCCCGCCCGACTCGACGGACCCTGACGCCAGTGGTCGAAGTGCCCCCGAGCTGAGAAAGCCGGCGCCAACTACATGGTCACGATCACCAGAAGACAAAAATCGGCTTGCGTGGACTCTCAGCGCTGTAGGCGTCTCGGTTGGGTCTTGATCCTGTCGAGCGAGCGAAAGCAACTCCTGACGGTTCAATCCTGAGAAGCCAGCGATTACCATGCCAGCGCGCCGACGACTGAGCTGATTACGTGCAGCATTGGCCAGCGTATCGAATGTCGCCTTTAGTAGTTCATCGTCTTGTGCACTCTGAACTGCCACTGCGAGGGCTCCGCCTGCAGGGTTGCCCATGACGACTGCGTGTTGATTGCTGGTGCCAGTGATACTGTCAACCAAAGTGTGAAAACCCTGATGGTCGGCAAACTTATGGGGGTCGATTCCGGAAGCGTCGAATTCCCCGATTCGAACCGTGGAACCATCAGCTAGAGGCCTGCTCTGGTTACTGAAGATCGCGCGCCCCAATTCCTTGGCAAGCGTCAGGCGGTCTTTGTGATGAGTTGGCAGCCGCTCCGGCAGCGTAAGCACTGCGTACAGGCCGCTGCGAAGTCCGGCAATAGTGGGCTTCAAATTCGGATTAAGCAGGCGTACGAACTCCAATATTTCGCGCTGATGGATCTTGCGCCCCTTGTCGTTGGACACAGACTTGCATTCGATCTCCAGGCCGTAAGGTCCGGTGTCTTCGACCAGCAAGTCAAATGTCCCGCCGCCAGTGATTTCCGGCCACCTGACGCTCTTTCCGCGTCTGATGAAATGTGTCGCGATCGTCAGTTCCAGGCGAAGCCCTGTCATGTCGTTAGGGTTTCGGAACGCTCCTTGCACGCGCCCACGAAAGCGATCGCGTTCAACATTTGATAGTGCGTCTGCGAACGACAGGACCTGTGCTGCAAAGCTCGCTGCTGGATAAATTCCGCGATCGTCGCAGGCTATCGGCGGAACCTTCCCACGGTGCTTTTTGCTCAGTTGGCTTAGATGGGCGAGTTGAAACGCAATGTCGTTTTCGGCTTTCAAATATTCGTCAAGGAAACGGTTGCCTCTGATAGCTTCTTCGCAGAGCCTTACGCGCTTTAGCCAATGCGTCTCGCCGACGAGTTGTGCGAAGCGAGAGAAAACATTAGGGATTGTGTGGGTGTGAAGTTCGGTGGTCAGCATCCGATTTCAGGGGAGGTCTTGCTCTCGCCCCTCACCCGGGAGTGTCTGAATTTTTGTGTGCGAGGTGCTCGGAGACTTGTCCACGGCGGCGTGCGTCGCTTGCGACGAACGCAAAGCCGCGGTGGGCAAGTCGGTCTCCATCTTACGCACCGGCCTTCGTGAACCGATCTTCGTAGAGGATCGCGAATTGGTTCATTGCCTCCTTCCAGTTGTGCGCCGCGCGGCTCCAGTCGGCCGTGATGTTGCGCAGCGCCAGCCAGATCAGCTTGGTGGCCGCGTCGTCGCTGGGGAAGTGGCCGCGGGTCTTGATGATCTTCCTCAGCCGCGCGTTGATGCTCTCGATCGCGTTGGTGGTGTAGATCACTCTGCGGATGGACGGCGGGAACGCGAAGAACGGAATCACGCGATCCCAGGCCCGGCGCCAGGCGCCCGCGACGGTGGGGAACTTCTGGCCCCAGGGACCGCGCTCGAAGGCATCGAGCTCGGCCTGTGCCGCCTCGGCGCTGGTGGCCGTGTAGATCGGCTTGATGGCCGCGGCCAGCGCCTTCCTGTCCTTCCAACTCGCGTAGTCCAGCGAGTTGCGGATCAAGTGCACGATGCACGTTTGCAGCGTGGTGGCCGGGAACACCGCGCCCAGGGCCTCGGCCATGCCCTTGAGGCCATCGGTGACGGCGATCAGAATGTCGCCCACGCCGCGGGTCTTCAGGTCGTTGAACACCTTCATCCAGAACTTGGCACCCTCGGTGCCTTCGATCCACAGCCCCAGGATGTCGCGCGTACCGTCGGGAAGGATCCCCAGGGCCAGGTAGATGGCCTTGTTGCGCACCACCGCGTCTTCCCTGATCTTCACGCGCAGCGCGTCGAAGAACACCACCGGGTACATCGGCTCCAAGGGCCGCGCTTGCCAAGCCGTCACCTCGGCCATGACCGCGTCGGTGACCGAGCTGATGAACTCGGCGCTGACCTCGACACCGTAGCTCTCTTGCAAGAAACCCTGGATCTCGCGCATGGTCATGCCGCGCGCGTACATGGCGATGATCTTGTCATCGAAGCCGGTGAAACGGCGCTCGTGCTTGGGGATCAAGAGCGGCTCGAAACTGCCTTCGCGATCGCGTGGCACCTCGATGCGCAGCGGGCCATCATCGGTCAGTACGGTCTTGGCGCTCTTGCCGTTGCGCTGGTTGGCCGCCCCCTCGGGCTTGGCGTCGCCGCTCGGGTAGCCCAGGTGGTGGCCGAGTTCGGCGCCCAGCGCGCGCTCGATCAGCGCCTTCTTGAACGCCATCGACGCGGCGTTGACCGCCTCGCCGCTCATCGGGCCGGTCACGAACCGGTCAATCAGTTCCCTCGGGATCGACGGCAGCGCCGCCGACCTGGCGGCTATGGCCGCGTTCTTCATCTTCGTCTTGCTTGGCATACATGCTCCTGGTCGTCATCCTATGCCTCGCACACAAAATTCAGGACAGGCTCCCTCACCCCGCCGTCTGCAGCGCCAGCCCCGCATGCTCGCGCAGCGGGTGGAACTGGATCTTCGGGAACCGCTCCTGCGCCAGCCGCACGTCGTATGGGCTGGTGCACAGGTAGGCCAGCGTGTCGGCGGCGTCGTGCGCGAGTCGCTGGGGATACGCGTCGCAGAACGCGCGCAGTTCGGCCGGCGTGTCGGCCGTGATCCAGCGCGCGCCGGTGTAGGGGCTGGCTTCGAGCCGCACGTCGCAGTCGTATTCGGTCTTCAGCCGGTGCTGCACCACCTCGAACTGCAGCTGGCCGATCGCACCGAGCAGCATCGCGCCGCCGACGTCGGGGCGGAACACCTGGATCGCGCCTTCCTCGCCGAGCTGCACCAGGCCCTGCTGCAACTGCTTGGTGCGCAACGGGTTCTTCAGAATCACGGTCGTGAACAGCTCGGGCGCGAAGAACGGCAGCCCGGTGAACTGCAGGCTCGCGCCGTCGGTGATCGTGTCGCCGAGCTGCACCCCGCCATGCGTGGTGAAGCCGATGATGTCGCCGGCATAGGCCTCGTCGACCGCCTCGCGGCGCTGGCTCAGGAAGGTGACGACCGAGGTCGGCCGCAGTTCCTTCGCGGTGCGCTGCACGCGCAATTTCATACCCGGCGTGTAGCGGCCCGACGCCATGCGCACGAACGCGATTCGGTCGCGGTGGTTCGCGTCCATGTTCGCCTGCACCTTGAACACCACGCCGGAGAAGCCTTCGTCGTCGGGCCGGACCACCTGCTCCACCGTCTGCCGGTTTACGACCAGCGAACTCTTGCGCGGGCCCGGCGAGGGGGCCAGGTCGACCAGCGCGTCGAGCACTTCCATCACGCCGAAGTTGTTCACCGCCGAGCCGAAGAACACCGGGGTTTGCTTGCCGGCGAGAAAGGCTTTGATGTCCCAGGCGGGTGACGCGCCGGCGGCCAGTTCCATGCTGTCGCGCGCGGCCTCGTATTCGCGGCCGAAGCGCGCCACGAGCGCCGCGTGGTCGGCGAGCGCGATCGTCTCGAACTCCTGCGGCCGGCGTTCGCTGCCGGCCTCGAACACCGTCATCGCCTGCGTGCGCAGGTTCATGATGCCGCCGAACTGCTTGCCCTGGCCGACCGGCCAGGTCATCGGCACGCAGGGCATGCCGAGCTCGCGCTCGACCTCGTCGAGCAGATCGAGCGGCTCGCGCACCTCGCGGTCCATCTTGTTGACGAAGGTGATGATCGGCGTGTCGCGCTGGCGGCAGACCTCGATCAGCCGGCGCGTCTGCGCCTCGACGCCGTTCGCCGCGTCGATCACCATCAGCGCCGAGTCGACCGCGGTCAGCACGCGGTAGGTGTCCTCGGAAAAGTCCTTGTGGCCCGGCGTGTCGAGCAGGTTGATCACATGATCCCGGTACAGCATCTGCATGACTGAGGAGGCGACCGAGATGCCGCGCTGCTTCTCGATCTCCATCCAGTCGCTGGTCGCGTGGCGCGTCGCCTTGCGCGCCTTCACGCTGCCCGCGATCTGGATCGCGCCTGAGAACAGCAGCAGCTTCTCGGTCAGCGTGGTCTTGCCCGCGTCCGGGTGGGAGATGATGGCGAACGTGCGGCGGCGCCGAGTTTCGGTGGCGTAGGACAAGGGTGTTCCAACAGACGTTGTGGGCTGCCGCGGCGATGTGTTCGCGCGCGATGCCAAGGTGGGACCGCGGCCCGGAAGCGGCTAAGGCGGCCCGCAATTTTACCGGGCAAGGCGTCGGGGAATTTCTGCTGGTCGATGCCCTGCGCCGCAGCCTGGAGGGGGCGCAGCAGATCGCGGCCATGGCGGTGATCGTGGATGCGAAGGATGAACGCGCCGAGAACTTCTACCGGCACTTCGGCTTGTCGCCGTTTCAGCAGACGCCGATGCGGTTGTTTCTGCCGATGGCGCAGGTCGCGAAGCTGTTTGCAAAGTAGGTCGGTTGGGCGCACGCCCGGGCGCTGGTCCTTCGCTGCCTGCGACCCATTGCGGAAGTTCAGGCGCACTCGGCGATCGACCGGTGTGCAGCGGATGCTGCCGAGCAGCCTGATGACGGTCAATGCATCGGCCGGCCGAGCCGTTTGCTCGCCCTGGATATCGCGTAGTTCACCAGGCAGTAAAGCATCGCGACCACGAGGTACACGGGCACCAGCGCATGGTAGTTGGCGATCAACACCTTGGCGTTCTGCATCAGTTCGCCATAGGTGACGACGTAGCCGAAGGTGGTGTCCTTGACCACGATCACCAGTTGCGCGACCAGTGCCGGGACAATGTAGCGCAGCGCCTGGGGGAAGACGACGGAAAAAAACACCTGCGCTTCGGTCAGCCCCAGGCTGCGCGCCGCATCGGCCTGGCCGCGCGGCACGGCGAGCACGCCCGCGCGGTAGACCTCGGCCACCACGGCGGCGGTGCTAAAGGCTATGGGTAGCGTCAACATCCAGTAGGTGCCGAGCTTGATCCCGACCTGCGGAAGCACGAGAAAACACACATAGATCAGCAACAGCGTCGGCGTGCCGCGCAAAAACTCGATGGCCGCCACGCTCGGCCAACGCAGCAGCCGCGGCCGCGCCAGGCGCCCGATCAGCAGCACCAGCCCGAGGCCCAGCGCGATGACGCCGGCCATCGCCGCCGACGCCATGGTTCCGAGCAGACCTTCGCCTAGAAAGGCCCAGGTCGTCGGCCAGGCGAAGTATCTCCACAACCGCGCGTCGAGTTGTCCTGCGGTATGGAACCGAACCGCGATGCCGGCCGCCAGCACCAGCAGCACGGCCGCTGCGATCACGCTCATCGCCCGTATGACGGCCCGCGCCCGGGGGCTGGGCGCACCAAACAGAATGTCTTCGAGCGGGCGGCTCATCGCAGGATCCGCGCCTTCTTTTCCAGGATGGCGCCCGCCCAGGCGATCAGCAGGCCCGTCGCCACGTACATCGCGGCGGCCACCGCGAACGCGGCAATGCCGGCGGCGGAGTCGGTGGCGATCTTGGACACCAGCGCGGTGAGCTCGCGGCCCGGAAACGGCACCTGCGACGCCAGCGAGGTCGACAGCATCAGCGCGATGAGCAGCGAGGTCATGGGCTGCACCACCGCGCGCAGCGCCTGCGGCAAGACCACTGCGGTGATGACTTGCAGCGGCCGTAGCCCCAAGCTGAGCGCGGCCTCGGCTTGGCCGCTGGCAACAGTGTTGATACCTGCGCGCAGGTAGTCCGCCGTGAAGGCGGAGGCGACCAGCGCCAGGGTCAGGATCACGCTGGGCTCATAGTCGATCACGACGTTGAGATCGGGCAGCGCGAACACGATGAAGATGAGCAGCGCCACGCTAGGAATGTTGCGGAAGATCTCGACGTAGCCCGTCAGCACGAAGCGCAGCGGTGGCAGCGGCAGCAGCCGCAGCACCGTCACCAGCACGCCCAGCAGGAAGCCGGGCACGAACGACAAGACCGTGAGCTTCCAGGTCAGCAAAAGGGCCTGCCCGAAGGCAGGCCCGTAGTCGAGCAGCAGCTTGGAAACGTCGCCCATGGGCGCTCGTACTGCCGCTTAGGGCAGGGCGGGCGGCGTCGGCACGGCCGTGCTACCGGTGCGCTCGCCAATGGAGATGGTCCACAGCTTGGCCCAGGTGCCGTCGGCTTCCACCTTCTTCAAAAAGGCATTGACGAAGGCCACGCCGTCCGAGCCCTTGGGCAGGCCGATGCCGTATGGGTCCTTCGTGCCAAAGGGCGCACCCGCCAGCTTCGTGTCGCCGGTGCCCAGGCTCAGGGCGTTCAGCAGCAGCGTGTAGTCGGTCACGTAGGCGTCCACGCGGCCCTGACGCAGTGCGTCGAGGGCTTCCTGGTGCGTCTGGAACTCCTGCACGATCGCCTTGGGCGCGTACTGCGCCAGGATCGCCAGCCCCGTGGAGCCGGCCTGCGTGGCCACCTTCTTGCCGGCGAGATCGTTGTACGAATGGATCGCCCGGTTGTTCGCCTTCACCAGCACCCCGGCCTGCGAGGTGTAGTAAGGCCCGGCGAACGAGATCTTCTCGGCGCGGGCGGGGGTGATGGAGTAGGTGGCCAACACCATGTCCACCTGATCATTGATGAGCACCTGTTCGCGCGTGGACGAGGTCACCTGCGTGAACTGGATCTTGGCCCCATTGCCCAGGATGTAGCGCGCGATGAGTTGCGCCAGACCGGCGTCGAAGCCGCGCATCTTGCCGTCTTTCTCGTTCAGCAGCGAGAACAGGTTCGAGGTTTGCGTGCCGCCCAGGCGCAGCGTGCCTGCCTGCTTGATCTTGCTGGCCCAGGTGCTCGAGCGAATAGTCGCAGCGCTGGCGACGGGGCCCTGCGCAACCAGCGCGTCGAACGCCGCAGCATTGATGGGCGTGCCCTGTGCGAAAACCGACCCACCGGTCACGATCGCCAGCGTCGCCACGGCGGATTTCAGAATGGATTTGATAAGCATGTGGTTCTCTTGAAGGGTGCGTTACGTGAATCAATATAAAGCAGCCATGGCATGTGCGAACGGCTCCCCCGGTCAGTCCACCGTTGTGCACGCGATGCAACCATCCTGTCGTTCATGGAAGCCTCGGGCTTCCTCGTTATGAATGACACGACGGGAGGGGCAGGTCATTCTGCGCCGGCAATCGCTCGACGCTGCCATGACCAAGCTCTATAGTGCCTGCGTCGCCCACAGCGCCATTGCCCAAAGGAGAAACCGAGATGCCCATGCCCGACCTTGCCACGATGCAACGCCTGCTCGAACCGCTGTTCCCCGGCCTGATGGGTGTGCGCGTCATCGAACTCGGCCAAGAGCGCGTGCTGGCCGAGATGCCTGTGCGGCCCGACCTGTGCACCGCCGGCGGCATCCTGCACGGCGGCGCGTACATGGCGTTCGCCGACACGCTGGGCGCGGTCGGCACGATCGTGAACCTGCGGCCGGGCCAGCGCACGACCACCACCGATTCGAGCACCAAGTTCATCGGCGGCGCGAAGCTCGGCAGCACCGTGCGCGGCGAGGCGATCGCGCTGCACCGCGGCCGCACCACGCAGGTCTGGCAGACCAGCATCCGGTCCGAAGACGGGCGGCTGTGCGCGGTGGTCACGCAAACGCAGTTGATCCTGGACGAGGCGCCGAAGGTGGGCGCGGCGGCCCGTTCCTGAATGAATTTCGAATGAAATGCGCAGCAAGCGCTCTACTTGTCTGCATGTTTTGCTATCGAAACAGTAGCTTTGGAATCTACTGCTCAGGCGTGTTGAAGGCGCCCCTGGCGCCACGGCCCGCGGGCCAGGGCTTCGACATCCGGCCGGGGTTTCTTTCACGAAGCTGACAGCGGGCACTGGTGGTTCCTAGGGGATTCACGGGTTGCTGGCGCATCCGGCACCGATCAATATCCATCGCTAGACGATAGATACGCGATTGAATCGACCGCCCGTCCCCGAGGTAGCCGGCGCAGGCGCCTCGCTCCCAGGGGTTCGCAACGGGCGGGCCGCCGGCGAATACTGCGGCGGTCGGAGCGCAACAGATCGACAGGGTGGCAACGAGACGGCTTTTCGCCGTCCGCACGTCCGCGGGTGGACGTCAGGCGTGAGGAGATTTTGATGGCAGCTCTGGACTTTCTGGATCGAAGGCATACCGTGGCCGAGCCCGGGTTCAGCCGCTGGCTGGTGCCGCCGGCAGCCCTTTGCGTGCACCTGTGCATCGGCCAGGCCTATGCGTTCAGCGTGTTCAATCTGCCGATGACCAGGCTGCTCGGCATCACCCAGTCCGCGCCGGGCGACTGGAAGCTGACCCAGCTCGGCTGGATCTTCTCGCTCGCGATCTTCTTCCTCGGCGTGTCGTCAGCGGTGTTCGGGCGCTGGGTCGAGGAGGGCGGTCCGCGCAAGGCGATGTTCACCGCGGCGCTGTGCTGGGCGGGCGGCTTCCTGGTTTCGGCGGTCGGCGTCTCGGTGCACAACATCTGGCTGATCTACCTCGGCTACGGCGTGCTCGGCGGCATCGCGCTCGGGATCGGCTACATCTCGCCGGTGTCGACGCTGATGCTCGCCGGTGTCGACGCTGATGAAGTGGTTTCCGGATCGTCCCGGCATGGCAACCGGCATGGCGATCATGGGGTTCGGCGGCGGCGCGTTCATCGCTTCACCGCTGTCGGTCTGGCTGATGGCCAGGTTCGGCACGCCGACCCACGTCGGGGTGTTGGAGACCTTCGTCGTGCTCGGCATCGTCTACCTGATCTTCATGATGGTCGGCGCCGTCATCGTGCGCGTGCCGCCGCCGGGATGGAAACCCGAGGGGTACGTCGCCCCGAAGGAGAACAGGCTGATCACGAAGAACGACGTGTTCGTGTACGACGCGCTGAAGACGCCGCAGTTCTGGCTGATCTGGTGGGTGCTGTGCCTGAACGTGACCGCCGGCATCGGCGTGTTGGGCCAGGCCTCGGCGATGAGCCAGGAAATGTTCCCTGGCCACATCACGCCGGTCGCCGCGGCAGGCTTCGTCGGGTTGATGAGCCTGTTCAACATGGGCGGGCGCTTCTGCTGGGCGACGGTGTCGGACTACCTGGGCCGGCGCAGCACCTATTTCGTGTTCATGGTGCTGGGCTTCGTGCTTTATGTGACCGTGCCGCATGCCGGCCTGACCGGCAACGTGCCGCTGTTCGTCGGCTGCTTCCTGATCATCATCAGCATGTACGGCGGCGGCTTCTCGACCGTGCCGGCCTACCTGAAGGACATGTTCGGTACCCGCTATGTCGGCGCGATCCACGGCCTGCTGCTGACCGCCTGGTCGGCGGCCGGCATCTTCGGCCCGGTGCTGGTCAACTACCTGCGGCAATACAACATCGCCCATGGCGTGCCGAAAGCACAGGCCTACAACAACACGATGTACATCATGGCCGGTCTGCTGGTGATCGGCTTCATCTGCAATCTGCTGGTGAAGGCGGTCGATGGGCGCCATCACATGAAGGCCAACGATCCACGCGCCCACGATCAGGCACTCGTCGGCGCCAAGGCTTAAAGGAGCGAACCATGGCAAATTCACCGGAGACCGGCTCGTCCACGACGATCAAGCTGATCCTTGCCTGGGGCTTCGTCGGCATTCCGCTGGTCTGGGGCGTGCTGAAGACGCTGGCGAATGCGATGAAGCTGTTCCAGTAGCGCGGGGGCAGGCCGCGCGCCGGCCCCGTGCAGGGGTCGGCGCCGGCATCGGCAGCGGCCCGCTTGTGCCGCGCGCGGTGATGGCTTACGCTGGCAGCCACACCGAAAGTCCAGTCAGGGTGCGCCAGGCCGCACCGCAGGAGACAAGCCATGGCCAGCACCCCCGCCCCTTCCACTGTCGATGCGCTGCGCACGCTGGCGCTGGTCGGGCCGGCGGCTGCCGGCAAGACCACGCTGGCGGAAGCGCTACTGCACAAGACCGGCGCGATCGGCGCGATGGGCAGCGTCGAGCGCGGCAGCACGGTTTCCGACTTCGACCCGCAGGAGCGCAAGGCCCAGCATTCGCTGAACTCGTCGCTGATGCACCTTGCGCATGACGGCTGCCGCATCCACCTGATCGATACCCCCGGCTACCCGGACTTCATCGGTCCGGCGCTGTCGGCGCTGGAAGCGGTCGACACCGCGGCGGTGGTGATCAATGCAGCCGCCGGCGTCGAGCCGATGGCGCAGCGGATGATGGAATACGCGGCCTCGCGCGGGCTCGATCGGCTGATCGTCGTGAACAAGATCGACGCGCAGGACGTCGACCTGGCGGCGCTGCTCGCGCAGATCCAGGCCGTGTTCGGCAAGGCCTGCCTGCCGCTGAATCTGCCGGCGAGCGGCGGCGCTGAGGTGGTCGACTGCTTCTACAACCGCGACGGCGCGAGCGATTTCGGCTCGGTCGCCGATGCGCACCGCGCGCTGGTCGAGCAGGTGGTCGAGGTTGACGCGGCGTTCGTCGACCGGTACCTGAACGACGGCGACGTCGATGCGGCCGAACTGCACGCGCCGCTGGAGCAGGCGTTGCGCGAGGGGCATCTGGTCCCGGTCTGCTTCGTCTCGGCGCGCAGCGGCGCTGGCGTGGCCGAACTGCTCGACGTGATCGCGCGGCTGCTGCCGCATCCGGGCGAGGGCAACCCGCCGGCGTTCCTGCAGGGCGAGGGCGAGAGCGCCAAGCCGGTGCAGGCCACGCCCGATCCGAAGCAACATGTGCTCGCGCATGTGTTCAAGGTCACGGTGGACCCTTATGTCGGCAAGCTCGGCGTGTTCCGTATCCACCAGGGCACGGTCACGCCGGGCAGCCAGCTGTACGTCGGTGACGGCCGCAAGCCGTTCAAGGTCGGGCATCTGCTGCTGCTGCAGGGCAAGACGCTGGTCGAGGTCGCCAGCGCAGGGCCGGGCGAGTTGTGCGGCGTCGCGAAGGTCGACGAGATCGAATTCGATGCGGTGCTGCACGACGCCGCCGAGGACGCGCGCATCCATCTGAAGCCGCTGGCGTTCCCGGTGCCGGTGCACGGCGTCGCAATCAGCCCGAAGCGCCGCGGCGACGAACAGCGGATGTGGGAGATATTGCAGAAGCTCGTCACCGAAGACCCCTGCCTGAAGGTCGAGCAGGTTGCATCGACGAACGAGACCGTGGTTTACGGCCTGGGCGAGCTGCACCTGCGCACGCTGCTCGAGCGACTGCAGGAGGTCTACAAGTTCGAGGTCAACACCAGCCCGCCGAAGATCGCGTACCGCGAGACCATCACCGCGAAGGCCGAGGGCCACCATCGCCACAAGAAGCAGACCGGCGGCGCGGGCCAGTTCGGCGAGGTGTATTTGCGCGTCGAACCGCTGCCCCGCAGCGACGCGGGCGGCGCCGGCTTCGAATTCGTCGATCAGGTCAAGGGCGGCGTGATCCCCGGCCAGTTCATGCCGGCGGTCGAGAAGGGGGTGCGCCAGGCGCTCGACAGCGGCGTAATCGCAGGCTACCCGCTGCAGGGCGTGCGCGTGGTCGTGTACGACGGCAAGCACCACAGCGTCGACAGCAAGGAGATCGCGTTCATCACCGCCGGGCGCAAGGCGTTCATCGCCGCGGTGCGCGAGGCGCGGCCGATCGTGCTCGAGCCCATCGTCAAGGTCGAAATCGCGGCGCCGGAGGCGAGCGTCGGCGACGTCACCGGCGACCTCTCGTCGCGCCGCGGCGTGATCAGCGGCACCAGCGACGCACAGCCCGGCATGCTGGCGATCCAGGGCCAGGTGCCGCTGTCGGAACTCGCGAACTACCAGTCGCGGCTGAATGCGATGACCGGCGGTCAGGGCCGCTACAGCATCGAATTCAGCCGCTACGAGCCGGTACCGCCGACGGTGCAGGCGCAGCTGGCCAGCCAGTACAAGGTGAAGGAAGAGGAGTAGGGCGCGCGGTTCAGCCGCGCAGCCACTTCGGTGCTTGGCGGTCGACCCTGCTGCGCGCCGCAACGCCGAACCGGCCGCGGTGCCAGCGCGAGAATGCGCTCGGCGCGGCGAAGCCGAGCAGGTCCGACACCTCGGCCAGCGGACGCCCGCCGTCGCCGAGGTAGCTTGCGAGCAGATCGCTGCGCACGCCATCGACCAGCGCACTGAAGCTCGTGCCCTCGGCCGCCAGATGCCGGGCCAGCGTGCGGCGGTCCACGCCCAGATGCTGTGCGACAGTGTCGGCGCGGCAATGCCCGCGCGGCAGCAGCACGGCGACGAATTCGCGCACCCGGTTCGAGACCGTGGGCCGCGCGCCCGGCGCCTGCTCCAGCAGGCGGCGCGTGTAGCGCGCCATCACCGGGTCCGCGCCGGGATTCGGCCGATCCAGATCTGCGGCATTGCAGACGATGCCGTTGAACTCGTGGCCGAACTCGACCGCGCGGCCGAATACGCGCCGGTGCACCGCAAGACTTTCCGGCGCGCGGTGCGCGAAACACACCAGCCGGGGTCGCCACCCGGCGCCCAGGAACACGCTGAGCACCCTGAAAGTGACGCCGACCACCAGCTCGGTCGCCTGGCGGTAGGGGCCGTGCGTGGCATCCAGCGTGGCGCGGATCGAGACCAGGTTGCCGACCTGCTCGACGCATACCGACAGTGCCTCGTTGTGCGCGTGGACATGGGTCACCAGTGTCTCCAGCGCATGGCGCAGCGTCGGCGCGTCGCGCACAAGCAGGCCGAGCGGCCCGAGGTTCGACAGTCGCCGCGCGTCGGCCATGCGCAGCCCGAAGGCGGGCTCGCGTCCTTTGGCTGCCGCGAGTTCCAGCAGGCGCCCGACCGCGAGTGCCGGAATCATCAGGTCCGGCTCGTCCAACGCGCTGCGTGGCAGCCCGGCCTGTGCCGCCAGCGCCCGCGCATCGACGCCGCATTCGGCGGCCAATGCGGCAAAACCGGTGAGGCTGGCGCTGCGAACGAGGGCGGTCATGGCGCTGGAATGACAAACAGAATCGATGTCCCGAAATGGTAAATCGCTGTCTCAGAGAGTCAACTGTCGGCGTGTCGGCGCGGGAACAATCGCCAGCATTCCAACGGCAACCACAGGCCACCCGCCATGACCGAAACGACGAAAGCCACCCCGCTCTGCGACCAGTTACGCCAAGCGGGCCAATGGAATCCCGCCTGGGACCCGTTCTATGAACTGGACCCGGCCTGGACAGAGCAGTTCATGACGATGGGCCTCGCGCCGATGCGAAGCGGCGTGCTCGATGCAAAGACCATCGAGTTCCTCGCGATCGCGGTCGACGCATCGTGCACGCATATGTACGCGCCCGGCGTGCGTCGGCATGTGCGCCGGGCGCTCGAACTCGGCGCGACGAAGGACGAGATCACCGCCGTGCTGCAGTGCGTGTCGGTGCTCGGCATCCACACGATGAGCCTGGGCGCGCCGATCCTGCTCGAAGAACTGGCGGCGCAGCAGCGCCGCACCCCTGCAACCCAACCCTGAAGGAGACCACCATGCAATTCCTCGACGATTCCCTCTTGCCCGAAAACCAACCGCCCCTGGTGATTCAGGTCGCGCCCTACGGCCCCGAATTCCTGCCGGGCGATTCGGACGACATTCCGGTGACCATGGGCGAACAGGTGCAGAAGGCGGTCGATTGCTGGAACGCCGGCGCGACCGTGCTGCACGTGCATTGCCGCGAGGCCGACGGCAAGGGCAGCAAGCGGCTGTCGATGTTCAACGAAATGCTGGCGCGGCTGCGCGAGGCGGTGCCGAAGATGCTGCTGCAGGTCGGCGGCTCGATCTCGTTCGCGCCGGAAGGCGAGGGCGCCGACGCCAAGTGGCTGAACGACGACACGCGCCACATGCTGGCCGAGCTCGACCCCAAGCCTGAGCAAGTCACGATCGCGATCAACACCAACCAGATGAACGTGTGCGAGCTGCTGAGCGAAGACGACGTGGCCGGCACTTCGCTCGCGCTGCCGGCGTATCAGGCGGCGTACCGCGAGATGTGGATCCCGTCGGGACCGGAGTTCGTCGCCGAGCACCTGAAGCGGCTGCAGGCCAATGGCATCCAGCCGCACTTCATGCTCGGTGATGTCGGACAGCTGGAAACGGTGGAGCGGTTGATTCGCCGCGGGGTCTACACCGGCCCGCTGGTGCTGAACTGGGTCGCGATCGGCGGCGGCGCCGACGGGCCGAGTCCGTACAACCTGATGGAGTTCATCCGCCGCGTGCCGGCCGGCGCCGTGCTGACGATCGAGAGCATCATGCGCAACGTGCTGCCATTGAACACCATGGCGATCGCGATGGGCCTGCATGTGCGCGTCGGCATCGAGGACAACCTCTGGGGCCGCAAGGGCGAACGGATGACCAGCGTGCAGCAGATCGAGCAGACGGTGCGCATCGCCCGCGAACTGCATCGCGAGGTGGCCAGCGGCGACGATGCGCGCCGCATCTACCAGATCGGCACGCAATACGCGGGCGCCGACGAGACGCTGCTCGCCCTGGGCTACGCGCCGAACCGCCGTGCCGGTGAACGCGGCGAGCCGCTGCGCCGGGCGGCCTGAGCGCCGCCGCAGGCACAACAAAGAGGAGACAAACGATGGGCTGGAAGAACCACCCGCGCACCGTGCTGCTGGCCCTGCTGGCCACGCATGTGCTGGCGCATGTCGACCGTAACATGCTGCTCGGCTTTGCGCCGCAGATCACGCGCGATCTTGCACTGAACAACGCACAGTACGGCTTCCTGACCGGCGCCGTGTGGGTGCTGAGCTTCGGCGTGATGGCCGTGCTGCTGGGCTCGATCGCCGACCGCTTCAGTCGCACGCGGGTGATGGCCGCCGGCATCCTGATCTGGAGCGCCTGCACCGCCGCGTCGGGCTGGGCGCACAACTTCGAGCAGATGGCCGCGGCGCGCTTTTTCGTCGCCAGCGGCGAGGCGGCGCTGGTGCCGGCCGCCGTGTCGCTCTTGACCGAGTTGTTCGACGAGCAGCGGCGCGGCGGCGCGATGGGCGTGTTCTTCATGGGTATTCCATTGGGCCTGGGCCTTGCGTTCGCGCTGGCCGGTGTGCTGGGTGCGGCGCTGGGTTGGCGCGGCAGCTACCACGCGCTCGGCCTGATCGGCGTCGTGGTCGGTCTGGCCGCGCTGCTGCTGAAGGACCGCCGCGGCGCGCGTGACGGCGCCGAACGCGGTGCGCCCTTCCCGCAGCAACTGCGCAACGTCGTGCACCTGCTGCGCGGCAATTCGACGGTGGCGATGACGGTGATCGGCTTCGTGTTCCTGCACCTGGCCTTCGTCGGCATCACCTTCGCGCAACTGTGGCTGGTGCGCGAGCGCGGAGTGGATGCGGCCGTGGCGGCGCGCACCGTCGGCTTGCTGGGCATCGTGTTCGGCGTGCTCGGCACCTTGATCGGCGGCGTGCTGAGCGACCGGCTGGCGCGGCGCCTGCCGGGCGGTCATGCCGGCTTCGTCGTGCTGCTGGTTCTGATCTGCGGCCCGCTGATGCTGGCCTCGCGCTTTGCCGGTGCGGGCTCAGCCCTGCTGTACGTCGGCCTGTGCGCGAGCTTCTTCCTGCCGCTGGCGGCATACGGGCCGTCGATCGCGCTGATCCAGGGTCTGACCCCGGACGCGATGCGCGCCACCATCACCGGCATCACGATGCTGCTGATCAACGTGTTCGCGATCGCCATCGGCAACCTCGTGGCCGGCGCCGTCAGCGACCACCTGGCCGCGGCGGGCTCGCACCATGCGCTGACCTGGGTGCTGCTCGCCTCCGACCTCCTCGTCATCGTCGGCGCGCTGTTCTATGCGCTGGCCGCGCGCGGGCCGCGCGTCGCCGCCGCGCCGACGGGCGTCATTGCTCATTGAACCGGAGTTCCATCATGACGGATCGAAACGAAACGGGGCGTGGACGCCTGGATGGCAAGGTTGCGCTCGTGACCGGTGCCGGGCCGGGGCTGGGCGGCGTGATCGCCACGGCGATGGCCGCCGAGGGCGCGAAGCTGGTGATCTGCGACATCGCACCGGGCGCGCTCGACGCGACGCAGGCCCGGCTCGCGGCGATGGGCGCCGAATCGCTCGCGCTGGGCTGCGATGTCTCCGACAGCGCCGCGGTCGACGCGATGTTCGCCACCGCCTTTGAGCACTTCGGTACGGTCGACATCCTGGTGAACAACGCGGCGCGGGTGCCGACCTCGCCCGCCGAGGAAGCCCGGCGCAACCTGCATTACCAGTACATGACCACGCCGATGCCGCGCCAGGCGCTCGGCATCGTCGCGTCGCTGTCGGACGACGACTGGCTCAAGTGGTGGGGCGTCAACATGCACGGCGTCTTCTACTGCACGCGCGCCGCGCTGCGGCTGATGACGCCGCGACGCGCGGGCAAGATCGTCAACATCGCGTCGATCGCGGGCCTGGGCACCGGCAGCACGCACAGCCCCGGCTATTCGGCGACCAAGGCCGGCGTGATCAGCCTGACCAAGACCACCGCGCTCGACGTGGCCGGCGCCAACATCTACGTCAACGCGATCGCCTGCGGCGGCGTGCTGACGGCGCCGTTCCAGGACTATCTCGACCGCATCAGCGACGAGCAGAAAAACCGCTTTTTCCAGATGGTGCCGCTTGGGCGCATCGGCCGGCCCGAGGAGTACGCGTCGCTCGCGGTCTACCTCGCGTCGGACGAGCATTACCTGGTCGGTCAGGTGATCAGCCCGAACGGCGGCCTCGTGATCTGAGGCGAGCGCGGCCTCCCGCGTAGCGCACCCGCCGGGGGTGGAGAATATGCTGTGCCGGGTCGGGGCAACCGACCGCATAGGAGAACCACCATGAAGATCAAGGCTGCGGTGCTGACAAAGATGGGCTTGCCAGCGCCGTACGCGCGGAGCCGGCCGCTCGCGATCGAGGAGATCGAACTCGATCCGCCGGGCGACGGCGAGGTGCTGGTGCGCATCCGCGCGGCGGGGTTGTGCCACTCCGACCTCTCGGTGATCAACGGCGACCGCCCGCGGCCGACGCCGATGGCGCTGGGCCACGAGGCCGCGGCCGAAGTGGTCGAATGCGGGCGCGGCGTGACCGACCTCGCGCCGGGCGATCACGTGGTGCTGATCTTCGTGCCGAGCTGCGGCCACTGCCTGCCGTGCATGGAAGGGCGGCCCGCGCTGTGCGAGCCCGGCGCGGCCGCCAACACCGCCGGCACGCTGCTGTCCGGCGCGCACCGGCTGCACGCGCACGGCCATGACGTGCACCACCATATCGGCGTCTCGGCGTTCGCCGATCACGCGGTCGTGTCGCGCAACTCCTGCGTGAAGGTCGACCCGACGCTGCCGTTCGACGAGGCCGCGCTGTTCGGCTGCGCGGTGCTGACCGGCGTCGGCGCGGTGATCAACACCGCGAAGGTGAGCGCGGGTTCATCGGCCGCCGTGGTCGGCCTCGGCGGTGTCGGGCTGAACGCCTTGCTCGGCGCGCGTGCCTGCGGCGCGCGCCAGATCGTCGCGGTCGATCTGCACGCGGACAAGCTCGCGCTCGCGAAGGAACTCGGCGCGACCGACACCGTGAACGCGCGCGATGCGGATGCGGTGCAGCACGTGAAAGACCTGACCGGCGGCGGTGTCGACTTTGCGTTCGAGATGGCCGGTTCGGTGCAGGCGATGGAACTCGCGTACCGCATCACGCGCCGCGGCGGCACCACGGTGACGGCCGGCCTGCCGCATCCCGAGCAGCGCTGGGCGCTGCAGCAGGTACACCTGGTCGGCGAGGAGCGCACCGTCAAGGGCAGCTACATCGGCTCGTGCGTGCCGGTGCGCGACATGCCGCGCTACATCGCGCTGTACCGCCGCGGCCTGCTGCCGGTGAACCGCCTGCTCGGTGACCGCATCACGCTGGACGACATCAACGCGGGGTTCGATCATCTGGCGTCGGGGCATGCGCTCAGGCAGGTGGTGGTGTTTGCGTGACCTACTCCACCGTCACCGACTTCGCCAGATTCCTCGGCTTGTCCACGTCCGTCCCCCGCGCGCAGGCGGTGTGGTACGCGAGCAGCTGCAGCGGCACCACGTGCAGCAGCGGCGACAGCGGGCCGTAGTTCTCGGGCATGCGGATCACGTGGATGCCTTCGCCGCTTTCGATGCGGGTGTCGGCGTCGGCCAGCACGTACAGCACGCCGCCGCGCGCGCGCACTTCCTGCATGTTGCTCTTGAGTTTTTCCAGCAGCGCGTCGTTCGGCGCGACGGTCACGACCGGCATGCTGCTCGTGACCAGCGCGAGCGGGCCGTGCTTGAGTTCGCCGGCCGGGTACGCCTCCGCGTGGATGTAGCTGATCTCCTTGAGCTTGAGCGCGCCTTCGAGCGCGATCGGGTAGTGCAGACCGCGGCCGAGGAACAGCGCGTTCTCCTTGCGCGCGAAGTCCGCGGCCCAGCTGATCACTTGCGGCTCCAGCGCGAGCACCGCCGACAGCGCGGCCGGTAGGTGGCGCATCGCTTTCAGGTGCGCCGCTTCCTGTTCGTCGGCGAGCCGCCCCTTGGACTGCGCGAGCGCCAGCGTCAGCAGAAACAGGCCGGCAAGCTGGGTGGTGAAGGCTTTGGTCGACGCGACGCCGATCTCGACGCCGGCGCGGGTCAGGTACGCGAGCTTGCATTCGCGCACCATCGCCGACGTCGCGACGTTGCAGATGGTGAGCGTGTGCTCCATGCCGAGCGATTGCGCGTGGCGCAGCGCGGCCAGCGTGTCGGCCGTTTCGCCGGACTGCGAGATCGTGACGACCAGCGTGGCCGGGTTCGGCACCGAGTCGCGGTAGCGGTATTCGCTCGCGACCTCGACCTGCGTCGGAATGCGGGCGATGCTCTCCAGCCAGTACTTGGCGACGCAGCCGCTGTAGTAGCTGGTGCCGCAGGCGAGGATCAGCATCGAGTCGATCGCACGGAAGCTGCGGTGCGCGCCGGCGCCGCCCGGTCCGTCGAACAGCTCGGGCACGATGCCCGCCACTCCCTCGAGCGTGTCGGCGATCGCGCGCGGCTGCTCGAAGATTTCCTTTTGCATGTAATGCCGGTACGGCCCGAGTTCGGCCGCGCCGCTGTGCGCCTGCACGGTGCGCACCGGGCGCTCGGCCGGCCGGCCGTCGGTGCCGACGATCCAGTAGCGGCCAAGCTGCAGATCGACCAGGTCGCCCTCTTCGAGGTAGACGATCTGGTCGGTCACGCCGGCCAGCGCCATCGCGTCGCTCGCGAGAAAACCTTCGCCATCCGGCCCGACCCCGAGCACCAGCGGCGAGCCGGCGCGCGCGCCGACGACACGGTGCGGCTCGTCCTTGCAGAACACCGCGATCGCGTAGGCGCCGTGCAGCTGCGGCAGCGCCTGCCGCACCGCGTCGAACAGGTCACCGTCGTACAGCGAGTCGATCAGGTGCGCGATCACCTCGGTGTCGGTCTGACTGGTGAACCGGTAGCCGCGCGCCTGCAGCGCCGCGCGCAGCTCGTCGTGGTTCTCGATGATGCCGTTGTGTACCAGCGCCACGTGGCCTGCGCGCTCGGCGGCGTCCGCGCCCGGCCCGTGGCTGAAATGCGGGTGCGCGTTGTGCACCATCGGCGCGCCGTGCGTGGCCCAGCGCGTGTGCGCGATGCCGGTCGTGCCGTGCAGGCCGGTGTGCTCCACCTGGGCGAGCAGTTCCGCGACGCGCGAAGTGCTGCGCGCCCGCTTGAGGCCGCCGTCGTAGACCGCGACGCCGCAGGAGTCGTAGCCGCGGTATTCGAGCCGCTGCAGACCCTGGACCAGGATCGGGACGATGTTGCGCGTAGAGACCGCGCCGACGATACCGCACATGAAGGACTCCCCAGCAATTGAACCAGATGCTCGATCGTAGGCGAGCCGTATCGAAATTTGCGCGCCCATTTCGTCTATGAATGGAATAAAATTCCACGAATGTCAAAATATGACTGAAAATTCCATAAATCGTGTTTGCATGGAACAAATCGAGATAGATGAAACCGATCTCCGCCTGCTGGGCCAACTGCAGCGCGATGCGTCGCTGAGCAACCAGGAGCTTGCGCGGCAGGTTCATGTGTCGCCGCCGACCTGCCTGCGGCGCGTGAAAAGGCTGGAACGGGCCGGGCTGATCGAGCGCCGGATCGCGGTACTGAGCCCCGATCGGCTCGCGCCGCTGATCGGAAGCGGCCTGACCGCGATCGTCGAGATCACGCTGGAGCGGCAGGGCGCGGAGCAACTCGCCGCATTCGAGCAGCGTGTCTGCGCCGACGCTGCGGTGCAGCAATGCTACCGGGTCTCTCCCGGGCCCGATTTCTGCCTAATCGTCGCAGTGGCCGACATGCCGGGCTACCTCGCGCTGGCGCAGCGCTTGTTTACCAGCGACGCCAACGTGCGAAATGTGAAGGCGTACTTCAGCATCCGGCGAGCGAAGTTCGAACCGAGCGTGCCGCTGGGCGCGGCCAGAGCCTAGCGAACACTGCTTGACGCGGCTGAGCCGGATCGCGCGCCGGTGCCCGCATCTGCCGAATATGCAACGCCATTGCCGAAAAAAACCTTGCGCTGGCCCTGGGCAGCGACGCCGATCGCGTAGAAAATCTGCCTCATTCGAAACACGGGGAGTGCGATGGAATCGATCTGGTACTGGGCCCTGCCGGCCGTTGTGCTGCTGCTGCTGCTGCTGGTGCTGTACGTCAGGTACATGCGCGCGCCGGCGCCGCGCGGCGACCGCTACACGTCGGAGGCCCTGATCACCCCCCCGCAGGCCGACCTGCTGTACTACCTGCAGAGCGCGTTCCCAGGCCAGCCGGTGCTGGTCGACGTGCCGCTGCGCAAAATGGTGTCGATCCGCCGTGCCGACAGCCGGCGCCGCGCCGAGCAGGCGCTCGAAGCGATGAAGGTGAATTTCGCGGTCTGCAACGACGCCGGCAAGGTGGCATTCGCGTTCGACATCGAGGCCTATCGCAGCGGCGACGCCAGTGCCGCGCAGCGCGAGGCGAATGAAAAGCACCGCATCCTCAAGTCCGCCGGCATCCGCCTGATCTACGTGAAGGACACGGTGCGCAAGATGCCGTCGGCCGAGGATTTTCGGCGCAAGCTCTCGCTGTCGGTGTACAGCTCGCCGGGGCGTGCCAGCCAGGTCAGCGTGCGCCAGCAGTTGGAAGAACGAATGGCGCAGGCCGATCAGGACTTCCGCACCACCGGCTTCAAGGAATCGGAAGTGATGGGGATGTCGAAGCTGATGGGCCTGCAGTCGGCGACGCAGGACGACCCGGACGACCCCTGGGGCGCGAACCCGCGCTGACGCTGCGCGGCTCGGCGCCGGCGCGTTCGCGCGCCGCGGTCATTTCGGCTTTTCGGGCCGCTGCCAGTCCGTGATGCTGACCTGCCGGCCGCGCGCAACGCTGAGCGCGCCGGGCGGCGTGTCGCGCGTGATCGTCGAGCCGCCGCCGACGGTGCCGCCCGCGCCGATGGTGACCGGTGCGACCAGCACGCAGTTGCTGCCGACGCGCACGTCGTCCTCGATCACCGTGCGGTGCTTGTTCACCCCGTCGTAGTTCGCGGTGATGCTGCCGGCGCCGTAGTTCACGCGCTCGCCGACGCTGGCGTCGCCGAGGTAGGCCAGATGGTTGGCCTTCGCGCCGCGCGCCAGCGTCGAATTCTTCACTTCGACGAAATTGCCGATGTGGACCTCGGCCTTCAGGTGCGCGCCGGCCCGCAGGCGCGCGAACGGGCCGACCAGCGCGCCCGGGCCGACCGAGACCCGGTCCTGCGCGGATCGCGTCGCGCCTTCGGCATGGGTGAACGCGCGGATCACCGTGTCGGCGGCGATGTCGGCGTTCGCGACCACGCAGTTCGGACCGATCCGCACCCGGTCGCCGAGCGTCACCCGGCCCTCGAACACGCAGTTGACGTCGATCTCGACGTCCTGTCCGCACACCAGCGTACCGCGCAGATCGAACCGGGCCGGGTCGGCCAGCCGCACGCCCTGCTCCATCAGAGCGCGCGCCTGCTGGCGCTGCAGCGCCCGCTCGAGTTCGGCCAGTTGCAGCGGGCTGTTCACCCCCGCCACCTGCAGCGCGTCGTCGATGCGGTGCGCGACCACCGGCACGCCGTCGGCGACCGCGAGCCGGGCGACGTCGGTCAGGTAGTACTCCTGCTGCGCATTGTGGTTGTCGAGCCGCTCGATCCAGCCCTTGAGCTCGCGTGCCGGCGCGGCCATGATGCCGGTGTAGACCTCGCGGATCGCGCGCTGCGCCGCGGTGGCGTCCTTCTGTTCGACGATCGCCTGCACCGTCTCTTCGGCGCGGATCACGCGGCCGTAACCGGTCGGGTTCGCCAGCTCCATCGTCAGCAGCGCGACCCGTTCGCCGGCGCAGACCTGCACCACGCTGCGCAGCGTGTCGGCCTGGGTCAGCGGCACATCGCCCGACAGCACCACGACGATGCCGTCGTCCGGCAGCACCGGCAGCGCCTGCTGCACCGCGTGGCCGGTGCCGAGCTGCGGCTCCTGCCGCACGAAATGCAGATCGCGCGTGCTGTCCGCGGCGGCGCAGGCCGACTCGACCTCGCCCGCGCCATGGCCGACCACCACCACGATATGCCGCGCCTCTAGTTGCGCAGCGGTGTCGAGTACATGTTCCAGCAGCGGGCGCCCGGCCAGGCGATGCAGCACCTTCGGCAGCCGGCTCTTCATGCGCGTGCCCATGCCGGCGGCCATGATCACCACGTCCACCGGCGGTCCGGCCTTGTGGCCCTCGGGAAGTTTCGTCATGCCTGGGTTCCTGTCGCGGATGGCGGATTATCCCGCCTCGACGCGCAGCAACCGGTGGCGCAGCCCTCGGGTCAGCGTTCCGAGAACCGGCTTCGGGCGGCTACGCCTGCAGCGCAGCCCACATTTCCTTGTCGCGCACCGCGGTCCAGATGCGCGGGTTCTTGATGCCCTTGGCCTCGTCGTAGGCCCGGCTCACGTCGAACGGCAGGCAGTGCTCGTAAATGAACACATGGCCGAACACCGGGTCCATCGCCTTGCGCGTGTGCGCCATCGCGCCCTTCAGGTCCATGTCCTTGGCCGCCGCTTCCTTGGCGGACTTGAACAGCGTCTCGACCCAGCGTTTGGTGTAGTCGAGCGCCTTGTTGACGTCGGCCTGGCCCTTCATCGCCTCGCCGCGGCCGGGAACGATGGCTTCGGCCTTCAGCGCGCGCAGCGCCTCCAGCGTGGCCGGCCATTCGGCAAGCTGCGCGTCGCCGGTGTAGACCCCAGCCTCGTACTCGACCAGGTCGCCCGAAAACAGCACCTTCTCTTCCGCGACCCAGGCGATCGTGTCGCCGCGGGTGTGACCCCAGCCGGGTGACCAGATCTGCACCTTGACGCCGCCCAGGTCGACGGTGAGCTTGCCCGGCACCTCGCCCCGAGTCGTGTCGCCGCCGCCGATCACCATCGTCGGCCAGGTCAGCCCCGGCACGCCGGCGGCACCGCGGAACAACCGCGGAAAGCGGTCCATCTCGCTTTCCATGTCCTGCTGGCCGCGCTCGGCGATCAGTTCCCATGTGCCCTGGCTTGCTATTATTTCAGTAGCACCTTCCGAAAAGTAGGCGCTGGCTCCGAGCACGCGGACCGCATGATAATGGGTCAGCAGCACGTATTTGATCGGCTTGTCGCTGATCTTGCGGATTTCGCGGATCAGGTCGCGCGCCATGTCGGGCGTCGCCGTGGTGTCGCTGACCATGATGTATTTGTCGCCGATGATCACGCCGGAGTTCGGATCGCCTTCGGCGGTGTAGGCCCAGCAGTGCTTGCTGAGTTGCTCGAAGGTGATCTTCTTGTCGGCCAGATCGGCCTGACTCGCGAATGCCTTGTTCGTGCTGCTGCTCATCGGGAGTCTCCGTTGAGGGGAATGCGGGCTTGCGCAGGCCCGGCCCGCGGCGGGAGCCGGGACCAAATCATTCTATTGATTGGCGGCGCAGCCTGCACCCGGCAGCAGCGGATTCCCATGCGGCGACGCGGCGGTCGCCGCGCTGGCACGCGCGCCGCGCCCGATCGTGCAGCGCGGACGGTGCGCGCGCCGCGCCGGCGCGATGCCGGCAGAGCGGCGCCGGTTCAGCCTTGCAGGATGCGGCCGCGGCCGTGGCCCGAGACGCGCCCGATCGCCAGCGCGCCGAGCCCGATGGCCAGGTGCGCCACGGCCCGGCCGGCGGCGGCGAGCGAGCGGCCCAACTCCCGGACCGGCTGCACCACATCGGCACACCAGCCCGCCACAGCGCCCGATCCAGCCTCGGAGTTGATGCTCCGACCTTCCCAGCTGAACCAGGCGCCGCGGCTGCCGCCTTCGTCCCAGGCTTCGAGCACAACGCGCAGCCCCGGGCGCAGTGCCAGCGTGTCGCCGGCGGCGAGGAACAGATCGCCGGACTCGTTGCCGCGTCCGCTGTGTGGCTCGTCGACGGTAGCCCAGATTTCGCCCTGGGTCACGCGCAGCGCGCCGTGTTCCTGGGCGCGCAGCGTCACGACACGGCCGGCGCCGAGTTGCCAGCAGCCCGGCAGCGCCGCACCGATAGCCGATTGTTGCAAATCCAGAACATGTTGCAGACCCATGGTGATCTCCTCAGTGACATGCAGTTAATGGTTCAGGCCTTCATGATCGTCAATCCGACGCCGTGGGTCCAATGAAAACGGGCCTCGGTTTTGATACCATCTGCGCATCAATTTCAGAGCCCGGAGTTTCCCATGCCGGTCCCGGTCCAGTTGCGATCCCGGCCCATTTCGGTGGGCCATCTGCGCGCGTTCGAGGCCGTCGCCCGGCATCTGAACTTTCGTGCTGCGGCGGAGGAATTGGCGCTGACGCAATCGGCGGTGAGCCGCCAGATCCAGGCGCTGGAGGACGAGGTCGGCGTGCCACTGTTTCTTCGCCACACGCGCGCGGTCGAACTGACCGGCGCCGGCGCGCAGCTGCTCAATGCCGCGCTGCCGTCGGTGGAGCGCATCGACGGCGCGGTGCGCCAGATCCGGCGCAGCGCGGGCCGGCGCAGCGTCGCGATCACGACCTGGGCTTCGTTCGCATCGATGTGGCTGATCCCGCGGCTGGAAGCGTTCCAGGCCGAATACCCCGACATCGACATCCGCATCGACGCGAGCGACGTGGTGGTGGACATGGAGACCGCGGACATCGACCTCGCGCTGCGCTACGCGCCGCCTGGCGGGCGGGCGGCGGCCGGCGCGGTGCGGTTGTTCGGCGAGCAACTGACGCCGGTGGCCAGCCCCTGGCTGCTCAAGAGCGGCCATACGCTGGGTCGCGGCGAGGACCTGGCGCATTTCGCGCTGGTCGAGTCCGGCGACGCACGCGGCTCGCTGCATCTCGATTGGCTCAGCTGGCGGCGCTGGCTCGACGCACATGGCCTCGCCAGGCTCGAACCCAAGCGCTGGCTCTATTTCAACTACGCGCATCAGATCGCGCAGGCCGCGCTTGCCGGCCAGGGCGTGGCGCTCGCACGCATGCCGCTGGTCGCCGACAGCCTGGCCAGCGGCGACCTGGTCGAGGTGCTGCCGGACATGCGGCTCGATTCGCCGATGGCTTACTGGCTGCTGGTGGTTCCGCGCAGCGCGATGCGGCCCGAAATCCGTGCATTCTGCGAATGGCTGTCGCGGCAGGCCGAGCAGACGCGCAAGGCGATCGGCGAAGCCGGCGAGGCGGCCGCCCCGACCACTGCGACCGCTTGAAGTGAAACACCCCCAGGCTGCGCGCACTGCGTGTCGCTTCGCCAACCCCCTTGAAGGGGGCACCGCCAGCGGCCGGGCAAAGCCCGATCCGCGGCGGTCGCTCGCGTGGCCTGCTCCGCGGCCTTTTGCTCCTTTGCGTTTCATGCGTCGCGGGTCGCGCACCGCGCGGTAAAGCAAAACCGTATGAACGGCAGCTCGCGGCTTCAAGGCCCCTGGGTCGCGGTGCGGCTTGCGAGGTCGAGCCGCTCTATCGCGGCGGTGTCGAGCGTGAGCTGCGTGGCGGCGACCAGTTCGGCGAGTTGGGCGAGCGAGGTCGCGCTGGCGATCGGCGCGGTGATGCTCGGCCGCGCCATCTGCCAGGCCAGCGCCACCCGCGCCGGCGTTGCAGAAAAGCGCGCCGCGACCTCGTCCAGCGCGGCCAGGATGCGCTGGCCGCGCTCGCCCAGGTACTTGGCGACGCCATGCCCGCGCGGGCTCTTGCGCAGGTCGGCCGACGAACGGTACTTGCCGGTCAGAAAGCCGCTGGCCAGCGCGTAGAAATTGATCACCCCGACGCCATGGGTCAGGCACAGCGGCTCGAGCGTGGCCTCGTAGTCGACCCGGTCGTACAGGTTGTACAGCGGCTGCAGGCTCTCGTAGCGCGGCAGGCCCTGCTGCCGGCTGACGGCTAGCGCCTGGGCCAGCCGCGGCGCGCTGTAGTTGGACGCGCCGATCGCGCGCACCTTGCCGGCCTCAATCAGCCGCGCGTAGGCGGCCAGCGTGTCCTCGAGCGGCGTGCCGGCGTCGTCGTCATGCGACTGGTACAGGTCGATGCAGTCGGTCTGCAATCGGCGCAGCGACGCGTCGACCGCGCTGCGGATGTAGTCTGGCGCGAGTCCCTTGCGGCCCGGCCCCATCTCCTTGCCGACCTTGGTCGCGATCACGACCCGGTCGCGTTTGCCGCTTTGCTTGAGCCATTTGCCGAGGATGGTCTCGGACTCGCCGCCGGCGTGGCCCGGCACCCAGCGCGAATAGACGTCGGCGGTGTCGATGAAGTTCATGCCGGCGTCGACCCAGGCGTCGAGCAGCGAAAACGAGGTCGCCTCGTCCACGGTCCAGCCGAACACGTTGCCGCCGAATGCCAGCGGCGACACCTGCAGGCCGGAGCGGCCCAGCGCTCGCATCTTCATCGCAACTCCTCGCCATGACCCGGGGATGACGCGAACTTTACGCGCTATCAGTCGTTATTGTGAGTCGCGCCGACATTGTGCGGCCCGCGACGCATGAAACAGGTTCGAGAGGCCGCTGAGCAGGCCGCGCGCGGGCACCCGCGGAGCCGGCTCCGCCGGTCCGCTGGGTGCGCCCCCCGGTGAGGGGGTGGGCGAAGCGACACGCAGTGCGCGCAGCCTGGGGGTGGCTCACACCGGCCAGACCACGCCGTTGTCGTTCAGGATCGCGTCCAGCGGTAGGTCGTGCGGCTCGGGCTCGAAGTCCTCGAGGAAACCCTGGGTGTAGCCGAGACCGACCGTCATCGGCTTCGGGCTCAGCGCGGCCAGCGTGCGGTCGTAGAAGCCGCCGCCGTAGCCGAGCCGGTAGCCGCCCGGCCCATAGCCGAGGCAGGGCACGAACAGCAACGTTGGCACCACGACCTCGGTGTCCTTCGGCTTCGGGATGTCGTAGGCGTCGTTCTCCATCGGGCAGCCGGGGTACCAGGCGTGGAAGGTCAGCGACTTGCGCAGCTTGTCGACGACCGGCAGCCCGATACGCTTCATCGCCGGTCCTTCGAGCAGCTCGCCGTCCTCCTTCCAGCGGTGCAGCGCCGGCAGCGGGTCGAACTCGCCCTTGATCGGCCAGTACGCGCCGATCACCGTGTCGGCGCGCCCGACCAGCCAGATGCGCAGCACCTGCTGCAACGCGTCGGCGCGCTGCAGGCGGTCCGGCATGTTCAGCCGCTGCTCGATCAGCGCTCGACGCGCCGCCGATTTGTCCATAATTCTCCTCCATGCGATGCCCCAAGATTTTGACACCGGCGCTGCTCGCGGCGCTGGTCTCCTGCGGCGTGCTGCTGTCGGTCGCGTCGAGCGCGCGTGCCCAGGGCAGCAGCGACGACGTGATCCTCGAGATGAGCCAGGCGTTCACGCGCGGCGACAAGGCGAAGCTCACTGCGCTGCTGCCGCAGGCACGCGGCAATCCGCTCGAGCCCTGGGCAGCGTACTGGGAGCTGAAGGCGCGACTCGAAGAGGCCAGCCCGCAGGAGGTGCAGGACTTCCTAGACCGCTATGCCGGCACCTACCAGGAAGACCGGCTGCGCAACGACTGGTTGCTGCTGCTTGGCCAGCGCCGCGAATGGGATCAGTTCGCCGCGGTGTATCCGAAGTTCCGCATGCGCGATGACCCCGAGGTCGAGTGCTATGCGCTGCTGATCGAGCAGTTGACCAACCCCAATCCGTCGCCGACCTTGGCCGAGCAGGTCGGCGCCGACTGGTTTTCGCTGCACAAGGTCGACGACGGCTGCACGCAGGCGGCGGCGACGCTGATCGCCGCGCAGAAGATGAAGCCCGCCGTGGCCTGGCGCAAGGCGCGCATCGCGCTCGAGGCGAACCGGGTGCAGGTGGCGCGCAACGCGGTGCAGATCGTTGCGCCGGATCGGCTCGATCGCTTCGCGCTGCTCGCCGCGAATCCGGCGAAATTCCTCGCGACGCGAGCGCCGGCGCGCACTGAGGATGGCCGTGAACTGGTCGTGCTGGCGTTGGTGCGCATGGCGGCGAACGACCCGGATGCGGCCGCGACCCAGCTCGACAGCGTCTGGAGCCCGCAGCTGGCGCGCGCGCAGCGCGACTGGGTCTGGGGCGCGATCGGCAAGGAGGCCGCGCTGCGGCTCGCCGACACCGCGCACGGCTACTACGCGAAGGTCAGCCGCAATGCGGACCTGAGCGAGGCCATGCTGGCCTGGAAGGCGCGCGCCGCGCTGCGCGCCGGCCAGTGGCGCAGCGTGCTCGGCGCGATCGGCGCGATGGGGCCGGACGAGCAGAAAAGCCCGACCTGGGTCTACTGGAAGGCGCGTGCGATCCGGGCCACGCTCACGTCGGCCGAGCGCGCAGACCCGCTGTCGCCGCGCGCGCTCGAGGCGACCGAGCTGTTCGAAGCGATCGCCGGCGTGCAGGACTTCTATCCGCAACTCGCGCTCGACGCGCTCGATCGCAAGGTGACCGTGCCGCCGCTGCCGGCACCGCCGACGCCCGGAGAGATGCAGGCCGCGCAACAGAACCCGGGCCTCGCCCGCGCGCTGTACGCGATCGGCCTTGGCCTGCGCAGTGAAGGCGTGCGCGAGTGGAACTACACCGCGAATCTGGCGGTGCCCGGCGGCATGAGCGACCGCGAACGGCTCGCCGCCGCGCAGCTCGCCTGCGAGCGCGAGGTCTGGGACCGCTGCATCAACACCAGCGATCGCACGAGATCGTTCATCGACTTCGAGCAGCGCTTTCCGATGCCGCACGAGAATGCGGTGCTGAAACAGGCACGCGTGGTCGGGCTCGATCCGGCCTACGTGTACGGGCTGATCCGCCAGGAGAGCCGGTTCGTGGTCGAGGCGCGCTCCGGTGTCGGCGCCTCGGGGCTGATGCAGATCATGCCGGCGACCGCGCGCTGGACCGCGAAGAAGCTCGGCCTCGACGGCTACAGCCACGACCAGATCGCCAGCCGCGACATGAACATCCTGCTCGGCACCGGATACTTGAAGCTGATCCTCGACGATTTCCAGGGCTCGATGCCGCTGGCCGCCGCCGCGTACAACGCCGGCCCGGGGCGTCCGCGCAAATGGCGCGACGGACCGGTGCTCGATGCCGCGGTCTGGATCGAGAACGTGCCGTTCGCCGAGACCCGCGAATACGTGAAGAAGGTGCTGGCGAACACGACCGACTATGCGGCGATCCTGACCGGCAAGCCGCAATCGCTGATGGCTAGGCTCGGCAAGGTCGGCCCGCTCGGGCCCGGCAGCCCCGCGCCGGACACGGACCTGCCCTGACACGCTCTTTGCAAGCTACGGAATCGAACGACATGAAGAAGATCCTGATCCTCGGCGGCAGCGGCTTCATCGGGCGCCATTTGTGCGAAACGCTCTCGCGGCAGCCGTGCCGGATCACGGTGCCGACGCGGCGCAGGCTGAATGCCCAGCACCTGTGGATGCTGCCGCGCCTTGACGTGTTCGAGGCCGACGTGCACGACGAGGCGGCGCTCGCCCGGCTCGTCGCCGGCCACGATGCGGTGGTGAACCTGGTCGCGATCCTGCACGGCAACCAGGCGGCGTTCGACAAGGTCCATGTCGAACTGCCGCAGAAGCTCGCGCGCGCCTGTGCGGCGACCGGCGTGCGCCGCGTGGTCCATGTCAGCGCGCTCGGTGCGGACGCCGATGCGCCGTCGCTGTATCAGCGCAGCAAGGCGCGCGGCGAACAGGCGCTGCGCGCCGCCGGCCTGGACCTGACCGTGCTGCGCCCGAGCCTGGTGTTCGGCCCGGAAGATCGGCTGCTCAACCTGTTCGCCGACCTGCAGCGCCGTCTGCCGGTGCTACCGCTGGCGCATGCCGGTGCGCGGTTCCAGCCGGTCTGGGTCGAGGACGTGGCCGACGCGATCAGCCACTGCCTGCAAGAGCGCGGAACGATCGCGATGACCTACGAGGCGTGCGGGCCGCAGCTGCTGACGCTCAAGGATCTGGTGCAGATGGCCGGCCGCTGCATCGGCCGCGAGCGCCCGGTGCTTGCGGTGCCGGACGCGCTCGGCCGGCTGCAGGCGCTGCTGCTGGAACTGCTGCCGGGCGAGCCTTTGATGAGCCGCGACAACCTCGACGCGATGAAGGTCGACAACGTCGCGACCGGCACGCTGCCGGGGCTCGAGGCGCTCGGCATCGTGCCGACCCCGATCGACGCGATCGCGCCGACCTACCTCGGACCGCAGCAGACGGTCGACGACCTGCTCACGCTGCGCCGCAGCGCCGGGCGGAGCTGAGAAAACACCCCCAGGCTGCGCGCTACTTGCGTGTCGCTCCGCCCGGTGCTCGCCGCCAGAGGCGGCGGCCCTTCGGTCTGTCCAGACCTGCGCAGGCAGGTCTGGAGCCGCAGACCTCAGCCCCCTCGCCGGGGGCACCGCCAGCGGCCGGGTCGAGCCCACTTTGCGGCGGTCGCTTGCGTGGCCTGCTCCGCGGCCTTTTGCTCCTTTGGGTTTTATGCGCTGCGGGCGGCGCGTAGCGTCATGGAGCACTGATATGTGCCCGGGCCGAGGCCGCCGGCAGCGACGCTCCGGGCCGTTTCCGCCGGCGCCGGAGTAGCATGGCGGCCCGGAGGTTCGTCATGCTCAGGCTCTATATCGGCAACAAGAATTATTCGTCCTGGTCGATGCGGCCGTGGGTGCTGATGAAGCAGACCGGCATCGCGTTCGACGAGGTGCGGGTGCCGTTCGATTCGTTCGCGCCGGACTCGAAATTCAAGACCGCGATGCGCGGCGTGACACCGGTCGGCGCAGTGCCGGTGCTGGTCGACGGCGGCTTCTCGGTCTGGGACTCGCTGGCCATCGCCGAGTACCTGGCGGAGAAGTTTCCCGAGAAGCAGCTGTGGCCGCAGAGCGCGCAGGCCCGCGCCCGCGCGCGCAGCATCTGCGCCGAGATGCACGGGGGCTTTGGCGCGCTGCGCAACATCTGCGGGTTCAACGTCGAGGCGGAACTGCCGCAGATCGGTCAGATCGCGTTGCGCGACCAGCCCACGCTGCGCGCGGAGATGCAGCGCATCTGTGCGATGTGGGGCGAACTGCTCTCCGAGCACGGCGGGCCGATGCTGTTCGGCGGCTTCTCGATCGCCGATGCGTACTTTGCGCCGGTGTGCCTGCGCATCCATACCTACGCGTTGCCGGTGCCGGCGCCGATCGCCGCGTACCTGGCGCGGGTGCGCGCGTTGACCGGCGTCGCCGCCTGGATCGCCGACGCAATGGCCGAACACGAATTCATCGCGTTCGAGGAACCGTACCGGGCCGCGCGCTGACGCAGGCCACGCGGCGGCGATCGGTCCGTTGCGGCCTCGCGCCGCTACACTGCCCGCCATGCAGGTCTACATGGTCGGCGGCGCGGTGCGCGACGCCCTGCTCGGGTTGCCGGTGCAGGACCGGGACTGGGTGGTGGTCGGTGCGACGCCGGAGGCACTCGTCGCGCGCGGATTCCTGCCGGTCGGGCGCGACTTCCCGGTATTCCTGCATCCGCGCACGCGCGAGGAATACGCGCTGGCGCGCACCGAGCGCAAGACCGCGCCCGGCTACCACGGCTTCACGTTTCACGCGGCGCCCGACGTGACGCTGGAGCAGGATCTGGCGCGGCGCGACCTTACTATCAATTCGATAGCTGCACAGGCAAATGAGGAGCCGGCTACCGGCCTTTTTGATGCTGATTTCTCGGCGTTGATCGACCCGTACGGCGGCCGGCGCGACTTGGAGCGGCGCGTGCTGCGTCACGTCACCGATGCGTTTCGTGAAGACCCTGTGCGCATTCTGCGCGTCGCGCGCTTTGCCGCGCGTTTCACCGATTTTTCGGTCGCGCCCGAAACGCTGGCGTTGATGCGCGAGATGGTGCAGGCCGGCGAGGCCGACGCGCTGGTGCCCGAGCGGGTCTGGCAGGAACTGGCGCGGGGCCTGATGGAGCGGCAACCCTCGCGGATGTTCGAACTGCTGCGGAGTTGCGGCGCGCTCGCGCGGCTGCTGCCCGAGGTCGACAGGCTCTGGGGCGTGCCGCAACCGGCGCAGCATCACCCGGAAGTCGACACTGGCGTGCACCTGATGCTGGTGCTCGACACGAGCGCACGGCTGGCGGCACCGCTCGGTGTGCGCTTCGCCTGCCTGGTGCACGACCTCGGCAAGGGGACGACGCCGGCGCAGGTGCTGCCGCGCCACATCGGCCACGAGCAGCGCAGCGCGCGGCTCGCGGCCGCGGTGTGCAAGCGCTGGCGCGTTCCGAACGAGGTGCGGCAACTGGCCGAACTCGTTGCGCGCGAGCACGGCCACATCCACGCGAGCGGCGAACTGGACCCCGCCGCGCTGCTGCGCCTGCTGGAGCGCTGCGACGCGATCCGCAAGCCCGGGCGTTTCGCGGATGCGCTGCTGGCCTGCGAATGCGACGCGCGCGGAAGGCACGGGCACGAGGATGCACCGTACCCGCAGCGCGCACGATTGCTCGCGGTGCTTTCCGCCGCGCACTCGGTCGATACCTCCGCGATCGCAGCCGAAGCCGATGCAGCCGGGCTGCACGGACCGCAGGTTGGTGCGCGGATCCGGCAGGCGCGAGTCGCGGCGATCGCTGGCGCGCTGGCGGGTTGACGGCGCGCATCAGGCCCTTGCCGCAAGGGGCAGCACGGCGTGATCGCCGCTGCTGGTATTCCCGCATTGACAGTCGTTGGACAGCGTACAAACTGTCGCGGCACGACGAAAAAGGCGGGAGACGGCACGCAGCCGGTGATTCGTCAGCGACGACGCGCATCGATCCGTTTCGATTGAGGAGGGCTTCTCTTCAGGTGCGCGACAACTCCGTTTTCGCTTTAGAGGAAGCACCAAATGAGCATGAGCACAGGCACGGGCGCGTCGGTCACGCGCCGCAAGATTCTGACGACGGCGGCAGCATTCGGCGCGGCGTCGATGTCGTTCCCGGCCATCGTTCGCGCGCAGGGCGACAAGCCGGTCTTGCTCGGCGTCGACAACCCGCTCACCGGCACCTACGCCATCACCGGGCGCAACGAGCTGCACGGCATGGAACTGGCCGTGCAGGAGATCAACGCCAAGGGCGGCATCCTGGGCCGGCCCGCCAAGCTGATCGTGGAAGACTCGACCAGCGGCGATGCGGGCGTCGCGGTGCAAAAGGCGCGCAAGCTGATCGATCGCGACAAGGTTGACTTTCTGGTCGGCAACGTCAACTCCGGTTTGACGATGGCGATGTCCGCGGTAGCGTACGAAAAAAATGTTTTCATGATCGATCCGGGCGGCCACGCCGATCCGATTACCGGCAAGAACTGCCACTGGAACGTTTTCCAGGTCGATCCCTCCACCACGCTGCTGGTAAACGCCATCGCGCCGTCGCTCATCAACCGCTTCGGCAAGAAGTTCTACTGCCTGGTGCCCGACTACGCGTTCGGCCACGGCCTGCTCGAAGCCTATAACGCCAACTTCAAGAAGTACGGCGCGACCAATGTCGGCACCGACCTGATTCCGCTCGGCACGACCGAATACTCCTCCTACCTGATCAAGGCCCAGGCCGCGAAGCCGGACGTGATCGTGATTTTGCAGAACGGCGAAGACCAGACCAACGTGCTCAAGCAGACGGTGCAGTTCGGGCTCGACAAGAAATTCCATATCGCCGGGGCCAATATCGAGCTTGAGACCCTCGAGGCGCTGCCCGAGACCGCGCGCATCGGCAACTGGGTGATCGAGTGGTACTGGAACCAGCCCGGCGTACCGCACGTGAAAGAATTCACCGAGGCGATCAAGAAGAAAACCGGCCGCGTGCCCACCGCGCGCACCTGGTTCGGCCATACCGCCATCCACGCGTGCGCGCTGGCGGCCAACAATGCCAAGTCGCTCGATCCATTGAAGATGGCGCGGGCGCTGGACGGCTTCACGCTGCCGCCGGAAGTGGCGATGCAGCCACACCCCGCGACCTTCCGCGCCAACCAGCACCTGTTGATCGGCACGCTCTGGGCCGGTCACGCCCAGCCTTCCGGCAGCGCGCCGGACGACCTGTTCCACATCGACCAGGTGATCGACAGCAAGACCATTGCACCGACCGTGGAAGAAGCCGACTGCAAGATGACCTGGCCGAGCCCGAGCTGAGCGCGCCTTGCCTCAGCCAAAAATGAAGCGCCACGCGCAGATTGCACGTGGCGCTCTTCATGTTGTCGTGGGACTCACACTTGGTACCACAACGCCAAACATCACGCATGCCTCCTAGGCGGGTTGCGCGAAGGTTCGCTGACGGGGACAGCAGGTGACGCAACTCGTTCTTCTCAACATCTTCAACGGACTGGTGATCGGCGCGTTCTACGCGCTGATGGCGCTCGGCCTTTCCCTGATCATCAATCTGACCAACGTCATCAACTTCGCGCACGGCGGCTTTCTCGCCCTCGGCGCCTACCTCGCCTACACGCTGCAGCCGTACCTCGGTTTCTGGGGCGCATTGATCATCTCGCCATTCCTCACGGCGCTGATCGGCATCGTCGTCGAGCGCGTGCTGATCCGGCCGCTCTATGTGCGAGACCCGCTCTACGGCCTGTTGCTCACCTTCGGTCTCGCCTACGTGATCCAGGATTCGGTGCGCATGATCTGGGGCGCGCAGGGCCTGCCATTCAAGGTGCCCGAGAGCCTGCAATCGTCGCTCAGCTCCACGTTATTCTTCCTCACCGGCTACCGCGTCTTCATGGTGGCGCTGGTGGCCATCGCAGTGGTTGCGCTGTTCGTGATCCTAAAAAAAACGCGCCTGGGCATGCGCATCCGCGCCGGCACGCTCGATCTCGAAATGGTGTCGGCGCTGGGCGTTGACGTGCGCATCCTGCGCAACCTCAATTTCGGGCTCGGCATCTTCTTCGCCGGCCTGGCCGGCGTGCTGGCCGCCGGCATGCTCGGCCTCACCCCCACCATCGGCGACCAGCTGATCATGCCGAGCTTCGTCGCCGTCATCGTGGGCGGGCTGGGTAGCCTGGTCGGGACATTGTTCGGCGGCTTGCTGATCGGCGTCGCCGCCGGCGTCGTGACGGTATTTTTTCCCTCGGCATCCGAGGCCACCATCTACGTGATGATGGCGCTCGTGCTGCTGTTTAGGCCGTACGGCCTGTTTGGCGAGGAAGGCGGAACGAAACTTTGAGCAGTCGCACGAACCCAGGCAATCTCGCCCTCCTGATCCTGCTCTGGGCCGTCCTTCTGACGGTGCCGCTGTGGATCGCTCCGGTGGGCGGCTACATCGACCTCGCTTCCCGCGTGTTGCTGATCGGCCTGGCCGCGATGGCCACCAACCTGCTGGTGGGCCACTCCGGCGTAATGGCGTTCGGCCACGCCGCCTATTTTGGCCTGGGCGCTTACGCGACCGGCCTGGTCATCAAGCATCTGGTGCCGAGCACGCCCGTCGGACTCATCGCCGGCATCGTGGTCGGAACCGCGGGCGGCGCGCTGGTTGGCTACCTTTTGTCCCGGCTGCGCGGCATCTACTTCGCGCTGGCGACGATTGCCTTCGGGCAGGTGTTCTACTTCATCGCCTTTCGCTGGAACGCGGTCACCGGGGGCGACAACGGGCTCACCTTCCAGCGCCTGGCGATCGATCTTGGCTTCGCGAATATCAACCTGACCTCGAGCGTCATGTACTACTACTTCGTGCTGGCCGTGTTTGCCATCTGCGCCCTGCTCATGGCCATACTGCTGCGCTCCCCGTTCGGCCATACGCTGCTCGCCATGCGCGAGAACGAACGCCGCACCAAATTCCTCGGCATTCCGGTGAACCGGCATCTGTGGATTGCCTACACCATTTCGTGCTTCTTCGTGGCGACCGCCGGTGCGCTCTACGGCATGCTCAACAATTTCGTCAGTCCCCACGAACTTCATTGGACGCAGTCGGGCGATTTCGTGCTCATGGCGGTGATAGGTGGCATGCGCTCTTTTTGGGGGCCGCTGCTCGGCGCCGCCATCTTCGTGATCGCGCAGGATTCGCTCTCCAGCATCACCGACAACTGGATGTTCTACATCGGCGTGATCTTCGTGCTGGTGGTGCTGTTCCTGCCCCGCGGAATCGCCGGTCTGATGCAGAGAAAAACATCATGAGCCTGCTCGAAGTCCGCAACGTCACACAGCGCTTTGGTGAACTTGCCGCAGTCAAGAACGTCTCGCTCAACGTCGAGGAAGGCGAGTTGCATGCCATCATCGGCCCGAACGGTGCCGGCAAAACCACCTTGTTCAACATGATCAGCGGCTTTTACGTGCCGACGGTCGGCCGCATCGTCTTCGGCGTCGTCGACGTCACGGCTACCCCCACGCACGAGCGCGTGGGCATGGGCATGGCCCGCACCTTCCAGATCACCGAGGTGTTCCCGGAGCTCACGGTGCGCGAGAACCTGCGCATCGCGGTCCAGGTCACGGACGGCTTGCGGTTGAAGATGTTCAACACGCGGCGCCAGGTTGCTGCGACCGAGCGGCGCGTCGACGAGCTGCTGGAAGAGGGTGCACTCACCGCGAACGCCAACCGGCACGTCGGTGAACTCTCGCACGGCGACCAGCGCTCCACCGAAATCATGATGGCGCTCGCCACCCGGCCGAAGCTGCTGCTGCTGGACGAACCCGCGGCCGGCATGGGCAGCCAGGAAACCTACGACACCGCGGTGTTGATCCGCCGACTGCACCGCAAGCAAAAGCTCACCATCGTGCTCGTCGAGCACGACATGCGCGTGATCTTCAACCTCGCCGATCGCATCACGGTGCTCGCTGAAGGCGAGGTGCTCGACCGCGGCACGCCCGATGAGATCGCGGCGAGCGAGAAGGTGCAAGTGGCCTATCTCGGGGAAAAGCGTGAAGGCTCTTGAAGTCCATCAACTTAACACCCGCTACGGCAAGAGCCACGTTCTTCATGGGGTGGACCTGGAGGTCGCCGAAGGCGAGCTGGTGACGCTGCTGGGCCGCAACGGCGCCGGCAAGTCCACGACGCTGCGCAGCATCATGGGCCTTACGCCAGCGCACTCCGGCCATGTGCGCATCTTCGGCACCGAGTCCACGCACCTGCCGCCGTTTCGCATTGCGCAACTCGGTGTCGGTCTGGTGCCCGAGGGCCGCCGCGTTTTCTCCCACCTCACGGTCGAGGAAAACCTCAAGGTGCCGGTCGATCGCCCCGGCCCGTGGACGATTCCGCGTGTCTACGAACTCTTTCCCCGTCTGGCCGAGCGCAAGAACCACAAGGGGCGGCAACTGTCGGGCGGCGAGCAGGAAATGCTCTCGATCGCGCGCGTGCTGCTGCTGAACCCGAAGCTGCTGCTGCTCGATGAACCTTCGCAAGGCCTCGCGCCGATCATCGTGCAGAACGTGTTCAAGGTGATCGTCGCGGCGCGCGATGCGGGAACCTCCGTGCTGCTGATCGAACAGAACGTGCGCGCCGCCACTGAGATCGCCGACCGCGCCTACGTGCTCGACCGCGGCACCATCACCTACAGCGGTGCTGCCGCGGAGTTCGGCAAAGACGAAAAGCGCGTACAGGAACTTGCCGGTGCAAGCGCGCAGAAATGGACGTTTCCAGACGATTGAGCGCTCCCGCTGCTGTCCGCGGCAGTCGGCCGTCCATTCGAACGGATGACCTCTATTTGATCGAACGCGACGCAGCGGGACGATGAGCGCTGTCGCTTGCGACGCCGTCATCGCTGCCAGCTGCCGTGTTGCTGTCGCGCCCCGCATCGACCGCGTCCGCGTTCGGTAGTTCGGTATCGCTCCAGCCGCCGCCGAGCGCCTGGACCAGCTGCACGCTCGCGACATAGCGGCTGCCGAGCAGCGCGACGGTGTTGCGCGCGGTGGCCAGTTCGGTCGCCTGCGCGCTGATCACGTTGATGTAGCTGACCACGCCGCCTTTGTACTGGTTCAGCGTGAGCCGCACCGACTCGCGCGCGGCGGCAAGCGCCTCGTCCTGCACCGTCGACTGCTGCTCCAGGATGCGCAGCGCGGCGAGCGCGTCCTCGACCTCCTGGAAGCCGGCGAGCACCGTCTGTCGGTATTGCGCGACCTGCTGGTCGTACGCCGCGCGCGCCTGCCGGTTCTGCGCATCGCGCGCGCCGCCGTCGAACAGCGTGAGCGCGAGCTGCGGGCCGATCGACCAGAACAGGTTCGGCGCGCTGATCAGGCCCGCCAGCGCCGCGCCCTGGTAGCCGGCTTGTCCGATCAGCGTCAACGCCGGGAAATAGGCGGCGCGGGCGACGCCGATCTGCGCGTTCGCGGCGGCCACCTGGCGCTCGGCCGCGGCGATGTCGGGCCGGCGCTCGAGCAGTTGCGACGGCAGGCCGGCCACCGGCACCGGCGGCGGGGGCACGTTCGCGAGCGGATCGGCAGCGATCGAAAAGTTCGACGCCGGCTGCCCGACCAGCAGCGCAATCGCGTGCTCGAGCTGGGCGCGCTGCACGCCGAGGTTGATCGCCGACGCCTGCGCGGTCTTCAGTTGCGTCTGCGCGGCGACCACGTCCGCCTGCGCCGCAAAGCCGGCGACGTACTGGTTCTGCGTGAGCTGGAGCGACTGCTGGAACGCGGCGATCGTGTCGGCGTACAGCTGGCGCTCGGCGTCGACCTGGCGCAGCGTGAAGTAGCTCTGCGCGAGCTGACCCTGAGCGCTCAAGGTCGCCGCCGCGAGCTCGGCCGCACTGGCCTGCGCGCTGCGGGTCTGCGCCTCGGCGGCACCACGCAGCTTGCCCCACAGGTCCGGTTCCCAGGACGCGCCCGCCGCCAGCGACACGGTATTGCCGGTACTGCCGCCGCGCGCCGTTGCCGTGCCGCCGCCGGCGCGGGCCGCGGCCGCGTTCAGGCCAAGCGTGGGAAACAGCGCCGAGCGCGCCGACTCGACCAGCGCGCGCGCCTGCTGGTACTGCGCGGCCGCGGCCTTCAGCGTCTGGTTCGACAGGTTGACCTGCGCGATCAGCGCATCGAGCTGCGGGTCGCCGAACAGCTTCCACCAGGGGCCGCGATCGAGTGCGTCCGCCGGCCGCGCCGGGTGCCAGTCGCGGTTTTCCTTGTATGCCGCGGGCGTAGCCACGTCGGGGCGCCGGTAGTCGGGGCCGACCGCGCAGCCGGCGAGCAGCGCGCCTGCGCCAGCGCACAGCACGGCTGAGCGCAGCGCGCGCCGCAGCGCTCGATGTCCAGCTCTCATGCACCACCTCCTTGATGTGCCGTCGTCGCACCGTGCCGGCCGCGCGGGCCACGCCATTGCGCGAAGCGGGCCTTGCTCCAGCGACCGAGTCGGTCCAGGTACAGGTAGACCACCGGTGTCGTGTACAGCGTCAGCAACTGGCTCAAGATGAGCCCGCCGACGATCGCGATGCCCAGCGGCTGGCGCAGCTCGGCGCCGTTGCCGCGACCGAGCGCGAGCGGCAGCGCGCCGAACATCGCGGCCATCGTCGTCATCATGATCGGCCGGAAACGCAGCCGGCAGGCCTCGAAGATCGCGTCGCGCGGGGCCAGGCCCAGGCGTCGTTCCGCATCGAGCGCGAAGTCGATCATCATGATCGCGTTCTTCTTCACGATACCGATCAGCAGGATCACGCCGATCAGCGCGATCAGGCTGAACTCGGTGCCGGTGAGCAGCAGCGCGAGCAGCGCGCCGACCCCGGCCGACGGCAGCGTCGAGAGGATGGTGAGCGGGTGCAGGTAGCTCTCGTACAGCATGCCGAGCACGATGTAGACCGCGAGCAGCGCGGTCAGGATCAGGATCGGCTGGTTGCCCAGCGAGCGCTGGAACGCGTTGGCCGTGCCCTGAAAGCTGCCGTGCAGGTTGCTGGGCACGCCCAGGCGTGCCGTCTCGTCGTCGATCGCGCGGCTCGCCTCGGACAGCGACACGCCCAGCGGCAGATTGAACGAGATCGTCGCCGCGGCGAACTGGCCCTGGTGGTTCACCGAGAGCGCGGTATTGGTCGGTGCGTACGAGGAAAAGGCCGACAGCGGCACCTGCGGCTCGGCCTGGGTCGAGAGCGTCAGCGCCAGCGAGCTGTTGGCCGCGAGCTTGCCGCCGGCGGTGAGTTGCGGCGGCTGCTGCAACGCCGACGCGGTCGGCGCCAGATTCGCCGGCGACCGCGGCACGCTGACGAAGATGTGCTTGAGCATGGTCGGGCTCTGCCAGTACTGCGGCGCCGCTTCCATCACCACGTGGTACTGGTTGGTCGGGTTGTAGATGGTCGAGATCTGGCGCTGGCCGAACAGGTCGTACAGCGACGCATCGATCAGCTGCGGCGTCACGCCCATGCGCATCGCGGTGGGCCGGTCTATCGTCAGCGTCGTCTGCAGGCCATGCACCTGCTGGTCGCTGTCGACGTCGACCAGTTCGGGCAGCTTCGACAGCGCCTGCGTGACGCGCGGCTCCCAGCTGCGCAGCACCGACAGGTCGTCCGACTGCAATGTGTATTGGTATTGCGAACTGCTCTGCCGTCCGCCGACCCGGATGTCCTGCACCGGCACCAGGAACAGGCTGGCGCCGGCCACGTGGCCGAGCTTGGGCCGCAGCCGCGCGATCACCGCTTCGGCCGGGACCTTGCGCTGGCCCATCGGCTTCAGCGTCACGAACACGAAGCCGCTGTTCACGCGCCCGCCGCCGGTGAAGCCGACCACGGTCTGCACGTCGGGGTCGGCGCGGATGATCTGCACGAACTGCGCGAACTTCTGCCGCATCGCCTGGAACGAGATCGACTGGTCGCCGCGGATGCTGCCCACCATGCGGCCGGTGTCCTGCTCGGGGAAGAAGCCCTTGGGCACGACCACGTACAGGTAGACGTTCAGCGCAATCGTCGTCAGCAGGATCACCAGCGTCAGCGGCGCGAAGCGCAGCGCCCAGGCCAGCGAGCGCTGGTAGCCGCGCAGCAGCGCGTCGAACCCCCGTTCGCTCGCGCGGTACAGGCGGCCGTGCCGGCGCGGGTGCGCGGGGTCGTGCGGCTGGAGCAGCCGCGCGCACATCATCGGCGTGGTGGTCAGCGAGATCAGCAGCGACACCCCGATCGCGACCGACAGCGTGACCGCGAACTCGCGGAACAGCCGCCCGACGATGCCGCCCATCAGCAGCAGCGGGATGAACACCGCGATCAGCGACAGGCTCATCGACAGCACCGTGAAACCGACCTCGCGCGCGCCGACCCGCGCCGCGTCGAACGGCTTCATGCCGCCCTCGATATGGCGCGAGACGTTCTCGAGCACGACGATCGCGTCGTCGACGACGAAGCCGGTGGCAATCGTCAGCGCCATCAGCGACAGGATGTCCAGGCTGTAGCCGAGCAGGTACATCGCGCCGAAGGTGCCGATCAGCGACACCGGCACCGCGACGCTGGGGATCAGCGTCGCGCGCCAGTTGCGCAGGAACGCGAACACCACCAGCACCACCAGCACGACCGAGATCAGCAGCGTGTACTCGGTGTCGCGCAGTGAGGCCCGTATCGTCGGACTGCGGTCCAGCGAGACGGTGAGGTCGATCGCAGCCGGAATCGACGCGTGCAGCTCGGGCAGCAGCGCGCGCACCCGGTCCACCGTTTCGATGATGTTCGCGCCCGGCTGGCGGTACAGGATCACCAGCACCGACGGCTTGCCGTTGGTCTGGCCGGCGTTGCGCAGGTCGGCCACCGAGTCGACCACCTGCGCGACATCGCGCACCCGCACCGGCGCGCCGTCGCGGTACGCGACGATCAGCGGCGCATACTCGGCCGCGGTGCGCGCCTGGTCGTTCGCATAGATCTGCCAGTTGCGGTCGCCGTCCTCGACCAGGCCCTTGGGCCGGTTCGCGTTCGTCGCCGCGACCGCGGTGCGCACGTCCGCGGTGCCGATGCCGTACTTGTTCAGCGCGGTCGGGTTCAGCTCTATGCGCACCGCCGGCTGCGAACTGCCGCCGACCGTGACCTGGCCGATGCCGTCGACCTGCGACAGCTTTTGCGCCAGGATCGTGTCGGCCACGTCGTACATCCGGCCCTGCGGCATGGTGTCCGAGGTCAGTGACAGGATCATGATCGGCGCGTCGGCGGGATTGACCTTGCGGTAGCTCGGGTTGCTCGGCATGCCGGTCGGCAGCAGCGTGCGCGCCGCGTTCAACGCCGCCTGCACGTCGCGCGCGGCGCCGTCGATGTCGCGGCTCAGGTCGAACTGCAGCACGATGCGCGTCGAGCTCAACGAGCTCGACGAGGTGATTTCGGTGACGCCGGCGATGGTCCCCAGCGCCCGCTCCAGTGGCGTTGCAACGGTCGCTGCCATGGTTTCGGGGCTTGCGCCCGGCAGCGAGGCCGATACCGAGATCGTCGGGAAATCGACCTGCGGCAGCGGCGCGACCGGCAGCAGCCGGAATGCGACGAGGCCGGCCAGCGCGATGCCCAGCGTCAGCAGCGTGGTCGCCACCGGGCGTTCAATGAAGATCCGCGAGACGTTCATGCCGGATGCGGGAGCATCGCGCTGGCTTCAGGTCGCCGCCGGTCCGGCCTGCGCGCCATCGCGCCCGAAGCGCCGGCGCACGCGCCGAGCGGCGCGGTCGAACGCGAGGTAGATCACCGGCGTGGTGAACAGCGTCAGCACCTGACTCACGATCAGCCCGCCGGCCATCGTGATGCCCAGCGGCCGGCGCAGCTCGGCGCCAACGCCGCCGCCGAAGATCAGCGGCAGTGCACTGAGCAACGCGGCCATCGTGGTCATCAGGATGGGACGAAAGCGCAGCAGGCAGGCCTCGAAGATCGCGTCGCGCGGCGACTTGCCCTCGTGGCGTTCGGCGTCGAGCGCGAAGTCGATCATCATGATCGCGTTCTTCTTCACGATGCCGATCAGCAGGATGATGCCGATGATCGCGATGATGTCGATGTCGTGCCCGGTCAGCAGCAGCGCCAGCAGCGCGCCGACCCCGGCCGACGGCAGCGTGGAGAGGATCGTCACCGGGTGGATGTAGCTCTCGTACAGCACGCCGAGCACGATGTACATCGTGACGATCGCGGCCAGGATCAGCAGCAGCGTGTTCGTCAGCGACGCCTGGAACGCGAGCGCCGCGCCCTGAAAGCTGGTCTGGATGCCGGTCGGCAGGCCGATATCGGCCTCGGCCTGTTTGATCGCGTCGACCGCCTCGCCGAGCGACGCGCCGGATGCCAGGTTGAACGAGATCGTCGCGGCCGGGAACTGGCCGATGTGGTTGACGACCAGCGGCGCGGTCTTCTCCGATACGGTCGCGATGCTGGCCAGCGGGATCTGGCGGCCGGCCGCGGTCGCGAGGTAGATCCCGTTCAGCGCCGCCGGCCCCTGCTGGAAGTCGGGCTGCACCTCCAGCACCACGCGATACTGGCTGGACTGGGTGTAGATCGTCGAGATCATGCGCTGGCCGAACGCGTTGTACAGCGCGTTGTCGATCGCCGCGGTGGTCACGCCGAGGCGCGATGCCGAGTCGCGATCGATGTCGACGTAGGCCTGCAGGCCCTGGTCCTGCAGGTTGCTCGCGACGTCGGCCAGTTGCGGCAGCGTTTGCAGCTTGACCACCAGCCGCGGCACCCAACCGCTCAGCTCGTCGGCGCTCGCACTGCGCAGGCTGAACTGGTACTGGGTGCGGCTGACGGTGTCGTCTATCGTCAGGTCCTGCACCGGCTGCATGTACAGCTGGATGCCCGGAACCTCCTGCGCGAGCCGCGGCTCCAGGCGCCGGATCACCTCGCTCGCGCTCAAAGTGCGCTCGGCCTCCGGCTTCAGGTCGATCTGCATGCGCCCGCTGTTGAGCGTGATGTTGGTGCCGTCGACGCCGATGAACGACGACACGCTCTGCACCGCCGGGTCCTTCAGCACCGCCTCGGCCAGCGCCTGCTGGCGCTCGGCCATCGCGGCGAACGAGATCGATTGCGGCGCCTGCGAGATGCCCTGGATCAGGCCGGTGTCCTGCACCGGAAAAAAGCCCTTGGGCACGAACACGTAGAGCAGCACGGTTAGCGCGAGCGTCGCGACCGCGACCAGCAGGGTGAGCGGCTGATGGCCGAGCACCCATTCCAGCGCGCGGCCATAGCGCGCGATCAGCGCGTCGAACCACGCGCCTGTCACGCGGATGAACCGGCTCTGCTGCTCGGGTGGGGTGTGGTGCAGCAGCCGCGCGCACATCATCGGCGTCAGCGTCAGCGAGACGAACGCCGAGATCAGGATCGCCACGGCGAGCGTGACCGCGAACTGCCGGAACAGCCGCCCGACCACGTCGCCCATGAACAACAGCGGGATCAGCACCGCGATCAGCGACACGGTCAGCGAGATGATGGTGAAGCCGATCTGCGCCGAGCCCTTGAGCGCGGCTTCGATCGGCGCCATGCCCTCCTCGATGTAGCGCGAGATGTTCTCGATCATCACGATCGCGTCGTCGACCACGAAGCCGGCGGCGATCGTCATCGACATCAGCGTCAGGTTGTTGATCGAGAACCCGGCGAAATACATGATGCCGAAGGTGCCGATCAGCGACAGCGGCACCGCGACCGCCGGAATCGAGGTCGCCGATGCGCTGCGTAGGAACACGTAGATCACCAGCACCACCAGCAGCACCGCGAGCATCAGCTCGAACTCGACGTCGTTCACCGAAGCGCGGATCGTCGTGGTGCGGTCGGTCAGCACCTGGACCTGCACCGCGCCGGGCAGCGTCGCCTGCAGCGTGGGCAGGATCTTCTTGATGCTGTCCACCACCGCGATCACGTTCGCGCCCGGCTGGCGCTGAACGTTCATGATGATCGCAGGCGTCGTGCCGGCCCAGGCGCCCAGGCGCGTGTTCTCGGCCGAATCGACCACGTCGGCCACGTCCGAGAGCCGCACCGGCGCGCCGTTCTTGTACGCGATCACCAGGTTGCGGTATTCGTCGGCCGACTTCAGCTGGTCGTTCGCGTCGATCGTCGACGCTTGCCGCGGGCCGTCGAAGCTGCCCTTGGCCTGGTTCACGTTGGCGTTGGCGATCGCGGTGCGGATGTCGTCCAGGTTCAGCCCGAGCGCGGCCACCGCCTTCGGATTGAGCTGGACGCGTACCGCCGGGCGCTGCCCGCCCGACAGCGTGACCAGGCCCACGCCCGAGACCTGCGAGAGCTTCTGCGCCATGCGCGTGTCGACCAGGTCGTGCACCTGCGGCAGCGGCAACGTGGCCGAGGTGATCGCCAGCGTCATGATCGGCGCGTCGGCCGGGTTCACCTTGTTGTAGATCGGCGGCATCGGCAGGTCCGACGGCAGCAGGTTGCCGGCCGCGTTGATCGCCGCCTGTACCTCCTGCTCGGCAATATCGAGGCTGAGATCCAGGCTGAACTGCAGCGTGATCACCGAGGCGCCGCCCGAGCTGCTCGACGTCATCTGCTTGAGCCCCGGCATCTGGCCGAAGGTGCGCTCCAGCGGCGCGGTGATCGACGAGGTCATCACATCCGGGCTCGCGCCCGGGTACAGCGTGATGATCTGGATCGTCGGGTAATCGACCTCGGGCAGCGCCGACAGCGGTAGCTGGCGGAACGCGACCAGCCCGGCGAGCAGGATCGCCAGCATCAGCAGCGAGGTCGCGACCGGCCGCAGGATGAACAGGCGCGACGGATTCATCGCGGGCGTTTCAGCGCGTGCCGTGGGCGGCCGAGGCCGGCGCCGATGCCGCCGGCCCCGGCGCGCCGGCATGCCGGTGGCCGGAGCGCGCCGCGGCCGGCACCACCGGCTGCAGCGCCGGGTCGGTCGGCCCGCCGCGCGCCACCGGCGCGACCTTAGCGCCCTCGCGCAGCTTGTCGATGCCGTCGACCACGACGACCTCGCCCGGCGCGAGGCCCGAGGTGATCGCGGTGAGATCCCCCTGCGTCGCGCCGGTGCTCACGTTGCGCACCGTCACCGTGTGGTCGTCCTTAACGACGTAGACGAACTGCCCGTTGCTGCTGCGCTGGATCGCGGCCTGCGGGATCGCGGTTGCGCCGCGCACCACGTTCAGCAGCATGTGCACGTTGACGAACTGCTGCGGAAACAGCATGTGGTCGGCGTTGTCGAACTGCGCCTTGAGCCGGACCGTGCCGGTGCTGGGGTCGACCTGGTTGTCCATCGTCAGCAGCTTGCCGGTCGCGAGCTTGGTCTTCTGGTCGCGGCTCCAGGCCTCGGTGGTCAGGGTCGCGTCGGCGCGCAGCTTCTTCATCACCGCCGGGATGTCGTCCTCCGGCAGCGAGAACACCGCGGTGATCGGCTCCAACTGCGTGATGGTCGCGATGCCGTTCGTATCGCCGGTCTGCACCAGGTTGCCCAGGTCGACCTGGCGCAAGCCGATGCGCCCGGTGATCGGCGCGGTGATCTTCGAGTACTGCAGTTGCAGTTTCGCGTTGTCCAGGTTGCCCTGGTCCGCGAGCACCGTGCCCTCGTACTGCTTGACCAGCGCGTTCTGGTTGTCGAGCAGCTGGCGCTGGATCGAGTTCTGCTCGACCAGCAGCTGGTAGCGCTTCAGGTCCACGCGCGCGCCGTTCAGCAGCGCGCTGTCGCGGTCGAGCTGCCCCTGCGCCTGGATCACGGCGACCTGGTACGGTCGCGGGTCGAGTTCGGCCAGCAGCTGGCCCGCCTTCACCATCTGGCCCTCGGTGAAGTGGAGTTTCACCAGCGTTCCGTTCACGCGCGCACGCACCACCGTGGTCGCGATCGGCGTCACCGCGCCGAGTCCGTTCAGGTAGACGTCGATGTCGGTCGTCTTCGCGGTCGCCACGCCGACCGGCAGCACGCCGCCGACGCCGGAGAAGCGCGCGCTGCGGCCGGTCGGAGCGGAGCCCGCTTCGCCTGCCGGCGCCTTCGCCGAACGCTTTGCGACGAAGTAGTAGCCGCCGGCGGCCAGCACCACGACCAGCAGCGCGATCCACCAGCCGCGGTGTCGGCGCGCGGCCTGCGGCCCGGCGGCGAGGTCCGGCTCGGGATGCGGTTTCGATCCATCAGTCATTGTGTTGGGCGCCAGCGAAAGGTGGAAGTGGCCAGGCCTTGCCGCCGCTTGCGATCGGCCAACGCAGGCGCACTCAGAGGCCGCGACGATGGTAGCAAACGAAGGCGCGCGCCGACGCTGTTTTGCGCTGCGCAACAGCCCTGGCGGCGCGGATTTACCGCACTTTTACCGAGCCGCTACCTGTCGCTGACACCGGGCGATCGGCTGTCGCGAATCAGTAACCGATCAGCCGCGCGATCAGCGTCGCGACAATGCTCAGCACCACGGTGCTGGCGAGCGGCACATGACAGTCGACGCCGAACAGCCGAAAGTGCAGGTCGCCCGGCAGTCGGCCGATCCCGAGGCGCCGCAGCAGCGGCGACAGCGCGCTCAACACGAGCAGTGCGAGAAACAGCACGAGCAGCCAGCGCAGCATGGTCGGTATCTATGTAAGAGCCACTTCAGTTACCCATGGTACGGCGCGTCACCAGCGACGCATGAAACCCAATGGGGCCAGTCGCCGCGGAGCAGCCCATTCGCGGGCACCCGCGGAACTGGCTTTGCCAGGCTGCTGGGTGGCCTTGCAGGCCGCGGCGGCGCCAGAGGCAGCGCCTCTTCGGGCCGTCCAAGCCTGCGCGGGCAGGCTCGAAGCCGCGGCCCTCAGCCCCCTTCAAGGGGGTTGGCGAAGCGACACGCAGTGCGCGCAGCCTGGGGGTTAGAGCATATTGCTGCGGTCGCCCTCGGCAAAGCCGAGCGCCTGCCAGGGTTCGCCCTTGTAGAAGCCGATCACCTTGAACAGCTCGCCCATCTCGTGCTCGTTCAGCAGCCGCATCGCCATCGCGCGCTCGGCCGCGCTCGCGCGCGCCATCAAATCCGGCAGGCCTGCGTTGATCAGAAAGCGCGCCTGGCTGGTGTAGCCGAGCGTGCCGGCGTCGTCCGCGGCCTGCTGCGCGGCCAGCGCGATCGCGGTGAAGTCGACATGCGCGGTGATGTCCTTCGCGCCGACGTCGGCCAAAGGATCGGTGTCGGCGCGGTGCGCGCGGTGGCACATCAGCGTGCCCATGTGGCGCTGCGCGTGGTAGTACTCGGCCTCGGGGAAGCCGTAGTCGATGAAGAACGCCGCGCCGCGCTCGAGGCTGCCCAGCACCGTGCGCACGAACGCCTGCGCCTGGGCGCCAACTTCGGTCAGGTAGTGGCCGTCGCCGTCGATTTCGACCGGCGGGCGCAGCAGCGTGGGCCGGTCCTGCCAGCAGAACGCGGGCACATCGTTCGCGCGCGGGCTGCAGACGACGCCGCGCTCGTGCCACGCGCCGCCCGAGCGGTTCAGCAGCGTGACCGGCATCGCGTCGAGCAGTTCGTTGCCGACGATGACGCCCTGCAACGCCTGCGGCAGCGCGTCGTGCCAGCGCACCTTCTGCAGCTGCGCGGACAGGCGCAGCCACTGGTGTTCGCGCAAGCTGCCCGACAGGTCGACGATGTGGTAGCAGTCGACCGCGCCGCCGAGCGCATCCAGCAGCTGCGCGGCCAGCGCGCCGGTGCCGGCGCCGAACTCCCAGATCTCGCGCGTGCCGGTGACTTGCAGCGCCTCCTTGAGCTGGCGCGCCAGCGCGCGGCCGAACAGCGGCGTCATCTCGGGCGCGGTCACGAAGTCGCTGCCGTCGCCGCCGCTTCCATTGCCGCCGGCGCGCTGCAGCCCGGTGCCGAACTTCGGCGAAGCGTTCGCGTAATAGCCCAGGCCGGGGCTGTACAGCGCTAGTTCCATGAAGCGCTCGAAGCCGATCCAGCCGCCCGCCGACTCGATCTCGGCGGCGATCTGCAAAGCGAGCTCGCCCGTTAAACTACGCACTGGTTCCATCACGCGCCCGATTGTCCGCGAATGTCCACCCCAGAGCGCCCGCGCACGGTCCTGGTCACCGGCTCCGCCCGGCGTCTGGGCCGCGAGATCGCGCTGGCGCTGGCCGCCGCCGGCTGGCGGGTCGCGGTGCATTACCGCGATTCGCATGCGGATGCTGCAAAAACAGTAGCTGACTGCGAAGCACTGACGGGGGCCAGTGCCGCATTTGATGCAGATCTTTCGGACGAGACGGCGGTTCGCGCGCTGCTGCCGCGGGTGGTCGCGCGTTTCGGCGCGGTCGACGCGGTGGTCAACAACGCGTCGCTGTTCGCGCACGACACCGCGGCCACCTTCAGCTTCGCCGACATGGAGGCGCACTGGCGCTGCAACACCGCGGCGCCGGTGCTGCTCGCGCGCGCGCTGCACCAGCATCTCGAAGCGCGCGCCGCGGCCGACCCTGAGGTTCAGGGCGCAGTCGTGAACCTGCTCGATCAGAAGCTGTGGAACCCGAACCCCGACTTCTTCAGCTACACGCTGTCCAAGGCCGCGCTGGAGGCGGCGAACACGCTGCTCGCGCTCGCGCTCGCGCCGCGGGTGCGGGTGGTCGGCGTCGCCCCGGGTCTGACGCTGACCAGCACGATGCTGAGCGCCGACAAGTTCGAGGCGCTGCACCGGCTTTCGCCGCTCGGGCGCTCGTCGACGCCGGGCGACGTCGCGGCCGCGGTCAAGTTCGCGCTGGAGAACACATCGATCACCGGCACCACGCTGCTGGTCGACGGCGGCCAGCACCTGATGCGCTTCGAGCGCGATTTTTCGATGATGTAGCAAAGCCTGCGGCATGCGGCGGCATCCGCTGCGGCCCACGCCCCCACACCATGTCCAGCACCAAAGGCCAGCAGATCCTGTCGCTCACCGGCCTGCGCTTCGACGCGAATCTCGGCATCCTGGAGCACGAGAAGACGCAGCCGCAGCCGATCCAGGTCGATGCCGAACTCAACCTCGGCCCGCAGCCGCTGCTGCCGCGCGACGACGAGATCACCCATGTGCTCGACTATCGCAAGGTGCGCCGCATCGTGATCGAGGAGTGCACGGCCGAGCACTTGAACCTGCTCGAGTCGATGATCGGCCGCCTGGCGCTGCGGCTGATGACGTTGCCCGGCGTGCTCGGGGTGCGGGTGAAGATCGCCAAGCTCGAGATCTTCGACGACTGCGAAGTCGCGATCCGGGTCGAGACCGGGCAGTGGTGAGCCGGGCCGTGGCGCGGCCACGCACGCTGCCGCGCCCACGCAACAGGAAGGAACCGAGATGAATGCGCCCACGATCGCCGACGAGGCCCCGCCGCTGCAGCGTGCCGATCCGCGCGCCGAGCGCGAAGCGAAGAAGCTGGAAAAGCGCCTGTGCCGCGAGGTCGGCCGTGCGATCGCCGACTATTCGATGATCGAAGAAGGCGACCGGGTGATGGTCTGCGTCTCCGGCGGCAAGGACAGCTACGGCCTGCTCGACATCCTCACGAAACTGCAGGCGCGCGCGCCGGTGCGCTTCGAGCTGATCGCGGTGAATCTCGACCAGAAGCAACCCGGCTTTCCCGAGCACGTGCTGCCCGAATATCTGGGCCGCATCGGCGTGCCGTTCCACATCGAAAACCAGGACACCTACAGCATCGTCAAGCGCGTGATCCCCGAGGGCAAGACGCTGTGCAGCCTGTGCAGCCGGCTGCGCCGCGGCATCCTGTACCGGGTCGCGGACGAACTCGGCGCGACCAGGATCGCGCTCGGCCATCACCGCGACGACATGCTGCAGACGTTCTTTCTGAACCTGTTCTTCGCCGGCAAGCTGAAGGGCATGCCGCCGAAGCTGGTCAGCGACGATGGCCGCCACGTCGTGATCCGCCCGCTCGCCTATGTCCCCGAGGAAGACCTCGCGCGCTGGGCCGAACTGCGGCAGTTCCCGATCATTCCGTGCACGCTGTGCGGCAGCCAGGACAACCTGCAGCGCAAGCAGGTCGGCGCGATGCTGCGCGAATGGAACAAGAAGCACCCGGGCCGGATCGAAAACATGGCCCATGCGCTGCAGCATGTCGTGCCCTCGCACCTGATGGACGCGGCGCTGCATGATTTCCGGGCCTTGCGCGCCAGCGGCGTGCCCGACAGCGAAGGCGACCGGGCGTTCGACCCGGAGACCTTCGCGCCGGCTGCGTTGGCGCCGTATGAGGACGACGAAGACTGAAAGACAGGCATCCGATGCGACGGCTCGCCACTGCACTGCTGCTGATCTGCCTGCTGCTGGCCGGCTGCGCGACCACGCTGCTGGTCGACAGCAACGTGCAGAGCTTCTCCACGCTGCCGGCGCTGCCGGCCGGAGCAACCTATCGCTTCGAGCGGCTGCCGTCGCAGCAGGCGGCAGGCGCCGCGCAGGCCGAGCTCGAGGCGATGGCCGAGCCGGCGCTGGCGCATGTCGGCCTGCAGCGGGACGATGCGCATCCGCGCTACGGCGTCGAGGTCGGCGCGCGGGTCGAGCCGATGCTGTCGCCCTGGGCCTACGCCTGGGGCCCCGGCTGGGGCTGGGGCTGGCGCGGCTTCTGGGGGCCGCCGCCGGAGCCGCCCTGGTACCATAGACGGGTGTCGGTGGTGATCCGCGACCTGCACGACCATCAGGTGGTGTACGAAACGCGCGCGGTGCACGACGGCCCCTGGCCCGACAGCCGACGCATTCTTCCTGTGATGTTCGCCGCGGCGCTCGAGGGTTTTCCGACCCCGCCGTCCGGCGCGCGCCAGGTCGACATCCGGATTCCACGCTGAGCTCGACACCCATGCAGTCCACCCGCATCCTCGCGATCCGCCACGGCCAGACCGCCTGGAACCGGGAGAACCGGGTGCAGGGCCAGCTCGACATTCCGCTGGACGCGACCGGCCGCTGGCAGGCGCAGCGCATGGCCGCCGCGCTGGCCGACGAACCCGTGCGCGCGATCTATTCGAGCGACCTGCGCCGCGCGCAGGAGACCGCACAGGCGCTGGCGACCGCGACCGGCGTGCCGGTGCGCACCGACGCTGGCCTGCGCGAGCGCGAGTTCGGCCGCTTTCAGGGCCGGACCTTCGCCGAAATCGAGGCCGACTGGCCTGAGCAGTCGCTGCGCTGGCGCCGGCGCGACCCGGTATTCGCGCCGCTGGGCGGCGAATCGCTGCTGCGGTTTCGCGAGCGCGTCACGCTCACCGCCGAGGCGCTGGCGGCGCGGCATCCGGGCGAGCTGATCGCGCTGTTCACGCACGGCGGCGTGCTCGACGTGCTGTACCGCGCGGCCACGCGCCAGGAACTGCAGGCGCCGCGCACCTGGATGCTGGCAAACGCCGCGGTGAACCGGCTGCTGTGGACGCCGCAGGGCTTCACACTGGTCGGCTGGGCCGACACCACGCACCTCGACGATGAGCATCTCGACGAAACCACCGCCTGAAGCGCGGGCGGCGCTCGCCGACGCCGCGGCGCAGCGGCTCAAGGGCCAGCGCGTGTCGGCGGTCGACACGCCGGCGCTGGTGGTCGACCTCGACACGATGGACCGCAACCTGCACCGCATGGCCGCTTTTGCGAAGAAGCACGACCTGCGCTGGCGCCCGCACGCCAAGCTGCACAAGAGCGTGCAGCTCGCCAAGCTGCAGGTGCAGGCCGGCGCGATCGGCGTCTGCGTGCAGAAGACTTCCGAAGCCGAGGCGCTGGCCTTCGGCGGCGTACGCGACATCTTCATCAGCAACGAAGTGGTCGCTCACAACAAGCTCGCGCGCGTCGCTGCGCTGGCGCACAGCCTGGCCGCAGGCGGCGGGCGGCTCGCGATTGCGGTCGACAGCACGGCCGGCGTGCTCGGCCTGGCCGAGGCGATGGCCAAGGTGCAGGAGCCGGCGCAGAGCGTGCCGATCGACGTGTTCATCGAAATCGACGTCGGCCAGGGCCGCTGCGGCGTAGCCCCCGGCGCGGCGGCGCTCGAACTGGTGCACGAGATCGAACGCCATCGCACGCTGGTGTTCGCCGGCCTGCAGGCGTATCACGGCAACGCGCAGCACCTGCGCAGCGTGCAGCAGCGCCGCGACGCGATCGCGCAGGTGGTCGAGTCCGTGGTCCGCACCCGGCAGGCGATCGAGGCGCAGGGCATTCCGGTCGGCCTCGTCACCGGCGCCGGCACCGGCACCTTCGCGCTCGAAGCCGCGAGCGGCGTCTACGGCGAGCTGCAGCCCGGCTCGTTCCTGTTCATGGACGCCGACTATGCGCAGAACGAGCAAGACCCGGCACAGCCGCAGTTCGAGCAGGCGCTGTTCGTCAAGACCCAGGTGATCAGCGTCGCCGCCGACCACGCGGTCTGCGACGCCGGCCACAAGAGCCACGCGATCGACTCCGGGCTGCCGCTGGTCCATACCCTGTCCGGCGAGCCGGCGCTGCGCTATTCAAACGGTGGCGACGAGCACGGCATCCTGCACGCCGCGCCCGGCAGCCGGCTGCCGGCGCTGGGCCAGACGCTGTGGCTGATCCCCGGCCATTGCGACCCGACGGTGAACCTGCACGACCGCATGATCGGCGTGCGCGGCGGCCTCGCGCACGGCAAGGTCGAGCGCATCATCCGCGTCGATGCGCGCGGCGCGGTGACCTGAGGGGCGCCCGCGGGCAGGGGAGGCGGGGCTCCCGCCCCAGCGCGGCGCCGTCCACAATCGGATGCGAGGCGGCCTGCGAACGCCGCCACGCGCACCGGACACGATGAAAACCCTGCTGATCGTCTACCACTCGATGACCGGCGGCACGCTGCAGCTTGCGCAGGCCGCCGCCCGCGGCGCGCGCACTGAAAGCCAAATGCAGGTGCGCCTGCTGCCCGCGCAAGAGGCCGGGCCCGACGACGTGCTGGCCGCCGACGGCTACCTGTTCGCGACGCCCGAGAACCTGGCCGCTATGGCCGGCCTGATGAAGGACTTCTTCGACCGCTGCTATTACGCGGCGCTCGACCGCATCCAGGGCCGGCCGTACGCCACGCTGATCTGCGCCGGCAGCGACGGCAGCAACGCCGCACGCCAGATCGAGCGTATCGCGACCGGCTGGCGGCTGAAGGCTGCCGCACCGGCGCTGATAGTCTGCACGCACGCGCAGACGCCGGAGGCGATCCTTGCGCGCAAGCAGATCGCCGCCGGTCACCTGCAGCAGGCCGAGGAATACGGTGCGGCATTGGCGGCGGGGATGGCGATGGGGGTGTTTTGATCCGCGCGCCAGCGTGGGCGGTCGCGGGCGCCGGGCGGTGCAGAGCGTGACCGGTTCAAGCGGCCGCCCGGGTCGCGGCACGAAGCGGTTTGCAAGATCATGGAGACCGTGGATTGGTCTCCGAGTCCAGGCTTTTGTGCGCGGAAGCTACAAGTTCCGGTGCGAAAATCAACGCGCAGACGCGTCGACACGCTGGGCAATCGGGAACGCTTCGAGGCTGGCATGTAGACGACGGGCTTGCACTTGCGTCCGCGGAATATTAGGTTTGACTCAACGGAACAGAAAGCAACCGTGGCGGAGAGCATGAGAAACACTACAGCATTAGCCGACTGCGCGCTGCTACTATCCATGTCGCCCAATCACAGTTATGCGTCGTGAGTTGCCCCATCCATGCCACATACGTCGCTAGCTGAGCTTTACCGTAGAAGCGTCGAATATCCAGGTCCGTCGCTACGCATGGCCGGCTTGGGCGCTGCGCGTACTGCGATAGAGGACCAACTTGACCACTTGAAGGGGCAGCGTGCTGTGCGGCTTTACGCACACCTCAAGAAAGAAGCGCATGCGATGACACCGGAAGATGTCGAATACGAAGTCTATCAACTCAAGAACACGGTCGATGAGCTTTTTCCAAAGGTCTTCCGTGGCGGCTTCATCATTTCGCTATGGTCGGTATTCGAGGCGTGTATCAAGGATCTTGCGGAGTACGTTCGCCGCCAAAAAGACATTCCGTTCAGTCTGCAAGACCTTCGCGCCGGTGATTTTCTTGAGCAGACCGATAAGTTCTTCTTTCGCATACTTGCACTGAAGGCGTTTCCAGAGAAGTTCGTCCGCACTAAACTTGAGGAACTGAAGAGTTTCCGTAATGCGCTCGTACATCATGACGGCGCAACAGAAGAACTGCCCATGACTCTTCGCAGCAAGACAGAGATGGAATATCGGAGGAAAGGCCTCCTCGTGTACAGCGATCTACATCACCAGTATGCCGTGCCGACGGCAGAATACGCAGAGGAGGCATTCAACGTAGTTCGCACTTTCCTCGAAAAATTCGCCGAGACCGTATATATCGCAATTCACCCTGTCGCGCTTGAAGACGGCGCATAACCCGGCAGTTAACCGGACCCGCGCAAAAAACCGCGCAGGACGGTTACTGCCACGTTAGACCTCACCGCGGAGGTTCGGATGTTTGGCTGGCTCAAGAAGCGCTTCGCACGACGAATGAGCGGCTTGATCAATGGCGCTCAAATGGCAACCTACCTTGCCATCTGCCGCAGCTTCGGTGCGGACGATGCGCAAACCGAAGAGCGTCGTAGCGCCCTCGGAAAGCGAGCCGCGGCCGCGACGAATTTTCTTTTTGGCAAGAGTCCGAGCGCGGAACACATCCGTGAACTTGATCTGGAAATAGAGCACGCGTCCGCACTTCGCTGGCTTGCCGACGAGCAGCCCTATCGCGAGCTGATCGTGCAAAGCCTCCGTATCGCCAACGTGGCGGCTTACGCGTCCTCCGGGAAGGTCGATGGTATTCTCGGCGAGCGCGTTCTCTCGAGATATGGTGCGGAGTTTCCGAACGCGCTGAATCCAGCAGAGTATGAGGAGTTGCTAAATCGCAGCATTGCTCAGCTTACAGTGCGGCAGCAAGAGGCCGTACGGCGAGTCATTCAGTCCAGTGGGGCTAATCCCTCCATCGAGCGGCGTCACACAACTCCATGAATCCGGCGTGAGATATTCAAATCTATGAGCAATTGCTTCCGAATCTCAAGCCTACTAATGCAGAGGCAGACCATCGATCAAAACAGGAAGATCGTCGATGTAAGTTCGGCAACTTGGTACGGTTTCCCGAAGGAAGTCGAAAATAGGTTAGCGATCATTCTCCAGAACTGCGGGTATGAGTCTAGCCCAGAACAGATGCCCGACGCTGAATCATTCCTTGTAAACCTGGAATATTCGGTGAAGGCTAACGATCTGCCATTTCCTTGGGCGGTGATCTTTTTTCCGAAGGAATATCCGCTGGCTGGCCATCTGCTTTCAATTCGACCGAATAGAGACATTCGATTCTTCTGCTATTCGTTGATGGACATCAGAAAGTTCGAATCGTACGACCCCAAGATCGATGGGGCTCCGCCAATGTCGATTGTCTACGTTTACTCCAAATCCGCAATCATGAGCCCTAGAGTGTCTGAATCACCGATCATGAAGGAGGCGAGCGAAGCTCTTGCCGACAAGCCCGATAACGGGAACTGGGCTATAGTCGTAGACCCCATTGATCCTGCGTGGGTCGAGGAAGCAGCAAAGACTAACGAAGCTTTGTATGCGGCATTCTCGAACTCTACCGGCTCTGCATAACTCAAGGCGGATTCAATACACCGTGTCGTGATCGCCGACGTTGATCGGGATGATCGTGCCGCCCTCGACCACCAATTCCAGAGTGATTCGGTGCGACAGGTTGATCGACACCGAGTGCAGCCCGAGCAGTCGCCCGCCCAGCGCATGCAGGCGCAGCGATGGATGATGCGGGTTGGCCTGCAGCAGCAGCAAGGTCTTGCGGTATTGCTCGCGCAACTGTGGGTGGCGCTTCAGGAAGCGGGCGGCGCGCCGGTTGTACTGATCGGTGAAGACCAGCACCCAGCTCATCGCAGCTTCGCCAGACGTTTCAGGTGCGCGTCCACCGACTCGCGCACGAATCGGCCGGCGGCGATGTCCGCCTGGCTCTCGGCCAGCGCGGCGGCCAGCTCGCACTCGCGCAGGTAGTGGTAATGCTCGATCTCCATCACCACGAAGCGATCCTTGCCGCGCACCGAGACGATCGCCTCGGGCGCCTTGGCCAGCGCCTCGGCGATCGCGGAGACGCCCTGGGTTTTGATGTCATTCGCGCTGATCGTGGTCATGGGAGTCTCAGACAATCGAGACTTGAAGTGTACTATGAATAGCACGATTCGTGGTGCGATAAAGTGGCTCACTGTCCGGCTCAGGCTTCCATGAGATAGCCATTGCCGACGGTCCACAATACCGCCATGGGCAGAATCATCGTCCTGGCCACGCCGCTGTTCTTCCTGCTGATCGCGCTGCTGCTGTACGACCTGTGCTACTACTGGCTGCACCGGCTCGGCCACCGCAGCGCGCTGCTGTGGGCCGCGCACGTGGTGCACCACCAGAGCCAGGACTACAACCTCTCGACCGCGCTGCGCCAGACCAGTTCGGGCGCGCTGCTCGGCTGGATCTTCTACCTGCCGATGGCGCCCGCCTGGCCGTTGTCACGCGCCAACCCCTGCTCGGCCTGACCAGCATCGACCAACTGCATCTGGCCTGCCTGGCGGCTGGCGTGGTGGGGCTGCCGATTGCATTGATGCGAGTCAGGGCGATGGCACGCTCGCCGCAATGACGGGCGGCCCTGCGCCAGATCGCCTCCGCAACCGGAGGATCATGTGAAGACGCGAGACATTCGATTGGACCGGCCACCAGAGGCACGCTCTCCGACCAAGAAATCCGCCGTGTTTCCGGGCAAGTCTCTTGGCACGCTGGTGTTGCCGCTGACGGCGCTGTTGGCGCTGATGATGGTGCTGCTCTACCCCGTTGAGCGTGACTGCTACCAGCGCGTCCACGTTCAGGACGCGCTCAGGCACGCCATGTTGTTGGCGTCTGCCATTCAGGACTACCACCAGGCCAACAAGCGCTATCCAGAAAGCCTTGACGATCTGCATGCCATGCCCGAGCGTCCGATCGAGGTGCGAACCATTGCCTTCGACGGGCAAACCGGCATCATCCGTGTTCATGTGGCCGACGCTCCCCGGGATGAGGGTGCATTTGAACTCGTGCCGTCCGTCGAGCCGGCGGGGCGCATTTCGAGGGCTGACTCGCGATCGCTCCTGAAGTACATTTCGATCACTTCACACCACAGCAGAATGGAGGGCCGTCATGGCAACGACAGGTTCGCGTGGGAGCAAGGGCGGCAGAAGGACGCGGGAGCGCGATCACGTGGTCAAGCCGAACTGGCGCATGTCGAGTTGACGGCTGGCCGCGTTGATTTTCTATGCCTTTTCCGCCTCCAGCCCTTGCGTGGCAAGCACATTCAGCTCTACTGTTTATAGCGTTGTGCTTCTGCCTCGCGCGCCCCATCGACGTTATCCACCCTGGGAGCAACCATGACTGACGGAGCGGGTTCGCGCAGCTGGTGGCAAACCTTGCCTGGCGTCCTGACCGCGCTGGCGGGGGTCATCACGGCCGTGGCCGGATTGCTGGCGGCGCTCTATCAGGCCGGTTTGTTCAAGGCCGAGAAGGCCAGGGATGCGACCGTCATTGCGTCGTCGCCTGCAGCGGAATCGAAACCACGGCCGGCGGCCGCTGCGCGATCTGCGGAAAGCACGCAAGCAGCCCCCGCGAAGCCCGACGCGAAGCCGGCGGCGGCGCGGATCAATCTGCTGGCCGCGGCGAACGGCGGTCAGGTGGTCGTCGCTTCCGGCGACAGCTGGCTGCACACGATCGACGGCAAGGAAGAGTTCAACCAGATCGACTACGGCCTCAAGCCCGAAAACCACGCGGTCTATGCGTTCAGGGACGAGAAGACCGCGGTGCTCGACATGTTCACGATCCTGATCAGCGGAACCGGCGACGCCAACGTCAAGGAGTTCGAACTGTTCGCCGGCAACGCGTCGCCGACCGGGCCGTTCGAATCGCTCGGCACCTTCAAGACGCAGAACGTCAAGCTGTTCAAGACGCCGTACCAGGAATTCAAGCTGCCGAACGTCAGGGCGAAGTACCTGAAGATCAAGCTGCTGTCGACGTTCGGCGGAAGCTCGCCGAACCAGGCGCATCCGGTCGTGGAAGAGGTGCAGGCGTTCGGTCACTTCGTCGAGTGAGCGACCGGCCTTGCATCGGCTTGCGAGGTGAGGGCGGGCCCGGGCGTTCCGGGGCAAGCAGTCGTTCATCATTGCAATTATGGAGTTGCGCTCCATAATTGCACCGATGATCCCACGCCGTCTTCTGCCTGAGCTCACGGCCGCCCTCGCCGAAAGTCCGGCCGTGGCGCTGCTCGGGCCGCGCCAGGTGGGCAAGACCACGCTCGCGCACGAGATCGCCGAGACGCGGCCCGCGGTCTATCTCGACCTCGAATCCGAGGCCGACCGGGCGAAGCTCGCCGAACCCGAGCTCTATCTGCCGCAGCACGAGGACAAGCTCGTCATCCTCGACGAGGTGCAGCGCATGCCACAGCTGTTCCAGAGTCTGCGCGGGCTGATCGATGCCGGTCGGCGCAAGGGGCGCGGCAAGGGGCGCTTTCTCGTGCTCGGTTCGGCGGCAATCGATCTGCTCAGGCAGTCGAGCGAATCGCTGGCCGGACGCATCCGCTACCTGGAGCTTGCGCCGCTCGATGCCGGTGAGGTGGGCAGCAAGCGCCTCGAAGCGCTGTGGCTGCGCGGCGGATTCCCCGAGAGCCTGCTGGCCGCGTCGGATGCCGCCAGCCTGCGCTGGCGCACGGATTTCATCCGCACCTACCTCGAGCGCGACATCCCGCAGCTCGGGCCGCGCATTCCGGCCGAAACCTTGCGCCGGCTGTGGACCATGCTGGCGCACCAGCAGGGCGGCTTGCTCAATGCCGCGGCGCTGGCGCGTTCGCTCGCGGTGGACGGCAAGACGGTCGCGTCCTACCTCGACCTGCTGGTCGATCTGTTGCTGGTGCGCCGCCTCGGCCCCTGGCACGGCAACGTGAAGAAGCGCCTGGTCAAGTCGCCGAAGGTGTACGTGCGCGACAGCGGCCTGGTGCATGCGCTGTTCGGGCTGGCCGACCGTGAGGCGCTGCTCTCGCACCCGGTGGCCGGCGCAAGCTGGGAGGGTCTGGCGATCGAATCGCTGATTGCCGCCGCGCCGTCCGGCGCCGAGCCGTATTTCTTCCGCACCGCGACCGGCGCCGAAATCGACCTGCTGCTCAAGCTCCCGGGCCGCCGCAGCCCCTGGGCCGTCGAGATCAAGCGCGGACTGGCCCCCAAACTCGAGCCGGGATTTCATGCGGCATCTGACACGGTGCGCCCGGAGCGCCGGCTGCTGGTGTACGGCGGCACCGAACGCTTCCCGCTGGCCGAGGGGATCGAGGCGGTTCCGCTGATCGACCTGTGCGAGGAGCTTGCCGCGGCATGAGCCTCTAATGGGCAATTCCCGCCCCGCGTTACGCGCGCCAAGGATGGAGCCGCTTGGAGGCACCGGCCGCCACCGGTCCACAATATCGCCATGGGCAGAATCATCGTCCTGGCCACGCCGCTGTTCTTCCTGCTGATCGCGCTGGAATACGCGTGGGGTCGGGTGAAGGGGAAGAATCCGTACCGGCTGAACGACGCGATCAACAGCATCAGCCTGGGCATGCTGAGCCAGTTCAGCGCGGTGTTCCTGAAAGTGCTGAACATCGGCATCTACGCCGCGGTGTTCGGCTGGGTGGCGATCTACCCGGCTCCCGAGTTCTGGAACACCTGGTACGGCTGGCTGATCGCGCTGCTGCTGTACGACCTGTGCTACTACTGGCTGCACCGGCTCGGCCACCGCAGCGCGGTGCTGTGGGCCGCGCACGTGGTGCACCACCAGAGCCAGGACTACAACCTCTCGACCGCGCTGCGCCAGACCAGCAGCGGCGCGCTGCTCGGCTGGATCTTCTACCTGCCGATGGCAGTGCTCGGCGTGCCGCCGCCTATCTTCGCCGCGGTCGCGCTGATCGATCTGCTGTACCAGTTCTGGGTGCACACCGAGCTGGTGCCTAAGCTCGGCTGGTTCGACCGGTGGTTCTGCGCACCGTCGAACCACCGGGTCCACCATGCCGTGAACGATCGGTATCTGGACAAGAACTTCGGCGGCATCCTGATCGTGTGGGACCGTCTGTTCGGCAGCTACCAGCCCGAGACCGAGCGCTGCGTGTACGGCACGCGCGCGCCGCTGGAGAGCTGGGATCCGCTGTGGGCGAACGTCGAGATTTATTGGTCGCTGTTGAAGGATTCGTGGCGCACGCGGCGCTTCGGCGACAAGCTGCGTGTCTGGTTCAAGCCGCCGGGCTGGCGGCCGGATGATCTCGCGCGCAGCGATCCGAAGCGGCCGTTCGACGTGGCGCAGGTGCGGCGCTTTCACCCGCCGGCGAGCCGGCTCGTGCTGTGGCTGTCGTCGCTGCAGTTCGTGCTGCTGCTGGCCGGCGCGATGCGCTTCCTGTGGGTCGCCGAGAGCCTGCCGCTGGCCGACGCGCTGGTCTGGCTCGCCGCGCTGTCGGCCGGGCTGTGGGCGGTCGGCGCGCTGCTGCAGGGGCGCATCGCCGTGCTCGAACTGCTGATGGTCGACGCCGCGGTGCTCGCCACCGCCGGCGCCGCTCTCCATCTGCCGCTGCTGTTCCAGATCGCCAAGCCGCTGCCGCTGGCGTTCGCACTGCTGTTCGTCGCGGTGAGCCCGCGCGAGAGCCGCGCCGAGCGCAAGAGCGATGCACTGCTGCTCGCGGCGCTCGCCGCGTCTTTGGCCGGCGACGTGCTGCTGATGCAGCCGGACGCGTTCGTGCCGGGGCTCGCCGCATTCCTGTTCGCGCACTGCTGTTATCTGGCGCTGTTCCAACGCGGCACCGCAAGGCTGCGCGAGGTTGCCGCCGGCACCGGGCGCGAGGTGGCGGCGGTGCGCGCGGTCTGGTTCCCGAGCCGGCGCGCGCTGCTTGGTACGCTCGGCGTCGGCGCGGCGGTGTACGCGTACCTGTGGCACGGGCTTGGAGCCGGCCTGCGCGCGCCGGTCGCGGCTTATGTGCTGGTGATCGCGCTGATGGCCGCGCAGGCGATCGGCCGCGCCGTGCTGCTCGGCGATCGCGCCGCGATGGGGGTCGCCGCCGGCGCGCTGTTGTTCATGGCGAGCGACACGCTGCTCGCGCTCGACCGCTTCGCGCACCCTCTGCCGCTGGCGCCGCTGTGGGTGCTGTCCAGCTATTACGCTGCTCAGTTATTGATAGCGCATAACGCATGTGCTGCGGCGGCTGGTGGCTGATTCGATCTGCAACAAAGTGACATCGCGGCCACACGCCTAGACTGTGGCTCATGCAAGCCTTCGGTGACGAACGTCGCGCTGCCGCGAAATCGAGCAGCGTGCTGGTCGTCGCCAGTGCCGGAGCGGCCGCGCTCGCGGTTGCGATGGGCATAGGCCGTTTCGCGTTCACGCCGCTGCTGCCGATGATGCAGGCCGACGCCGGGCTGACGCTGGCCGCCGCCGGCTGGCTGGCGGCCGCGAACTACCTCGGTTACCTGATCGGCGCGCTGTGCGCGGTGCGCGTGCCGGCGCGCTGGGCGCTGCGCGGCGGCCTGCTGCTGATCGCGCTGACCACGGCCGGCATGGGCGCGACAAACGCGTTCGCGGCATGGGCCGTGCTGCGGCTGCTCGCCGGTGTCGCCAGCGCCTGGGTGCTGGTGCACGTGTCGGCCTGGGCGCTGGACCGGCTGACCGCGCTGCACCGGCCGCAGGCGAATGGGACGGTATTCGCCGGGGTCGGCCTCGGCATCGCCGGCGCCGGCATGCTGTGCCTGTGGCTGATGCATGGTCAGATCGATTCCGCGCGCGCCTGGGAGTGGTTCGGCCTGGTGTCGCTGCTGCTGACCGCGGCGGTCTGGGCCGCGTTCGGCAGCGCCGGGCACTCGGCGGCGAGCGAGGCCGCGCCGGCGCCTTCGCGCGTGCAGTGGAACGCGGACAAGCTGCTGCTGGCGCTGTGTTACGGCGCGTTCGGCATCGGCTACATCATCCCCGCGACGTTTCTGTCGGCGATGGCGAAGCACTACATCACCGATCCGGCGGTGTTCGGCTGGGCCTGGCCCGCATTCGGCGCGGCGGCGGCGCTGTCGACCTGGGCCAGCGCGCGCTGGCTGCATGCGGCGGACAACCGCAGGTTGTGGGCCGGTGCGCATGTGCTGATGGCGCTCGGCGTGGCGTTGCCGGCGCTGTGGCAGACCTTGAGTGCGATCCTGATCGCGGCGCTGCTGGTCGGCGGCACCTTCATGGTCGTCGTCATGGCCGGTCTGCGTGAGGCGCGCGTCGTCGCCACGGGCGACGCGACCGGCTACATCGCCGCGATCACCGCGGTGTTCGCGGTGGGGCAGGTGATCGGCCCGCTCATTGTCAGTGCGTTCGCGCAGCTGCACGACGGCTTCGCGATCGCGCTGCTCACCGCCGCTGCCGTGCTGGCGCTCGCCGCCGTGGCGCTGTGGCGTTCGGCAAAGTGACGAAGACGGGACAAGGACGCGCGCGCGGCACGAGGCGTAATCCCCGGTCAATCGGGGCAGCGCTGGATCTCCACCGTCGAGTGGCGGATTTCCGCGTGCATCGCGAAGCAGGCGCGCACCTGGTCGGCGCTCAGCGTCTTCGAGTGCGTGACGACGACGATCGCGCAGGCGTAGGCGTCGCGCCCGACGCGCCAGACATGCAGGTCGGCGACGCGCGTCTCCGAATCGGCCAGCATCGTTTCGACGCCATCGCGGATCTCGGCCGTCACCGGATGGTCCATCTCGCGATCGAGCAGCACCTTGCCGGTTTGCTGCAGCAAGCCCTTGGCCCAGAGCGCGACCAGCACCGCGCCGACGATTCCCATCGCCGGGTCGAGCCAGGCCCAGCCGTAGAGCCAGCCGCCGAGCAGCGCGACGACTGCGAGCACCGAGGTGGCGGCGTCGGCCAGCACATGCAGGTACGCGGAGCGCAGGTTCAGGTCGTGGTGCCGATCCGGACCATGGTCGTGCCCAAGGTGGCCATGCGCGTGCTCGTGCCCGTGGTCGTGCACAGGTTGGTGCGCGTGATCGTGGCCGTGATGCGCGCCGCCCAGCAGCAGCGCGCAGACCAGGTTCACGACCAGCCCGAGTCCGGCGATCGCCACCGCCTCGGGGTAGTGGATAGGCGCCGGCGACCACAGCCGTTCCAGCGAACCCGCAACCATCAGCGCCGCGATCACGAGCAGGATCAGCGCGCTCGCGAAGCCGGCCAGCACCTCGATCTTCCAGGTGCCGAACGCAAAGCGCGGATCGCGCGCATAGCGCCGCGCGGCCGTGTACGCGAACGCGCTCAACCCGATCGCGAGCGTATGCGAGCTCATGTGCCAGCCGTCGGCCAGCAACGCCATCGAATTGAACCACCAGCCGGCACCGATCTCGACCACCATCATCACCGCGGTGATCGCCACCACGAGCCGCGTGCTGCGCTCGGCGGAAACGCTGGCGGCGCCGAACTGGTGCTCGTGCTGCCAGGGGCGCAGGTCGTGGGTATGCATGGGGCTCTCTACCCCCCGAACAAATCCTGCCCTTCGGCGCGTCGGCTTGGCGGCGCGACCCCGAGGTGCCGGTACGCGGCCAGCGTCGCGATGCGGCCGCGCGGCGTGCGCTGCAGGTAACCCTGCTGGATCAGGTAGGGCTCGATCACGTCCTCGATCGTGCCCGGCTCCTCGCCGATGCTGGCCGCGACGTTGTCCAAGCCCACCGGGCCACCGTCGAAGCGGTGGATCACCGCTTCCAGCAGCTTGCGGTCCATCAGGTCGAACCCCTGCGGGTCGACGTCGAGCATCGCGAGCGCGCGGTTCGCGAGATCCTGCGTGATGCGGCCCGTGCCGCGCACCTCGGCGTAGTCGCGCACCCGGCGCAGCAGCCGGTTCGCGATGCGCGGCGTGCCGCGCGAGCGGCGCGCGATTTCCGCGCCGCCGGCCTCGTCGGTCTCGACCTTGAGCAGTCCCGCGCTGCGGCGCACGATGCGCGCCAGCTCTTCGGGCGAATAGAACTCGAGCCGCGCGACGATGCCGAAGCGGTCGCGCAGCGGATTCGTCAGCATGCCGGCGCGGGTGGTTGCACCGACCAGCGTGAACGGCTGCAACTCGAGCTTGATTGATCGCGCGGCCGGGCCTTCGCCGATCATGATGTCGATCTGGTAGTCCTCCAGTGCCGGGTACAGGATCTCCTCGACCACCGGCGACAGGCGGTGAATTTCGTCGATGAACAGCACGTCGTTGCGCTCGAGGTTGCTGAGCAGCGCCGCGAGATCCTTCGGCTTTTCCAGCACCGGGCCGCTGGTCTGGCGCAGATTGACGCCGAGCTCGTGCGCGATGATGTGCGAGAGCGTGGTCTTGCCGAGGCCGGGCGGGCCGAACAGCAGCACATGGTCCAGCGCCTCGCCGCGCTTCTTTGCCGCGCCAATGAAGATCTCCAACTGCTCGCGCACCTTGGCCTGGCCGACGTATTCACCCAGTAGCTTCGGGCGCAGCGCGCGCTCCAGCGCTTCCTCGGCCGGCGAGCCGGCAGCGGCGGAGACCATGCGGGCACCATCGCGGGCGCCGCCATCGAGGCCGCTGCCGAGGTTGTCGGTCTGTATCGTCATCGCCTCCGCCTATTTCGCCAGGGCTTTCAGCGCGAGCTTGATGCCCTCGCTCACGCCCACGCCCGCCGGCAGCGCGCGGCCGGCCGCGGCCGCGTCCTTGTCGCTGTAGCCGAGCGCGAGCAGCGCCTGCACGATGTCGGCCCGCGCGTCGCTGACCGCACCGATCGCGCCGCCGCCGAGGTCCGCGCCGAGCTTGCCCTTCAATTCCAGCAGCAGCCGCTCGGCGGTCTTCTTGCCGATGCCCGGCACCTTGACCAGGCGCCCCGCCTGCTGCGTCGTCACCGCCTGCGCGAGTTCGGCGACGCTCATGCCGCTCAGGACGGCGAGCGCGGTGCGCGGCCCCACGCCTGAGATCTTGATCAGCTGCCGGAACGCCGCGCGCTCGGCTTCAGTGCCGAAGCCGTACAGCAGATGCGCGTCCTCGCGCACCACCAGATGCGTCAGCAGCGTCACGCGTTCGCCGGTCGCCGGCAGGTTGTAGAAGGTGCTCATCGGCACGTTCACCTCGTAGCCGACGCCGTGGCAGTCGAGCAGCAGCTCGGGCGGGTTCTTGTCGCCGAGCGTTCCGGTGAGCCTGCCTATCATCGATCGCCTGCCTGGATGCCTATCATTGCGGTTCTTGCCGACCGGAATTATCAGCTTGATTCTCAGACACAGCTTCGCGCCGCCGAACAACACGCGTCTCGCCCATCTGTGCGGGGCGATGGACGAGCATCTGCGCAGCATCGAGCAGGCGCTGCGGGTCAGCATCACGCGGCGCAACGAGGCGTTCCGGGTCGAGGGCGCGAAGGCGCAGGCGACGCGGGCGATCGAGACGCTGCAGGCACTGTACGAGATGGCCGCGCGTCCGATTCCGCCGGAGCGGCTGCAACTGATGCTGGCCGGCGACGGGCTGCTATCCGAAGACGAGGAGGGCGCGCTGGTGCTGCACACGCGGCGCGCCGACCTGCGCGCGCGTACGCCGAACCAGTCGGTCTATCTCGACAACATGGCCAGCCACGACATCACGTTCGGCATCGGCCCTGCCGGCACCGGCAAGACCTATCTGGCGGTCGCGATGGCGGTCGACGCGCTGGAGAGGAGCAGCGTGCAGCGCATCGTGCTGACGCGACCCGCGGTCGAGGCTGGCGAGCGGCTCGGCTTTCTGCCCGGCGATCTGAACCAGAAGATCGACCCGTACCTGCGTCCGCTGTACGACGCGCTGTACGACCTGATGGGGTTCGATCGCGTGCAGAAGGCGTTCGAGCGCAACGCGCTTGAGATCGCGCCGCTCGCGTTCATGCGCGGGCGCACGCTGAACAATGCGTTCGTGATCCTCGACGAAGCGCAGAACACGACGATCGAGCAGATGAAGATGTTCCTCACGCGCATCGGCTTCGGCAGCCGCGCGGTCGTGACCGGCGACGTGAGCCAGATCGACCTGCCGAAGAGCCAGCCTAGCGGCCTGGTCGACGCCGAGCGGGTGCTCAGGCGCGTCGCCGGCATCGCGTTTACGCGCTTGACCAGCGCCGACGTGGTGCGCCATCCGCTGGTCGCGCGCATCGTCGATGCGTACGCGGCGCGGCGCAAGTTGGTCCGGCCCGCAGATGCTATTAAATAAATAGCTAACAACGTAGATTCTGCCCCGGCTCTAGCAACGAATGCCTCAAGAAACCTCGGTGTCGCTGCAGTTCGGCCGCTTTGCGGACGCGGCCGTACACCGCACGGTGCTGACGCGCGCGCGAGTCGCGCGCTGGGTGCGCCATGCGCTCGCGCGTCCGGGGCAGATCGCGGTGCGCATCGTCGGCGAGGCGGAAGGCCGCGCGCTGAACCGCCAGTACCGGCGCCGCGACTACGCGACCAACGTGCTGACCTTCGACTACGCGCACGAACCGGTGGTCGTCGCCGACCTGGTGCTGTGCGCCCCGGTGGTCGCGCGCGAGGCGCGCGCGCAGCGCAAGACGCTCGAAGCCCATTACGCGCACCTGCTGATCCACGGCACGCTGCACGCGCAGGGCTGGGAGCACGAAACCAGCGAGGCCGACGCGCTGGCGATGGAGGCGCTGGAAATTCTGCTGCTCGGGGCGTTGGGGTTGCCGAACCCGTATTGATGTCGAACTTGACTGAACTTGAACCTGATCGCCGAACCATGAACAACAACAAAGAAGCCGAGCGCGCCGAGCTGCACAAGACCATCTGGCGCATCGCCAACGACCTGCGCGGCAGCGTTGCGGGTTGGGACTTCAAAAGCTACGTGCTCGGCATGCTGTTCTACCGCTTCATATCGGAGAACCTCACCGCGTACCTCAATGCGCAGGAGCGCAAGGCAGGCAGCGTGGATTTCGACTATGCGCGCTTGGGCGATGCCGACGCCGAATTCGGCCGCGCCGAGACGGTCAGGGAAAAAGGCTTCTACATCTTGCCCTCGGAACTATTCGCCAACGTGCAGGCGAGTGCTCGGCGGAATGCGACCAATCTCAACGAAATCCTCAGCCGTGTGTTCGCCGACATCGAGGGCTCGGCCACCGGCAGTGACAGCGAGGACGATTTCAAGGGCCTGTTCCTGGACCTCGATGTCAATAGCCCAAGACTCGGCGAAACCGTGATCAAGCGCAACGAAAGGCTGATCAAACTGCTCGACGCCATTGGCGATCTGCCGTTGGCCGGCGGCGGCAACGGTTTCGCCGACAACACGATCGACCTCTTCGGCGACGCCTACGAATACTTGATGCAGATGTACGCGGCCAATGCAGGCCGGTCGGGTGGCGAGTACTACACCCCGCAGGAAGTCTCGGAACTCCTGGCGCGCATCGCCGTCGTCGGCAAGGCCGAGGTCAACAAGGTGTACGACCCGGCCTGCGGCTCCGGTTCCTTGCTGCTCAAGTTCGCCAAGGTTCTCGGCGAAGGCAAGGTTCGCCAGGGTTTCTTCGGGCAGGAAAAGGAACTGACCACTTACAACCTGTGTCGCATCAACATGTTCCTGCACGATGTGAACTATGACAAGTTCGACATCGCGCACGGCGACACGCTCACCGATCCCGCCCACATGGATGACGAACCCTTCGAGGCCATCGTCTCCAATCCGCCGTACTCCATCAAATGGGAGGGCGACGCGAATCCGTTGCTCATCAACGACCCGCGCTTCGCCCCGGCCGGCGTGCTGGCGCCCAAGAGCAAGGCGGATCTGGCCTTCACCATGCACATCCTCTCGTGGCTGGCGGTGAACGGCACCGCCGCCATCGTCGAGTTCCCTGGCGTGCTCTACCGCGGCGGCGCGGAAGCCAAGATTCGCCAGTACCTCGTCGACAACAACTACATCGACGCGGTGATCCAGCTTCCGCCCGACCTGTTCTTCGGCACCACCATCGCTACCTGCGTGATCGTGCTCAAGAAATCCAAGCGCGACAACGCCACCCTGTTCATCGACGCCAGCGCCGAGTTCGTGCGCAGCGGCAACAAGAACAAACTGCTTGATGCCAACCAGCAGAAGGTGCTCGATGCCTTCACCGCGCGCAAGGACGTAGCTCACTTTGCGCGGCTGGTCGAGAACGGCGACATCGCCGCCAACGGCTACAACATCGCGGTGTCGTCCTACGTGGAGCAGGAAGACACCCGCGAGGCGACCGACATCAAGGCGCTGAACGCCGAGATTGCCCGCATCGTGGCGCGGCAGGCGGCGCTGCGCGAACAGATCGACGCGATCGTGACCGATCTGGAGGGCGACGACGCATGAGCGCATCCGCCGATAAAAAAATCATCATCATCGCCGGCCCCAACGGGGCGGGCAAAACCACGTTTGCCCGCTCCTTTTTGCCGGCAGAGGCGCATCTGCCTCGTTTCATCAACGCCGATCTGATTGCGGCCGGTCTGGCCCCCTTTGCGCCCCAAACCGCCGCCATCAAGGCGGGGCGGCTGATGCTCGAAGAAATCAAGGCGGCCGTGCAGCGCGGCGAGAGCTTTGCCTTCGAAACCACATTGGCCGGACAGGGCTACCTGCGGCACATCGAACAATGGCGTTCGCAAGGCTATCGCGTGAGCCTGTATTTCCTTTCCTTGCCCAACGCGAAAATTGCAATCGAGCGCGTTGCCCAGCGCGTGCGCCAGGGTGGGCACGAGATTGCGGAGCCGATCATTCGCCGTCGCTTCGCCGCTGGGTGGCGCAATTTTCAGCAGCATTACCGCGCGGTTGTCGACGACTGGGCGGTTTACGACAATGCCGGCAGCATGCCCAAGCTCCTTGACTGGGGAGAAAACCCGTGAAGCAACCCGATATCTCCAAAGCCAAGAACCCCGATCTGCGCGGTTCCATGAAGGCCTTGCGGCGCGCGGCGAAGCTGGCGCGCCAGACCGCGATGCAAACCGACACGGCCATCATCATCGTGCGCGACGGCAAGTCCGTGCGCGTCACGGCGAAGGAGTTGCGCGCGAAGGCGAAAAAGGCATGAGCCGGATCGACGAGTTGATTGCGGAGTTGTGTCCGGAGGGGGTGGAGTACAAGGCGCTTGGCGACTTTGCTGAATTGGTACGCGGCAACGGCCTTCCGAAATCTGTATTCACGGAATCCGGCATCGGCTGCATCCACTACGGCCAGATTTACACCTACTACGGCGTCTGGACGAACGAGACTATTTCATTTGTTGCGCCGGAAACCGCTGCCCCGCTCGCCAAAGTAGACACCGGCGACATCATCATCACAAACACCAGCGAAAACGTCGAAGACGTGTGCAAGGCCGTTGCATGGCTAGGCAACTCCCAGATCGTGACTGGCGGACACGCGACGGTCATCAAGCACAAGCAAGAGCCGAAATATCTCTCGTACTACTTCCGCACACCGGAGTTCTTCGCGCAGAAAAAGAAGCACGCCGCCGGAACAAAAGTCATTGATGTGTCGGCCAAGAACCTTGCGAAGATTCGCATCCCCATCCCCCCACTCGAAGTCCAACGCGAAATCGTGAAAGTGCTCGACACCTTCACCGCGCTGGAGGCGGAGCTGGAGGCGGAGCTGGAGGCGCGTCGGCGGCAGTACCAGTACTACCGCGACGCGCTCTTGACCTTCGGCGAACGCGCGGACGCTGACGCAAGCAAGCAAGCAAGCAAGCAAGCAAGCAAGCAAGCAAGCAAGCAAGCAAGCAAGCAAGCAAGCAAGCGTAAGGTGGGCGACCTTGGGTGAGGTTGCAAGCATCGTTCGCGGCGCATCGCCACGTCCCATTCAATCCTTCATTACCGACGCCGTGGACGGCGTGCCGTGGATCAAGATTGGCGACGTCGCAGCAGAGGGCAAATACATCACCGCCACTGCCGAGCGCGTTACTGAGGCCGGCGCTTCAAAGTCGAGAAGGGTCTACCCCGGCGACTTCGTGCTGTCCAATTCGATGAGCTTCGGTCGCCCATACATCTCGAAGATCGAGGGCTGCATCCACGACGGCTGGCTGGCCGTTAGCGGTTTCAGCGATTCCTACATCCCGGATTTCCTGTACCACCTGCTTCGCTCTGCACCGGTTCAGGCCGAGTTTGCCCGGCGCGCTGGTGCCGGAACGGTGCAGAACCTCAACGCCGAGATCGTGAGATCGGTGCCGATTCCCATCCCACCCCTTTCCGAACAGTCCCGCATCGTCGCCATCCTCGACAAGTTCGACGCGCTGGTGAACGACATTTCCTCCGGCCTGCCCGCCGAACTAGCCGCGCGCCGCCAGCAATACGCGCACTACCGCGACCGGCTGCTGACGTTCCGCGAGGCGGCCTGAGCGCCGCACGCGGCCGCATGGCAGAATATGCCAACGCCGTTTTCAGGAGATGACCATGCCGACCCGCAACGTGGTGCTGACCGATCCGCAGGCGCGGTTCGTGGAGCAATTGGTGGCCTCCGGCCGCTATCAGAACGCGAGCGAAGTGCTGCGCGAAGGCTTGCGCATGGTGCAGCAACGCGAGCAGGCCGGCGCCGCGCGCCGCAAGGCGCTGCGCGAGGCGGTGGCGGTCGGCGTGGCCGACATCGAGGCCGGCCGCTACGCGACCTTTGCCGACGCCGCCAGCCTGGACGCGTACCTGATGGCGCTGGACGAGCCGGCCTGACGTGGCCTGGACGCTCCGCATCGCGCAAAGCGCGCAGCACGACATCGCCGCGATCCGGGCGTGGACGCGCCAGCAGTTCGGCGCCCGCCAGGCGCAGACCTATGCCCGCACGCTGTCGCTGGCGCTGCAGGCGCTCTGCGATGGCCCTGAGGTTGCGGGCGCGCGGGCGCGCGACGACCTCGCGCCGGGCGTGCGCACGCTGCACGTGGCGCGGCAGGGGCGGCACGGCCGCCACTTCGTGGTGTTCCGGGTGGGCGGCAGGCACCACATCGACGTGCTGCGCGTCTTGCACGACAGCATGGACCTGGCGCGGCACCTTGAACCGTGACGATGTCGGCTGCATGCCCCGGCCCCGCGCACGCCGCGCCGTACCGGGCAAGCCGGTATCGGGCGGCTCTGATTGACTCAATACGCTGAGTAAAAGTACTCAACGGCAATTCCCATGAGCGAAGACATCAAGCCCTACCGGTACGAGCCGATCGCGCTGTCGGACGAGAGCACGGTGGTGGCCGAGTTCGTGCAGGACGGCCCGGGCGTGCGCGAGGCCGCGTACCAGAGCGAGGCCGAGCTGGAGCGCGCCTTCATCCGCCAGTTGCAGGCGCAGGCTTATGAGCATCTGCCGATCACCTCCGAGGGCGAACTGCTCGCCAACCTGCGCGCGCAGCTGGAGCGCCTGAACAAGCTCGCTTTCACCGATGCGGAGTGGGATCGCTTCTTCACCACCTGCATCGCCGGCGCGAACGACGGCATCGTCGAGAAAACCGCGCGCATCCAGGAAGACCATGTGCAGGTGTTGAAGCGCGACGACGGCACGGTCAAGAACATCTACCTGATCGACAAGGCGAGCATTCACAACAACGCCCTGCAGGTGATCAACCAGTACGCGGTGCAGGGCCGGCGCGACAACCGCTACGACGTGACCGTGCTGGTGAACGGCTTGCCGCTGGTGCACATCGAATTGAAGCGCCGGGGCGTGGACATCCGCGAGGCGTTCAACCAGATCGACCGCTACCAGCGCGAGAGCTTCTGGGCCGGCTCGGGCCTGTTCGAGTACGTGCAGCTGTTCGTCATCAGCAACGGCACGCTGACCAAGTACTACAGCAACACGGTGCGCGACGGGCACTTGAAAGAGCAAGCCGGCCGGCGCGGCAAGAGCGGCAAGACCGCCAACAGCTTCGCCTTCACCAGCTGGTGGGCCGACGCGAAGAACCGGCCGATCACCGAACTGGCGGGCTTCACCAAGACCTTCTTCGCCAGGCATTCGCTGCTGAACATCCTCACCCGGTACTGCGTGTTCGATGTGGACCGAAAGCTGCTAGTGATGCGGCCCTACCAGATCGTGGCGGCCGAGCGCATCCTGCAGCGCATCGGCACATCCACCAACCACCGGCAGCTCGGCAGGGTGGAGGCCGGCGGCTACATCTGGCACACGACCGGCTCGGGCAAGACGCTGGCCAGCTTCAAGGCGGCGCAACTGGCGCGCGGCCTGCCGGGCATCGACAAGGTGTTGTTCGTGGTGGACCGCAAGGACCTGGACTACCAGACCATGCGCGAATACGAGCGCTTCGAGAAGGGCGCGGCCAATTCCAACACGTCGACGAGCGTGCTGCAGCGGCAGCTGGAAGACCCGCAGGCGCGCATCATCGTCACGACGATCCAGAAGCTCAGCCGCTTCGTCGCCAAAAACAAGAAGCACCCGGTGTACGACGCGCATGTGGTGGTGATCTTCGACGAATGCCACCGCAGCCAGTTCGGCGACATGCACGCCGAGATCACGCGGTCGTTCCGCCGCTATCACCTGTTCGGCTTTACCGGTACGCCGATCTTCGAGGACAACGCGGCAACGTCGGGCGACCCGCGCCGGCGCACCACGGAGCAGACCTTTGGCAGCCAGTTGCACGCCTACACCATCGTGGACGCGATCAGCGACAAGAACGTGCTGCCGTTTCGCATCGACTACATCAACACGATCAAGACGGCGCCGGACGTGAAGGACAAGAAGGTCCCGGCGATCGACACCGAGCGGGCGTTGCTGGCGCCCGAGCGCATCGCGCAGATCGTGGGCTACATCCGCGAGCATTTCGATCAGAAGACCAAGCGCGAGGGCAATGCCAGCTACGTGCACGGCATCGTCGGCAACGTGGCCGAGGTCGTCGCCGGCCGGAACCGGGTCGATGAGATTCGGCGCAGGCAACGCCTGAATGGCTTCAACTCGATCTTCGCCACGGCCTCCATCGACGCCGCCAAGCGGTACTACGCCGAGTTCGCGAAGCAGCAGCAAGGCCTGCCCGCGGCGCAGCGGCTCAAGGTGGGCCTGATCTACAGCTTTGCCGCGAACGAGGGGCAGGACGAGGCGTTGCTGGAGGACGAGGCCTTCGAGATGGAGGGTCTCGATGCCGGCTCGCGCGATTTTCTTGACGCGGCGGTCGGGGACTACAACGCGCTTTTTGCAACCAGCTACGACACCTCGGTCGACAAGTTCCAGAACTACTACAAGGACTTGTCGCTGCGCCTCAAGCAGCGCGAACTGGACCTGGTGATCGTCGTCGGCATGTTCCTCACCGGGTTCGACGCCACCACGCTCAACACCCTGTGGGTGGACAAGAACCTGAAGAGCCACGGACTGATCCAGGCGTATTCGCGCACCAACCGCATCCTCAACTCGGTCAAGAGCTACGGCAACATCGTCTCGTTCCGCAATCTGGAGCAGGCGACGAACGATGCGCTGGCCTTGTTCGGCAACAAGGAGGCGAAGGGCATCGTGCTCCTGAAGTCCTATGCCGAGTACTACGCGGACTACGAACGACGCGTGGGTGAACTGGTCGATGGATTTCCGCTTGGCGAGGCGATCGTCGGCGAAGCGGCGAAAAAGGACTTCATCAAGCTGTTCGGCGCGATCCTTCGGTTGAGGAACATCCTCACCGCGTTCGACGATTTCGCGGGCCATGAAATCCTCACCGAGCGCGAGTATCAGGACTACCAGAGCCTGTACCTGAATCTGTACGCCGAGTTTCGGGCGTCGGCGCAGGCCGAGAAAGAGCGCATCAACGACGACGTGGTGTTCGAGATCGAACTGATCAAGCAGGTCGAGATCAACGTCGACTACATCCTGCTGCTGGTCGAGCAGTACCTGAAGAAGAAGGGCTCGGGCGAAGACGGAGACATTCGCGCGTCGATCGAGCGGGCCATCGATTCGAGCCCGTCGCTGCGCAACAAGAAGGATCTGATCGAAGCCTTCGTGGACTCGGTGACGACGAAGGCGGCGGTCGATGCGCAGTGGCAGGTGTTCGTGGCGGCGAAAAAGGCCGAGGAACTCGAGGGCATCATCGCGCAGGAGGGCCTCGACCCCGAAGCCACCCGCGGGTTCATCGACGATGCCTTCCGCGACGGCAACATCCCGACCACCGGCACGGCGATCACCCGCATCCTGCCGCCGGTATCTCGATTCTCGAAAGCCAATGGCCACGCCGCAAAAAAACACGCGGTGCTGGACAAACTCTCCGCGTTTTTCGATCGCTATTTCGGATTGATCTGATCGTGGCGCCGGCCGTGCGCCGCACGGTCGGCGTGCGGTTTCTGCGCAGTTATCGAGCCCCCGACACCATCCGCAGCGGAATCGTCACCGGCCCATCGTTCACCAGATGCACCTGCATGTCGGCGGCGAACTCGCCGGTCGCGACCACTGGGTGCAGCGCGCGCGCCCGCGCGACGAAATGCGCGTACAACGTGCGCGCGAGTTCAGGCGGCGCGGCGGCGTCGAAGCCGGGCCGGTTGCCGCGCGCGGTGTCGGCGGCGAGCGTGAACTGACTGACCAGCAGCAGGCCGCCGGCCGTGCCGTGGCCGTCGATGTCCTGCACGCTGCGGTTCATCTTGCCGGCGTCGTCGGCGAAGATGCGCAGCTTCAGGATTTTCGCGAGCAGCCGCTCGGCTTCGCTCGCGCCGTCGCCGCGCTCGGCGCAAACCAGCACCAGCAGGCCGGCGCCGATCGCGCCGATGGTTCGGCCGGCGACTTCGACATGGGCGCGGCGCACGCGCTGGATCAGGGCGATCACGGCTGGCTAGTTACAGCAGGTCGCGCTCGTCGCCGAAATGTGCCTCGACGTCGCTCGGCAGCAGCTGGATCGTCGCGCGCAGGCCCGGCACCGCGCTCATCAGTGCCTGCTCGACGCTGCCGCGCAGCGTGGCGGCGCGGCCCAGCGTCCACTCGGCCGGCATGTGCATGTGCAGGTCGACGAAGCGGCGGTGGCCGGATCGGCGCGTCGCGATATGGTCGAAGCGGATCACGTCGACACTGCCGCGCCGGTACGCGAAGCCGGCGAGCGTGGTCTCGATCACGGCTTGCAGCTCCGGCTCCAGCGCCTCGTCCATCAGCCCCTGCGACGAGCGCCACACCAGCCGGCCGCCTTCCCACAGGATGTTGATCGCGACCGCGATCGCGACCAGCGGATCGAGCCAGAGCCGGCCGGTGACAGCGACCAGCGCGACACCGACCACGACGCCGACCGAGGTCCAGACGTCGGTGCGCAGATGCCGCGCGTCGGCCTCCAGCGCCTGCGAGCGGTGTGCGCGGGCCGAGCGGAACATCAGCCAGGCGAGCGCGCCGTTCAGCACCGAGCTGCCGATGGACAGCCCCAGACCCCAGCTCAGTTGCGTGAGCGGCTGCGGGTCGGCCAGCCGGTGCGCCGCGGCCCACAGGATGCCGGCGGCGGCGAAGGCGATCAGCATGCCTTCGAAGCCGGACGCAAAATACTCGGCCTTGGTATGCCCGAACGGGTGGTCGGCGTCGGCTGGCCGCATCGCGATCGTCACCATCGCCAGGCCGAACGCCGCGCCCGCCAGGTTGACGAACGACTCCATCGCGTCCGACAGCAGGCCGACCGATCCGGTCACGTGCCAAGCCAGCGTTTTCATCACGATCGTGACGACGGCGACGGCCACCGATGCCCGCAGCAGGCGCTGGGGGGTCGGCAGAAATACCTGGGTCGAGGGCATCCGGCGATTGTGGCGCAGGCCGATCCGGCGCCCGACGGGAGCCGACGCGGCCCCCGTGCAAGCAAAATACGCCGATGTTCGAAGCGGTGCGGCGTCGGATCTGGTGGCTCCTCGCGTGGGTCGTGGTGACGGCGGCGGGCTGCGTGGTGCTGGCGCGCATCGAACTGGCGCAGCTGCGCGATGCGTTCGAGACCGATGCGCGCATCGTGCACCGGCTGCTGAGCCAGCAGATGGTGCAGCAGGACGCGGTGATGGCGATGCTCGCGCTGCTGCAGCCGATCCCGTCGGCGCCGGCATCGGCGCAGCCCGAGCGGCGGCTGTCGTCGGTCTATCCGCAGATTCTGGGCGTGCTGCGCCGTGACGACGCGGACCCTTGGTCCGATCCGGCCCTGAACGCGGCCGAGGCCCGCTCGCGTGAGAGTGGCGATGCCGCGCTCGCGCAGGTGGACTTCGCGCGCGGCCGCTACCAGCTGGTGCTGGCCTCTGAGCCGACCAGCTTCGCGCTGCTGATCGACATGCACCTGATGGTGCCGTGGAGCGAGTGGCCGATGGCGCCGGACGACAGCCCGGTGCGGGTCGCGCTGACCCATGCCGGGCAGAGTTTCGTGCTGCAGCCCGGCGTTGTCGGCGGCAGCGGCTGGCGTTTCGACTTCAGCAAGCGCCTGGCCGCGCCGAGCCAGCCGTTCGACGTGGTCGCCGAGCGCCAGGTCCGCTGGGCGGAGTTGCCGTGGGGCCGGATGGCGATCTGGGGCGCATTGGTTGCCGCCGCGCTGGCCGCGCTGGCGGCCTGGCAGCGCCAGCGCGCCGAACGCCGGCGCGCCGAGGAACTGCTGCGGCTGGGCCAGGTCGCGCGGCTGAACGCGCTCGGTGAATTGGCTGCCGGCATGGCCCATGAACTGAACCAGCCGCTGACCGCGGTGCTGGCCAACACGCAGGCGGCCAGCCGGCTGCTCGACGACGAACCGCCCGAACTGGGCACCGCGCGCGGCGCGATGGCGCGGGCCGCGGAGCAGGCGCGGCGTGCGGCCGACGTGATCGGCCGCCTGCGGCGCGCGGTGGAACGGCCCGACCCGGGCGCGCAGGTCCGGCCGGTCGACATGGCGGACGCGGTGCGCGACGCGTTGTACCTGCTCGAGCCCGAGTGCCGCCGCTGCGGCGTCAGCCCGGTGATCGAGACCCCGCCGGCGCCGGTGCGCGTGCTGGCCGAGCCGGTGGCGCTGGAGCAGATCGTGCACAACCTGCTGACCAACGCGCTGCAGGCGATGGAGCAGGTGCCTAGTGGTGAACGCCGGCTGCGAATCGGAATCGGGGCCGCCGACGGCCGCGGAATGCTGTCGGTGCAGGACAGCGGGCCGGGCCTGACGGCGGAGGTGCTGGCGCGGCTCTTCGAGCCGTTCTTCACGACGCGCGACGGCGGCCTGGGGCTGGGCCTGAGCCTGTGCGAGACGCTGGCCAACCGCATCGGCGGAACCTTGACCGCGGCCAATGCGGCGCCGCGCGGCGCGCTGCTGCGGCTGACCCTGCCGCTGGCGCCGGGTGCGGGCGGGAGCGCGCGATGACCGGCGCCGAGAAGGGTGCCGGCCTGTCTCCGGTCGTTCACCTGATCGACGACGACGACGCGGTGCGCCATGCCCTGGCGTTGCTGATCGGAACGGTCGGCCTCAGGGTGCAGAGCTGGTCCGATGCGCAGGCGTTCATCGCCGGCTTCGATCGCCAGGGCATCGGCGCGATCGTGCTCGACGTGCGCATGCCCGGGATCGGCGGCCTCGCGGTGCTCGACAAGCTGATGGCCCAGGGGGTGGACCAGCCGGTCATCATGCTCACCGGTCACGGCACGGTGGAGATGTGCCGGCGTGCGTTCAAGGCGGGTGCCGCGGAGTTCCTGGAAAAGCCGGTGGACGACGAACTGCTGCTCGAAACCCTGCAGCAGGCGGTGCGCCAGCACGTGAAGTCGCGCCAGCGCCAGCTTGCCGGCCGCCAGGCGCGGGCGCGCCATGCGCAGCTGTCGGAGCGCGAGCGCGAGGTGCTCGCGCTGATCGTGGATGGGCTGACCAACAAGGAGATCGGCCGCAGCCTGGCGATCTCGCCGCGCACGGTGGAAACGCACCGCGCCAACCTGTTCGCCAAGCTGGAAGTGGCGTCGCTGGCGCAGCTGATCCGCCAGTATGCGGCGCTGGTGGACGAGCAGGCGCGGCCGTGAACGTCAGCCGCGCGCGGCTGGCCTCCAGGCCTGCGGCCGGCCCGGCTCTCCGTAGTTCTACGCAGCGCCGCGCGTAGCCGCACGCATGGACAGCGCAGCGGCTGGTTTCTACAGTGCGCGTTGCGGTTCGATCGGCGATCCGGCCGATGGCCCAACCCCGTTTCACACGGCCTTACTCATCGGAGCCCTCTCATGCGCAAACTCCTTCCGCTGTCCGCACTTGCACTGTTCGTCGTTTCCACCGCCGCGAGCGCGCAGGCGGTGCGCACCGAGAAGAACATCTCGCTGGAACTGGCGAACCAGATCGCCGGCGCGGCGGTGGCTGCCTGCGCCGGCAACGGCTATGCGGTGACCGCCACCGTGGTCGACCGCGCCGGCACGGTGCGCGCGGTGCAGCGCGCCGACAACGCCGGCCCGGGCACTCTGGCATCGAGCCAGCAAAAGGCCTTTACCTCCGTCTCCGCGAAGAGCACCACGCAGGCGATCATGGAGACCGCGCAGAAGAACCCCGCGGCCGCGAACCTGGTCTACCTGCCGGGCTATCTGCTGCTCGGCGGCGGCGTGCCGGTCAAGGCCGGCAACGAAGTCATCGGCGCCGTCGGTGTCGGCGGTGCGCCCGGCGGCCACCTGGACGAGCAATGCGCGATGGCCGCCCTCGCCAAGGTGCAGGACCAGCTGAAGTGACGCATCGGCAAGCCTCGTGACGAAGGTCATCCCGCTGCGCCGACGCGCGCTGCACGCCATGCTGGCGGCGGTACTGGCCGGTGCCGGCCTCGTAGCCGGTACCACGGCACGCGCGCAGGTGCCGCCCAGCGCCGCGCAAGTCGCGCGCTACACCGGGCTGCATGCGGCCGCGTGGCAGGGCGACGCGGCGACGATCGAGCGCCTCGCGGCCGCCCACGCCGACGTGAATGCGCGCGATGCCGCCGGCCGCACGCCGCTGCACGTGGCCACGTTCGCCGGCCAGCGGGACGCGATCCGAGCGTTGGCCAAGGCCGGCACCGAACTCGGGCTGCTGGACAACGATCGCTATGACGCGGTGACGATCGCGGCCGTCGCCGACGACGAGGAGACGCTGCGACTGCTGCTCGCGCTCGGCGCCAGCCCAAGCTTGATCACCAGCCGCTACGACGGCACCGCGCTGATCGCGGCCGCGCATCTGGGCCACGACGGCGTGGTGCGCCAGCTGATCGCCGCCGGCGCCCCGCTCGACCATGTGAACAACCTGCACTGGACCGCGGTCATCGAAGCTATCGTGCTCGGCGACGGCGGCGTGCGGCACCAGCAGACGCTGCAGGCGCTGATCGCCGCCGGTGCCGACCTGCAACTCGCGGACCGCCAGGGCCATACGCCGCTGCAACTGGCGCGTGCCCGCGGCTACACCGCCATGGAGACGATGCTGCGGCAGTCGGGCGCGCAATGATCGGCCGTGCGCCCGGTCGAGCGTCATCCCGGCGCTTCCCGTGCCGCGCGCCTGTCGTGTCGATATGTCTATAGTGCGATGTGGCGCGGCGGCGATCTGCTGCTGGTGGAGCGGCTGATGATGACGCGCCCCGAGGCGGCATGGGCGGCCGTGTGGATCGGGCGATGAACGAACAGCATTTGCTTGCAGGCAAGGTCTGCGTGATCACCGGTGGCGCCGGCAGCATCGGGCTTGCCACGGCGCGCCTGTTCGTGGCGCACGGTGCGCGGGTCGTGCTCGCCGATCTCGATGCGGCGTCACTGGCGCGCGCCGTGGCCGAACTGGGTGACGAGCGCGTCGCGTTCGAGGTGACCGATGTGTCGGACAGCGCGCAAGTGAAGCGCCTGTTCGAGCGCGCGGCCGAACGCTTTGGCGGCATCGACGTGATCTTCAGCAATGCCGGCAACATGGGTGTGATCTGCCCGCTCGCCGAGTTTCCGGAAGACGAGTTCGACCGGGTCATTGCTGTCCACGTCAAAGGCGCGTTTCTATGCTGCAAGTACGGCATTTCGGCAATGCGCGATGGCGGCAGCGTGATCATCACGTCGAGCATCGTCGGCGTGCGAGGCGACCCCGGCGCCTATGCCTACATCACGGCCAAGCACGCCCAGGTGGGGCTGATGCGCTCGGTGGCCAAGGAAGCTGCCGCCCGCAACATCCGGGTCAACACGATCCATCCGGGGCCGATCGCGAACGAGTTCCAGCGCCGGGTCGAAACCAGCCTGAGCCAGGTGCTGCAGCGTGATGCGGGTGCCTTCTTTGACCAGATCATCCCGCTACAGCGGCACGGGCGGCCCGAGGAAGTGGCGCAGTCCGTGCTGTATCTGGCCTCGGAGCAGAGCAGCTTCGTCACCGGCAGCCTGCTGATGGTCGACGGCGGCATGAGCGCGTGACATCACCTGGTTCGAGCAACGTTTGATGGGTCGAGCCGGCGATCTGGAAACCGGGAGGCGGCACACATCGCCGCGCGGGCAATCGACCGCGGAAACTAAGGCGATATCAGCGTCACGCGCGCGAACTTGCGCTTGCCGACCTGCAGCACGTAGGTGCCGGCGCCGAGCTTCAGTGCCTTGTCGCTGACGACGGCGGAGTCGACACGCACGCCGCCGCCGTCGATCAGCCGGTTGCCTTCGCCGCTGGATGCCGCCAGTCCGGCCATCTTCAACAGCGTCGCGATGCCCAGGGCGCCGCCGCCAGGGCCGAGCGCGAACGTCAGCGCCGGGATCTCGTCGGGCACGCCGCCACGCGCGCGCAGCGCGAAGTCCTGCTCGGCCGCGTCCGCCGCCCTGGCCCCGTGAAAGCGCGTGGTGATCTCGCGCGCCAGCAGCACCTTGACGTCCTTCGGGTTGCGGCCGGCATCGACCTCGCCGCGCAGCACTTCGATCTCGGCCTCGCTCCTGAAACTGAGCAGCGTGTACCAGCGCCACATCAGCGCGTCGGAGATGCTCAGCACCTTCGCGAACATGGTGTTCGCGTCCTCCGAGATGCCGATGTAGTTGTTCTTCGACTTGGACATCTTCTCGACGCCGTCCAGACCTTCCAGCAGCGGCATCGTCAGGATGCACTGCGGCTCCTGGCCGTATTCCTGCTGCAGATGGCGCCCGACCAGCAGGTTGAACTTCTGGTCGGTGCCGCCGAGCTCCAGGTCGGATTTCAGCGCGACGCTGTCGTAGCCCTGCATCAGCGGGTAGAGGAACTCATGGACGCTGATCGAACGGCCCTCTTTGAAGCGCTTGTTGAAGTCATCGCGTTCCATCATGCGCGCAACGGTGTACTTCGCCGCCAATTCGATCATGCCGCGCGCGCCCAGCGGGTCGCTCCATTCGCTGTTGTAACGAATTTCGGTCTTCGCCGGGTCGAGCACCAGGCTCGCTTGCCGGTAGTAGGTCTGCGCGTTCGCCTCGATCTGCTCTCTCGTCAGTGGCGGGCGCGTGCTGTTGCGCCCGGACGGGTCGCCGATCATCGTCGTGAAGTCGCCGATCAGGAAGATCACCGTGTGGCCGAGGTCCTGCAGCTGGCGCATCTTGTTCAGCACCACGGTGTGGCCGATATGGATGTCGGGCGCGGTCGGGTCGAGCCCGAGTTTGATGCGCAGCGGCACCCCGGTCGCCTGCGAGCGCGCCAGCTTCGCGACCCAGTCGGCTTCCGGGATCAGCTCTTCGCAGCCGCGCAGCGTGACCGCGAGCGCGTCGCGTACTCGCTGATCGACCGGGAAAGTAGTACTTTGATTTGAATTCATAACGATTTCTTTGACCGGGAGGGGTTACCGCCGGTATACTCGCGGGCTGTCTCTTGCGCCCGATTTTAAGTGGCGCCCCTGATCTCACAATCCGACGCGCCGCCGCAACTTGCTTGCCGTGGCGCCGGCGGCCGGTCAGGTTCATTCATCGTTGGGAATCCTAAGTTGAAGAACGGTCTACTCGCCGCAGGGCAGGCTTTTGCGGGCCTGGTCCACGGACATCCCAGACGTTTCAGTGCGGTGGTCGCCGCGATCCTCTTCGGTGTCGGCGGCGGCGCGTACGCGGTCGCGTCGCTCGGGCCCGATCCGTCGGACCTTCCGGTGCGCCAGATCCTCGAAGCGGTGCAGCCGTCGGCGGCGCCGGCTGCCGAACAGGCCGAGCAACTGGACGCGCACCATTTCACGCTGTACCGCTCCGACACCACGCACGCCGGCGACAGCGCCGCGACGCTGCTGCGCCGGCTCGGCGTCGACGACGCCGAAGCGGCCGCATTCATCCGCAGCGACGCGCAGACGCGCAAGAGCCTGCTCGGTGGCGCCGGCCGCTCGGTCACCGCGCAGGCCGGCGACGACCAGCACCTGATCCGCCTCACCGCGCGCTGGATCACCGACGCCAGCGGCAACTTCCACCGGCTGGTGGTCGAGCGCACGCCGCAAGGCTTCACCTCCCGCGTCGAGGTCGCACCGCTGATGGCCGTGTCGCAGCTCGGCAGCGCGACGATCGATACCACGCTGGTCGCGGCTGCCGACGAAGCGAAGATTCCGGACGGGGTGCTGTCGCAGATCGTCGATATCTTCGGCAGCGACATCGATTTCCAGAACGGATTGAAGAAGGGTGACCGGTTCTCTGTGGTGTACGAGACGCTGCAGGCCGACGGCGAGCCGATTTCCGGCGGCAACGTGACCGGCCGCGTGCTGAGCGCCGAGTTCGTCAATCGTGGCAAGACGTACAGCGCGGTGTGGTTCCAGGATCCGACCGCGACCGGCGCGGCGCGGCGCGGCAGCTACTACACGCTGGACGGCCGCAGCCTGCACCATGCATTCCTGAAATCGCCGGTCAAGTTCTCGCACATCACCAGCGGCTTCCAGATGCGCTTCGATCCGATCCTGCGCAAATGGAAGATGCACGAAGGCATCGACTTCGCCGGCCCGATCGGCACGCCGGTGCGCACCGTCGCCGATGGCGTCGTCCAGTTCGCCGGGCAACAGACCGGCTACGGCAACGTGATCTTCATCCGGCATCGCCCCGGGCCGGACGGCAGCCACGTCACGGTGTACGCGCACCTGAGCCGGATCCTGGTGCACCAGGGCGAGAGCGTGACGCAGGGCGAGGATATCGGCCGCATCGGCCAGACCGGCTGGGCTACCGGCCCGCACCTGCATTTCGAGTACCGGGTGAACGGCGTCTACCGCAACCCGGTGCTGCTCGCGCAGCAGAGCGACACCGCGCCGCTCGCGGCGGCGGAGCGCCCGGCGTTCGAGCAGCGCGCTGCGTCGATGCGCATGCAGCTCGCCGACGCGGCGCTGATCAAGACCGCCAGCAGTCAGTAGCGCAGCGCAGGCCGGAAAGTCGGGTCGGCATGGATGACGCGCCGGACCGCTTCTTCATCGGCCTGATGTCGGGCACCTCGCTCGACGGCGTGGACGGCGTGCTGGTCGATTTATCAAAGCAAAAACCGCAGGTAGCCGTTCATCGGTCTGCATTGTTTGCTCCTGAATTAAGAGCGGAACTGCTCGCACTCAACACGCGGGGCGATGACGAATTGCACCGCGCGGCGCAGGCGGCAAATGCGCTGGCGCAGCGGTACGCAGACGTCGTGGCCGAACTGCTGGCCGCGGCCGGCATCGCCGCGAACCAGGTTGCCGCGATCGGCGCGCATGGCCAGACCGTGCGGCATCACCCGCGCCCGTTCGATGCACCACGGCCCGACGCCAGCCCGCTGCCCGGCTACACGCTGCAGCTCAACAACCCCGCGCTGCTGGCCGAATTGACCGGCATCACCGTGGTCGCCGACTTCCGCAGCCGCGACGTCGCGGCCGGCGGCGAAGGCGCGCCGCTGGTGCCGGCGTTCCACCGCGAGGTGTTCGGCGAACCGGGCCGGGACGTTGCGGTGCTGAACCTCGGCGGCATCGCGAACCTGAGCCTGCTTTTCGCCGATGGCGGCGTGCGCGGCTTCGACTGCGGTCCCGGCAATGCGCTGATCGACGGCTGGTGCCAGCGCCACACCGGTCATGCGTTCGACGCGGGCGGCGCCTGGGCCGCGAGCGGCCGCGTCGATCCGGCGCTGCTGGGTGCGTTGCTGGCCGAGCCGTTCCTCGCCGCGCCGCCGCCGAAGAGCACCGGGCGCGACCTGTTCAACATGGAATGGCTGCAAGCGCGGCTGCAAGGCTTTGCAGCGTTGCCCGCGGCCGACGTGCAGGCGACGCTCGCCGAATTCACCGCGCGCTGCGCCGCCGACGCGCTGTCGCTGCAAGGCGCGGATAGCTGCACGCTGATCGTCTGCGGCGGCGGCGCACTCAACACTCATTTGATGCAGCGCCTGCAGGCAGGTTTGCCGCTGGTAGCGGTCACCTCGTCCGAGGCGCACGGCCTGCCGCCGCTGCAGGTCGAGGCCGCCGCCTTCGCGTGGCTGGCGCGCAAGACCCTGCGGCGCGAGCCTGGCAACCTGCCGGGCGTGACCGGCGCGCGCGGCCCGCGCGTGCTCGGCGCGATCCATCCGGCCTGAATCTCGCCCGAGGCGTTTGTCCGGCCGCATCAGGGCGCGGAGCCGCCGGCCTCCACCGGCCGGTGCGGCCCGCTGCTGCGCTCGATGCCGGACTCGAGCTGCCAGAAGATCCAGGCCGACGCGATCGTGATCAGGCCCATGGTCGCAAAGGTCGCGTGGAACGCATCGAGCGTGCGCTCGGCCCCCGATGCTTCGAAGTAGCCGTAGTAGGCGGCGAGCACCGCGCTGGCTGCCGCCACGCCCATGCCCATCGCCAGCATCTGCACCATCGACAGCAGGCTGTTGCCGCTGGACGCCTGCGCGAAGCTCAGGTCCTTCAGCGTCACCGTGTTCATGACGGTGAACTGCAGCGAGTTGACCGCGCCGAACAGCGCCAGCTGAACGACGCGCAGCCACAGCGGCACGTCGGGCGACGTGACCGCGAAGCTCGCCATCGCGATGCCGACCAGCGCGGTGTTGATGACCAGCACGTTGCGGTAGCCGATCCAGCGCACCAGCGTCGTCGCGAGTTGCTTGGACGCCATGCCGGCCGCAGCCACCGGCACCATCATCAGACCGGCCTCGAGCGGCGTATAGCCCAAGCAGACTTGCAGCAGCAGCGGGATCAGGAACGGCATGCAGCTGCTGCCGAGACGCGCGAACAGATTGCCGATCAGCCCGATCGAGAGCGTCGGCACGCGAAACAGCGTCGGCGAGAACAGCGGGTCGGGCCGGCGCGCGGCGTGCAGCCAGTACGCGGCGAGGCTTGCCAGCCCGAAGATCATCAGCACCAGCACGGTCGCCTGGCGCAGGCCGAGGTCGGACAGGCCGTCGAGCGACATCGAGATCGCGACCATGCCGAACGCGAGCATCAGGTAGCCGCCGACGTCGAACGGTCCGGATGGGTGGTCGCGCCCGACCGGCATGTGCCGGACCGTCGCAAAGTAGCCGGCGACCGCCACCGGCAGGTTGATCAGGAAGATCCAGTGCCAGGACGCCACCACCACCAGCCAGCCGCCGAGCGTCGGGCCGACCAGCGGCCCGACCATGCCCGGAATCGCGACGAAGCTCATCGCCGCCAGGAACTGCTCGCGCGGCACGCCGCGCATCACCGCAAGGCGTCCGACCGGCAGCAGCAGCGCGCCGCCGCAGCCCTGGACCACGCGCGATGCGACCAGTTGCGGCAATGTCTGCGACAGCGCGCACAGCGCCGAGCCGATCGCGAACAGCACGATCGCGGCCAGATACACGCGGCGCGTGCCGAGGCGGTCCGCCACCCAGCCCGACGCGGGGATCAGCATCGCCATCGTCAGCGAATAGGCGACCACCACCGACTGCATGCGGAGCGGGCTCTCGCCCAGGCTCTTCGCCATCGCCGGCAGCGCGGTGTTGACGATGGTCGTGTCCAGCGTCTGCATGAAGAAGCCCACGCCGACCAGCCACAGCAGCGAACTGCCGGCCTTGTCGTCGGTGGGCTGGGTCATGCGGCGCGTGGATCGCGGGATCGCCGGGCGGCCGGACGACGGGCCGCGGCACAAAAAAAGAAAGCCGCCGGTTGGCGACCTTCCATGTGCTTGCGGCCTGTGGACGCCCTTCTCGCGGATCAGGCCGAGAAGCTCGACCCGCAACCGCAGGTGGACTGCGCGTTCGGGTTCTTGATCACGAACTGCGCGCCCTGCAGATCTTCCTTGTAATCAATCTCGGCGCCGAGCAGGTACTGGTAGCTCATCGCGTCGATCAGCAGCGACACGCCGTTCTTCACCATCGTCGTGTCGTCGTCGTTCGCGACCTCTTCGAATGTGAATCCGTACTGGAACCCGGAGCAGCCGCCGCCCTGCACGAACACGCGCAGCTTGAGATCCGGGTTGCCTTCCTCGGCGATCAGTTCGGCCACCTTGGCGGCCGCGCTGTCGGTGAAGACGATCGGGTCGGGCATCGCCGTAGCGGCGGGGATTTCTGCAACAGCGCTCATCGAATGGTTCTCCTGGGTGGCCGCAAGGCTGCGGCCGGGCCATGAGCGAATGCTACCGCAGACGACAAAAAACCGCCGGGCGGCGGTTTTTGCTTTCGCGACGCGGCCATGCCGGTCCGCAGCGGCGACGATCAGCGCTTCGAGAACTGCTTGCGCCGGCGGGCCGAATGCAGGCCGACCTTCTTGCGCTCGACCTCGCGCGCGTCGCGCGTGACGAAGCCGGCCTGGCTCAGTGCCGGCTTGAGCGTGGCGTCGTAATCGATCAGCGCCCGCGTGATGCCGTGGCGCACCGCGCCAGCCTGGCCCGATTCGCCGCCACCCTGCACGTTGATCTGGATGTCGAAGCTCTCGACGTGGTCGGTCAGCACCAGCGGCTGCTTCGCGATCATGATCGAGGTCTGGCGGCCGAAGAACTCGGCGATGTCGCGGCCATTGACCGTGATGCGGCCACTGCCTTTTCTCAGAAACACGCGGGCGACGCTCGATTTGCGCCGGCCGGTGCCGTTGTTCCATTCACCAATCATGACGCGGCTCCTCCGATTTCCAGCACCTTCGGTTGCTGGGCGCTGTGCGGATGCTCGGCTCCGCCGTAGACCTTGAGCTTCTTGATCATCGCGTAGCCGAGCGGGCCCTTGGGCAGCATGCCCTTGACGGCCTTTTCGAGCGCACGCCCCGGATGGCGCGCCTGCAGGTCGCGAAAGCTCGTGGCCCGGATGCCGCCCGGATAGCCGGTGTGGCGGTAGTACATCTTGTCCAGCTCTTTCGCGCCGGTGACGCGGAGCTTGGAGGCGTTGACGACGACGATGAAGTCGCCGGTGTCGACGTGAGGCGTGTAAATGGCCTTGTGCTTGCCGCGCAGACGGAGAGCAACTTCGCTGGCTACTCGTCCGAGGACCTTGTCGGTCGCGTCAATCACAAACCACTCGTGCACCACGTCAGCGGGTTTTGCGCTGAAGGTCTGGGACATGAGTTCTCTCTTGCGAAGAGGGTTTGGCGGGCTCTTTTCTGCGGTCGGAATTCCTCTGGCGGGAATCTCTTAGGCAGTCACTCGAGCCGTGCGGGCTTGCCAACCAGCTGCGAAACGAGTGGATCGAATCGCAAGGCCGAGGCGCCGCGCGGCGGACTTCGCCGCGGAGCCACGGTTTCGCTGCGAAGCCGGCCATTATACGAAAAATCAACGGCGTGCGGCCCGCCAAGTACTGGGCGTGAGCGGGCGATGCCGCGGCCGAGGTCGTCGGGTTGCTACCATCGCCCGATGTTCAGCTACCGTCACGCGTTCCACGCCGGCAGCCATGCCGATGTGCTGAAGCACATGGTGCTGATCGCCGTGCTCAGGCATCTGACGCGCAAGGACACCGCGCTGACCGTGGTCGACACCCATGCCGGCGCCGGGCTGTACCGGCTCGACGGCGACTACGCGACGCACACCGGCGAGGCCAGGACCGGCGTGCTCAAGCTGTTCGCGCAGTTGCACGCCGCGGCTCCAGATTCTCAAACGAATACGGGGGAAGCCGTTGTCCTGGCTTCCCTTGATGCTTCCAATAATGTAGCAAAAGCCAATGGTCGCGCGATCGACATGCCAACCCGTCGCGCGACTCCACGCGGAGTCGTCACGCCGATATTGCAGGACTACCTGGATCTGGTCGCCGGCTTCAACCCGGATGGCGGGCTGCGCATCTACCCCGGCTCGCCGTTCGTGATCCATCGGCTGCTGCGCGCCGACGTGCGCGACCGGCTGCGGCTGTTCGAACTTCATCCGACCGACGCTCGCTCGCTCGCCGCGAACATCGCGCAGCTGGGCGCCGGGCATGCGGTGACGGCCGCCGCCCAGGATGGGTTCGAGGCGCTCAAGGCATTGCTGCCGCCGCCGTCGCGGCGCGCGCTGGCGCTGATTGACCCGAGCTACGAGATCAAGAGCGACTACGCGCGCGTGGCCGCCTGCGTGCAGGACGGCCTGAAGCGCTTCGCCACCGGCAGCTATCTGGTCTGGTATCCGGTGATTCCGCGGCCCGAGGCGCATGCGCTGCCGCGCCGCCTGCGCACGCTGGCGAACCAGGCCGGCCGCGCTTGGCTCGACGCGCAGCTTTCGATAGGGCAGGACGACGCGCGCCGCGCGGCCGCAGCCGATCCGACCGCCGCGCCGCGCCGACCGGGCCTGACCGCCAGCGGCGTGTTCGTGATCAACCCGCCGCATACGCTGCGCGCGTCGCTTGAGGCGGCGCTGCCGCAGCTGCTGCAAATCCTGGGCCGCGGTCGCGGCCGGCACTACACGCTGGACGCCGCCGCCTGAACCGGCTCCGCCTGCGCGTTCGCCGCCGGCGCAAAACGATGTTTGCCCAGATCGGTGCGGGCGCGCAGCGCGCGCGCATCGGCCAGCTGCAATTGCGCGTCCAGATGGCGCTCGGAAGGCGCGAGCAGCAAGCGGTACAACGCCTGGATCAGCTGTCGCGCGGGCTGGCCGTGCCATCCGGCGGGCAGCAGCACGTCCGGCAGTTCCGGATCGCGCAGCAGCAGGCGGCGCCAGTCGTGGATCAGCAAGGTACGCAGCAGGAAGGCGCGCTCCGGATCGATTTGCACGCCCTTTGCAGAGACGGTGCCTTGCGCTTGCAGCGCGTTCAGGATCGGACGGTATCGGGCGTCGAATTCCGCGTAGTGCTGCTCGAGCGCTTCGAGGTCCCAGGCGCGGCGCACCAGCTCGGCGTCGCTGGCGCGCGGTTCCTGACATGGGTTGCTCGCGACGAGCGGCATCAGTTGCTGCTGCGCGTCGGGCAACCCTTCGGTGGCCAGCGCGCGCAGTGTCTGCTCCGGATCGGCGCTCGGGTGCACGAAGCAGCCCGATCCGATCTGGCCGAAACCTTGCCACGCCAGTGCGCGCCGCAAGGGCTCGCGTGCCGCGCCGTCGAGCTCGCGCACCAGCAGCATCAGGCGCCAGCGGCCGTCCCAGGGCCGCGCCTGGCTGGCGTAGATCGCGCGGGACGCCTCTTCGAAGCGGCGCTGCCCGTCGGGCGTCAGCAGGTAGTTCGCGCGGCGGCCCTCGCGCTCGATCCGAAGCCATTTCTGCTGCGCCAACCTGGACACCGCGGTGCGCGTGAGCCGCTCGTTGATGCCCAGCGGTTCGAGCAGCCGGATCAGGCTGCCGATCCAGACCCGGCTGCCGCGCGGCGCAACCGCGTCGCCGAACACCGAGATGATCAGCGACCCGGCGCGAAAGCGGACCTGGTTGCGGTAGGCGGCTATGCGCGCCTGCATCAGCGCCGCCGCGCGGTCCGGAAGGGTCATGGCGTGGCCAGCAGATGGTCGGCGTCCGCCACCGTCGCGCGCTGGACGGCGAAGAAGCCTTCGGTGTAGATCCGGTCCGCGCTGGCGCCCAGGCGCTTGCAGGTGTCCACGCAGCTGGCGGTGAACTCGGGGCTGCCGGCGGCAAAGATCGTGTGCTTCGACAGATCCTGGAACAGCCGCGGCAGCACGACGTCGACCCGGCCATGCAGGAACCCTTCGTGCTGCTCGCGCGTCAGCGTCACCTGGTAGTCGAAATTGCGGTGCTTGGTGCGCCACCACGACATCATGCCGTGCGCATACGCGTCTTCCCGCGTGCGCGCCGACTGCAGCAGCACGACCGGCTTGCGAAAGCCGCGCCGCAGCGCCGCCTCGGTCAGCGACAGGATCGGTGCGAGACCGGTGCCGGCGGCCAGGCACAGCACTGGCGTGTCGACGGCCGGATCGCCGATGAAGGTGCCATAAGGGCCATCGATCTTCAAGCCGTCACCGACCTGCAGACGGTCGTGGATCCAGGCGCTGGTCACGCCGCCTTCGGCGCGCGCCACGTGCAGCGCCAGCTCGCCGTCGGGGCGCGGCGCGTTGCTGATCGAGTACGCGCGCCGCGCGATGCCCGCGCGCGGGTCGCCGACGGTCACGTACTGGCCGGGCCAGTAGCGGATCGGCTTGCCGACCGGGCGCAGGTGCAGCTCGATCACACGGGCCGCGACCGGGCGCTTGTCGGTGACCACGAACAACGCACCCTCGCGCGGCGGGAACAGCTTGGGCCGCGCATCGGCCGTTCCCCATTCGATCACCATGTCGTCCGAGGTCGGCTTGGCCATGCACATCAGGCCGAAGCCCTGGCTGCGCTCTTGCTGCGTCAGCGCCATGTCGAGCACCATGCCCTGGTCGTACTCGCCCGACAGCACCTTGACCTTGCATTCGCCGCAGGCCCCGGCGCGGCAGTTGTTCGGCAGCGCGTAGCCGGCTTTTTCCAGCGCCATCAGCACGGTGTCACCGGCAACGCACTCGACGGACTTTCCCGAGGGCTCGATGGTGACGCGGGACATGAATGACTCCTGTGATGGCGGACCGATGCCTGCATCTGATGGGCACGGCCACGGAGGGCAACACGAATATAAGAGGGAGCGACCGAGCCGAGTCAAAAGGTCGATGAAACCATGTGTGGACACTCGCGGGGCCGGCTTGGCCGGACCGCTGAGTGTGCCCCCTTGCAGGGGGTTGGCGAAGCGACACGAAGTGCGCGAAGCCTGGGGGTGGGCCTAGAACACCGGAATGATGTCTTGCATGTCGACTTCGGAGACTTCCTCGCCGGTGATGCCGACCTCCGGAATTGCCGGGAACGGGATGTTGTAGCGATCGAGCACGCCTTTCAGGTTGACGATCGCGTTGCGCCAGTTCTCCTTCTTCATGTCGTAGCTCGGGATGCCGAAGCCGGCGCCGCGCGCCACTTCCTCGCCCTCGCGCTGGTTGGCGATGAAGTCGGCCGGCAGATCCCAGAACTCCATCGGCGGCTCGAACAGCACCGCCGACAGGAACAGGTAGCCGGCGCGGATCTGCTTGGTCACGATCGCCTTCATCTCGTCCTTCATGCCGGGGTAGTCGCGCTCCATCACGGCCATGCAGATCGCCATGTGGCGGCCCTCGTCGCGCCCGATGTTCTTGAACGCTTCCTTGAACACCGGCTCGCGCGCGCTCTCGAACATCTGCTTGAAGATGGTGGCCGCCGCGATCTCGCCCATCAGGAACGAACTGAACAGCACCGCCAGGTCGTACTTGGGCACGGCCTGCTTGTAGCCGTTCCAGTAGCGCCCGCCGTTGAAGTACAGCCACTGCGCGTTCTTCTGCAGACGCTTGCCGAGTTCGGTCTTGGGTTCGTAGCTCAGCGGATCGGGATGCTCCAGCAGCTTCGTGATCGCCAGGCCGCACATGATCTCGTGGTTCTGCTCGTCGCGCGTGACCGAGAAGAAGCACTTGCGCACCGGGTCTTCCTCGTGCACCTCGTAGGTCTTGATCAGCGCGCCGGCGAACACCGGCGGCGCCGACGCGTCGAACACCGACAGCAGCGTCCACCAGTAGGCGATGGATTCGCGCTCTTCCCACGAGTAGCTGTCGACGTCCAGCGTGTCCCAGGGGAGCTTTTCCGGATCCCAGTGCTCGCGCAGCGAGGCTTCCCAGACTTCCTGCAATTTCCGGGTCTTGCGGTTCCACGACAGCGGGTAGATGTTCGGCTGCTCGACCGGCGGCGGTAGTTCCATCTTGTCGGCGAAACATTCCTTGTGGCTGGACATCGGGTCTCCTTGGGGTACGGGGGTGGTCGGTGTGCGCTGCGTTGCGGCGTCGAGTTCAAGAGTAGCAGTTACATCACAAAATTCAAGAAATGGCCACTTTTTATGTATCATATTGATCTGCGACAACCGATCGGCGTGCGCGGTGGCCGCCGACGGCTTACCATCGCTTCAGGGCGATCGGTCGGTCGATCTTTCCTCGCGCAATGTCCGTCTTGCAATCAACGGATTCAGGAGAACCGGATGTACACCCAGTCACTCGACGTACCTGACGCCACGGATGCCGGCAAGGGAGCGCTGAAGGCGGTGCCGAAGCCGCCGGACGCGGCCGAGACCGCATTTCAGGCGCGCTTCGACGAGCGCATCGACGCCGACGGCAGGATCGAGCCGCAGGACTGGATGCCCGACGACTACCGCAAGACGCTGGTGCGCCAGATCAGCCAGCACGCGCATTCCGAGATCATCGGCATGCAGCCCGAGGGCAACTGGATTTCACGCGCGCCGAGTCTGAAGCGCAAGGCGATCCTGCTCGCGAAGGTGCAGGACGAGGGCGGCCACGGCCTGTACCTGTACAGCGCGGCCGAGACGCTCGGCACCTCGCGCGAGCAGATGCAGGACGCGCTGCACGCGGGCCGCGCCAAGTACAGCTCGATCTTCAACTACCCGACGCTGTTGTGGGCCGATGTCGGCGTGATCGGCTGGCTGGTCGACGGCGCGGCGATCATGAACCAGGTGCCGCTGTGCCGCTGCAGCTACGGACCCTACGCGCGCGCGATGATTCGCGTCTGCAAGGAGGAGTCGTTCCACCAGCGCCAGGGCTATGAGAGCCTGCTCGCGCAGATGCAGGGCACGGCGGCGCAGCGCGCGATGGTGCAGGACGCGGTGGACCGCTGGTGGTGGCCGGTGCTGGCGATGTTCGGCCCGCCCGACGCGAACAGCCCGCACAGCGCGCAGAGCACGCGCTGGGGCATCAAGCGCATCGGCAACGACGAGTTGCGTCAGCGATTCGTCGACGCGACCGTGCCGCAGGCCAGGGTGCTCGGCGTGACGCTGCCCGATCCGGATCTGAAGTGGAACGAGGGGCGTCGGCATTACGACTACGGCGCGATCGACTGGGATGATTTCTGGGCCGTGGTCAACGGCAACGGTCCGTGCAACAAGGAGCGCCTCGCGACGCGGGTCAAGGCGCACGAGGAAGGCGAATGGGTGCGCGACGCCGCGCTCGCCTATGCGCAGAAACAGAAGGCACGCGAACTGAGGGAAGCCGCATGAACGCACCCGGAGCACAGGCTGGCAAGCCCTCCCCTGGAGCGGGGAGGGTCGGGGAGGGGTTGAACAACGAGCCGGGCCAAGGGCCAGTCGCGAAGCCACTTCGCGACTGGCCGCTGTGGGAGGTGTTCGTGCGCAGCAAGCAGGGCCTGGAGCACAAGCATTGCGGCAGCCTGCACGCGGCCGATGCGCGTCAGGCGCTGCAGATGGCGCGCGATGTCTATACCAGGCGCCAGGAAGGTGTCAGCATCTGGGTCGTGCCGTCGGCGACGATCACCGCGAGCGCCCCCGAGGACAAGGGCGAATTCTTCGACCCGGCGGCCGACAAGATCTACCGGCACCCGACTTTCTACGAAATTCCGGACGAAGTGGGGCATATGTGATGGCCGAGCAAGCAAGCGCTGCGCCGACCGCGCCGCTCGACTACCTGCTGCACCTGGCCGACAACGCGCTGATCCTTGGCCAGCGCAACGCCGAATGGTGCGGCCACGGCCCGGTGCTGGAAGAAGACATTGCGCTCGCCAACATCAGCCTGGACCTGATCGGCCAGGCGCGGCTGCTGTACCAGCACGCGGCCACGCTGATGGGAGGCGGCTGCACCGAGGATCGCCTCGCCTATTTCCGCGAACCGGCGGAGTTTCGCAACTACACGCTGCTGGAGTTGCCGCACCACGGCCCGCTGGCCCCGGGCGCCGCGTCCCAGCGCGACTACGCGACCACGATCGCCCGCAATTTCCTGTACAGCGCGCTGATGGTGCTGCTGTGGGACGCGCTGCAGGCGAGCCGGGACGCGCAACTCGCCGCGATCGCCGCGAAGTCGCTGAAGGAGATGCACTACCACCTGCGCCACTCGCGCGACTGGCTGGTACGCCTGGGCGACGGCACGCCCGAATCGCACGACCGCAGCCAGGCGGCGCTCGCGCACCTGATGCCGTACACAGCCGAGTTTTGGACCGTCAGCGACGCGGAGGAGCAAGCCCTGCAGGATGGCACCGGCGTGGCCGCCACTTCGCTGAGGGACGCCTGGAACGAGCTGGTCGACGCAGCGCTGAGTGAAGCGACCCTGACCCGTCCGAGCGCCGGCGGCCATCTGCCGCAAGGCAAGCGCCGGGTGCATTCGGAGCATCTGAGCTATCTGCTCGGCGAGATGCAGAGCCTCGCGCGGCAGCATCCGGAGGCGGTCTGGTGAGCCGCGCGGCCTTGTCCCGCGAGCCTGCCGCCGCGCATGACTCAGGCGCGGACGCGTCCAGGTCTGGTGGCGACGCGCGGCTCGAATGGGTGCGCGGGCTGCTCGATGCGGTGACCGACCCCGAGATCCCGGTGGTCACGATTGCTGAGCTCGGCATCCTGCGCGAGGTGCGGTGGGCGGGAAGCGTGATCGAGGTCGTCATCACGCCGACCTACAGCGGCTGTCCTGCGATGAGCCAGATCGAGGACGACGTGCGCCATGTGCTGGCGAAGAACGGCATCGCGGCGCGTGTCGTCACGCAGCTCGCGCCGGCCTGGACCACCGACTGGATCAGCGCGAGCGGCTGCGAGCGGCTGCGCGAATTCGGCATCGCGCCGCCGCACCATCGGGCGCACACCGGCGCGAGCGTGATCCGGTTTACTACCAAATCAATAGCGAACTATCAAGATAAACCGGTGGCTTGTCCGCATTGCGGTTCGCAGAACACGACCGAGACCTCGCATTTCGGCTCGACCGCGTGCAAGGCGCTGTACCGCTGCCTCGATTGCATGGAGCCGTTCGACCTCTTCAAGCCGCATTGATATGGAACACCCCCAGTCTTCGCGCACTGCGTGTCGCTTCGCCATCCCCCTCGAAGGGGGCACAGCCTGCGGCCGGGCGCAGCCCGCTCCGCGGCTGTCCTCGTATGGCCTGCTCCGCGGCCTCTTGAATCCGTTTCAGACGATGCGGATGACGTGCTGCGCGATCGAAAGCTGACATGGCCGCCCCACGCTTCCACGATCTCACCGTTGCCCGCGTCAGCCCGGAGGCCGCCGGCGCGGTCGCCGTCACCTTCGCGGTGCCGCCGGATTTGGTCGACACCTTCGCGTTCGAGCCCGGCCAGTTCCTTACCTTGCGCGCTGACATCGATGGCGCCTCGGTGCGCCGCAACTATTCGATCTGCTGCCCGCGCAGCCAGTTCGTGAATGCGCACGAGGTCGAGGTCGGTATCCGGCCGATGGAGGGCGGCGTGTTCTCGAACTGGGCCGCGCGGCAGCTGAAAGCCGGCGACAGGCTGGCGGTGATGCCGCCAGACGGGCGCTTCGGCGTGCGCCGGCCGCGCGCGCTGCACCGGGTTGGGTTCGCCGCCGGCTCCGGCATCACGCCGATCCTGTCGATCATGGCATCGACGCTGGAGGAGCAGCCGGAATCGAAGTTCACGTTGGTGTACGGCAACCGCCGCATGAACAGCGTGATGTTCAACGAGACGCTGCAGGACCTGAAGGACCGCTACCCGTCGCGCCTGACGCTGATCCACGTGCTGTCGCGCCAGGCGCAGGAGGTGGACCTGCTCGAGGGCCGGATCGACGGCGACAAGGTGCGCGAGATCATCGCGGCGCTGCTGCCGGTCGGCAGCATGGACGAGGTCTTCATCTGCGGCCCGGAGGCGATGATCGACGCCACCGAGGCCGCGCTGCGCGAGGCCGGCGTGCCGGAGCGCCAGATCCACACCGAGCGCTTCACCTCGCCGACGCTCGAGGGCCTGAGCGCCGCCGAACGCCGGGCCGCGGTCGCGGCCGGCCAGCACAAGGAACCGGCCGGCGAGGTCGACCTCACCGTGGTGCTCGACGGCAAGCCGATCGCGATGCGGGTCGGGCGCGATGACCATGTGCTCGACGCCGGCCTGCGGGCCGGGCTCGATCTGCCGTATTCGTGCAAGGCCGGCGTCTGCTGCACCTGCCGCGCGAAGGTGCAGGAAGGCGAGGTCCGCATGGACAAGAACTTCACGCTCGAGGACTGGGAGATCGCGCAGGGCTTCGTGCTGACCTGCCAGGCGAAGCCGGTCACCGACCGCGTGGTGGTCAGCTACGACGAACGGTGATGGCGCGGCGCCGATAATCGGCGCATGCCGTCCGCGTCGCGCAAGCATCTGGCCACCGCGCTGATCTTCATCGTGCCGGCGCTGTGGTCGGTCAACTACCTGATTGCGCGGCGCGCGCCCGGCGTGATCGCGCCGAACCTGCTCGCCGGCGAACGTTGGCTGATGGCGGGCGCCGCGTTCTGCTTCGTCTACCGCGGCGAACTGTGGGCTGCGCGCCGCGCGGTGCTGGCCGACTGGCGCCACATGCTGGTGCTGGGTGCGCTCGGCATGTGGATCTGCGGCGCCTGGGTGTACCTGGGCGGGCAGACCACCAGCGCGACCAACATCGCGCTGATCTATTCGCTGTCGCCGGTGATGATCGTCGTGGTGTCGCGGCTCTGGCTGAGGGAGCCGTTCAGCCTGCTGCAGGGCTGCGGCGTCGCGCTCGCGCTCGCCGGCGTGGTGCACGTGGTGCTGAAAGGCGAGTGGACCGAACTGGCCAAGGTGCATTGGGTCGTCGGGGACTTGTGGATCCTGGCCGCGACGCTGTCGTGGACCTTTTTCTCGATCCTGCTCAAGCGCTGGACCACGCCGCTCTCGGACGGCGCGCGGCTCGGCGCGGTGAGTCTCGCCGGCGTGCTGGTGATCCTGCCGTTCGCCGCCTGGGAAGCGGTGACCGGTCCGCAGCCGGCGTTCTCGCGTGCCGGCTTCGAACTCGCGCTCGCCGGCGCGGTGCTGCCCGGCTACGCGGCGTATCTCGCGTATTCGATGATGCTGCGTGTACTCGGCGCGGCCCGGGTCAGCGTGGTGCTATACCTCGGGCCGCTGTACGCGGCGGTCATGGCTTGGCTGGTGCTCGGCGAGCCGATCCACGCGTACCACGCGGTCGGCCTCGCGCTGGTGCTGCCCGGCATTTACCTCGTTAACCGCAAACCGGACGCGGTTCAGCCGGAATGAAGAATGAAAGTCGGCGCGCGTCAGCTGAAGCGCGTCAGACTTTCGCCAAGGCTTGATCCAGGTCGGCCAGCAGGTCGTCGATATGCTCGATGCCGACTGACAGCCGCACCATGTTCTCCGACACGCCGGCCTTCGCCAGTTCCTGTGGGCTGAGTTGGCGGTGCGTGGTCGACGCCGGGTGGCAGGCGAGCGACTTCGCGTCGCCGATGTTCACGAGCCGCAGGAACAGTTTGAGCGCGTCCTGGAAGCGCGCGCCGGCGGCGCGGCCGTCGGTCGCCTTCAGGCCGAAGCTGATGATGCCGGACGCGCGCCCACCCATCTGCGTCTTCACCAGCGCATGGTCCGGGTGCTCGGGCAGGCCGGCATAGTTGATCGACGCGACCTTGGGGTGCTTGGCCAGATGCTTGGCGATCGCGAGCGAGTTGTCGCAGATCCGGTCCATGCGCAGCGGCAGCGTCTCGATGCCCTGCAGGATCAGGAACGCGTTGGTCGGGCTCAAGGCCCCGCCCAGGTTACGCAGCGGCACCACGCGCGCGCGGCCGATGTACGCGGCCGGGCCCAGTGCCTCGGTGTAGACCACGCCGTGGTAGCTCACGTCGGGCTCGTTGAGACGCTTGAAGCGTGCCTTGTGCTCTGCCCACGGGAACCTGCCGGAGTCGACGATCGCGCCACCGATGCTGTTGCCATGGCCGCCGAGGTACTTGGTCAGCGCATGCACGACGATGTCGGCGCCCAGTTCGAACGGCCGGCACAGGTAGGGGCTGGGCACGGTGTTGTCGACGATCAGCGGCACGCCGTGGTCGTGCGCGACCTTGGCCAGCGCGGCCAGGTCGGTCACGTTGCCGAGCGGGTTGCCGATCGACTCGCAGAACACCGCCTTGGTGCGGCCGTCGATCAGCTTCGCGAACGAAGCCGGGTCGCGGTAGTCGGCAAAACGCACCTCGATCCCCATCTGCGGAAAGGTGTGCGCGAACAGGTTGTAGGTGCCGCCGTACAGCGTGGACGCCGAGACGATGTTGTCGCCGGCCTCGGTGATGGTCTGGATCGAGTACGACACCGCGGTCATGCCCGAGGCCAGCGCAAGCGCGCCGACGCCGCCTTCCAGCGCCGCCACGCGCGCCTCCAGCACGGCGGTGGTCGGGTTCATGATGCGCGTGTAGATGTTGCCCGCCACCTTCAGGTCGAACAGGTCGGCGCCATGCTGGGTGTCGTCGAACGCGTACGACACGGTCTGGTAAATCGGCACCGCGACCGACTTGGTCGTCGGATCGGGGCTGTAGCCGCCGTGCACGGCGAGGGTTTCGAATTTCAGGTTCTCTGGCATGGTGGTTCTCCAGCGGATGAATTCGGATTCGATGAAGGCGAGGCAACGGCCTGCGTCGACTCGCTCCCGGTTCTTTCTTGCGAAGGACGGGCCCGGGTCGGCAAGTTCGCAGTCTAGCCGTCACGGCGCGCGCGCGGGCAGCGGCTTCGATGATTTTGTTACTTGCTTATACCGCCGGCGGGCCGAATGGGCATACAAGAAGGGCCCCGCCGAGGCCGGGATCGACCTGCGTAGCGGGATCGACACGATGAACCGTGGCAAACGGCAGTTGGTATTCAGAGGCCGAGCCGTCTGCAAATCTCTAGCGACGCTTCCGCTTGATTCATCGTGTAGAAATGCAGCCCCGGCACCCCTGCCGCGCGCAGCCGCTCGCACAGCGCGGTGATCACGTCGAGGCCGAACGCGCGGATCGCCGCATGGTCGTCGCCGAACGAATGCAGCCGCAGCTGGATCCAGCGCGGAATCTCGCAGCCGCAGGCTTCGGCGAAGCGCATCAGCCCGCTGCTGTTGATGATCGGCATGATGCCTGGCACCACCGGCGCGGCGATGCCGAGCGCGCGTGCCTCGTCGACGAAGCGGAAGTACGCATCGGCGTTGAAGAACATCTGCGTGATCGCGACGTCGGCGCCGGCGCGCATCTTGGTCGCGAACGCCTGCAGGTCGGCCGCCGGCGAACGCGCTTGCGGATGGGTTTCGGGGTAGCAGGCGACATGGATCTGGAACTCCGTACCGGTCTCGGCGCGGATGAACGCGATCAGGTCGCTCGCGTAATGGAACTCGCCGCCGGCGCCGTAGCCGCTCGGCAGATCCCCGCGCAGCGCGACCAGGTGCTTCACGCCCATCGCGCGCAGTTCGGCCAACTGCGCGCGCACGCTCGCGCGGGTCGCGCCTATGCACGAGAAGTGGCAGGCCGCGGCGACGCCCTCGTCCAGGATTTCGCGCACCGCAGTGAAAGTGCCGCCCTGGGTCGAGCCGCCGGCGCCGTAGGTGACCGAGCAGAACTCGGGGTGCTTTTCGTACAGCGCGCGACGCACCGCGCGGAGCTTGACCACGCCCTCGGGCGTCTTCGGCGGGAAGAACTCGAAGCTGATTGGAAGGTTCTGTGCTGCGCTCATGGCTGGACTGCGGTCGGTGGTGCGCCCGTGATGCTCATCGCGCGGGTCGCGTGAAGAAAGAATTCCCGGTTGCCGTCGCCGCCGCGGATCGGGCTGTCGAACCAGTCGCGCACCGCAAGGCCGTTTGCCGCGGCGGCGCCGCGCAGCCGCTGTTCGACCTGCTCGTACAGCGCCGCATCGCGCACGATGCCGCCCTTGCCGATCTGCGCCGGCTGCAGCTCGAACTGCGGTTTGACCAGCAGCAGTAACGCGCCGTCGGCTGCGAGCAGCGGCACCAGCCCCGGCAACACGAGGGTCAGCGAAATGAACGACAGATCGCCGACGATCAGCTCGAATCCTGAACTAAATCCGCATTTGGCCGAAGTGGTATCTACGTTGTCAGCTATCAAATCGTGAGCATCGAGCGTGCGCGCGTTGACGCCTTCGATGCAGCGCACGCGCGGGTCGGCGCGCAGCCTGGCGTGCAGCTGCCCATGCCCGACGTCGACGCCGATCACGCTCGCCGCGTCGTGCTGCAGCAGGCAGTCGGTGAAGCCCCCGGTCGACTGGCCGACGTCCAGACAGCGCAGGCCGGCGACCTGGATGCCGGCGCTTTGCAGCGCTCCTTCGAGCTTCAATCCGCCGCGCGACACGTAGCGCAGCTCGGCCGCGTCCGAAAGCAGGATCTCGGCCGCAGGCGGCAGCGCGTCGCCGTTCTTGCGCACGGTGCGCCAGCCGACTTCGCCCAAGCCGGCGCGCCAGCGCACGCCGGCCGCGATCAGCCGCTGCGCCTGCGCGCGCGATACGGCGAGTCCGCGTTCGACGAGGAGTTGGTCGGCACGCATGACGGCATCGATGCGCGATGGGCCGCTGGCCGGGAACGGGCGGCGTAGCGACACCGAGTGCGCGAAGCTCGGAGCCGGGCTCAATACCTGTAGCTGTCGGGCTTGTACGGCCCGCTCTTCGCCACGCCGATGTACGCGGCCTGCGCGTCGCTGAGTTCGGTCAGCTGCGCGCCGAGCTTGGAGAGCTGCAGCCGCGCGACCTTCTCGTCGAGCAGCTTCGGCAGCACGTAGACCTGGCCCTTCTGGTACGCGTCGGGGCGGGTGAACAGTTCGATCTGCGCGAGCGTCTGGTTCGCGAAGCTAGAGCTCATTACGTAGCTCGGATGGCCGGTCGCGCAGCCCAGGTTCACGAGCCGCCCCTTGGCCAGCAGGATGATCTTCTTGCCATCCGGGAAGGTCACGTGGTCGACCTGCGGCTTGATCTCGTCCCACTTGCATTTCTGCTCCAGGCTCGCGACGTCGATCTCGTTGTCGAAGTGTCCGATGTTGCAGACGATCGCCTGGTCCTTCATCGCCGCCATGTGCGCGTAGCTGACGACGTCGCGGTTGCCGGTGCAGGTGACGAAAATGTCGGCTCGTGGCGCGGCGTAGTCCATCGTCACCACGCGGTAGCCTTCCATCGCCGCCTGCAGCGCGTTGATCGGGTCGATCTCGGTCACCCACACCTGCGCCGACAGCGCGCGCAGCGCCTGCGCGCTGCCCTTGCCGACGTCGCCGTAGCCGCAGACCAGCGCGACCTTGCCGGCGATCATCACGTCGGTCGCGCGCTTGATGCCGTCGACCAGCGACTCGCGGCAGCCGTACAGATTGTCGAACTTCGACTTGGTCACCGAGTCGTTCACGTTGATCGCGCGAAACAGCAGCGTGCCCTTGGCCGCCATCTCCGCCAGGCGATGCACGCCGGTCGTGGTCTCTTCGGTCACGCCGACGATCTCCGCACCCTTGCGGCTGTACCAGGTCGAGTCCACGGCGAGCTTCGCGCGGATCGCCGCGTACAGCACGCGCTCCTCTTCGCTGGTCGGGTTCGCCAGCACCGATGCATCGCTTTCCGCGCGGCGCCCCAGGTGCATCAGCAGCGTCGCGTCGCCGCCGTCGTCGAGGATCATGTTCGGGCCTTCGCCCGAGCCCTTCGAGCCGAACTCGAAGATGCGATGCGTGTAGTCCCAGTAGTCGGCGAGCGACTCGCCCTTGACCGCGAACACCGGCGTGCCGCCGGCGGCGATCGCCGCGGCCGCGTGGTCCTGCGTCGAGAAGATGTTGCACGAGGCCCAGCGCACCTCGGCGCCGAGCGCCTGCAGCGTTTCGATCAGCACCGCGGTCTGGATCGTCATGTGCAGCGAACCGGCAATGCGCGCGCCCTTCAATGGCTGCGCCTGCGCGAACTCAGCGCGGATCGCCATCAGCCCGGGCATCTCGGTCTCGGCGATGCCGATTTCCTTGCGGCCCCAGTCGGCGAGCTTCAGGTCGGCCACCGCGCTGTCGGCGGCGGCGGGTTTGAGAACGGCAGCGTTCATCGTTCGGTCTCCAGTCGGACAGGTTCGAGAGACCACGCTTCAGGGGGGACTCACCGCACAAAGAAGACGTGGGCGAGCGTCGTTGCATGCAGGGTTCCGAGCCTCACGCCCCGCCAAAGCAGGGGGCGCTGCAACGCTCCTCGGAATGCGTGATTGTACAAAAGGTGGAGGCTCTGGGGGGCATTGGAGGCGATTGATCGTCCTGCCTTCTTCGGCACGGGCGGCCGATCCCCTGCCGGAATTGCAAGCACCGGGAACAAGGGATTTGCCGCGCCCTATCATTCCGGAGCGTCGCAGTCGCGCTCGCGCCGCGCGGAATGCACGGCCCTTTTCCCCACCGGACGATGCCATGAGTTTTCCCGCTTTCTTTGCCGAAGCCCCGACCGTCACGCTGCGCGACCCGCTGGCCGCGTTCCTGGGCGTGTCGGGCACCGGAGCGATGACCTACGGCTACGCCGACGCGGTGAAGCTCGCCGGGCACTCGTGCCCGACGGTGGCCGGCGCCTACCTGATGGTGCGCCGCGGCCTTGCTTTTCTTTATGGCGACGAACTGCCGGAACGCGGCGGCGTGGAGGTCTATCTGCGCGACAGTCGCGAACAGGGCACGACGGGCGTGATCGCCTCGATCGCGACGCTGCTGACCGGCGCGGCGCCCGAGACCGGCTTCGGCGGCATCGGGCCGCACCGCCGGTTCGCACGCCGCAGCCTGCTGCAGTTCGATGCGCCGATCGATGGCCTGCTGGCACTGCGGCGCTGCGACAGCGGCCGCGGCGTGGTGCTCGATCTCGACATGGCCGGCGTGCCGCCGGCGCTCGAGATGCAACAGCTCTTTCCGAAGGCGGCGGCCGGAAAGGCCGACGAAGCGGAGCAGATCCGCTTCGGCGCGCTGTGGCAGGACCGCGTCTCGCGCATGCTGGTCGACCATGCCGACGATCCTGGCCTGGTCCACGCGCACGAGTGGAAGACGGCGGAGCAGGCCCCGGCCGGCTCGGCTTAGGCGCGAGGTCGCGCGCATGCGGCTGGCGGCCCGGTCTGCGCGGTGCGCGGCGCGCGCGCCGGCGCGAACCGTTCGTCGTCGGCAGCTATGAGCCATTTCTGGCTCGTCACCGTGCATCTGTATGCCGCGATCACGTTCGTCGGCACGGTGTTCTTCGAGGTCCTGATTCTGGAGGGCATCCGCAAGCCGCTCGGGCGCGAGGCGATGCGCAATGTGGAACTTGCGATCGGCCGCCGCGCCCGCCGCTTCATGCCGTTCGTGATGCTGCTGCTCTACGGCGCCGGCGTCGCGATGGCCTGGCAATACCGCGGCGCGCTCGCGCATCCGCTCGCCAGCAGTTTCGCGCTGCTGCTGTGGATCAAGATCGGGCTCGCGGCGAGCGTGCTCGCGCATTTCATCACCGCGATGACGCTCAGCGGCACCGGCCGGCTCAAGTCACGGCATTTCCAGCTCATCCACCTGAGCGTGTTCTGCCATGTCGTGCTGATCGTGTTCCTGGCGAAGGCGATGTTCTACCTGCGCTGGTAGCGGCGGATCCGGCAAGAGGCCGATGCCGCCAGCCTTGTCGGTCTCGATGGAACGGCGTGACGCTAAGAAAAACCCGCGATGCCGGGAATTACGCGGGTTTCAAGCCTTGTCAACGCGGGGGGCTTGGTGGAGAGAGGAATCGCAAACCGGCCTGTAGGCCGCATGGGTGCTTGTGATTGTCGGTCGGGTGGCAGAATATGCCCCCAAATGTGCCCCCAGATTGGACGGGATGCCCCATGAAACTGACCGACGCGAAGCTGCGCAGACTCACCACGCCGGGCAAGCACGCCGACGGTGGCGGGCTCTACCTGGAAATCACTGCGGCCGGTGGCCGTTACTGGCGGCAGAAGTACCGCTTCGGCGGGAAGGAAAAGCGCTTGGCGTTCGGTGTCTACCCGGACGTATCGCTCGCGCAGGCACGCAAGGCACGCGACAAGGCGCGCGAGCTGCTGGCCGAGGGAGCGGACCCCGGTGCTGCCAAGCGTGAAGAACGGCAGGCCCGGGCCGAGGCTGCAGCAAACACGTTCGAGGCTGTGGGCCGCGCGTGGCTCGATAAGACCGTGGCATCACGCACGGCGGCGACTCAGGAAAAGGTCGCGCGCTGGCTCGAGCGGGACGTGTTCCCCTACATCGGCAAGCTGCCGATTTCCACCATCGGCGCGCGTGACGTGTTGGAGCGCGTGCTGCGCAAGGTAGAAGACCGCAAGGCTACCGAGACTGCGCACCGGGTCAAGCAAACCATCGGGCAGGCATTCCGCTTCGCAGTGGTGTCCGGCCTGGCCGAGCGCGACGTGACCGCCGACCTGCGCGAAGCGCTGGCGACGAAGACAACGCGGCATCACGCGGCGATCACCGAGCCGAAGACGGCCGGCGAACTCATGCGCGCGATCCATGCCTACACCGGGCAACCCGCCACACGGGCGGCTTTGAGTCTCGCGCCGCTGGTGTTCGTGCGGCCCGGCGAGCTGCGACATGCCGAGTGGTCGGAAATCGACTTGGACGTTGGCGAGTGGCGCATCCCAGGCGCAAAGATGAAGATGCGCAACGATCACATCGTGCCGCTGAGCCGGCAGGCGGTGGCGATCCTGCGCGAGCTGCATCCGCTCACCGGGCACGGGCGCTATGTGTTCCCGAGCCTGCGCACCGGCGAGCGGCCCATGAGCGAAAACACGTTGAACGGCGCGCTGCGCGGCATGGGCTACAGCGCCGAAGTACACACCGCCCACGGGTTCCGGGCGATGGCGCGCACGATCATGGATGAAGTGCTCGGCGAGCGCGTGGACCTGATCGAACACCAGCTTGCGCACACCGTGAAGGATGTGAACGGCCGCGCGTACAACCGCACGGCGCACCTGCCGGCACGCAGGGAAATGATGCAGCGGTGGTCGGACTATCTGGACAAGCTGGCCGCTGGCGCGGACGTGATCCCGCTGCGCGGCGCGGCATGAAAACCGGCAAGCCCCGCGCCGGTTTATGCGGGGCAAAGGCGGCGGCCGAGTTGGATCGAACCCAATCGACCGCCTGACCACAACTCACTACGAAGGAGTGAATCATGGCTATCCCAATTGTCGCCTCGAAAAGATCCCGCGCTGGCACCATCGGGGCCGTGTTGTCATCGGTGGATCGCAAGTCTACCGATACGGATGACTGGCTGTTGCCCAAGGACAGGTTGGAGCTTGTCCGCGAATCAAACCATGAAATCGGCATGCTGGCGGAAGGCGTGATGCGCATTCTCGGGGCCGAGAGCAACGACGACTATCCGATATTTCATGGCATGTTGGCGCGTATTCAGCAACTGAGCGAGTTGCAGTTCTTTGCGCTGCGCCTTCACGGCGAATGCGGCGAGCGCGAAATAGAAGCATGGGGCGGTAAGTGCGACCTGGAGGCGCTCCGTCGAATCTACGCCGGGATGCTTTAGTCCTTTCCGCCAGCCCTAGCGCGACGGCGCGAAAACCCGTTCCCTGCGGGCTGGGCTGGCGCCCTTCAGGGGCACCGAGGGGTGCGAGTTGAAGAAGAAAAAGCCGACCGCGATCCCGCTGAGTCACCTATTGGGGCACCCGGACATTCTCAACCGGAGCCTGAAAACGGAGCGCAGATTCGCGGAAAACGATCCCCGCCTCTATGACGCGCTGATCGATCTACTCACCGAGAAAGCCGCCGCCGGCCAAGTGTTCGAGAATGGCCGCAAGCCCGGAACCATAAGCCCCATCCGCGCGGCGATCCGCAAAGCGCTCGCGGCTGGCGCGGAGCTTTCCAATGAGCAGCTATGGCGCATGCTCGTAGCCAAGCCGCCGAGGGGCTTCACCTTCTACGATACGAAAAGGCTCGGGCGCTACATCGAAGGCAGCACCGCCGACAAGGGGATGGAGTGGGCGCGCTTCCGCAACATCTGCGCCGAGGAACGCAAGCGCCTGAGCGGCTGATTTTCACGGTTTAGCGAACCCGTGAAAACGGGTTGATGCAATGCAGCTTTCCAACACAAAGGCTGCACATGGCAACTGCAAACGCTCGGCGGAACCACCGCGCATCACCCCATCAACCGATTGAGTCGGCATCCAATCCGTCCGCGCTGCTGCGACGGCAGACCGTCGAGGCGCTAACCGGGCTCGGTCGGTCGGCCCTATATCAGCGAATCGCTGAAGGCACGTTCCCGGCCCCGGTGCGATTGAGTTCGCGTTGCGCACGCTGGAATGCAGGTTCCGTGACGGCGTGGCTCGAATCCGTCGGAAAGGCTGCCTGATCGTGGTCGCCCAACAAAAAGCCGCCGGGGCTGCGACACCCGCGACGGCCGAGACGAATACTAAGCACGCCTATTCTACCGCCGACCACGCCGATGCAAAGGCGCTCGCAACACTGCGGGCTGAGCTGGCACTGCGCGGCTACGCCGTCCACGATTCGAGCGCGGGCGGTTTTCTGGTCTGCCGGTGGGGCCTGACGCGGCATTGCTCAGGCGTCGAGGAACTGCGCGTGTTCTTGCGACTGATCGGGGGGCAGCCATGAAGGCCGCACTCGAACGACTGGACCGCGCCGCGTGGGTGCTGCAATACCGGCTCGAGCTGGCCCGCGATCGGCACGCGGCGCATCAACGCTACGTCGCCGAGATTGGGTGCTGCATCGCGCTGATCGTCGCGCGCATCGTGATCGGAGGTCCGCGATGATCGATTGGACCGACTTCGCGCCCGGCGACTACCGCACCACCTGTCCACAATGTGGGCGCTCGCCGAGAGACAAGACGGTCGGCGTCACCATCATGAGCGACGACCACGGCGTCGCGCACTGCTTCCGCTGCGGGTTCGTCGAATCGCGCCGCAACGAGCGCGAGCTGACGCCGGCCGAGCGCGCAGCCTACGCGCGCCGGATGGACGCGCTGCGCAAGCAACATGACGCCGAGCAGCGCAAGCGACACGCCGATGCTGCTGCGGCTGCCGCAGTGCGCCGGGCTGCTGCCAAGCCCGCCGGCGACGATCACCCCTATCTCACCGCGAAGAACGTGAAGCCGCACGGCCTGCGCACCGAAGGCGCGCACAGTTTGCTGGTGCCGATGCGCGACACCGAGGGACACCTGCACAACTTGCAGACCATCGCGCCGGACGGGACTAAGCGATTCATGCCTGGCGGCAGAGTCTCAGGGCTCTACTTCGCCATCGGCACACCGAGCGGGAAACTCGTGATCGCCGAGGGCTACGCGACCGGCGCGACGATTCATGAGCAGACTGGGCACGCGGTGGCTGTCACGTTCAACTGCGGGAACCTGCTGCCGGTGGCAAAGGCGCTGCGCGCGAAGTTCCCTTGTCTGACGTTGATCATTGCCGCTGACGATGACTGGCGGACCGAAGGCAACCCCGGCCTGACGGCTGCGCGAGCTGCGGCTGCTGCTGTCGGTGGGCTGCTCTACGCGCGCTTCGAACTGTTCCGTCGCAGGGGCCGGTCCGCCGACCTGGCCGAATCCGTCGCCGACAAGCTGGTGCTGCGCGACCGCGAGGGCGATGACCGCGGGCTGTGCCTTGAGTGTCAGCACTTGAACGGCCGGCGCTGCATGGCATGGCAACAGGCCGGCATCGGAGATCCCGCTGTCGGCGACCTACGGACGAAGCTGCAACGGTGCGATGCGTTCGAGCCTGCAGGGGCGCGTCATGAAACCTGAAACCATCATCGAACGCTTGCGCCGCGCCGGCATCCGGCTTTTCCTCGGCAACGATTACGGGCTGTGGGCGAGCAACACCAAGGCGCTGACCCCGGCGCAAAAGCGGCTGATCCGCGCGCACTGCGCCGAGCTGGTGGCCTACCTGATCGATGCGTACGACCAGCGCGGCCCAACTGACCAACCATCCCGGCAAGCCCTGCGCGACTTGCTCGTGCGGCTGTGGCGTGCGGCCACAGCCCATCCAACCCAACTGAAAGGAAAACCATGACCACGAACACATCACTGCAACGTCGCCGGATCGACGTAACGATCAACCTATTTCACCGGCGTCATGGTGAGCGCCGAGGGTTCGATGCACGATGCTCCCAATACTTGCCTGTCGGCGCACGGCATGCAGGGAGCCGCCGCGGCCCTCAAGCCCGTTGCCGCAAGTTCCTACATCGGCCCGACCCAAGTGTCTGCCGTCATGTCCGACTTTGCGAAAGAAGCAGGCTACGCGTTCGAGAACAACAATGTGCAAGTGACGTTGATGAATCCATACTTCCCCGGCACCACGCTGTCGAAGATCAAGTCTTGCGCGCGCGCGGCCGGCATCTTCTACAGCATCGATAACGGGGTGCTTGCGATCTGGCCGGTGAACGGTTCGAGACAGCAGGATCAGATCCCCGTTATCTCACCACAGTCGGGCATGCTCGGCTACCCGACCTACAGCAGCCAAGGCGTCACGGTGCGCACGCTGCTCAGTGCGCAATACGGATTGGGCAAGCGGTTCACGATCGCGGATTCGATCCTGACGCCGGCCAATGGAACGTGGAACACCCTGTCTGTTGAACATTCGATGGAATCGCAGACGCCGAACGGCGCATGGTTCAGCGACATCCTCGGCTATCGCCAGCTGGCTTGATTCAGCAAGGGGAAAGCAATGACGGACAAACGACCCGGCCGGTGGAAACCCGGCGAATCAGGAAACCCGAAAGGCAGGAAACCGGGTCAATCGGCGATCACCAAGCTGCGCGCGAACATCGCCCAGCACGTCCCGGCAATCGTCGATCAACTGGTGGAAGCCGCCAAGGCTGGCGACGTGGCCGCAGCCCGGTTGCTACTGGAGCGCGTACTGCCGCCGGTGCGGGCAATCGAGCAGCCGCAGCTTATTGCGCTGCCAGATGGCACGCTGACCGAGCAGGGCCGCGCGGTGCTGGCAGCTGTCGCTGCCGGCGAGCTGGCACCGGCGCAGGGCGCGCAACTGATTACCGCAGTCGGCACGCTCGCCCGCGTGAGCGAGATTGATGAACTGGAGCGGCGCATCGCCGCATTGGAGGGTGGGCATGGCAACGAGTCTTGAAGCGCGATTGACGCAGCTCTAAGCGAGGCGGCGGCCAAATTCGTGGAGCGCCGAGGATGAAGATGCGTGGGCGCTGGCCTTCGCGGAACACCTGGAGGCGCTGCGGCGTGGCGAGAATCCGCCGCCGGTGCCACCAAGGCCGTGCGACCCTGAAGACCGCGAGATGACCCCGCGCTGCGCAGCCATCATTGAGCGGCTGGAGCGGCGTGCCGCGCAGGAGGCCGAGAATGCGCAATCTTGAGCAGCGACTGGCAGAGCTTGAGAAGCGCCGGCTCGCGGCTGCCGAGCAAGAGACCGAGCGCTGGCTGAGCGAACTCACGGACGCCGAGCTGTGGGAGCTCGCGCGCAACACGCCCGAATCACCGCAGTCGGAGCGCCGCGCGACCGGCTCGCCGTTTGACAAGTACAGCGACGCCGAGTTGCGCGCAATAGCGCATGAGGCCTGGAATGGACATTGAGCGCCGCGTCGCCGCACTTGAAGCGAGCCGGCGCGGTCTCGGTTCCGCTGTCGACCCGAGGCTGGAGTCGGCAATCAGCGGGGCTTTGCGGGCAGTAGGTGGGTTTGATGCGCAGGTCGCCATATTGAATCGCATCGATGCGGGCACCGACACAGCCGAAGACCGCGCATCGTTGACAACCATCCCACCTTGTGACGCCTATTCCCCGAACGAGCTGCTGCGGCTGCTGGTCAGGGTCCATGAGATGTTTTGAAGGGCCAGTAGGCAGCGGTAGCGGTCGAAGCCGACGAGCTGCTGGCGGGGATTCGGGCGGCGGTGGAGACTGAACGTAGGGCAAAGCAGACGGCAATTGTCGCCAGCGCGCAGGATTGGGCGAAGGCACAAACCGTTGGGAAGCCCAAATCCGGCAACGTTGCCGGATTAGATACCGTTTCTGACCGCGCGGCGCAATCTGGCGCTGGCGAGCGCACCCAGCGGATGGCCGACAAGGTAGCGAAAGCTGATCCCGATCTGGCAAAGCGGGTGGCGCGCGATGGTGGCGGCACGGCTGGCGAATCTTGGTGAGGGGCGGCCGTCAGAAACTGCATCAATTGATGCAGTTAGCCAGATCCAAGCCGCCGACATGCTCAATGTCAGCCGGCCGAGCGTGCAGCGCGCCCGCGCTGTAATTGACAACGGTGCGACCGAGCTGGTTGATGATGCCCCGGCATCGCGCAGAGTGGCAAATGTGCCCCCACTTTTTTCGCCGATGCCCCCAGATATGCCCCCATGTGCCCCCGGATTCAAATACAATCAAGCGGACGATCATGGAAGCAAAAGCGGCCGATTTCCCTCGGAAAGCAAAAAAGCCCGGACGTTTATGGACGTTCGCGGGCTTTGAAGTGGTGCCGGAGAGAGGAATCGAACCCCCGACCTTCTCATTACGAATGAGCTGCTCTACCGACTGAGCTACTCCGGCGGAATGGGCGATTTTAGCGTAGCGCCCCGCGTGCAGGCTGCGCGCGACCCCCGCTCAGTCGTGGTACGACGTGACCCGCTCGACCTCGTTCCGGCTGCCCAGGATCACGCTGACGCGTTCGTGCAGTCCGGAGGGCTGGACGTCGAGGATGCGCTGGTGGCCGTTGGTCGCGGCGCCGCCGGCCTGCTCGACGATCCAGCTCATCGGGTTCGCCTCGTACATCAGGCGCAGCTTGCCGGGCTTGCCGGGTTCGCGCTTGTCCCACGGGTACATGAAGATGCCGCCGCGCGTCAGGATGCGGTGCACGTCGGCGACCATGCTCGCGATCCAGCGCATGTTGAAGTCCTTGGCCCGCGGGCCCTCCTTGCCGGCCAGGCATTCGTCGATGTAGCGGCGCACCGGCGCGTCCCAGTGGCGCATGTTGCTCATGTTGATCGCGAATTCCTTCGTGTCCTCCGGGATGCGCAGGTTCTGCTGCGTCAGCACGAACGAGCCCTGCTCGCGATCGAGCGTGAACAGCGCGACGCCGGCGCCGAAGGTCAGCACCAGCGTGGTCTGCGGGCCGTACACGCAGTAGCCGGCCGCGACTTGATTGCGGCCCGGCTGCAGGAAGTCGGCCTCGGTCACACCGGCCAGGCCCGCGGGTTTCTTCAGCACGCTGAAGATCGTGCCGATGCTGACGTTCACGTCGATGTTGCTCGATCCGTCGAGCGGGTCGAACAGCAGCAGGTACTCGCCCTGCGGGTAGCGGTTCGGCACCGGGTGGATGCCCGCCATCTCCTCGGACGCCATCGCGGCCAAGTGCCCGCCCCATTCGTTCGCTTCGATCAGCACCTCGTTCGCGATGATGTCGAGCTTCTTCTGCACCTCGCCCTGCACGTTCTCGGTGCCGGCGCTGCCGAGCACGCCGCCCAGCGCCCCCTTGTTCACCGCCTGGCTGATGCCCTTGCAGGCGCGCGCGACCACTTCCAGCAGCAGGCGCAGCTGGCCGGGAATCAGTCCGTCTATGCGCTGCTGCTCGACGAGGTAGCGGGTCAGGCTGATGCGCTGGGCCATGGCAGGTCTCCTCATGCGGCCTCGGTCGGGTTCGGGGCGATGCCGTGTTCGGCCGGCTCGCCAGTGTTTCACAAGGGCGGGGCAACGTCCAATCGATCAATCCGGTCGATCCGGTCAATCCGACCCGTCGTCCGCATCGGCCAGCGCGCGCGTCATCACCTCGCGCACGTCGTTCGACAGGTCGGGCTTGGCCGCGACGCGGGCGATCGCCTCGCGCGCGTGGCCGCGGTACGGCTCGGCCAGCTTGCTCCAGCGGTCCAGCGCGCGCGCCAGCCTGGCCGCGACCTGCGGGTTGAACGCATCGAGTTCCATCACGCGCTCGCTCCAGAACCGGTAGCCGGCGGCATCGCGCCGGTGGAACGCGCCGGGGTTCGCGCTGCAGTAGCTGAAGATCAGGCTGCGCGCGCGGTTCGGGTTGCGCAGGTTGAAGTCCGGGTGCTGCATCAGCTGGCGCACCGCGGGCAGCACGTTGCCGTCCCGATCTGGCGCACCGGCCTGCAGCGCGAACCATTTGTCGAGCACCAGCGCCTCGTGCTTGAACTGCTGGTGGAACAGCGCCAGCGCGCGCGCCGCCAGTGGCTGGCTCGATCCGACCAGCGCCGCCAGCGCGTTGAAGCGGTCGGTCATGTTGCCGGCGTCCTTGAAGCGCTGGTACGCGCGGCCGGGCCAGACCGGGTCGCCGGAGCGGTTCGCGGCCAGGCACAGTTGACCGAGGGCCAGCCCGGCGAGCGCGCGCCGACCGGCGGATTCGGGATCGGGGCGGTAGCTGCCGGTGTGGCTGTGCGCGTCCCAGGCCCATTCCCAATCAGGCTGCAGCGCGACCGCGAGCTGCTCGCGCATCGCTTCGCGCACCGCGTGCACGCGCTGCGGATCGACCCGGTCGAGCTGCTCGGCGATGTAGGTCTCGGACGGCAGCGTCAGCGCCAGCTCCTTGAACGCGGCATCGAGCTTCGGATGCCGCAGCACCTCGCGCATCGCGGTGACGAACGCTGCGGGCAGAATTTCTTCATCAAATCCGTTGAAAGCCGAGGCGGTGTCTTCGCTGTCAGCTATCGCATTGATAGCAATGCGCAGCGCCAGCCGCTGCCCCGCCTCCCATCGGTTGAACGGGTCGGTGTCGTGCGCGAGCAGCGTCAGCAGTTCCGCGTCGCCGTACTCGCATTCGAGCCGCACCGGGGCCGAGAAGCCGCGCAGCAGCGACGGCACCGGCGGCGCCACGACATCGACGAAGCTGAAGGTCTGCCGCGGCTCGGAGAGCACGATGGTGCGCGAGTCGGCGCCGGCCTCTAGATTCCTTTCGGCCTCGCCTTCGAGCCGCAGCGGCAGCGCCGCGCCATCGGGTGCGACCAGCCCGAGCCGGATCGGGATCACGAACGGCTCCTTCACCGGCTGGCCCTTTGTTGCCGCGCAGGACTGCGACAGCGTGAGCGTGTAGCGGCGCGCGCCGGCGTCGTATTGCCCGGTGGCCTGCACCCGCGGCGTGCCGGCCTGCGCGTACCAGCGCTTGAATTGCGGCAGCCGCGCGGCGAGCGCGGAACCGGGGTTCGCGTCGGCGATCGCGGCCGCGAAGTCGTCGCAGGTTACCGCGTGGCCGTCATGGCGCTCGAAGTACAGCGTGAGGCCCTTCGCGAATGCTTCGCGTCCGAGCGGATCGGAGCCGCCCTGCGCGACCAGGGTCTGCATCATGCGCACCACCTCAGCGCCTTTTTCATAGACGGTGGCGGTGTAGAAGTTGTTGATCTCGATGTAGCTGTCGGGCCGCACCGGATGCGCCATCGGTCCCGCGTCCTCGGCGAACTGCGCGGTGCGCAGCACGCGCACGTCCTCGATGCGGCGGACGGCGCGCGCCGACGGGCTTCCGGCCAGGTCCATCGAGAATTCCTGGTCGCGAAACACGGTCAGGCCTTCCTTCAGGCTGAGCTGGAACCAGTCGCGGCAGGTCACGCGGTCGCCGGTCCAGTTGTGGAAGTACTCGTGGCCGACCACCGATTCGATGTTCGCGTAGTCGGCGTCGGTCGCGGTCGCCGCGTTCGCGAGCACGTACTTCGTGTTGAAGATGTTCAGGCCCTTGTTCTCCATCGCGCCCATGTTGAAGTCGCTGGTGGCGACGATCATGAAGCGCTCCAGATCGAGCGCGAGGCCGAAGCGCGCCTCGTCCCAGGCGATGGCTGCCATCAGCGACTGCATCGCGTGCTCGGTCTTGTCCAGGTCGCCGGGGCGCACGTACACCTGCAGCAGGTGTTCCTTGCCGGAGCGCGAAGTGATGCGCTGTTCGCGGCACACCAGCGGGCCCGCGACCAGCGCGAACAGGTAGCAGGGCTTCCGGTGCGGGTCGACCCATTTCGCGAAATGGCGTCCGCCATCAAGCGTGCCGTGCTCGACCAGGTTGCCGTTCGACAGCAGCACCGGGTACTTCGCACGGTCGGCGCGCAGCGTCACGGTAAAACTCGCCATCACGTCGGGGCGATCGAGGAAGTAGGTGATGCGCCGGAAGCCCTCGGCCTCGCACTGGGTGAAGAACGAGTCGTTGCTGACGTACAGACCCATCAGCCGCGAGTTCTTCGCCGGGCAGCAGGTGGTGAAGAGCTCGAGCTCGAACGCATCGGGCAGGTTGTCCAGCACCAGCCGGCCATCCTCGAACCGGAACGACGCGGCCTGGCCGTTCACCAGCACGCGCGACAGGTCGAGCTCCTCGCCGTCGAGCCGGAGCGGCCCCTGCGGCATGTCCGGGTTGCGCCGCAGCTTCATCCGGTTCAGCACCCGCGTTTTGGCCGGGTCGAGGTCGAAGCAGAGTTCGACCGTGTCGATCCAGTACGCCGGCGCGCGGTAGTCGGATCGGTAGGTTGCCTGGGCCTGTCCTTCGCGGGTCATGTCGCTGTCCTGGTTGGATTTATTGGTGGTTCGGATGCCGGCTAGGCCGGTCGTCGATGGTGGGTCGCCCGCTACACGCCTTGCTTGAGCGAGGCCTCGATGAACACGTCGAGGTCGCCGTCGAGCACCTTCTGCGTGGCCGAGACCTCGACGTTGGTGCGCAGGTCCTTGATGCGGCTGTTGTCGAGCACGTACGAGCGGATCTGGTGACCCCAGCCGACGTCGGTCTTGGTGTCCTCGAGCTTCTGCTGCTCGGCCATGCGCTTCTTCATCTCGTGGTCGTACAGCCGAGAGCGCAGGCGCCGCCACGCGACGTCGCGGTTGCTGTGTTGGCTGCGGCTGTCCTGGCACTGCACGACGATGCCCGTGGGGATGTGCGTGAGCCGCACCGCCGAGTCGGTCTTGTTGATGTGCTGGCCGCCGGCACCCGAGGCGCGGAACGTGTCGACGCGCACATCGGCCGGGTTGATCTCGATCTCGATCGAGTCGTCGATCTCGGGGTAGACGAACACGCTGGCGAAGCTGGTGTGGCGCCCGCCCGACGAGTCGAACGGGCTTTTGCGCACGAGCCGATGCACGCCGGTCTCGGTGCGCAGCAGGCCGAACGCGTATTCGCCCTCGATCTTGATCGTCGCGCCCTTGATGCCGGCCGTGTCGCCCGGCGTTTCATCCTCGATCTGCGTCTTGAAGCCCTTGCGCTCGGCGTACTTCAGGTACTGGCGCAGCAGCATCGCGGCCCAGTCGCAGGCTTCGGTGCCGCCGGCGCCGGCCTGGATGTCGAGGAACGCGTTCAGCGGATCGGCCGGGTTCGAGAACATGCGGCGGAACTCGAGCGCCTCGACCTGCTTCGCGAGCCGCGCGGCATCCTGCTCGATCGCGAGCAGGCCGGCCTCGTCACCGTCGTCCCGGCTCATCTCGAACAGCTCGCCGTTGTCGGCCAGCTCGCGCGTGAGGTCGTTCAGCGTGAGCACCACGCCGTCGAGCGCCTTCTTCTCCTTGCCGAGTTCCTGCGCGCGCTTCGGCTCGTTCCAGACCGCCGGGTCTTCCAGCGATGCGTTGACCGTCCTCAGTCGTTCCGCCTTGGCATCGAAGTCAAAGATACCTCCGCAAGTCGGCGGTGCGGCCGGCAAGGTCCGCCAGGGTGGTGCCGATCTGGTTGATGTGTTCTGCGTCCATGCTGCTGCTTTCGTGGTTCTCGGGAGGGGCGGTCATTTTCTCATGGGCGCCGCTGCGCAGCGCGAAGCGCGGGCCGGCTTGACGCACGTTTGGACCGTCTATGCGGCCAGAAACGATTCGATCAATGCCGCCAGCGCCTGCGGCTGGTCGTGGTGCAGCATGTGGCCGGCGTTCTCGATCACGCGTTGCTCGAGCCGCGGCACGGCGCCCAGCCGCTGCTCGAACTCGGCCTGCGTGTACCGCTCGCCCCACCAGCCGGCCAGCGAATCCTCCTCGGCGCGCACCATCAGCACCGGCGCGGCGATGCGCGCGTACAGCGCCAGCACCTCATCGACGCGCGACAGCTGCGCGTTGACGATCTTGTGCGCCGCATCGCCGAGGATGCGCCACCGCCCCTGCGCGTCGGCCGCGGCCCAGTGCAGCGCGAGCCAGTCGGCCTTGTCCTGCGCGAGCCGCGGATTCGTCTTCATCAGCCGGCGCGCAACGCCGTTTGCATCGGCATAGGGTTTGAGTTCCAGCTCGCCGCGGTGCAGTTGCTTGAGTTCATCGATCCAGCGCGCGTAGCGGCCGCTCGCCTGCTCGGCGCGCGCGGCCGGCATGCCGAAGCCCTCGAGGTTGACGAGGCGGCGGATACGCTCGGGCCGCACCCCGGCGTAATGCATCGCAACGTTGCCGCCCAGGCTGTGGCCGACCAGGTCGATCGGCCGGTCCGGCGCGACCTGATCGAGCAGGAAGTCCAGATCGGCGAGGTAATCGGGGAACCAGTAGTTGTCGACCTCGCGCGGCCCGGTGCCTGCCGGCGCGTCGTTCGCCGCTTGCCGGCGCGTGCCGCCGAAGCCGCGCCAGTCGGGCGCGATGATCGCGCGCTGCTGTACGAAGGCCTCGGAGAACGCGTCGACCATGAACTGGTACGACGCGGCCACGTCCATCCAGCCATGCACCAGCACCAGCGGCGCACGGTCGGCGCTGCGTTCGCCTCCGCCCCAGCGCAGCAGGTGGTAGCTCAGGCCACGGATCGCGACCCGTTCGCTGCGGGGCGGGCGGTTCGGCTGGTACATCGTGAAGGTCGACCGTGTCGCGCGGCGCGCCAGCCTGCGCGAACCGGCGCCGACGCGCGCCGGCCGCACAGGCCGGATACTATCAAAATAGTAGCATTGTCCGCAGATAATATATGGGCTTGTGGCCGATTTTGCTCTGACTTCCGGCGTGCGGGCGCGTTACTTCGACGCCTGCGCCGGCTCGGCGACAAAGATTTCCACGCGCCGGTTCATCGCGCGGCCGGCGGCGGTGTTGTTGTCGCCGATCGGATTGCTCGCGCCCATGCCTTCCGTATAGAAGCGGTTCGGCGCGACGCCGCGGCTGATCAGGTAGTCGCGGGTGCTGTTCGCGCGCGCCAGCGACAGCGGCTTGTTGATCGCGTCGGTCCCGGTGCTGTCGGTGTAGCCGACGATGGTGATCGTGGTCACCGGGTTCTGATTCAGCGTGGTCGCGAACTGGTTCAGCACGTTCGCGAAATTCGGCTTGATGTCGGAGCGGCCGACGTCGAACGAGATGTCGCTCGGGATGTTGAGCTTCAGCCGGTTGTCGGCGGTCTGGCTCACGCCGATGCCGGTGCCCGCGGTGGCCTGCTGCATCTGCTGCTTTTGCTGTTCCATCTTCTTGGACCACAGGTAGCCGCCGCCGGCGCCGGCCGCGGCGCCGATCGCAGCGCCGGCCACTGCACCGCGCTGGCCGTTCACCAAAGCGCCGAGCGCCGCACCGCCCAGTGCGCCGATGCCCGCGCCGGTCGCGGTGCCCTTTTCCGTCTCGTTCATGTTCGCGCAGCCCGCGAGGCTGCCCGCCAGCAGCGCGGCGCAGGCGAGGGTGGTGATCGTCGTTTTCATCGTGGATCTCCTTGGTCGAGTGGGAATCGCCGGTGCGGCGGTTGCAGGGCAAGCATAGCGCAGCCCTCCGCCGCGGCGCCAGTCGGCGCCTGTCGCGCTGGCACAATGGCCGTCTCGCCGGAGTCCCCCGCTTGCAACCGATCTACTCCCTGCTCGCCGCGCTCGCCGCGTATCTGCTCGGTTCGCTGTCGTTCGCGGTGATCGTCAGCCGAGTCATGGGCCTGCACGACCCGCGCAGCTACGGCAGCGGCAACCCGGGCGCGACCAACGTACTGCGTTCCGGCAGCAAGGCCGCGGCGGTGGCGACGCTGCTGCTCGACGCGGCAAAGGGCTGGCTGCCGGTCGCGCTGGTGCGCTGGTTCGGCGCGCCGTTCGGGCTGGAGGAGGGCACCATTGCGCTGGTCGGTCTCGCCGCGTTTGTCGGCCATCTATGGCCGGTGTTCTTCCACTTGCGTGGCGGCAAGGGCGTCGCGACCGCGTTGGGTGTGCTGCTCGGCATCCACTGGGCGCTCGGACTCGCCGCCGCGGCGACCTGGCTGATCATCGCGGTGTTCTTCCGCTACGCGTCGCTTGCGTCGCTGGTCGCGGCGGTGTTCGCGCCGGCTTACTACCTGATCGCGAGCGGCGCGGCCTGGGAGGCCGACGGCTCGGTCGGCGCCGCGATCCTGGTGATGGCGGTGCTGCTGGTCTGGCGGCACCGGCTGAACATCGAACGGCTGATCAAGGGCAAGGAGTCCCGGATCGGCGCCGGCAAGAAGCACTCTTAATCGCGCAGATTGTCGAAGGTCACCGGCAGATCCACGATGTCCTTCCTGATCAGCGCCATCGCGGCCTGCAGATCGTCGCGCTTGGAGCCACTGACGCGCACCGCATCGCCCTGGATCGACGCCTGCAATTTTAGCTTGGCGTCCTTGATCAGCCGCACGATCTTCTTCGCCTGCTCGGCGTCGATGCCGCTCTTCACGCGCAGCACCTGCTTCACCTTGTCGCCGCCGATCTTCTGCACCGCGCCTCGGTCCAGGTAGCGCGGGTCGACGTTGCGCTTGGCGAGCTTGCCGCGCAGGATGTCCTCGATCTGCTGCAGCTGAAACTCGGCGTCGCCAAGCAGCGTGACATCCTGTTCTTTGAGGTCAATTGCCGCTGAAGTCCCCTTGAAATCGAACCGGGTTGCTATCTCTTTTGAAGCATTGTCGACTGCGTTCCGAAGTTCGACCAGGTTCGGTTCGCAGACGGCGTCGAAGGAGGGCATGGCGGATTCCTGCGTGGCGGTTACGTGGCCCTGCGTGGCCGGGGCCGGTGCGACAATGATCCGATGTTAGTCGAGAAGAACGTCTCGCTCCAGCCGTACAACAGCTTCGGCATCGTGGCCCGGGCCCATGCGCTGGTGCGCATCGCGCGCGCGGCCGATGTCGACGCGGTGCTGGCCGATGCGCAACTCGCACAGCAGTGCAAGTTCATTCTCGGCGGCGGCAGCAACATCGTGCTGACCGGCGACGTGCGCTCGTTGGTGCTGAAGATCGAAATCGCCGGGCGCCGGCTCGCCGGCGAGACCGACCGGGCCTGGATCGTCGAGGCCGGCGCCGGCGAGAACTGGCACGATTTCGTCGGCTGGACGCTGGCGCAGGGCTGGCCCGGCCTGGAGAACCTGGCGCTGATTCCGGGCACGGTCGGCGCGGCGCCGGTGCAGAACATCGGCGCCTACGGCGTCGAGTTGCAGGACCGCTTCCATTCGCTCGATGCGCTCGATCTGGACAGCGGCAGGCGCTTCACGCTCGATGCCGCACGCTGCGGTTTCGGCTACCGCGATTCGGTGTTCAAGCATGCGGCCGGGCCCGGTGGCCTCGGGCTGGCCGGCCGTGCGCTGATCACCTGCGTGCGGTTTTCGCTGCCGAAGGCATGGAAACCGGAACTCGGCTACCTCGACCTCGAGCGGCGCTGGGCGGCGTCGGGCATCGCGCGGCCGAGCGCGCGCCAGATCCACGACTGGGTGTGCGAGATTCGCAGCGCCAAGCTGCCCGATCCGCGGGTGCTCGGCAACGCCGGCAGCTTCTTCAAGAACCCGACCGTCACGCCCGAGCAGTGCGCGGACATCATCGCGCGCGAGCCGAGGATCGTGCACTACTCGATGCCGGACGGCACGGTCAAGCTCGCGGCCGGCTGGCTGATCGACGCCTGCGGCTGGAAGGGCAAGAGCGTCGGCAAGGCCGGCGTCCACGACAAGCAGGCGCTGGTGCTGGTCAATCGACAGGGCGCGACCGGCGGCGAGGTGATGACGCTGGCGCGCGCGATCCAGACCAGCGTGTACGAACGCTTCGGCATCCGGCTCGAGCCCGAGCCGGTGGTGGTCTGACACGTTAGGTGACCGCGCCGCGGCGGTGCGGCTTCCAGGCTTTGCAGTTGGCGCCCCGATCGTGATCTACCATGCCGCGGCCGATCTGGTGCTGTTGCTGCACCTCGCGTTCATCGCGTTCGCGCTGGCCGGCGCGCTGCTCGTGCTGCGCTGGCGCTGGCTCGCGTGGTTGCAACTGCCGGCGGCGGCCTGGGGCATCTTCATCGAGCTGAGCGGACGCATCTGTCCGCTCACCACCGTCGAGAACGCGCTGCGCGTCGCGGCGGGCCAAGCCGGCTATGCAGACGGCTTCGTCGCCCACTATCTGCTGGCCTTGATCTACCCGAGCGGATTGACGCGGCAGAGCCAGTTCGTGCTGGCCGGCGTGGTGCTGGCCGTCAACGCCGGCGTCTATGCCTGGCTGCTGTGGCGGCGCCGGCCGTCGCCGCGCGCGGGGTGAGCGCCGCCGCGACGGCCTGCGCGCGGATCGGCGGCGGCGCTTCTAGCTGCCGCGGGTCGGGCCGTCCGGGCCGTCGGCCGCGTCGTCGGCCAGCCGCAGCAGGTCGGTGCCGGATCCGAGCGACAGCAACCCGGATTTCGCATAGACGCCGAGCTTGCCGCGCGTGTCGGTGATGTCGAGGTTGCGCATCGTCAGCTGGCCGATCCGGTCGGCCGGTGAGAACGGCGCGTCCTCGACCTTCTCCATCGACAGCCGCTCGGGTGCGTAGGTCAGGTTGGGCGATTCGGTGTTCAGGATCGAATAGTCGTTGCCGCGGCGCAGCTCCAGCGTGACGGTGCCGGTGACCGCGCGCGCGATCCAGCGCTGCGCGCTCTCGCGCAGCATGATCGCCTGCGGGTCGAACCAGCGGCCCTGGTAGAGCAGGCGACCAAGCCTCAGGCCGTTGATGCGGTACTGCTCGATCGTGTCCTCGTTGTGGATGCCGGTCACCAGCCGTTCGTAGGCGATGTAGAGCAGCGCCATGCCGGGGGCTTCGTAGATGCCGCGGCTCTTGGCCTCGATGATGCGGTTCTCGATCTGGTCGCTCATGCCCAAACCATGGCGGCCGCCGATGCGATTCGCCTCGGCGATCAGGTCCACCAGGTCGGCAATTGCGCGGCCGTTCAGCGCGACGGGACGACCCTCGTCGAACGTGACCGACACCTCCTCGGCCTTCACCTCGACCTCGGGCTTCCAGAATGCGACGCCCATGATCGGGTTCACGATGCGGATGCCGCTGCTCAGGAACTCCAGGTCCTTCGCCTCGTGCGTCGCGCCAAGCATGTTGCTGTCGGTGGAATAGGCCTTTTCGGCGCTCATCTTGTACGCGAAGCCCTCGCGCGTCATGAACGCCGACATCTCCGCGCGCCCGCCGAGCTCGTCGATGAACTGCTGGTCGAGCCAGGGCTTGTAGATCCGCAGAGACGGGTTGGTCAGCAGGCCGTAGCGGTAGAAGCGCTCGATGTCGTTGCCCTTGAAGGTCGAGCCGTCGCCCCAGATGTGCACGTCGTCCGCTTTCATCGCGGCGACCAGCATGGTGCCGGTGACCGCGCGTCCCAGCGGCGTGGTGTTGAAGTAGGCAATGCCGGCGGTGCTGACGTGAAACGCGCCGGCTTGCAGCGCGGCGAGGCCCTCGTGCGCGAGCTGGGTGCGGCAGTCGATCAGCCGCGCGCTTTCCGCGCCGTATTCGAGCGCCTTGCGCGGGATCGCGTCGTAGTCGGGTTCGTCCGGCTGGCCCAGGTTGGCGGTGTACGCATAAGGCACCGCGCCCTTGTTCTTCATCCAGCGCAGCGCGGCGCTGGTGTCGAGACCGCCGGAGAACGCGATGCCGACCTTCTGGCCGACGGGAAGGGATTGCAGGATGGTTGCCATGGGAGGATGTCGCTGCTGCGAATGGGTCGATGCCGGGCCGGGCGGTGGCGGGACGGCGGTCGGGCGGATCGCGCGATTCGGCCGAGTCGAAGGGAACGAAGATTCTAGGTCACGCAGCGGGGCGGGCGCGGCGCCCTGTTCAACCCTGCCGCTGCCGCAATGCGGCCCACGCTGCGGGGTCGAAACCGACGGTGACGGTCGTGCCCCAGTCCACCACCGGCCGCCGGATCAGGCTCGGGTGCTCGCGCAGCATGCGCAGCGCGCCGGCGGCATCGACGGCGCCGGCCTGCTGCGCCGCATCGAGCCGGCGCCAGGTCGTGCCGCGGCGATTCACCAGCGCTTCCCAGCCGAGCGCCTGCATCCATTCGCGCAGCAGCGGCTCGGGCACGCCGTCCTTCTTGAAATCATGAAACCGGTACGGCGCTTCCTGCCCGGACAGCCAGGCCCGCGCGCGGCGCACGGTGTCGCAGTTCGGGATACCGTACAGCGTGATCATCGGGGCGCGGCAGCTTTCGGTTCGGACGGGTGCAGCGCGCATTGTCGCGCAGCGCGCCGTTCGGGGTCTTTGCCTTTGATTCGACCGGCGCGCCGATTTCGCGCGGAAAATCCCGCTCCACATGGACACGCTGCAACACTGGCTCGCGCATTGCGAGCGCCTGCATCCGAAAACGATAGACCTCGGGCTGGACCGCGTGCGCCAAGTCGCCGAACGCATGGCGCTGCGCCTCGATTGCCCGGTGATCACCGTCGCCGGCACGAACGGCAAGGGCTCGACCTGCGCGATGCTCGAGGCGATCCTGCAGAAGGCCGGATTTCGCACCGGCGTCTACACCTCGCCGCACCTGGTCAGCTTCGAGGAGCGGCTGCGGCTCGGCGGCGAAATCTCGAATGCTTCCGATTTGATAGCAGGATTCGAAAGTGTGGAGCGGGCCAGGGCCGATATTTCGTTGACATTTTTCGAGTTCACGACGCTCGCGCTGCTCGACGTGATGGCGCGCGCGCGGCCCGACGCGGCGATCCTCGAAGTCGGTCTGGGGGGCCGGCTCGACGCGGTCAACCTCATCGACACCGACTGTGCCGTCATCACCAGCATAGACCTCGACCACATGGAATTGCTCGGGCCGGACCGCGAGCATATCGGCCGCGAGAAGGCCGGCATCATGCGCGCCGGGCGTCCGGCCGTGGTCAGCGATCCGCAGCCGCCGCAGAGCGTGCTCGATCACGCCAGTGCGCTCGGCGCGGATTTGTGGCGCCTGGGCGTCGACTTCAACTACCAGGGCGACCGGCAGCAGTGGTCCTGGGCCGGGCGCGGGCGCCGCTACACCGGGCTCGGCTACCCGGCGCTGCGCGGCGCGAACCAGTTGATCAACGCCTCGGGCGTGCTGGCGGCGCTGACCGCGCTGCGCGCGCGCCTGCCGGTGACCGCGCAGGCGGTGCGCAACGGGCTGGCGATGGTCGCGCTGCCCGGGCGCTTCCAGATCGTTCCCGGCGAACCGACGCTGGTGCTCGACGTCGCGCACAACCCGCACGCGGTTGCCGCGCTGGCGGCGAATCTCGATGCGATGCGCTTTTTCAAATCCACGCGCGCGGTGTTCGGCGCGATGGCCGACAAGGACATCGCCGGCATGCTCGCGCGCATGGACCCACTGGTCGATCGCTGGTACTTCACCGACCTGCCGACGCCGCGCGCGCAGACCGCGGCGGAACTGCTGGCGCTGTGGCAGTCGGGTTCGCGCCGCAACGCGCGCGCCGACAGCTGGCCCGACCCGTCGCAGGCGCTGCGCGCCGCGATCGTCGACGCAGACCCCGCTGATAGAATCGTGGTCTTTGGATCGTTCTACACCGTGGGTGGCGTGCTGCGCGACGGAATCCCCACGCTTGGCGCGAAACATCTGAACGTCTGAAGTCCACACTGCATGGCATTCCTGAAGATTCCGCTGCTGCGCCGTGGCAACGAAAAGGTGGCGAGCGCGGGCCCGCGCGAGAGCGCGGAGGCGATGCGCCAGCGCGCGAAGCATCGACTGGTCGGGGCGGCCGTGCTGGTGCTGATCGGCATCGTCGGCTTTCCGCTGGTGTTCGACACCCAACCGCGGCCGATCGCGGTCAACGTGCCGATCGTGATCCCCGACAAGAACAGCGCCAAGCCACTGGTGATGCCGTCGCCGAAGGCAGAGCCGCCCGACACCAGCGCGAACAAGACCTCGGCCGCCCCTGCCCCTGCTGCGGCGAGCCCGGCGGTGCCGCCCGCGGCCAGTCTGGCGGCAAAGGAAGAGGTGGTGCCTGCAAGCCCGGCCGCACAGGCGAAAGCGGATCAGCCGGCGCCGGCTGCCACGCCGCCCACGATCGAGCCCAGGCCGGCGACCACCAAGGCCGACGCCAGGCCGGCCGAAGCGAAGTCGGTTGCATCCAAGTCGACCGAAGTCGACAAGCCGCTGCCTTCCCAATCCACGCAAACGAAGACCGATGCCGCCGCGCGCGCAGGCGACGCGGCGCGGGCCGAGGCGCTGCTGGACGGCAAGAGCACGGCTGCGGCGGCCGATGCCTCCGGCCGCTTCGTGGTGCAGGTCGGCGCGTTCGCGGATGCGGCCAAGGCGCGCGAAACGCGCCAGAAGGTCGAGAAGGCTGGGCTGAAGACCTACACCCAGGTGGTGCAGACCAAGGATGGTCCGCGCACCCGCGTGCGCGTCGGCCCGTTCACGACCCGCGCCGACGCGGACCGCGCGGCCGGGCGCATCAAAGGGCTGGAATTGCCGGCCGCGATTCTCGCGCTGTAGGGTCCTGGGCGCCGTGAATGGTCGCATTCGACTGGATCCTGGCCGCCATGCTGCTGCTGTCGCTGCTGCTCGGCGCCTGGCGCGGCCTGGTGTACGAGGCGCTGTCGCTGCTGGCCTGGGTGGTGGCCTTCGTGCTGGCGCAGTGGTATGCGCTGGACTTGGCCGAGCTGATGCCGCTGGCGGGGGCGTCGGAGCCGGTGCGCTACGCGGTGGGGTTCGTCGCGGTGTTCATCGCGGCGGCCTTCGCCGGCGGGCTGGTGGCATGGATCGCGAAGAGGCTGGTCGAGGCGATCGGGCTGCGTCCGGTGGACCGGGTGCTCGGTGCCGCGTTCGGTCTGCTGCGCGGCACGGTGCTGCTGCTGGCGATCGCCGTGGTGGTGAACGTGACCGCGCTGAAGGGCAGTGCATGGTGGCAGGCGTCCCAGGGGGCCGCGGTGCTGACCGAGACACTCAAGAGCCTGCGGCCCGCGCTGCCCGAGCGCTTCGCAAGATATCTTCCATAGCATTGACAGGTCCTAAGCCATGTGCGGAATCGTCGGGGTCGCCGCCAGCGCCCCAGTCAACCAGCTGATCTACGACGCTTTGCTGCTGCTGCAGCACCGGGGCCAGGACGCGGCCGGCATCGCGACACAGCACGAGCGCAGGTTCTTCATGCACAAGGCGAAGGGCATGGTGCGCGACGTGTTCCGCACCCGCAATATGCGGGCGCTGCCGGGCAGCTTCGGGCTGGGACAGGTGCGCTACCCGACCGCCGGCAACGCCTACAGCGAGGACGAGGCGCAGCCGTTCTACGTGAACGCGCCGTTCGGCATCGTGCTGGTGCACAACGGCAACCTGACGAACGCCGAGGCGCTGCGCGCCGAGATGTTCTCGACCGACCACCGCCATGTCAACACCGACAGCGACTCCGAGGTGCTGCTCAATGTGCTCGCGCACGAGCTCGACCGCGCGACGCGCGGCAGGCCGCTCGATCCGGCCGGCGTATTCGCCGCGGTGCGCCAGGTGCACCGGCGCGTGCGCGGCTCGTATGCGGTGATCGCGCAGATCGCGGGCTACGGACTGCTCGCGTTCCGCGATCCGTTCGGCATTCGCCCGCTGTGCATCAGCGCCGGCGGCGACGCGGTGATGCTCGCGAGCGAGTCGGTCGCGCTCGAGGGCACGGGCCACCCGTTCGGCCGCGACGTCGAGCCCGGCGAGGCGATCTTCGTCGACATGGAGCGCAAGGTGCATTCCCTGCAATGCGCTGATGCGCCGAAGAAGTTTCCCTGCATCTTCGAGTACGTCTACCTCGCGCGGCCCGACTCGGTGCTCGACGGCATCTCGGTCTACCAGGCGCGGCTGAACCTGGGCGAGGCGCTGGCCAAGCGCGTGATCTCGACCGTGCCGCCGAGCGAGATCGACGTGGTGATTCCGATCCCCGAATCGAGCCGGCCGAGCGCCGCGCGGCTCGCGCACCTGATCGGCCGCCCGTACCGCGAGGGTTTCGTGAAGAACCGCTACGTCGGGCGCACCTTCATCATGCCGGGGCAGGAGGCGCGCCAGCGCTCGGTGCGCCAGAAGCTCCATGCGATCGGCAGCGAGTTCGCCGGCCGCAACGTGCTGCTGGTCGACGACTCGATCGTGCGCGGCACCACCAGCCGCGAGATCGTGCAGATGGCGCGCGACGCCGGCGCGAAGAAGGTGTTCCTGGCCAGCGCCGCGCCGCCGGTGCGCCATCCGAACATGTACGGCATCGACATGCCGACCAAGGACGAACTGGTCGCGCACGGTCGCAGCATCGAGCAGGTGCGCGAAATCATCGGCTGCGACGCGCTGATCTACCAGGACCTGGACGCGATGAAGCAGGCGATCGGCTCGCTGAACCCGACGCTCGACGGGTTCGACGCCTCCTGCTTCGACGGGGTGTACGTGACCGGCGACATCACGCCGGACGACATCGTGCGGCTGAACGAGGGCCGGGTCGGCGCGCGCGCACGCGCCGTGCCGCATGCGCAGGAAGTCTGAACCCCCGAACCCCGGAGCCCTGCCGTGACCGATCGATCTTTGCCCCCCGGCCTGCATCCCGACACGCTGGCGGTGCGCGTCGGCATCGAGCGCAGCCAGTACGGCGAACATTCCGAGGCTTTGTTCCTTACCAGCTGCTTCGTGCAGCCCGATGCCGAGACTTCCGCGCGGCGCTTCGCGATGCAGGAGGAGGGCTACACCTACACGCGCACCAGCAATCCGTCGGTGACGGCGTTCGAGCGGCGCCTGGCGGCCTTGGAGGGCGCGGAGAGCGCGATCGGCACCGCCAGCGGCATGGCCGCGATCCTGCTGCTGGGCATGGGCCTGCTCAAGAGCGGCGACCACGTGATCTGCTCGCAGTCGATGTTCGGCTCCACCATCAAGCTGTTCGGCACCGATTTCGCCAAGTTCGGCGTAGCGACCAGTTTCGTCTCGCAGACCGACACCGCAGAGTGGAAGGCGGCGCTGCGGCCCGACACGAAGCTGCTGTTCGCCGAGACGCCGACCAATCCGCTGACCGAAGTCTGCGACATCGCCGCGCTGGCCGCGCTCGCCCACGACGCCGGCGCGCTGCTGGTGGTGGACAACTGCTTCGCCACGCCGGTGCTGCAGAAGCCGCTGGCGCTCGGCGCCGATCTGATCATCCATTCCGGCACCAAGTTCCTCGACGGTCACGGCCGCGTGATGGCGGGCGCGATCTGCGGCGCGGCGCGGCATATCGACGGCGTCTTCGCACCGCTGATCCGATCCGCCGGCATGGTGCTGTCGCCGTTCAATGCCTGGGTGGTGCACAAGGGCATGGAAACGCTGGGCATCCGCGTCGCGGCGCAGAGCGCCAATGCGCTCGAGATCGCGCGCTGGCTGGAGCAGCATCCGGCCGTGGAGCGCGTGTACCACCCCGGCCTGCCGTCGCATCCGCAACACCGGCTTGCGATGGCGCAGCAGTCGGGCGTCGGCGGCTCGGTGATCGCCTTCAACGTGAAAGCCGACAACGCAACCCAGGCCCGCGCACGCGCCTTTCACGTGATCGACAGCACGCGCGTGTGCAGCATCGCGACCAACCTGGGCGACGTGCGCACGCTGCTGAGTCATCCGGCCAGCACCTCGCACGGGCGCCTCTCCGAGGCGCAGCGCCAGGCGGCCGGCGTGGTGCAGGGCATGATCCGGCTGTCGGTCGGGCTGGAGCACGTCCCCGACATCGAAGCCGACCTGTCGCGCGGGTTGGACAGCTGCGGCAGCGTGGCGTGATTGCTATTTAATTGATAGCTTCAGGCACATACTGGGCGCTGGCTAGAGCACGATAATGTCTGAAAAGTCCGATTCGCCGCTACCGCAGCCGCATCGCGTGCGCACGCGTTTCGCGCCGTCTCCGACCGGCTTCATCCACCTCGGCAACATCCGCTCGGCGCTGTACCCCTGGGCGTTCGCGCGCGCGAACGGCGGCGACTTCATTCTGCGCATCGAAGACACCGACCTCGAACGCTCGACCCAGGCCGCGGTCGACGTCATTCTGGAAGGCATGGCCTGGCTCGGGCTCGATCCCGACGAAGGGCCGTACTACCAGATGCAGCGCATCGATCGCTATAAGCAGGTCCTGTCCGAGTTGCTGGCTGCCGGCCAGGCCTATCCCTGCTACATGAGCGTGGCCGAACTCGACGCGCTGCGCGAGCGCCAGTTCGCGGCCAAGCAGAAGCCGCGCTACGACGGCACCTGGCGGCCCGAGCCGGGCAAGACCTTGCCGCCGGTGCCGACGGGCGTCCTGCCGGTGCTGCGCTTTCGCAATCCGCAGGGCGGCGTGGTCGCGTGGGACGACAAGGTGAAGGGCCGCATCGAAATCCAGAACGACGAGCTCGACGATCTGGTGATCGCGCGTCCCGACGGAACACCCACCTACAACTTCTGCGTGGTCGTCGACGACATCGACATGGGCATCACGCACGTGATCCGCGGCGACGACCATGTGAACAACACGCCGCGCCAGATCAACATCTTCCGCGCGCTGAGGCATGAGCCGCCGGTGTACGCGCACCTGCCCACGGTGCTGAACGAGTCCGGCGAGAAGATGAGCAAGAGGAGCGGCGCGAAACCCGTCACGCAGTACCGCGACGAGGGCTTTCTGCCGGACGCGATGGTGAACTACCTCGCGCGCCTCGGCTGGAGCCACGGCGACGACGAAATCTTCAGCCGCGCGCAGTTCCTGCAGTGGTTCAGCCTCGACCACCTGGGCCGGAGCGCCGCGCAGTTCGACGAGGCCAAGCTGCGCTGGGTCAACGCGCAGCACCTGAAGGCGATGAGCGGTGAGATGCTCTCGCCGCTGGTCGCGCAGCAGCTCGCGCGCCGCGGCATCACGGCCGACGCGCGCCTCGCGGCGATCTGCGAGCTGTTCAAGGACCGCTGCGAGACCACGGTGGCGCTCGCCGACTGGGCCGCCGCGTTCCATGGCGACGTCGTCGTGCCCGCGGCCGAGCGCGCGCAGTACGTCACCGATGCGGTCCGCCCGGCGCTTGAGACGCTGTCCGAGCGGCTCGCGCAAATTCCATGGGACCGGGCCTCGATCGCAGCCGCGATCAAGCAGGTGCTGGCCGCGCATGCGATCAAGATGCCGCAGCTCGCGATGCCGGTGCGCGTGCTCGTGATGGGCACCGCGCACACGCCTTCGCTCGATGCGGTGCTGGCGCTGGCCGATCGCGACAAGGTGCTGGCGCGATTGCGGAGCGCCTGACCTTTCCCGCTATAATCCGGGGCTCGACGCGCGGGGGTATAGCTCAGCTGGGAGAGCGCTTGCATGGCATGCAAGAGGTCAGCGGTTCGATCCCGCTTACCTCCACCAGACGAGCGTCGAATGCGGCAGTGAGCGGCACTCGCTGACCGCCGCAGTTAACGTCCAGAGGTTTTGACCCTATCGTCTAGAGGCCTAGGACATCACCCTTTCACGGTGAGTACCGGGGTTCGAATCCCCGTAGGGTCGCCAAGTTTTGTGGCACTTGGCCATGCACCGCAGGGTGCTGAATTGAGAGTCACACCGACGCGGAGTGGTAGTTCAGTTGGTTAGAATACCGGCCTGTCACGCCGGGGGTCGCGGGTTCGAGTCCCGTCCACTCCGCCAACAAATCCAATGAAATCAAATAGTTAGCACCTAACGGTGCTAACTATTTGCGTGGGCCACGGGCCCACATCGATCAGCAAGCGGGCTCGGCCCGTCGCGCTGTATGGTGCGCAACGCCATATATGGCATACTTCGCCATATGCCTGCCGCCGCGCTGATTTTCAGGACGCGCAACGCCTATGCGGGCGGGATCATCGAGATCGTGATCTGGTCGGTGCCGCGGCCGGTGCCACCGAGCGAGCACGGGTTCAAGTACCGGCTCGTGTTCGTGCGCGATGGCCTGCGCGTCGTGGGCTACGACAACGAGCGCGGCAAGGGCGACCATCGCCATCTGGGCGACACCGAGAAGCAGTACAGGTTCAAAGACGTGTCAACGTTGTTGGAAGACTTCATGCGCGATGTGGAGGCCTCGAAATGAACACCTCGACGAACAAGACTTCTGGGCAGGCCGTGCTCCATGTGCGCGTAGGCGAGGATGTGCACGCCAACCTTGCGAGGGCGCACGAGGCGATGGAAGCGTTGCAGCAGGGCCGGCGGCCCAAACCACATTTCGCGGTCGGCTTTGCCGAAGTGGGGCAGATGCTGGCGGTGTTCACGCCCAAGCGCTGGGAACTGATCGCCAAGCTGCGCGAGATCGGCCCGGTGACCACGGCACAGCTCGCCCGCACCCTCGAGCGTGACTACAAAAACGTGCACGCCGACGTGGCGGCTTTGTCGGAATGGCTTGCCGTACAGCACGACGAGGATGGGCGGGTCTGCGTGCCGTGGGCGGAGATTATCGTCGACATGAAGCTGCCGGCGCAGCTGGCTGCCTGAAAAACCTCACCATGCCCATTCCGCAGATTCGCACTTCACGCTTTCATTCCCTGGCCATCGCCGCCCTTTGCGCGGCGACGCTTTGTTGGCCTTCAGTTGGCCACGCGCAGGACGCAAGCGAATCGCCTGACCAACTGACCCCGACTCCCACGTCCTGGCGCGCGACTTACGAGACTCTCAAACTGCCCGGCGGGGAAAACATGGGCATGGTCGGCGGCGATCTGCTGTTCGACGTGAACCAGCACCTGCGCCTTGGCATTGGCTCCTACGGCGCGGTGCGCGGCGAGCGCGGCGGCTTCATCACGCTGGGCATCGCGGGCGAGCTGCGGCAGCGGCTCAGCCCTTCATGGGTGAGTCATGCGGGGCTGTTCGTCGGCGCGGGCGGCGGGCGTGGCGGCGCGTCGTTGGCCGGCGGCGGGCTGATGTTGCGTGCCGATCTGGGCCTCACCTACGAAAGTGGCCGCTACGGCAACTTCGGCTTCGGTGTCAGCCAGGTGCGCTTTCCGTCGGGCGTGATCCAGAGCACCCAGCCGTATGTCCTTTACGAATATCCGTTCTACAGCCTGCTGGGGCCAGGCTGGAACGCGGCGCGATCCAGCGACGGCGGCACGGGGCCGGGCAGCGTGTCGGCACGGGCGCAAGAGTTTTCGGTCGTGGTGCGCAGCTACGAAATCCCCGCCTCCGTGCTGCGCGAAGACGGCCAGCCGCAGCACGGCAACATGCAACTGCTCGGCGCGGAATGGCAGTCGTACCTGGACGACCGCTGGTTCCTCAAACTGGAGGCCGAAGGCGCGGCAGGCGGGCAAAGCAGCGGCTACATGCAGATCCTGGCGGGGGGCGGCTACCGGTTGCCGCTCGCGGGCGGCACGGCCCTCAAAGTTCATGCGGCGGCCGGCCCTGCCGGCGGCGGCAGTGTCGACACCGGCGGCGGCCTGCTGCTCGATGCCGGCCTGTCGCTGCAGCAAAACCTCACCCGTCGCACCGCGCTGGAGCTTTCGCTAGACGAAGTGCGCGCGCCCTCCGGCAGCTTCAGGGCGCGCAGCGTGGGCCTCAAGCTGACACACCAGTTTGGTGTGCCGAGCGTGTCTTCGCCGGCCGACGTGCCCTGGAGCGCGCTGGGCGATTTCGACGCCGAACACCTGCGCGTGCGCGTCGTGAGCCAGACCTACTTCAAGGCCGATCCACAGTGGCGTGCCAACCATGTGGATCAATCGGTGAGCAACCTGGGCGTGCAGATCGACTACTTCGTGTCACCCCACTGGTACCTCACCGGCCAGGGCCTGGCCGCCTACGCGGGCAATGCCGGTGCCTACATGACGGGGCTGGTGGGCGCGGGTACGCAATGGCCGCTGTCGGAGCGCTGGTTCGCCCAAGGCGAGGCGCTGGTCGGCGCGGCCGGCGGCGGCGGCCTGGCGGTGGGCGGCGGCCTGGTGGGCCAGATCAACGCAGGGGTCGGCTACCGACTGTCGAAGTCGCTGTCGCTGCTGACAACCGCGGGGCGTATCAACGCACTGCGGGGCGACTTCAAGGCCAATGTGGCAGGGCTGGCGCTGGCCTACCGGTTCACGGGGTTTGGGCAGAAGTGAGGCGGCAGTCCATTACCCATCCACCCAGTTCTGCAGTCGCAACTGCGGCACGCGAGCGAATTCGCGGGTATTGTTGGTGACCAGAACGGTGTTGGACGCCAGCGCATGGGCTGCGATCATGGTGTCGAGCGCCCCAATGGGTTGGCCGTGCCGCTCCAGACCGGCGCGCAGCTCACCGTAATGCCAGATCACAGAGGCGTCGAAAGGTAGGACTTCCAGCGGCGCCAGGAACATCTCCAGCGCCTCTCGGTTGCGAGCGGAACCGCTTTTGGCCACTCCAAAAGCCAATTCCGCGGCCGTCACACTTGAAATGCCGATTTGCCCCAAGCGTTCCTGCCTGAAGCGTGCCAGCACCGTCGCAGGCCGGGCGTTGATCACGTATATGCAGATGTTGGTATCGAGCATGTAACTGATCAAGACGCGATCTCCTCACGCGCCTGCGTGATGGGTTGTTCACGGCTGATCTGAAACCCCGGCTCGAAAGCATCGAGTGCCGCATCCAGCATGGCCCAAGGCTCATCGAGGGGTAGCAGCAAGACGCCGTTGCCGAAATGCCGCACCGCAACCTCCACGCCTTCAAAACGGTACTCCTTGGGCAAGCGAACCGCCTGGCTACGGCCTGACTGGAAAAGACGCGCAGTGTCCACGATAGTTCTCCCGGGAAATGGTATCTACCGATGGTAACCACCAAAACACAAGAAGGCAAATGCAAGCTGCCGGCGCCAGGCGCTTTTGCCCAGCAAATACTGCATCCACGGTCAAGCCGGCAATGACAATGTGAGTGCCTGCTTCGCAGTCATAGAGCCCACTCTTCCACGGCCAGGCCGGGCACACGCAAAAATTCGCGCGCGTTGTTGGTCACCACGACTGAATCCTCGGCCATGGCGTGTGCGGCGATCAGCAAATCCATACCGCCGATGCTCTTGCCGGCCTGTTCCAGCGCCACGCGGATGCTGGCGTAGTGCAAGGTTGCGTCGAGGGGCCAGGGACGAACCTCGAACCCGGCCAGCCAGGCCTCGACCGCAGCGGAAAAGCGAGTCGATCCCAGTTTTGCCGCGCCGAAGCGCAACTCCGCAGCCACCATGGCCGACAGCCAGAGCTGGCCACGATCCAATCCGGCAAACCGTTCGATCATCGAGGCCGGGTGGCGGCGCAGGATGTAGCTGCAGATATTGGTGTCCAGCGTACGGCGCATGGCCCGGCTCAAGTCCAGTCGCGTGCCTGTGGCGGGCTGTCGCCGCGATCGGCAAGAAAAGTATCGGGCAGCGGTTCGCTGGCCTGGTAGAAGCCCGCTAGCCAGTCGGCCATGCTCTGCCCGGACGCGTCTTCGGGCTGCACCCACAGTGCATTGCCGATCTGCTCGATCCGCACTTCCTTGGCATCCAGGCGCAGCTTGGCCGGCAGACGGATGGCCTGGCTTCGGCCGCTCATGAAAAGCTTTGCGATGATGCTCATACGCGCCTCCAGATGTGATATCACACAGCCATATTACATCGAAATCAAGCGTCGAACATCGGGGGCTTGCAGTCGACAATTCCTTACTTTATAGTAAGGCAAATAGGAGCCACAGCCATGACAACTGCCACAGTGACCAGCAAGGGCCAGATCACGATCCCCGCTCAGGTTCGGGAAGCGTTGCATGTGGGCGCCGGAGATCGGGTGGAATTCGTAGAAATCGGGCCGGGCCGGTACGAGTTCATTGCCGCAACGCGTTCGGTGACCGACCTCAAAGGCATGTTCGGCGAACCGGGCAAGCTGGTGTCGATCGAGGAAATGAACGCCGCGATTGCCGCACGTGGAGCGTCCGCCAGATGATCGGGCTCGATACCAATGTGCTCGTTCGCTACATCATGCAGGACGATCCCGGGCAGTCGGTGCTGGCGTCCCGGCTCATCGAATCGTTGACGGTCGAAGAACCCGGTTTCTTCCCACTGGTCGCCGTCACCGAGCTGACATGGGTTCTGTCTTCATCCTTCGAGCTTGCGCGTGCCCAGGTCGTATCGGCGCTGGAGGTCCTGCTGCAGACCAAGGAAATCCAGGTGGAACGCGCCGAGGTGGTCTGGCGGGCGCTGCGGGTTTACCGGGATAGCTCGGCCGATCTTGCGGATTGCCTGATTGAGCGATCGGCAGCCGCAGCAGGCTGCTCGCGCACCATGACGTTCGACCGCGGCGCGGCAAAGAACTGTTCGATGGTGCTGATTCAGTAGTCGCCCCGCGCCGAATATAAAAACGTTGCCTAATGATAGTCTTTATAGGAAAATTTTGACTCATACAAAAAAACTGCGCCAAACATGATTGGATACGAATTTTTGCTGTCCAAGATCCCGCTGCGGATGCCGCCTCCGGCGCGTCCTGCGCGGATCATGCCGGTCACTCGGGTGGAAGAAATGCCCGATTTGCTGGCCGTCCCCCGGCACGTCGCGCCGGATCAGGACGCCAGCGTCCTGGATCATGTCCTGTTCGCGCTCAAGCACGAGACCTTGCAGTTGGCCTTCCTTCACGAAGCGCTCAAATTGGTGCCGGCTGAAGCACTGGTGCAAGCCTTGACCGCTCAGCGCCAGGGCGCCTACCTGCGCAAGGCAGCGTTCCTATGGGAGAAGGCGAACGGCACGGAGTTGCAACTGCCGTGGGGCACCACAGGCGGTAACTACGTCGACATGTTCGACCCCGAGGACTATTACACCGGCACGTTGTGGGAGCGCAGCCAGAGGTTGCGCGTCAACTTCAATGGCATCGGGCCCTACGATTTTTGCCCGGTCGTCCGGCGAGATCCTGCCCTGCAGGACCAGGGGGAAGAAATTCTCAAGGATTTGAAGGCCTGGTCAACGAACCCCGACAACGCCGGGGTTCTCGATCGGGTCATGGGCTGGGCCTACCTGAGCGAGACCCGGGACTCCTATGCGATCGAGAACGAGGTGCCGTCGCCGGGCAAGGAGCGTGCGTTTTTGCAGGCCATGGAGCACCTGCGTGATCGAACCCCGCTGTCTGAGGAATACCTCGTTGCGCTTCAAAACGTGGTCGTCAGCAACCCGCTGAAGACCGAGGCCGGGTTCCGTCGCCACCAGAACTGGCTGCAGCGCGGCGGGCATGGCGCCCTTGCCGTCCGCTATGTTCCGCCGCCGCCAGAGGCCATGCCCTCGCTGATGGAGGGACTGATGCGCATGGCCAATGCCCGGGACGATACGCCACCGCTCATCAAGGCGGCCCTGGTCAGCTTTGGTTTCGTCTTCATTCACCCGTTCATCGACGGCAACGGACGTCTTTCCCGTCTGCTTGCCCATCACAGCCTCAACTACAACGACGCCTTGCCGACGATCAACGGCAATCCGGCGATCCTTCCGCTGTCGGTTGCGATGAAAAAGAACGAGAGCGGCTACCTGGCCACGCTGGAGGCCTTCAGCAAACCCGCGCGCGATCTCTGGGATGTGACCTACATCGATGGCAACGAATTTGCCTTCGATTTCAAGTCATCGGCCATGACCTACGCCCATTGGGCAGGCCAGCACGCGGCCGCCTTCGTCACGGCCTGTGCCAGGTCTGCGCTCAGGCAATCCCTGATCGACGAAGCCGCCTTCATCCACGCTTACGACCAGGCCTTCGAGCGCATCGACCGTGAGTTCGACCTACCCGACCGCACCATCAATCTGCTGATCCAGTGGATCCAGCAGAACAACGGCCGCATGCCTGAGCGGCGGAAAAATGCAACCGAGATCATCTTGCTCACGCCAGAAATGATCGATCGCATCGAAGCGATCGTGGCGGGATGCTTCCAACCAACTGCCCAAGCCTGAAGGCGCTGCAGGTCGGCGCCGGGAGAGAAGAAAATCTCCAAATGCTATAAAATAAATAGCTAACTGTCGGTATCCAGAATGGGCTACGAGCACTTTTGATGCTGCTCCCCGCTGATCGCCCCAAAGCCATAACGCGCTAACGTCGCCATGTAATGGCCAATCACTTTCTTCTCGTCAAAATGCAGCTCGATAAAGCGCCGCCCAGCCTGGCCCATCGCTTCACGTTCGCGTGCCGGCATGGCAATCAATCGTTTCATGCATTCAGCCAACGCAGCAGCATCCTTGACCGGACACAACCACCCGGTTTTTCCGTCCACCACGACATCGCGGCAGCCAACGGCATCCGTCGCGATCAGTGGCTTACCCATAGCAGCGGCTTCGAGCAGCGTGCGCGATATTCCCTCCCGATAAGACGGCAACACGAGACAATCCACTTGAGCTATGTGCGGGCGCACATCGCCTGTAACGCCAAGGTATTCGATCACCCCTTCCTGCGCCCATTCGGCCATTTGCTCACGGCTAATCACGCTAGGGTTAGGCACATCGCACTCGCCCAGTAACTGAAAAACTGCGTCGGGATAAATCTTGCGCACCTGACGTGCCGCTTCGACGAACTCACCCACTCCCTTGTCCCACAGCATGCGGGCGATCAGCAAAAAACGGGTTCGTCCATCATCCAACGGTTTGGCTCGGGACGAGAAGTAGTCAGTGTTGACCCCTTCGCCATGCAACAACACCGCCTTATCGGAAGATACCAAGCCATGCAGCAAAAACGCCTGGCGATCATCCTCATTCAGAAACCAAACTTCCTTGGGGCTTTGAAAAGCCAACTTGTAAAGGCGCCGTGAGACGCGTGCCACCCAGTTATTGTTGATGAACGTGTAGCCCAAACCGGTCGTAACGGCAATGCAAGGCACGCGCGCAAGTCGCGCCGCAAACGAGCCATAAATATTAGGTTTGATCGTGTAATGGAAAACGAAATCAGGTCGCAGCTTTTTATAAAGTCGCGTGAACCGAAACACCAGTGCCGTATCCTCCACCGGATTGGCCCCCTTGGCCGACATGGGCATATCAATAACCTGGCAGCCCATGGCAGCCAGCCTTTCACTGAATTCATCCTGAGGTGCCACCACTGCAACCCTATGGCCGCACTCAACCAGTTTGGCAATTAATCCGTTGCGAAAGTTGTAGATCGACCAGGCGGTGTTGCTTACTAGAAAAATAACCATTGGAAAACGCATCCGGGCTCACGGTTGCACTGGCTTTGAGCGCATAAATGCCTTCAGCGTACTGAGTAACGCGGCCAAGCCCCAGGCCACACCCGCTCCCGTCACGAAGTTTCTGAACTGCGATGCCGCCATGGACGCGTAGGCCCGGCGCGACCTACGCGCCACACCAACCCCGACATCGCGATAACCAATACAAACCTCCTGCAGGTTGGCAAACAGATTTGTAGACTCAACAGATAGACGTGCCCATAGGTCGTAGTCCTCCGCGTGTAACCCGCCCAAATATCCACCAGCATCCATGACCACCTGTCGGCGGAACATCACGCTCGGATGGCACAGCGGGTTGCCCCGGAGCAACGCGCGGCGGATCTCGCGATCGCCTGTCGGAAGCCGTACCACCCGCTGCGGCCGCCCCTCAGCATCAATCAATTCGTAGGCGGAACCGAGCACGACCACTTCCGGATGCTGACGCATGAAAGCCACTTGACGCTCGAGGCGATCCCTCGTGGACAAATCGTCGCTGTCCATGCGCGCAACAAGTTGCGCGCGGGCGTGATGCAACCCAAATGAGAGGCTAAAAATTAAGTGCCGCACGTCAGTGGTCAAAACACGAACGCGCGGGTCACTACCAATCCAGACACGCACCATGTTGGCAATGTCATTGGCGGAAGACCCATTGGCCACCACCAGAAGCTCGAAGTCCGTATAGGTTTGATCCAAGCAAGACTGAAGGGCGAGACGCAACTGCGCGTCCGCAACATTAGTGCAAAGCAACCAAGAGACAGTCGGCACATCGGCTACAGGCTTCTCGCTGCCAGCTGCAGTCACCTCGGCGTTCCGGTGCGGCCCTTTCGACAGAGGCTGCAGTTCCATTATATTTCCGAATGTGGCAAGAAATGACCACTTGAAGATACCACACAAAACAAAATAGCGATCATTCCTAATCCCAAGCGCCACATTAATCAATGAAGCGAGATCAAATTCGCGTGAGCAAAATTACATTACCCATAAACTTCTATAAGGTAAGAATGGAGATTCGGACGAGTTAAATGCAGCAACCCAACCGTGATACGATGCAGCGAAAGAGACTAGTCCAGAAATGAAAAATGCATATTTAATATTTCTATTTAAATTAAGATTAAGCCTATTATAAGTCAATAAAGTAGAAATAGAAAATGCAAAAAAACTCAAATCTAGAAATCGCAATGCGGCGTAGGTAAAGAAAGTACCTAAGTAGCAGCCCGTGCAAACAACAATCGCCCAAAAAGAAATTTTATTGCGATTCGCAATCGGTAAATTAGAACTATACACGCCAACTATCAAAACGATTATAGACAACAATCGCCCCATTCCGGATAATGAGCTTGGGGATTTATAGTCACTATATAGATCCACTTTTTGAAGCAAATACATTGGATTTAGATAGAATAGAATAACAAAAAACAATAAAACGAAAACCGTCACGTATGCCATTTGTTTTCTGCTATTATCCTTGATCAAAGCCCAACAATAAAATACAACTAAAATGGTAGAATAGTGAAAGATAACTGCCAGAAGAACTAATAAAGAAAATATTTTAAAATTAGCTTTTCTATAGTGCTGTATCGATAATAGTAAAAAATTAGAGGCCAATCCGATCCTCAGTACATTCATGCTATTTTGGTAAAAGAAACATGGAATATAAAATACAAACAAATAAAATATTTCATTTCTATTTGCATTTAAAAGATAAACAAATAGCGTGAGACAAAATGTCAATGCAATAATACGAATAACATATGTTTCGTTATTAATAAATTTTTGAGTTAATTCGATTAACCCCAAAAATCCAGGTTCCAAACCAAACGATTCATAGCCAAATCGTATAGCAGATGCCATTTCTTCATAGGAAATTGTATCAGTCCCGACATTTCCGCGAAATATGGCTATACCGCTAATACAGAGAATTCCCAGTGCCAGAAATAATTTTCCATTATATTTTATTTGTCGAGTAAATATATAACTTAAATAAATACTTAATAATCCGTATATATAAACCATTTAAGTAATCATTTAATATTAATTAGATTAGATTTTAGTTTTCTCCAAAATCCAGCTCGAATTTCCGCGTGGTTAGTAATTACAATGGCCGCTACATACCCGGTAAGTCCTGCGAATATGCGAAGCAGCGTGCCTACAATGCCAGCATGGGAATCCGTCGATACCCAATAGATGGAAAAGACGACTGCTGCAAACACTAAGGTCATGTTCATTGCATCTCGTTTACGATCCGGGAAAACGCCCCACCGCCGACCAAACCACCAGCTGAGAATCGCGCCTGAAGAGAAGGCTGCCGTCGTTGATATGGCTGCGCCGACTACGCCGAGCCTCGGTATCAGGATAACGTTCAATACCACGTTCAGCACTGCCATGATGACCGTGATGCCCAACTGCAAACGTGTTCCCTTTGCAAGTTGAAGTGCCACATCCAAATAGTAAACCTTGATGGATGCAATTGCGATAGCGACGGCGATCCATGGCATCACCTGCGCCGCTTCAGGCTGAACGGCGGAGCCAAGCACGAGCTGGGTGATGTTTGTTGCCAACCCGACAAATAGACCGGCGAGCAGCGGCGCCACAAGCAGCATGGCTTTGGAGAGCGGAATCATCGCCTGACGGGCCCTTAGAGCCCCACCGGCCTCCCATTCAACTGTGATGCGCGGATAACAGACAAGAAAAAATACATTCAGCGTAGCGCCTATTGTCTGCTGGGTCAGGTCATACGCAGCCGCGTACCCAGAAACAGAAGATGCCCCCATCCACCCAGCAATCATGAAGCGGTCAGACATATCCACCACCATGATGGCAAGGTAGGACAGGGTCAGCGGTAACCCGTAGGCGATTATCTGACGCCGTAGATTTGAATTGGTGTGCCGTCTATTACCTTGGTAGCGAGTACCAAAAAAAGTCACGGATGCTATGGATGCAAGGGCAGAAGCAAACACAGCACCAATACCACCGAATCCGAGGCGAACAAAGCACACCGCAAATATCAACGCCAACGCACCGCGCGACGCTGTTAAGAGGCCATAGCGATTTGGTTCGCCCTTTACATTGGCGATTTGAAGCCCGAGGTTGTACAGACCCATCGCAACCGCACCCACTCCGACGCTCAAGACAAGTAGAGGGGGTGTCGAAAGGAGCTGTGACCAGAACGCGAGACAAGCTGTTGCGACTAAACTAATAACTGCAACAACGGCAAAGAGCCGGAGCGCCTCAGCCAACAATATGTTGGGCTCAGTCAGGTGCGCTCCGTAGAAACGAGAAACCGTAACTGCAATCCACTGAAATAGCACAGTAGCACACACCAGAATGCTTGCAATGCCAAGCGCGTAGAGGCCATATTGCTCAGCCGACAGAATACGAGTGAGTACGTAGATCGTACCTACGGACAACACGCCATTGATAGCGCGAATTAGAAAGTAGATGAGAGAAGTTTTGAACAACTTGCACTAATCAAAATACGAGTGGCCTCAACTCTAAAGTGCAACGCCCTTTAAAGTAGGGTGCGCACATGCGGAGCACAACGACATATGAACAGCTTCAACCCGAGGACCGACTGCCCATTGCTTGCATGCGCCAGTAGGGTTGCTCCAGTCGTGCCATGCGCGTCGGCGTGCGGGACCGCCTGCGCCCAAGCTGGCCATCGACAGGGGCGCCCTCGCCCGTGCTCTCTCCCACAGGGAAAGGGGCCAAGACATGGCTAGCGGGCAAGTTTGGAGTTGTCGGGAGGTAGTCATTATTACTATTCTTTTGATAGCTAATTGTGTACGTCTGATATGGGCATAATCTGGTTTTTATTCGCTATCCACCCACGGATTGACCACGGGGACCGACAGATCGTCAAAGTGGCGCGTGTTGCGGGTGGCCAAGGTGGCGCGCCGGGCCAGGGCAATACCGGCGAGAAAGGTGTCGCGCATGTCCACAGGGCGGCCGCGCGCTTTGCGGTCGGTGGCCAGTTGGGCGGCCTGGATTGCCGCATTGGCATCGAACGGCAGCACGCGGTTTTCCAGATCGTCTTGCAGGAACTGGTCAAAGCGCTCTTGCAGCACGCCTTTGCGCTGGCCGGGTGCCAGCAGCGCCAGGCCGCAGCGGGCTTCGAACAGGGTAATGCTGCTGATCCAGATGGATTCGGCAGGCTGGTTGTCGAGCCAGGCCACGACCTGCGTGTCTGGCTGCTGCTGCATCAAGGCCGACAGGACATTGGTGTCCAGCACGATCATGCGCCAAAGTCCATGGGTACGGCGGCCTGGCCTTGGATTTGTGGCAACTCGCCCGCCAGGCCAATGCCGGCAAAGCGCGCGGCCATGCGGGAGCCGAGTTTGACGGGAGGCTGCCCCTGTTCCGCGACAACCTGACGCAGAATCTGGCGGACCTCTTCTTCCATGCTCCAGCCGTGCAGGGCGGCGCGCTGCTTCAGCCGCGCTTTGACATCGTCTTCGATATTGCGAACCACGACTTGAGCCATCGGACACCTCGTGCGCTATGTAAACCAAATCAATGATATCACGATATCATTGATTTGGTAACCGGATACCACTGGCTGCCTTGGATTGCAGTGTGGCGGCACTGAAGCACCAGCGGAATCGAGTGAGTCGCGCGTAAACCAGCGCATACGCCAGCGCGCACACGCCAAAGCCCAGCGCCAGGATGAGCGTATCGGTGGGCCATTGCACGGCGATAACGGCCGGCAGCAGCGCTGCGCCCCACATGACGGCACCGGTGGCGGAGTTGCGCGCGCGGCTGCCGGCATGCGGCAACAGGCGCGGTATCAGGCGGCGCCGGACCAGGCTATGCAGGTGCAGGCGGTCCGGGTCGCCGGGGCTGTGGCCGCGCCGGCGGCGCCGGGCAATGCTGAAGAAGGTTTCCAGTATCGGGTAGCCGCACACCAGCATCGGGGACCAGGCCGAGACTTCCGCGTGGCGGGCCAGAATCAACACGGCCAGCCAGGCCACCGCAAACCCCGCCAGGTAGGCGCCGCCGTCGCCCAGGAATATCTTGCCCAGCGGCCAGTTGACCAGCAGGAAACCGGCCATGGCACCGGCCAGGATCAGGCTGACGCGGGCCAGGTCATGGTCGCCCAGGGCCGTGGTCATGACGCCAAAGGCCGTGAGAATGACGAGAAGAGTGCCGCCAGCCAGGCCGTTGAAGCCGTCCACGATGTTGATGGCATTGGCCACGCCGCCCACGGCAAATGCCGTGAAGGCGACCGAGATGGCGGCAAAGCCCAGCAGCCAGTCCAGCCCCGGCACGTTGGCGCTGGTGATGGCGCAGCCGGTGATGGCCCAGCCCAGCACACCGCAACCCATGGTCGCCAGCAGGCGGCTGCGCACGCTGACGCTCTTGGTCAGGTCTTCCAGCAGGCCAAAGGCAAGGGCGGGGATGCCTGCCACCAGCAGCGGGCCCAGCAACGCGCGTCGGTCGGGCCTGGCGAGCAGGTAGCCCGCCAAAATACCCGCCGCAATGGCGATGCCGCCCACGCGAGGGGTAGGCGCGGTGTGAAACTTCTGCACACCCAGGGTCGAGTCGATGGTGAGGCGGCCGTGCCAGCGCTGGGTGGCCACCAGCAGCCAGGCGACGAGCAGCGACACGGCCCCGGCCACCACGGCAGGGTGCGCCACGTACAAACGGTAGAGGGATTGCATGGTCAAAACGCGCCGGTCAAGGCGCGTCAGCCAGCGGCCAGCGCGCCGGAGGCGCCAAAGCGGCGGTCGCGCGCAAGGTACCAGGCCAATGCCTGGTCCAGCACCTGCGCGGAAAAGTCGGGCCAGAGCGCGTCGGTGAAGAACAGCTCGGTATAGGCCATTTGCCACAGCATGAAGTTGCTGATGCGCGACTCGCCGCCGGTGCGGATCAGCAGGTCGGGGTCGGGAATGCCGGCCGTGCACAGGTGGGCGCGCAGGATTTCGTCGCTCAAGTCGTCGATGGAAGCGCCGGGGTTGGCGGTCTGCCAGGCCTTGAGGGCGTGCAGCATGTCCCAGCGGCCGCCGTAGTTGGCGGCAATGGTCAGCGTGATTCTGGTGTTGCCGGCGGTCAGCGCTTCGACGTGGGTCATCAGCGCCTGCAGCCGTGCGTCGAAGGCGCTGCGGTCGCCGATGACCTTCAGGCGCACCCCCTTCAGGTGCATGTCGCTGGCCTCCTTTTGCAGGTACTGCAGGAACAGGCCCATCAGGCTGGAGACTTCGTCGGCCGGGCGCCGCCAGTTTTCGGTGCTGAACGCGAACAGCGTGAGGTAGCGCACGCCGCGCTCGGCACAGGCCTCCACGATCTGGCGCACGCGCCGGGCCCCGCTGGCATGGCCCAGGGCGCGCGGCAGGCCGCGCCGGCTGGCCCAGCGTCGGTTGCCGTCCATGATGACGGCGATGTGCTGCGGCATGGCCGCGGCTGGCGGTAACGTTGGCTTCATTTGAGACTCCCTGGGTTGACGTAGTTGTAATTCGTGTAGCGGTAGCTGCTGTATTTGCCGCCGTAGCGCTTGCGGCTGATGTCGAGGTCGTTGAACACCACGCCCTTGACCGATGCGCCCGCCTGCGCCAGACGCCTGGCGCTTTCGTGCAGCTCGGCCAGCGAGGTGACCTCGGAGCGGGCCAGCAGAAACACCGTGCCGGCCTTCGGCGCCAGCGCCTGCGTGTCGGACACGGCCAGCACGGGTGGGGTGTCGATGACGACCAGGTCGTATTGGGCCGACAGGCCCTGCAGCAGTCCCACGGCCGCGGGCGATGAGAGCAGTTCGCCGGGGTTGGGCGGCAGGGTGCCGGTGGCGATCAGGTCGAGGTTGGGCACGACGGCGCGGTGCAGCACGTCGGGCAGCGCGGCGCTGCCGGTCACCAGTTCGCTCAGGCCATGGCCGCGCTGCAGGCCAAAAATCTGGTGAATGTGGCCCCTGCGCAGGTCGGCGTCGATCAGCAGCACACGCTTGCCGCCGGCGCCCAGCACGGCGGCGAAGTTGGCCGTGACAAAGGATTTCCCCATGCCCGGCGTGGGCCCCGTGAACAGCACGATGTTGTTGCGCGCATCGAGCATCGCGAATTGCAGCGCGGTGCGCAGGCTGCGCAGGCCTTCCACGCTCGGGTCGTCGGGAGCGCTGGTGGCCAGCAGGTGCTGGCCGGGCGCACCGCTTTTGGCCAGCCTGGACAGCCTGTCCTGCGCGGGCGAATGCGGCACCGTGGCGAACACGTGCAGACCGATGCCGGATTCGATGTCGGACGGATCCTGGATGCCGGGGCGCAGGCTGTTCCGCAGCAGGGCCAGGCCCATGCCCAGCAGCAGGCCGAGCACGCCGCTGATGGCCAGCACCAGCGCGCGTTCGGGTTTGATGGGCCGCTCGGGCACCACCGGGGCGTCGACCATGCGCACGTTGCCGACCTTGCCTTCCTTGACCAGGCGCAGCTGCTGCGAGCTGGTGAGCAGGTTCAGATAAAGCTCGCCGTTGACCTTGACGTCGCGCTGCAGACGCAGCAGCTCTTGTTCGGTGTTGGGCAGGGTCTTGACCTTGGCGGTCATGGTCGCGATGTCTTTGTCGACCGCGGCGATCTGCGCATCGAGCGTCTGGATGACGGGATTGGCCGGCGTGTACAGCGCGCTTTGCGCGCGGCGTTTTTGCTGCAGATCGAGCAGGTTCGCCTGCAGCTTGACGATGGTGTCGAGGTAGTTTTTGCCCTGCTCGCCCAGGTCGAACGCGCCGTGCTCGTCGCGGAACTTGTTGAACCGCGCTTCCGAGTCTTCGAGTTGCTTCTTGAGCTGCGGCAGGTAGTCGCCGAGGAAGGCCAGGGATTTTTCGGCCTCGGCGGCCTTGCGCTCGACGTTCTGGCGCACGTAGTTGACGCCCACGGCGTTCAGGGTGCGCGCAATTTGCTGCGGGTCGCTGCCCTGCAGCGTCACGTTGATGATGCCGGACTCGCGGCCCTGCTGCGAGATGTTCAGCCGCTTTTGCAGTTCTTCGACGACGCGGCGGCGCGAGTCGCGCCGCACGGTGAACCAGGCGCCGGGTTTGGCGTGCAGATCGGTCACCAGGATGCGGCCGTTGCCGTCGGCGAATTCGGCCGGCGTGCCGACCTTGCCCTGCACCAGCGTGTTGCCTTGCGGATCGTGCAGCGCAAAGCCGCCTGAGGTGGCGACCAGCAACAAGGATTTGTCTTCCAGTGCAGTGGGCACGTCGAGCTGGCGCACGTAAATGGACTCGGTGCCCGACACATAGCCGCCGATGCCCAGCAAACCCGGGTTCGACAGCCCGGTGGCATGGCGCGCGAGCCAGTTGCCCACCAGCGGGATGTATTTGGGAGCCGCACTGAGGTACAGGCGCAGATCGCCCACCGCCTGACCGACCACCAGACGCGAGCGCAGGATTTCCATCTCGGCCGAAGCAGGCGACTTGATGTCGAACAGGCTGGACGCCTCGCCCAGCACGCGGCTCGCGCTGGGCTGGCTGTCTTCGACCTGGAACAGCGCGTTGGCTTGGTAGACCGGGCGGCTGAGGAACGCATAGGCGCCGCCCACCAGCAACGCCAGCACGGTGACGGCGGCAATGAACCAGCGCGCATCGAGCAGGACGTTGAGCAGCCCGAGCAGGTCGATTTCATCATCGTCCTTCCGGTCGGTCGGCGACCAGGCTGACGCGGCCTGCGGGGGGATTTGCGGCGATTTCATTCAGTCAGGCGATCACGAAACAAGCTCAATGCGGCGCACCCATTCGGCCACGCCCTGCGCGATGGCGGCATGGGTGGCCTCGAACACGGAACGGGGCTGGCGGTACGGGTCGGCAATGTCGAATGCGCCCTGCGGGCCGAACTCGCCGAGGCGGTGAATCTTGCCGCGCGCGGCGGGGTACAGGTCTTCGAGCTCTTGCTGGTGGCCGGCTTCCATGACCAGCACCAGGTCGGCGTGGCTGCACATCCAGCCGGCGAGCTGCTGGGCGCGGTGCGCCGACAGGTCGAGCCCGTGCTGCCGCGCGACCTCGCGCGCGGTGGCGTCGGCCGGCTGGCCAACCAGTGCGTGCAGACCGGCCGACCAGACCTTGCGGCCGGGCAGCCGGTCTTTCAGCAGCGCCTCGGCCACGGGACTGCGGCAGATATTGCCGACGCAGACGGCCAGGATGTTGTTCATGGATTCACGTTGACGCTGGCGCGCGTGATGGTGGCGTAGTAAGCCGACTCCGCCGTCGGCAGGATCAGGCTGATCACGCGGTTCCAGCGCACCAGCGGCGCGGCGTCGACGTACACCACGTCGTGGGCCTTCAACTCGAAACCGTTCGTCAGCGCATAGGCGACCGGAGAGGCGGCATCGAGGTGGTAGATCTCGGGCTTGCCGTCCGGCACGTTGCGCACCACGTAAATCTGGCGCGGGTCACCCGAGGTGGTGCTGACGCCGCCCGCCTCGCCGAGGGCATCGTTGAGCGTGAGGCGCCCGTTGCTGTTCAGCGGCTGGGCGACGGGCTTGGTGACCTCGCCCATCACGTACACCCGGCTGTCGTCGCGGCTGCCCACGCGCACGAGGTCGCCGGCATGCAGCAGGATGCGCGACGGATTGATGCCCAGGCGCGCCAGTTGCGGCATGTTGACGACCGTGGTGGTGCCGTGGCGGGTGACGTCCACCGTGGCGCGATCAGCCAGCTTGGTGAGCCCGCCGGCGCGGTTGATGGCCTCGGGCAGCGTCATCGGAATGTCGTTGATGGCCTGCACGCCGGGGGTTTTCACCTCGCCATCGACGTACACGCGGCCGGCGCGGTAGGCCTGCACGCGCACGGTGACCTGCGGATCGCGCAGGTATTTGGCCAGGCGCCGGGTCAGTTCTTCGCGCGCCTGGTCTTCGGTCAGGCCTGCGATCTTGAAGGTGCCGAGCAGCGGGAACTGGATCAGCCCGTCGGGGCTGACGTTGTAGCCGTTGCCGACCACGGCGAGCCCCGAGGCATCGGTGGTCAGCGTCGCGCCCGCCGGCGCGAGGACAAGTTCTGGATGGTTCCAGACCACGATATTGACCACGTCGGCGGGGCCGATGGTGTAGGGCGCTGCCGTGCCGAACAGGTGCTTCACGCCGTCGCTGATGCCGGCTTCCTGCGTGCGCTGCTGGCGGATCAGGTCGGGCGTGATGTTGATCAACGCGCCGGGCGGCGGGGTATCCGCCGAAGCCGAGGAAGCCGTTTGCGATGTGCTGTCGAAGTGCAGACCGGGGGCAAAGGCGCAGCCGCTCAGGAACAGGACTATCAAAATGAATAGCGGGCGAGAAGAACGAAGCATCGACATGAACGATTCGGAACCTGGCAATGGCAGCGGCGAAAGCCTTGAATCAAGGCCCTGCGTGTCTGCACCGGAAGCGGGGAGTTTACGAGGCAGAAGCTGCGACGCCAGTCGCCGGCGCAGGCCGGAGGCGGCGCCGCCCAAGTTTCTGCGGATTACTTGGCAGATTATCTCATCGGTCCACGACACAAAGGGTTCAAGGAGCCGTCGCACGTGTCCGATCTGCAACGGCTCCTTCGTTCTTGCCCTTACACCGTCCATGGTTGTCGGCGTTGCTTTGCGGCCACGCGTCGCGCGGCGATACTCGTCGGATCGCCGAAACCAGGAAAGATACGTCCATGCCGAACCGCCGTTTCGAGGTCGCGCACCGGATCCGCTTCTCCGAATGCGACCCCGCGGGCATCGTGTTCTACCCGCAGTATTTCGTGCTGTTCAACGACCTGCTCGAGGCGTGGATCGACGCGCTGGTCCCGGATGGTTTCGCCGGCTTTGTCGGCAAGAGGCGCTACGGCCTGCCCACCGTGCGCCTGGAGGCCGAGTTCAAGGCCATCAGCCGCATGGGCGACGATGTCGTGCTGACGCTCGAACTCAGCCGCCTCGGCTCCAAGTCGATGACGCTGGACCTGTCCTGCATCGGCCAGGACGGCACACCCCGGATGTCGGTCAGGCAGACGGTCGTCACCACCTCGCTGGAGACGCACGCGGCCATCCCGATCCCGGACGAGCTTCGGTTGGCGTTGCAGGCGTGACGCCGCCGAGTTGTCCCGCAGCTTGCCGGGTCGGTCTGCTGCCGGGGCCGGCGCGGGCTGGCGATGGTCGCGGTAGCCGCGTCAGCCTTGGAATCAAGTCATACTAGGTATGATTGATATCTAGTATAACTGGCTCTGAATGAATGCTCTGTACACCGAGCAGCCCTTGTCCACGCAGACTGCCTACGCGCAACTGCTGGATGCCGCCCTAGGGGCAGAGCGCGCACGCGGCTTCTCGGACCTGCAGGGCTCATTCAACGCAAAAACCGTCAAGGGGCGCAAATACTGGTATTTTCAGTTCACGGAGCCTTCCGGGAAACTGCACCAGCTGTATGTCGGCCCCGATGGCGAACCAGTGCAAAGGCTCATGGCGCGCAAGGATGCGCCCAGCGCGGCGGCAGCGCTGGGCCCGCTCGCACGCTCCGCAATGGCGCTCGGAAACTCTGCCGTGCTGCCGCGGCACTTTCGTGTCATTCGCCGGCTGGCGGACTATGGATTCTTTCGCGGCGGCGGGGTGCTCATCGGGACCCATGCCTTCATCGCCTTCGGCAATAGCCTGGGTGTGCGATGGGGGGACCCGTCTCGCACCCAGGACATCGACTTTGCTCACGCCGGCAAAAGGCTGTCACTGCTGTTGCCCAACAACGTGGAGGTTCATACCGACGAGGCTATCGCTTCGCTGGAGATGGGCTTCTTGCCAGTATCCGGGCTCAGCGGCAAGACGGGCGGAGCCTACCTCATTCCATCCGAGCCCGACTTCAGGCTGGACTTCCTGACGCCGCTGCATCGCGGCGGCGACTTGCCATACATCCATCCGCAACTGCACGTGACGCTGCAGCCATTGCCGTTCATGGAGTTTTCTCTGGAGAAAGTGGAGCAGGCCGTGCTCTTTTGCAATGAAGGCGCGGTGCTCGTGAATGTGCCAAGCCCCGAACGATATGCGCTGCACAAGCTGGTGGTCTACGGCGAGCGTACGGGCTCGTTCCGGGCCAAGTCCGCGAAGGACCTGATGCAGTCCGCCTGCCTGCTCGGTTTCCTGTGGGAGCATCGGCATGATTCTCTGCAGGAGACTCTGTCCGACATTCTCACCCGCGGCAAAGGTTGGCATGCGCGGTTAAAGCAAGGTGCCGCTGCCTTGCACAAGGCCTATCCAGACCTGCCCGCAGCCGCCCGGCTGGTCGAGGCCACCACGGTCAGCGTGAGTTCCAACATGCCAAGGTAACAGTGCCAATATTTTCCACTCATTTGCTTGACATTTAAAATACTTACGTCTAAATTAAAGCCATCGTCAGCATGGTCCAGCACAGGTGAACTCGGTTCAATCGAAAGGGCAACTCATGAAGATCGTTTGCATCGGAGGCGGCCCGGCGGGCCTGTATTTCGCGCTGCTGATGAAGCAGCACAACCCTTCGCACGACATCACCGTCGTTGAACGCAACAAGCCGTACGACACGTTCGGCTGGGGCGTGGTGTTCTCCGACGCGACCATGGACAACATGCGCCAGTGGGACAGGCAGTCGGCCGATGAAATCCAGCAGGCGTTCAACCACTGGGACGACATCGAGCTGCTGTTCAAGGGCCAGGTGCTGCGCTCCGGCGGCCACGGCTTCGTCGGCATCGGGCGCAAGAAGCTGCTGAACATCCTGCAGGCGCGCTGCGAGCAGCTCGGCGTCAAGCTGGTGTTCGAGAAGGAAGCGGAGTCCGACGCCGAGTATTACGACGCCGACCTGATCATCGCCAGCGACGGTGTCAATTCGAGGATTCGCACGCTGCACGCGGACCAGTTCAAGCCCGAACTGGTGGTGCGTCCGAACCGCTTCATCTGGCTTGGCACCAAGAAGCTCTACGACGCCTTCACCTTCATTTTCGAGAAGACCGAGCACGGCTGGTTCCAGGCGCATATCTACAAGTTCGACGAGAACACCTCGACCTTCATCGTCGAATGCCCCGAGCATGTCTGGCTGGCGCACGGCCTGGACAAGGCCACGCAGGACGAGTCGATCGCGTTCTGCGAGAAGCTGTTCGCCAGCAACCTGCAGGGCGAGAAGCTGATGACCAATGCGCGGCATCTGCGCGGATCGGCCTGGATCAACTTCACGCGTGTCAAGTGCGACAACTGGTGGTTCCGGGACCACCAGAGTGGCGCGCACGTGGTGCTGATGGGCGACGCGGTGCACACCGCGCACTTCGCGATCGGCTCGGGCACCAAGCTGGCGCTGGAGGACGCGATCGGACTCACGCGCGAATTCAAGCGCCTGGGCGACAGCCCCGAGCGCATCGAGGAGGTTCTGACCGAGTACCAGGCCTCGCGCAGCATCGAGGCCCTGCGCCTGCAAAACGCCGCCTGGAACGCGATGGAATGGTTCGAGGTCTGCGGCGCGCGCTATTGCGATCAGCTCGATCCGCCACAGTTCATGTACAGCATGCTCACGCGCAGCCAGCGCATCAGCCACGAGAACCTGCGCCTGCGCGACAAAAAGTCGCTCGAGGACTACGAGCGCTGGTTTGCCGAGCGCGACGGCCTGACGCTGCCGGACGGCGCGACGCCGCCGCCGCCGATGTTCACGCCCTATACGGTGCGCGGCCTGACGCTGAAGAATCGCGTCGTGGTTTCGCCGATGGCGCAATACTCCTGTGTCGATGGCCTGCCCAGCGACTATCACCTGGTGCACCTGGGCGCGCGCGCGATGGGCGGCGCCGCCATGGTGTTCGCCGAGATGACCTGCATCAGCCCGGAAGCGCGCATCACGCCCGGCTGCCCCGGTCTGTACAACGCCGAGCAGAAGGCGGGCTGGAAACGTATCGCCGACTGGATTCACGCCAACAGCGACGCCAAGTTCGCGATGCAGCTCGGTCACGCCGGCGCCAAGGCATCGACGCGCCTTGCCTGGGAAGGCACCGACCTGCCGCTGGAATCCGGCAACTGGCCTATCGTCGGCGCGTCGCAGCAGCAGTATCTGCCCGGCATCAGCCAGGTCGCCCGTGAGGCCACGCACGCCGAAATGGAAACCATCCGGCAGCAGTTCGTTCAGGCGACGAAAGATGCGGCCGACGTCGGTGTCGACTGGCTCGAACTGCACTGCGCGCACGGCTATCTGCTGTCGGAATTCATCTCTCCGCTGACCAACCATCGAACCGACGAATACGGCGGCAGCCTGGAAAACCGCCTGCGCTATCCCATCGAGGTGTTCAAGGCGATGCGTGCGGTGTGGCCGCAGGAGCGGCCGATGTCGGTGCGCATTTCGGCGCACGACTGGGTTGACGGCGGCATCACGCCGGCCGACGCGGTGGAGATCGCCAAGGCCTTCAAGGCCGCGGGCGCGGACATGATCGACTGCTCGAGCGGCCAGGTCAGCAAGCAGGAAAAGCCGATCTTCGGCCGCATGTTCCAGACCCCGTTCGCCGACCGCATCCGTCAGGAGGCCGGCATTGCGACGATTGCCGTCGGCGCCATCAGCGAAGCGGACCACGTCAACAGCATCATCGCGGCCGGCCGCGCCGACCTGTGCGCGATCGCGCGTCCGCACCTGGCGAATCCGGCCTGGACTTTGAGCGAGGCGGCGAAGATCGGCTACACCGATATTCAGTGGCCGCGTCCGTACTTCATGGCGAAGCGCCAGCTCGAGACCAACTTCGCGCGCGAGAAGGCCGCCGCAGCGCAGGCGGCAACGGCCGCGGCGCACGCTTGACGGTCAGCGGCGGCGAAGTGATGTAAGGTGCCCAACATGGATCTGGAAGCCCGCGCCGATACGAAACACCCCGAGGAGCTGCGCCTGTGGCTGCGCCTGCTCACCTGTACGCAGCTGGTCGAGCGCGAGATCCGCAGCCGCCTGCGCGAGCAGTTCGAGACCACGCTGCCGCGCTTCGACCTGATGGCGCAGCTGGAGCGCATTCCGGACGGCCTGCGCATGAGCGAGCTGTCGCGCCGCATGATGGTGACCGGCGGCAATGTCACCGGCATCACCGACCAGCTGGAAGCGGAGGGCATGGTCGAGCGGGTCGAAGTCGAGGGCGATCGTCGCGCATTCAGCGTGCGCCTGACGCCCAAGGGCCGCCGCCAGTTCAATGCGATGGCCGAAGCCCATGAGGGCTGGATCGTCGATGCGCTGGCCGGCCTGTCGTCGGCCGAAATTCGCAGCCTGCACCAGTTGCTGGGCAAGGTGAAACAACACTTTCTGGAGACCGTGTGAAGCACTACATTCCGCAATCGAATCCGATGCGCCCGCAGTACGGCGCGCGCGCCGGCTACCAGGCCCGGCACTTTGCCTGGCACTGTGGCGAAGACGGCGTGGCGACGGTGACGCTGAACCGCCCCGAGCGCAAGAACCCGCTCACTTTCGACAGCTACGGCGAGCTGCGCGATCTGTTCAACGGCCTGCGCTACGCGACCGACGTCAAGGTGGTGGTGGTGACCGGCGAGGGCGGCAATTTCTGCTCCGGCGGCGATGTGCACGACATCATCGGCCCGCTGACGAATATGACGATGCCCGAGCTGCTGGAGTTCACGCGCATGACGGGGGACCTGGTGAAAGCCATGCGCAACTGTCCGCAGCCCATCGTCGGCGCGATCGACGGCGTCTGCGCCGGGGCCGGCGCGATGATGGCGCTGGCCTGTGACCTGCGCTACGGCAGCGCCGCCACCAAGACCGCGTTCCTGTTCACCCGCGTGGGTCTCGCCGGCGCCGACATGGGCGCCTGCGCGCTGCTGCCGCGCGTGATCGGTCAGGGTCGTGCCAGCGAACTGCTGTTCACCGGCCGTGCAATGACCGCCCAGGAGGGACTCGCCTGGGGCTTCTTCAATGCGCTGCACGAGAGCGGCGAACTTGTGGCGAAGGCGCAGGCCATGGCGCGCGAGCTCGCGGCCGGCCCGATGTTTGGGCACGCAATGACCAAGAACATGCTGCAGCAGGAATGGGCGATGACGATCGAGCAGGCGATCGAGGCCGAGGCGCAGGCGCAGGCCATCTGCATGCAGACGCAGGACTTCCGCCGCGCGTACGAGGCCTTCTCGGCCAAGCAGAAACCGGTGTTCGGAGGCGACTGATGAGCCATGGCGTGATGCAACCCACGGCGCTCAAGCCATCGACGGGGCACCTTGCGCTGCCGTTCTTCGACGACGCGCACCGCGGCATCGGTGCCGCGTTGCCGGATTGGGCCAACGCGCAGGCGGTCAACGAGTCCGACGACCGCGCCGCCTGCCGCGACTGGGTGCGGCGACTGGGGCAGGGCGGCTGGCTGCGCTACTGCGTGGCGGCAAAGCACGGCGGCGCGCTCGACCGACTCGATTCGCGCGCGCTGGTGGTGCTGCGCGAAACGCTGGCCTTCTACTCGCCGCTGGCCGACTTCGCGTTTGCGATGCAGGGCCTGGGCAGCGGCGCAATCTCGCTGGCCGGCACGCCGGCGCAGCAGGCGGCCTATCTGCCGGCGGTGGCGCGCGGCGACAAGATCGCGGCGTTCGCGCTGTCGGAGCCGGACGCCGGCTCCGATGTAGCTGCTATGAAAACAGAAGCTATACAGCAAGCACCGAAACGGGCTAATGGCCAAAAAGACTCTGAATCCGGGGCGTGGAGCCTGCGCGGAACCAAGACCTGGATCAGCAACGGCGGCATCGCCGACTTCTACTGCGTGTTCGCGAAGACCGATCCTGGGGCCGGCAGCCGCGGCATCACCGCCTTCATCGTCGACAAGGGCGCGCGGGGGCTGGACGACTCGGCCCATATTCCGGTGATGGCGCCGCACCCGCTTGCCACGCTCAAGCTCGCCGACTGCGCGGTCGCCGGCGGTGCGCCGCTGGGCGAAGTCAACGGCGGCTTCAAGCTGGCGATGCAGACGCTCGACATCTTCCGCGCCAGCGTCGCCGGTGCGGCCCTCGGCATGGCGCGGCGTGCGCTGGCCGAGGCCACTTCGCACGCTCGGCAGCGCAAGATGTTCGGCCAGACGCTGGCGGACTTCCAGCTCACGCAGGCCAAGCTCGGCGAGATGGCGGCGCTGATCGACGCCGGTGCCTTGCTCACCTACCGCGCGGCCTGGATGCGCGACCTGGGCCACGGCAGCCTGCGCGAGCGCAGCGTCGCCGCCGCGATGGCCAAGATGACCGCCACCGAGAACGCCCAGCGCGTGATCGACATGGCGCTGCAGATGCACGGCGGCCTGGGCGTGATGGTCGGGAGCAAAGTTGAATCGCTGTACCGCGACATCCGTTCGCTGCGCATTTACGAGGGCGCCACCGAGGTGCAGCAACTCATCATCGGCAAGGCCCAGTTGCAGGAGTGAAATCATGGCCGTCCCATCCGCACAAACCGACTCGTTCGTTCGCGACCGGCTGCCGCCGCGCGCGCAATGGCCCGAATTCCGCTACGACCTGCCCGAGCTGCGGATTCCCGACCAGGCCAACGTGGCGACCGCGCTGCTGGACGACGCCATCGCCAAGGGCTGGGGCAACCGGCTGATGCTGCGCGCGCCGGGCGAGACCTACACCTACGCCGAGGCGAATGCGCAGGTCAACCGCATCGCCGAGGTGCTGATCAAGGACTTTAAGCTCGAGCCCGGCAACCGCGTGCTGCTGCGCGGCGGCAACTCGATCGGCATGGCCCTGGCCTGGCTGGGCGTGGTCAAGGCCGGGCTGATTGCCGTGGCCACCATGCCGCTGTTGCGTGCGGTCGAGCTGGACAAGATCATCGACAAGGCACGGCCCGCACTGGCCATTTGCGACGTCCATCTGCTGAAAGAGATGGTGCCCGCCGCGCAAGACGCCCACGACAAGCTGCCCATCCTGGTGTTTGGCGATGCGGCCCGCCCCGACGGCATGGAGGCGCGCGCCGCCCGCCGCTCGCCGGACTACGCCGGTTGCGCGACGGCGGCCGACGACGTGGCCCTGCTGGCCTTCACCAGCGGCACCACCGGTGTGCCCAAGGCCGTGATCACCACGCACCGCGACGTGCTGGCCGCCTGCAACGCCTGGCCGCGCTCGGTGCTCAAGGCCACGCCTGACGACGTGGTGACCGGTTCGCCGCCGCTGGCCTTCACCTTCGGCCTGGGCGGGCTGCTGCTGTTTCCGATGGCAGCCGGCGCCTCGGTGTACTACCCCGACGTGCGGTTCAGCCCCGAGACCATGGTGCGCAAGATGCGCGACAACGGCATCACCATCTGCTACACCGCGCCCACCTTCTACCGCCAGATGGCGCCGTACGCGAAGGCGCTCGGAATCCCGTCGCTTCGGATCTGCGTGAGCGCCGGCGAGGCCTTGCCCGACGCCACGCGCCAGCTCTGGAAGCAGGCCACCGGCATCGAGATGCTGGACGGCATCGGCGGCACCGAAGTGTTCCACATCTATATCTCGTCGGCCGGCGCCGACGTGCGCGCCGGCTCCATCGGCAAGGTGGTGCCTGGCTACCAGGCCAAGGTGGTGGACGAGAACGACAACGAAGTGCTGCGCGGCACCGTGGGCCGCCTGGCCGTGATCGGCCCCACCGGCTGCCGCTACATGGACGACGCGCGCCAGACGCACTATGTCTCCAACGGCTGGAACCACCCCGGCGACTCGTTCACGCAGGATGAGGACGGCTACTTTCACTACCAGGCACGCGACGACGACATGATCGTCACCGCCGGCTACAACGTCGGCGGCCCCGAAGTCGAGGACTGTTTGCTCACGCACCCGGCGGTGGCCGAGTGTGGCGTGATCGGCAAGCCGGACGAAGTGCGCGGCATGATCATCAAGGCCTTCGTCGTATTGCGCGCCGGCCAGCCCGGCAACGAGGCCATGATCGAGGCGCTGCAGGACTACGTCAAGAAACATATCGCACCCTACAAATACCCGCGCGAGATCGAATTCGTTACCGCGCTGCCGCGCACCGAAACCGGTAAATTGCAGCGCTTCAAACTGAGGCAGCAGGCATGACTCACAAACACCTTCAACCTTCGGGCTGGGCGCCTGCCAAGGGCTATGCCAACGGCATCGCCGCGCGCGGCACGCAGATCTTCGTCGGCGGCCAGATTGGCTGGAACGCCCAGCAGCGATTCGAGACCGACGACTTCATTGCGCAGACCCGTCAGGCACTCGCCAACGTCGCCGCAGTGCTGAAGGAGGCCGGCGCCGGCCCCGAGCACATGGTGCGCATGACCTGGTACGTGACCGACCGCGTCGAGTACAACAGCCGGTTGAAGGAACTCGGCGGCGTCTATCGCGAGGTGATGGGCAAGAACTTCCCGGCGATGACCTGCGTGCAGGTGGCGGCGCTGATGGAGGCGCGCGCCAAGGTCGAGATCGAAGTCACAGCCGTCTTACCCGACTGACGCTGCGGTCGATCCGGCACACCGTTGACCCCCCACTGTCTGGAGCCCCCATGTCCCAATCCAAAGCCGTCTTCCACTGGCAAGACCCCTTCCTGCTCAGTGCCCAGCTCAGCGCCGAAGAACGCGCCGTACAGGACGCCGCCCACGCGTATTGCCAGGAAAAGCTCCTGCCGCGCGTGCAGCAGGCATTCCGCAACGAGCAGACCGACCCGGCCATCTTCCGCGAAATGGGCGCGCTCGGCCTGTTGGGCCCGACGATTCCCGAGCAATACGGCGGCGCCGGCCTCAATTACGTCAGCTACGGCCTGATCGCGCGCGAAGTCGAGCGCGTCGACTCCGGCTACCGCTCCATGATGAGCGTGCAATCCTCCCTCGTCATGGTGCCGATCCACTCATTCGGCACCGAAGCGACCAAACAGAAATACCTGCCCAAGCTGGCCACAGGCGAATGGATAGGGTGCTTCGGCCTGACCGAACCGAACCACGGCTCCGACCCGGGCAGCATGATCACCCGGGCGAAGAAGGTCCAAGGCGGCTATTCCCTCTCGGGCAGCAAGATGTGGATCAGCAACAGCCCGATCGCCGACGTCTTCGTCGTCTGGGCCAAAGACGAGGGTGGGCAGATCCGCGGCTTCGTGCTCGACAAAGGCGCCAAGGGCCTCTCGGCCCCCGCCATCCACGGCAAGGTCGGCCTGCGCGCCTCCATTACCGGTGAAGTCGTGATGGACGAGGTGTTCTGCCCCGAGGAAAACGCCTTCCCCGAAGTGCGCGGCCTCAAAGGGCCGTTCACCTGCCTCAATTCCGCCCGCTACGGCATCGCCTGGGGCGCCTTGGGCGCCGCCGAGGACTGCTACCAGCGTGCGCGCCAGTACGTGCTCGACCGCAAGCAGTTCGGCCGCCCGCTGGCGGCCAATCAGCTGATCCAGAAAAAGCTCGCCGACATGCTGACCGAGATCACGCTCGGGCTGCAGGGGTGCCTGCGGCTGGGAAGAATGAAGGACGAGGGCCAGGCCGCGGTCGAACTCACCTCCATCGTCAAGCGCAACAGCTGCGGCAAGTCGCTGGACATCGCCCGCACCGCGCGCGACATGATGGGCGGCAACGGCATCAGCGACGAGTTCGGCGTCGCGCGCCATCTGGTGAACCTGGAAGTCGTGAACACCTACGAGGGCACGCACGACGTGCATGCGCTGATCCTGGGGCGCGCGATCACGGGGATCGCGGCGTTCGCGAACTGAGCGATTGCTGTCCCGATCCGGCCGGCTGCGGCGCGTGCGCTGATCGGTCGGACTCGGTATGCGCTTGACGCTGGCGGCGGAGCGTGAGCAGGCCCGCAACGCCCGACCCGGCGCTGCCGCCGGCCGCAGCGCTTGCGTGGTCTTCTGCTGCAAACGATAATGATTTTCATTTGTCAGAGAATCATTCATGACGACGAGCGCACTTCGGGTCGGTTCCCGCTGGGGCCGATATCTGGCGATATTCGGGCCCGGCCTCATCGTGATGTTCGCCGACACCGACGCGGGCAGCATCATCACCGCGGCGCAAAGCGGAGCCCAATGGGGCTACCGCCTGCTGTTGCTTCAGGTCGTGCTGATTCCAGTGCTGTTCATGGTGCAGGAGTTGACCGTGCGCCTGGGCGTGGTGACCGGCAAGGGGCACGGCGACCTGATCAAGCAGCATTTCGGCACCGGCTGGGCCTGGTTGTCGGTCGGCACGCTGATGCTCGCCTGCGTAGGCGCCCTGCTGTCCGAAATGGGCGGTCTGGCCGGCGTTGGTTTGATGGTGGGCATCCCCACCTGGGCGACGATGATCGTCGTGGTGCTGGGTCTGTCGATCATGGCCTACACCGGCTCCTACACGTCGGTCGAGCGGATCGCGCTGATGCTCGGGGCGTTCGAGCTGGTTTTCGTGCTGGTCGCCTGGAACGCCAAGCCGGATCTGGCTGCGGCCGGCGCGGCGATGCTCCAGCAGCCGCTGTCCGATCCGGGCTACCTTTTCCTGCTGGCGGCGAACATCGGCGCGGTGATCATGCCGTGGATGGTTTTCTACCAGCAGTCCGCTGTCGTCGAGAAGGGAATTGCGCTGCAAGACATGCCGGTGGCGCGATGGGACACTTTGCTCGGCGCCTTCGCGACGCAGCTGATCATGGCGGCGGTGCTGATCGTGACGGCCGCGACGATCGGGCGCTCCGGCGGCAACGCGTCGCTCGACACCGTGCAGCAGATTGCGGACGCGATCACCCCGTTCCTGGGCGAGCGGGTCGGCAGGCTGCTGTTCGGCGTCGGCATGGTCGGCGCGGCCCTGGTCGCTGCGATCGTCGTCACGCTGACCGCGGCGCGCGCGCTGGGCGAGGTCATGGGCTACCGCCATTCGCTGGAACACACGCCGCGCGAGGCGCCGTGGTTCTACGGTGTCTACACGCTGGTCCTGGTGCTGGCCGGCGTCGCGGTCGCATCCGGGGCGAACCTGGTGGCGCTCGGCGTCGGTGTGCAGGTGATGAATGCGCTGCTGCTGCCGATCGTGCTCGGCTTTCTGTACCTGCTGGCGCGGCGGCTGCCCGAGCCCTATCGTCTGAAAGGGGCGTACTCAGCCGTGGTCGGGCTGGTGATCTTCGTCACGGTGTCGCTCGGGGTCTACGCCGGCTTGGCCGGAATCAGCGCGCTGCACTAGCGGCTCGAAACGACGGAGCGGCGCTTCAGTCTGTTCTCGTCTCGCTGGCGCACGTTGTGACGCGCCCCGGCAGGCCGTCTCAATGGGTTCTATAAGGGATGCCGTGCTTTTCCATCAGCCGGTACAGCGTCATGCGCGAGATCCCGAGTTCGCGCGCGGCATGGGTCACGTTGCGCCCGACCCGATTGAAGGTGACGGCGATGACGTCTCGCTCGGCATTGGTGCGGGCCGTGTCGAGGCCGACGGTGTCGACGGCTTCGTCGGGTGCCAGCCCAAGGTCGGCCGGCGTGATCAGGCGCCGGTCGGTCATCACGACCGCTCGCTGCACCCGGTTGAACAACTCGCGCACGTTGCCCGGCCAGTCGTGGGCCATCATCGCAGCCATCGCCTGGCGGCTGAACCCTTCCAGCCTCGATTTCCGGCCGGCGGTGCATTGCTGGTAGAAATGCTGCGCCAGCAGCGGCACGTCGTCCTTGTGCTCGCGCAACGCCGGCACGGCAATGGTCAGCACGTTCAGGCGGTAGAACAGGTCCTCGCGAAACTGCCCCGATGAAACGGCCTCGACCAGGTTCACGTGCGATGCCGCCAGCACCCGCACGTCGACCGGTAGCGCGCGCGTCGAGCCGACGCGGTTGATCGTTTTCTCCTGCAGGAAGCGCAGCAGGTTGATCTGCAGCTCGCGTGGCAGATCGCCGATCTCGTCGAGGAAGATCGTTCCGCCGTTGGCCATTTCGATCAGGCCGCGTTTTTCCGCCGATGCGCCGGTAAAAGAACCGCGTTCGTGGCCGAACAGTTCGGACTGGATCAGGTTCGGTGCAATGGCCCCGCAGTTGACCGCGACGAACGGCCCGTTCGCGCGCGCCGAGCATTTGTGGATCGCCTGCGCCGCCAACTCCTTGCCGCTGCCGCTATCGCCGCTGATCAGCACCGGCGCCTGCGTCGCCGCCACCTTCCTGATCTGGGAGCGCAGCGCTTCGAGCGCCGCGCTTTGCCCCACCATGCCCATGTTGGCCTCGCTGCGTTGCTGACGATCGAGCCCTTCTCGCAGCGTCGCGCGACCGTACGCGTGGCCGATGGTCCTGACGAGGTAGGCCGGGTCCACCGGGTGCGTGTGGTAGTCGAAGAATCCGTCCAGGATCAGATCCCGGTACGCCGGTGTCTCGAGCGCGCCCGGCGGCATTACCGCTACCCATTCGGACGATCGCGCCTGGTTCACGCAGGCCGCGATCTTGGCCGCGAGCTCGGGCGTTGCCTCGGTGACCATCAGCAGGCAGACCTTGAACTCGCCATTCGCCAGCAGATTGCGGGCCGTCCCCGGATCGGTTGCCGACACGACCTCCCAGTTGTGGCGGCGCAGTTCGTCGGCCAGCGCGTCCGATCCTTCCCCTAGCGTCAGGCTGAAAATCTTCCGTGTTTGCATCGCACCATGCCGGCCCTCGCTAAAACGAGAACGGCACTCTCAGGTTCACCGTCACGTCCGGCGTATCGCGGGTCAGGCCGGCACCGACCGTGAGGTTCATGTTGGTCTTGTCGTTGTACTTGTACGAGAAGCCAAGCAGCAGCTTGGCCAGGACCACTCGGACCGAGCCGACCGCGGGCTGGCCGTTGATCGACGTGTGGCCGACCGAATTCATGTCGAGGCCGACGCTGAACGCGCTGCGGTCGTTCAGCGCCAGGCCCATGCCGAGGTTCGCGCCGATGATGTCGCCCGCCTTGACGGTGCCGAGGAACTGCTGCTGCCCGCCCTGGATATTCAGGCTCACGTCATGCCGGGCAAAGTTGTAGCCGTAGCTGAACGTGCCGAAGAATACCGCCGGGTCGGACTGGTAGAGCCAGGTCAGCGCCGGCTGCACCAGGTAGAAGCCCGAACCAGTCGGCTGCTCCAGCGGCAGCCCGGTGCCGGCCGCGTTGCCCACGCAACTCGTGATGCAATCGGTAATCACCTGGAACGGATCTTTGCCGGTGCGCGACTTGAAGCGCAGCGAGCCGATGTAGTACGGCTTGTTCACGCCGCCGTCGTTGAACTGGTAGCGCAGCGTCGCTTCAACGTCGCCTATGCCCTTGCCGCTGCTGCTGAAGACCTGATCCTGGGCGGAACCCACGTTCAGCTGCCGCCCCACGGAGGAGTCCGATCGGTACACGTACGGAAGCTTGAGCTCGACCTCCATGCGGTTCGTCAGGCCGAAGCGGCCGGTCAGCCCCGCGGTAATGATGTTGTCCTTGACCTGCTGCACGTCGATCAGGCCGATCGTCAGCGCCGGAATCACCGTGTAGCCGATCAGCGCCACGCGGTTTTGCGACGAATAGCTGTATTCGAGCGAAGGCTCCAGCACGAAATGGCCCTTGGGCGTGAGGATGCCAGGCTGCTCGAACAGCTGCGGCACCTGGGTCGGCTGCTGCTGTTCGATCGGCGGCGCCACGCCCACCTGCACCGGGTGTTGCTCGGTACTCGGCGCTCCTTCGGCGTTCTGCACCGGCGCGGGCTGCGCGGCCGGTCGACCCGGCGCGGGGCGGCCGTTGTCCCTCGCCTGTTGCCGCAGCGCGCGCTGCAGCGCCTCGTATTTCCTCTCCTGTTCGGCCGCCGACTTCTTCAGCGCGTCGATCTGACGGCCCTGTTCGATCAACTGCTGCTGCAGCGAATCGACCTGCGCGGCGCTCGCCGGCGACGCGCTCTGCGCGTTCGCGCTGGTGCTCGCCAGCGCCAGGGCCGAGGACACGAGCAGTGCGACCGGACTGAGGGGGAAACGGTTCGTCTTATTCATAGTCACCTCCAGCGCGAAGCCTAACCGGACTCCGAGGTTTCGCCATACCCAGAACTGGGGATGCGGAACCCCGGCGTTGTCATCCATATCGACGAACCCAGGCGGCCTCTGGCGTCGTGCCTGTAACCGGTTCGCACCGCTCGCGCGGCGCAAAAGCTAGGCCAAAGTCGTTCCGGAGTCGTCGCAGGATACTAAATGAATACTTAAATACTCGTAAACAGCCTTATTCGATGCCGTAAGGCTATCGTAAGAATGCCACGGATTGAACGACGCACGACCGTCTGCGCAGTACGGGCAAACCCTGAACACGCCGTTCACAACCGAGACACACGTCAGCGAACATTGTGTGCATTTTCGAAATTTGAAACAAGATGCTATCAACCCGGATCCGCGACCCATACAGACATCGCGTGCCCAGGCGCTGCACGTTCGACCGTTGGCCCGCACTCAGCTGGTCCGGTCGGTGTCACACGATTGAGGCATCGCCTTCGGGGCTGTATTTATCGCGACGTATCGTCAGAAACCCAGGCATGGCAAGGCAGTAGACGAAGTCGGGAGAATGTCGACGGCCCCGGACCACGATCTGGCAGTCACACCGGCGATACAGTTTCTCCCACCGCCAGGCCTGTCGATTACCCTGACTATCCAGGGGTTTCACGGGGTCCAAGGCCCGCTTCCGCGATCTGACCAGTAAAGCGACCGTCAAGCCGGCGTGACACTTCGGTTGGAAACCTGCCGACTATTTCACGTTGCGAACCTCGGCTTGTTGCGCTCTGGCACCGGAAACATCGGCTCTGGTCAGGAGCGGGGGCCGGTTTCCGTGATATTAGTCACATCTTGCCCGTGCCTGGCACGGAACATGCATGATCGGCTGCGGGTGGCAAATTGCGACTCAAACGGTACTTCCAACGTCAGTCACTTCAAGGAGAGATGTTATGAGAAAGACAATTCTGGCGGCCGCGATCGCGCTGGCCTTCGGCTTCAGCGGCGCGGCGATGGCCGGCGACCAAACGAGCGCGGACGCACAGGGCAACGCGACCGGGCAACTGGGTTTGCTCAATGTGAACAAGACGAAGCAAACCACCAACACCAGCAACGCCACCGACAACTCCAATCAGAACAACACGAACGTCAAGGTCGGCGTGAAGGATGCGCTAAACGGCAATGACTCGAACAAGGGTAACAACTCGCACAACGGCAACACCAAGCTCGACTATGACCTGCACACTGGTGCGGCGACTGCCTCGGGCGACGACTCGGCCGCGGTCAACAACGGTTCCTCCTTCAGCGCAGCGAGTTCGTTCAACAAGACGATTGCGATCTCCAAGAGCACGCTGAACGGCACGGTTTCCGGTAACGCGATCAACCACATCGGCAACAACGCGATGACGATGGGCATGGCCAATGGCGGCACCGGCAAGGGCGGCCATGGTGGCGTCGGCGGCAATGGGTCGAATTCGACCTCGAACGCCGCCGCCGGTGGCACGGGAGGAGCCGGTGGCAGCGGCGGCACTGCGGCTAACGGCAGCGCGAGCAACGGCAGCGCGAGCAACGGCAGCGCGACGGCTGGGGACGGGTACGGCATCGGCGTCGGTCTCGGCGGCGGCAAGGGCGGTGGCGCCAACGGTGATAACTCTGGTGGTACGGCCGGTGCGATCGGTCTGGGCGCTGGCCAGGGCGGCCCCGGCAGCAGCAGCGCGGGCGGCGGCAGCGGCGGCAACGGCGGTGGCGCGACCGGCAGCAACGGCGGTAGCGGATCCGGCGGTAGCGGCAACGTCGGTGTTCTGGGCAGCGGTGGTGGCAACGGCCCCGGTGGAGCCGGCGGTAACTCGAATGGCGGCAGCGGCGGCAGTGGCGCCGGCGGCAGCAGCGGCGCTAGCGGCGGAACCGGCGGCGGAGCCGGTGGTGCGCTGGCTGGTGCCGGCGGCAGCAAGGGCAACAACCGCAGCGGCGGCGCCGGCACCGGCCTGGGCGTCGGACAGGGTGCTGGCCAGGGTGGTTCAGCGCAAAACGGCGGCGCGAGCAACGGCAGCGCGAGCAACGGCAGCGCGACGGCCGGCGGCGGCGCGGTTGGCGGCACCGGTCAGGGCGGTTCCGCTAATGGCGGCAACAACGTGGCTGCGGGCGGCACGGGCAATGGTGGTTACGGCGGACAAGGCGGCAACGGCGGCTCCGTGTCGTCGAACGCCGGTACGTTCGACGCGTCGAACAGCATGATGGCGGTCGGGCAATCGGCGGCCGGCATCATGATGGCCAACCAGAACAGCGGCATGTCTTCGCTGGTGCAGCAAAGCGTGAACGTGATGGCCAACGTCTACACGAAGTAAGCAAAAGAGGTAGCCTGACCGGCTCCGCCGCGGCGCGAAAGCGCCGTGGCGGAAAGCCGGATTCATGACGGAGTGCATCTAGGGAGCCATCATGAGACATTACAAACTCACTTTTCTCGCGCTGGCGGCGTCTTCTTGCCTGGCAACCTTGCCGGCAGCCGCGCAGACCGGCGGAGCGTCCGCGCCGCGTGGCGCCGACAGTTCGGTCAGCTTCGGCTATCCAGTAGGCACCCAGTCGCTCGAGGTCCATCGCGGCGGCGACATCGGCGTCGCCAGTTCGACACTGGCGGGCACGACCGCCAACAACTCAGCGACGGACGTGATCACGGGTACGAACTCGATCAGTGCCGGGTCTTTCTCCAACAGCGCGGGCATCCCGGTGGTGGTCCAGAATTCGGGCGCGAACGTGCTGATCCAGAATGCGGTGACGGTCAATCTGCAGATGAAATAGCGGGAGGGCGCTATGCGTCTGATCTTCCTGGCCGCACTGGTCGCTGCTGGCGCCTGTCACGCGCAGCAGGCCACCGTGCCGCCGCGTGTCAGCATCCCGAACTTCGATGACGGCAGCTTTTCGGTGCCGGTCACGAGCATCAAGCGGGCGCGGGTGGCGACCACGCTGCTGCAGCAATACGATTTCAGTTGCGGATCGGCGGCGCTGGCGACGCTGCTTACCTACCAGTACGACTATCCGGTCACCGAACGCGCGGTGTTCGACGAGATGTTCGCCTACGGCGACAAGGCGCAGATCGAGCGCGAGGGCTTTTCGCTGCTCGACATGAAGCGCTACTTGGCCGCGCACGGATTCGAGGCCGACGGTTTCAACCAGCCGCTGGACAAGCTGCTCGAAGCGCGACTGCCGGCGATCGTGCTGATCAACCAGCGCGGCTACCATCATTTCGTCGTGATCAAGGGTCTGGACGCTCAGCGCGTGCTGATCGGCGACCCGGCGAGCGGAACGCGGGCGATGCCCCGCTCCGAGTTCGCAAAGATTTGGGAGGGCCATCTGCTGTTCGTCATCCACAACAGGATGGACAAGGCGAAGTTCAATCTGGCGGTCGACTGGCGCGTTGCGCCGCGTGGCCCGCTGGATACGGGAGTGAACAGAACGGGGCTGACCGCGGGGTCGTTACCCAAGCTCGGCCCGGGAGATTTCTGATGAAACAGCTACTGTCCCTGATGGCGCGCGCGGGTGCCGTTGCCGTCTGCATGTTGACAGCCGGTCACGTATGGGCCGGCGCACCCGCAGTCATGGCGGCGCACGCGGGCCAGACCTGGATCGCTGCGAGCGACAGCACGCTCGCCAAGATGCGCGGCGGCTTCGATTTCGGCGGCGGGCTGTCGGTGTCGTTCGGCTTCATGAGTTCCGTCGCGATCAACGGCAGCCAGGTCGTCAACAGCACGTTCAATATTCCGAACCTCAGCGCGATCACGCCGCAACTGGCGTCGACGATCAGCCAGCAGTTGGGCGTGAAGCTGGTTCAGAACGGGCCCGGTAATACGGCCGGAGTGACTGCCTCGCCTGGTAGTTCGCATACAGACTCGGTCACCGTCAATACTGGCGGCGGCGCTGCGTCCCAAGTGACGACGGCGACTAATACCCCGAGCGTGTCGATCCTGCCGACGAACGCCGCTGCGCTCGGAACGATCGTGCAGAACACGATGAGCAACCAGACGATCCAGACCAACACGGTGATCAATATCGGCACCAACGGGCTGAGCATTTGGAAGGGGATGAATCTGCTCAACGCGCTCAACAGCGCGCTGGCGAATATGGTCCGCTGACGGCGCGCGGCGCACTTGGGACGAGCCGGTACGGCCAGCGCAGCGTGGTAAAATCGCGCGCTGCGCGGCTGTAGCTCAGTTGGATAGAGTACTTGGCTACGAACCAAGGGGTCGTGGGTTCGAATCCTGCCAGCCGCGCCAGATAATTGAAGCCCGCGCTTGGTCCAACGCGGGCTTTTTTGTCGCCGGGCCGCCCCAAGACAAGAAGCATCCCCTCAGGGGATCGGGCAACGCGAAGCGGTTGACCGAGGGGTATTTTTCGTCTGTGATGGAATGTGCCGATGAACAAGGCTTTCACCAGAGAGTCGGATGCGGACGACGACGATGCGCCGGCCCCTGCGCCGCTGCCTCAGGGCACCAAGAACTACATCACGCCGGACGGCTACGCCAGGTTGCGCGCCGAGTTGCTGCACCTGATGGACGAGGAGCGGCCGCAGGTGGTCGAGGCGGTGCACTGGGCGGCGCGCAATGGCGATCGGTCCGAGAACGGCGACTACCTGTACGGAAAGAGGCGCCTGCGCGAAATCGACCGGCGCATTCGCTTCCTCACCAAACGCCTGGAAATTGCCGAGGTGACCGACCCTAGCGCGCACCACGGCAGCGACCAGGTGTTCTTCGGCGCAACCGTCACGTTTGCGGATGCGTCGGGCGCCGAGCATTCGATCACGATCCTCGGCATCGACGAGGCGGACAGTTCCGCGGGCCAAGTGAGCTGGATTGCGCCGATCGCGCGGGCGCTGCTTCGCGCGCGCGAAGGCGACGTCGTCAAACTGATGACGCCCGGGGGTATGCAGGAGATTGAAGTGCTGACGGTCCGCTATCCGGCGCCTGCCGCGGGCTGAACGCGCCCCGGCTTCCCGCTCAGGCCGCCGGCATCGCCCGCACCACCTTCAGCACCGACGCGGTGTGCCGCAGGTGGCGCAGCACCGCTTCGAGATGCGCACGGTCGCGCACCGCGATCAGAAAGCGCAGATCAGCCGCGGCACCGGTGGCAACGCCGTCCGCCATGTCGATGTGGGTGATGTCCGCCTCGGCGGCGGCCAGCGCGGCGGCGATCCGCGCGAGCACGCCCTTGCCGTTGTGCACCGTGGTGACGATGCCGGTTTCGAAAGTGCGCGTGGGCTCGTCCGCCCAGACCACGGTAATGAAGCGCTCACTATCACGATGTTGTAGCCGCTTCGCGTTTGCGCATTCGCTGCGGTGCACCAGCAGGCCTTCGCCGCGGCCGAGGTAGCCGACGATGTCGTCCCCCGGGACCGGCCGGCAGCAGGGCGCGTACTGGACCGATGCGCTCTGGCTGCCGTCCAGCGTGATGGCGCCCTGCGATACGTGGTCGTGCGCGGTGTAGCGCTCGCGCGTCATCAGCACCGCGTTGCGCTTTTCGCCACCTTCCCTGAGAAGCGTCATCAGCCGTTTGGCCACGATGCTGGCGATCCGCTTGCCCAGGCCGAGATCGGTCAGCAACTCCTCACGGCTGCGGCTTCCGGTGAAGCGCAGCAACTTGTCCCAGATTTCCTGATGCGCGGCGTCGTTGCCGGGCAGCTTTTCGATGCCTTCGGCGCGCAGCGCCTGCGTCAACAGCTTTTCGCCCAAGCCTTGCGATTCGGCGCGCGCCAGCGTCTTCAGGTGATGCCGGATTCTGGAGCGCGCGCGGCCGGTGCGCACAAAGCCGAGCCAGGCCGGATTCGGGTTAGAGACCGGGGCGGCGATGACTTCGATTACGTCGCCGTTCTTCAACTCGGTGCGCAGCGGCACCTGCTCGCCATTGATCTTCGCCGCCACGGTGCGGTCGCCGACGTCGCTGTGGATCGCATAGGCGAAGTCGACGACGGTCGCACCGCGCGGCAACGCCATGATCTGGCTCTTGGGCGTGAACACGTAGACCGCGTCGGGGAACAGGTCGACCTTCACATGGTCCCAGAACTCCGCCGCATCATGGGTTTCGTACTGGATCTCGAGCAGCGACTGCAGCCATTGCGATCCGAGCCCCGAGTTCGCATCGCCCGAATTGCCGGCCTTGTACAACCAGTGCGCGGCGACCCCCGATTCGGCGACCACGTTCATGCCCTCGGTGCGCAGCTGGAACTCGATATTCACGCCCGACGGCCCGACCAGCGTGGTGTGCAGCGACTGGTAGCCGTTCAGCTTGGCGATCGCGATATGGTCCTTGAACTTGCCCGGCACCGGCTTGTACAGCTGGTGCAGCACCCCGAGCGCCTTGTAGCAGTCCGGGATGTCCGGCAGGATCAGGCGAAAGCCGTAGATGTCGGTTACCTGGGCAAAGCTCAGGTGCTTCTCGCGCATCTTGCGGTAGATCGAATACAGGCTTTTCTCGCGCCCGGCAATGCGCATCGGCATGGCGGCCGCGGCGAACACCGCTTCCACCTCCATTTGCACCTTCTGGATCAGGTCGCGTCCGCGGCTGCGCGCTTTCGCGACCGCCTTCGCCAGCACCTGGTAGCGCCACGGGAGCAGATGGCTGAACGACAGATCCTGCAATTCGCGGTAGGTCTGGTTCAGCCCAAGCCGGTGCGCGATCGGTGCGTAGATTTCGAGCGTCTCGGATGCGATCCGGTGCCACTTGATGCGCGGCACGTCCGACAGCGTGCGCATGTTGTGCGTGCGGTCGGCGAGCTTGATCAGGATCACGCGCACGTCGCGCGCCATCGCCAGCAGCATCTTGCGGAACGACTCGGCCTGGTTCTCCTCGCGCGTGGTGAACTGCAGCTTGTCGAGCTTGGTGAGGCCGTCGACGAGTTCGGCCACCGGCGCGCCGAAGCGCTCGATCAGGTCGGTCTTGGTGACGCCGCAGTCCTCCATCGCGTCGTGCAGCAGCGCGGCCATCAGCGCCTGCGCATCGAGCTTCCATTCGGCGCACTGCGTGGCGACCGCGATCGGGTGCGTGATGTAGGGTTCGCCGTTGTTGCGAAGCTGACCGAGGTGCGCCTGGTCGGCGAACCGGTACGCCTGCCGGACCTGTTCCACCTCGGCCGGTTCCAGATAGCCGAGGCTCGCGGTAAGCGCGGCAAAGCTGGCGGCCGCGGCGTTCGCGGCTGCCACACTCGCTTCACCCGGATTCAGGCCGGCCGGCGCCGAACCTTGAGCCGGGTGCGGCTTCATCACGGCACCCATGGTCAAACTGTAGCGCGGACGCGCCGGCCTTGCCGCGCCGAACGCAAAAAAAGCACCGGGTTCCGGTGCTTCAGTGCAGGTGATCCGGCCGGGCAGGCCGATGGGGAAAGGGGCGGACTACGACCAATGCGCGCGTGAAATCGCAGGCGGCACCTACGAGGGCGGCCAATGGCTGGCGGTCAGCTCGGCACCTTGCGCAGCATCTCGAGGCCGATCTTGCCGGCCGCGATTTCGCGCAGCGCGGTCACGCCCGGCTTGTTCCGGCTGTCGATCTTCGGCGCATGGCCCTGGCTCAACATGCGGGCGCGGTAGGTCGCGGCCAACACCAGCTGGAAGCGGTTCGGGATCTGTTCCAGGCAGTCTTCGACGGTGATGCGGGCCATGGCGGTCTCCGGCGGATGATCTAGGGGATGTGCAGCGATTCGAAGGTCGCGGCCCGTGCGCGGCGCTGCGCCGAAACCTTGAGCCGCTGTGCGTGGACGATCGCCTTGAGGTCGAACAGCGCAAGCTCGAATAACTCGTTGATTATAACGAAGTCGAACGAGCGCACATGGGCGACCTCGAGCTGCGCGTTCTTCAGCCGCAGTTCGATCGTCTCGGGAGTGTCTTCGCCGCGCCGCTCGAGGCGGGCGCGCAGTTCGTCCCAGTTCGGCGGCAGGATGAAGATCAGCACCGCGTTCGCGAAAGTCTGCCGAATCTGCAGCGCGCCCTGGAAATCGATCTCCAGCATCACGTCGGCGCCCTGCGCGATGCGCTCCTCGATCGCCTTGCGCGAGGTCCCGTAACGTGCGCCGTGCACCTCGGCCCACTCGACGAAGGCATTGGCGCGCACCATTGCGTCGAACTCCTGCTCGGACACGAAATAGTATTCGCGGCCGTGCTTCTCCTGTCCGCGCGGCGCGCGCGTGGTGTGCGACACCGAAGCATGCACCCGCGCATCGAGTTCCATCAGCGCGTTCACGAGGCTGGACTTTCCGGCCCCGCTGGGCGCCGCGACCACGAACAGATTGCCCGGAAAGTCCATGTTGGATAACGATGTTAAGCTATTTATTTGGTAGCATCACTCGATGTTCTGCACCTGTTCGCGCATCTGCTCGATCAGCACCTTCATCTCGACCGAGATCCGGGTGAGTTCCAGTGCCGCCGCTTTAGAACCCAGCGTGTTCGCTTCGCGGTGCAGTTCCTGGATCAGGAAATCGAGCCGCTTGCCGACCTCGCCGCCGGCGGCGAGCAGGCGCTCGATCTCGTCCAGATGCGATTCGAGCCGGGTCAGTTCCTCGGCGACGTCGATACGCATCGCGTAGGCCGCGGCTTCGGTCAGCGCACGCTCCTCGGCCGCCTCGGGCAGCGTGCTGCCTTCGGCCAGCGCCATCGCCTCGCGCCAACGGTCCAGAAACCGGTTGCGCTGCTGCTGCACCAGCTCGGGCACGAGCGGACGCGCCTGCCGCGCCAGATCGCGCAACTGTCCGAGATTGGCGCGCAGCATTGCCACCAGACGTGCGCCCTCGCGTTCGCGCGCCGCGAGCAGAGCGTCCAGTGCCTGTGCGGTCAGTTCGGGGAGCACCGCGGCCCAATCGACTTCATGCGCGCTGCCGATCGCCGACAACCGGATCGCGTCGGCCACGCCGAGCGGCACGGCGTCGGGCAGCCAGCTGCGCACGCTGTCCTGCAGGCTGGCGAGGCGCTGCAGCTGCCGCGGCGAGACCTCGGGCAGCGCGGCGCCGGCACCGTCCTCGACGGCAGCGCGCAGTTCGACCTTGCCGCGCCGCAGCCGCGCAGTGAGCAGTTCGCGCAGCGCGGGCTCCGAGCGGCGCAGTTCCTCCGGCAGCCTGAAACCGAGGTCGAGAAAGCGGCCGTTGACCGAGCGGATTTCGATGCCGAGCCGTGCGGCGCCGTCCCCTTGCGTACTCGCTGCGTCGGCGCTCCGTTGCGCGCTTGCGAAGCCGGTCATGCTGTAAACTGGCATGTTGCAAAAAGGTGCTAGCTGGCCTGTGCCGGATCGCCGAGAATAACCGGATTCGAAACCGGCCCGAGCGTGGCCGATCCGCCGCGAATTATGTCAAAGGTCAAACCCGCTCCGTTGCCGCCGGACACGGTCATCGGGGGCTACCGCGTGGTGCGCAAGGTGTCCGCCGGCGGCTTCGGCGTGGTGTACCTGGCAGTCGACGGCGAGGGCCAGCAGGTCGCGGTCAAGGAGTATCTGCCGGCGTCGCTGGCGGCCCGCGATCCGGGCGCGCTGCTGCCGCAGGTGCAGCCCGAAAAACTTTCGCTGTACCGCCTCGGCCTGAAGAGCTTCTTCGAGGAAGGCCGCTCGCTGGCCCAGATCTCGCACCCGTCGGTGGTGAGCGTTCTCAATTTCTTTCGCGAGAACGAAACCGTCTACATGGTGATGAACTACCTGGAGGGCGCGACCCTGCAGGACTTCATCATCACCGCGCGCGAGCTGAAGAAGCAGAAGGTGTTTCGCGAGTCGACGATCCGCTCGCTGTACGACGAGATCCTGCGCGGCTTGCGCATCGTGCACCAGCACAAGATGCTGCACCTCGATATCAAGCCGGCGAACGTGTTCATCACCGACGACAACAAGGCCGTGATGATCGACTTCGGCGCCGCGCGCGAGGTGCTGAGCAAGGAAGGCAACTTCATCCGTCCGATGTACACGCCGGGCTTTGCCGCGCCCGAGATGTACCGGCGCGATTCGTCGATGGGGCCGTGGACCGACATCTACGCGATCGGTGCCTGCATCTACGCCTGCATGCAGGGCTATCCGCCGAACGACGCGCCGCAGCGGCTCGAGAAGGACCGGCTCGGGCTGGCGTTGTCAAGGCTGCGCGGCGTCTACTCGGACAACCTGATCGAGGTGGTCGAGTGGTGCATGTCGCTCGATCCGCTGTCGCGGCCGCAGTCGGTGTTCGCGCTGCAGAAGGAACTCAGCCGCGAGAACGAACGGCGCTACACCAAGCTGACCGTCGGCGAGAAGATGCGGCTGCAGCTCGACAGCATCGTCACCGACACCAAGAAGAACCTGCGTAACGTGACGGTGTTCGGCGCCCGGACCAAATGAAGTTTTCGGTGTTCCAGGTCAGCCGCAAAGGGGGCCGGGAGAAGAACGAAGACCGGATGGGTTACTGCTACACCCGGTCGTCGGGCCTGTTCCTGCTGGCCGACGGCATGGGCGGGCACCCGGAAGGCGAGGTCGCTTCGCAGCTCGCGCTGCGCACCGCGTCGGCGCTGTACCAGAAGCAGGCGCGCCCCACGGTCGAAGACGTGCCGGGGTTCCTGCGCTCCGCGCTGCTCACCGCGCACCGCCAGATCCTGCGCTATGCCGGCGAGAAAGGCATGCTCGACACGCCGCGCACGACGCTGGTCGCGGCCGTGGTGCAGGGGGCGGTCGCGACCTGGATCCATTGCGGCGATTCGCGGCTCTATCTGGTGCGCGGCGGCGAACTGCTGATGCGCACGCGCGACCATTCGTACCTCGAACACCGGCCGGCCGGCGAGCCGCGCGTGATCAACCGCAACGTGTTGTTCACCTGTCTCGGCTCGCCAAGCACGCCGCTGTTCGACGTGACCGGGCCGATCCCGCTGCAGCAGGGCGACAAGGTCCTGCTCTGCTCCGACGGGCTGTGGGGCACGCTCGCCGAAGCCGAGATCGTGCACGAACTGAGCGCGCATCCGGTGTCGCAGGCAGTGCCCGAACTGGTCGAGCGGGCGCTGCGCTCGGGCGGTGTGCGCAGCGACAACGTGACCGCGATCGCGATCGAATGGGAGACGCCGGATGCGTTCGAGTCGACGCGCGGCATTTCCACCGACAGCATCCACGACGGCGAGTTCGCCTCGACGATCCAGTCCGGCGTGCCCGACCCGCTGGCCGTCGACCTGGACGATGCGGCGATCGAGCGCTCGATCGCCGAAATCAACGAAGCGATCCGGCGCGCCGGGAAAAGGTAGTCACCCCCAGGCTCCGCACGGGGCGAGGTTGCACCTCTCAGGCTACGCACGCTACGGTGCTCCGCCTTCCCCCCTCTGCTGCGCGATGGGGGCTGAGTCCGTACACAAAAGGTCCAGTGGACCTTTTGTGACTGGCGAAGAGCCGGGCCACTGGCCCGGCGCGGCCTGCAAGGCCAGCCAGCGGCCTGGCGGAGCCAGCTCCGCGGCTGCCGCGAACGGGCCTGCGCTGCGCGCGGCCATAGCTGAGGCAGGGTGGACAATCTGCATCTATCTTCACTTTTTCCGACATCCTTGAACAACACCATGAGCGAATTTCAGCGCAGCGGCGAGCGCGCCGCGGACCAGTTACGGCCGGTGCGCATCACGCGCCGCTACACCATGCATGCCGAAGGCTCGGTGCTGGTCGAGTTCGGCAACACGCGCGTGCTGTGCACCGCGTCGGTCGAGGAGAAGGTGCCGCCGCACAAGAGGGGCAGCGGCGAGGGCTGGGTGACCGCCGAATACGGCATGCTGCCGCGCGCGACCCACACTCGCAGCGACCGCGAGGCGGCGCGCGGCAAGCAGAGCGGCCGCACGCAGGAGATCCAGCGGCTGATCGGCCGCAGCCTGCGCGCGGTGTTCGATCTGAAGCGCCTGGGCGAACGCACGATCGCGCTCGACTGCGACGTGCTGCAGGCCGATGGCGGCACGCGCACGGCGGCGATCACCGGCGCCTGGGTCGCGGCGCAGGACGCGATCGCCGGACTGCTGGCAGAGCGCCGGATTGCCGACTTGCCGATCCGCGACCAGGTGGCCGCGGTCTCGGTCGGCATCGTGCAGGGCACCCCGCTGCTGGACCTGGAGTACACCGAGGACTCGGCCTGCGACACCGACATGAACGTGGTGATGACCGGCGCCGGAAACTATGTCGAGGTGCAGGGCACGGCCGAAGGCGCGGCGTTCACCCGCGCGCAGATGGATGCGCTGCTTGCGCTGGCCGAGAAGGGGATCGCGGAGCTGATTCGCCTGCAACGGGTATCACTATTAAATCAATAGCATACTATTAAGCATGTACGCTGGCTTTGACGCTGTTTAACTATGAAAATCGTGCTCGCATCGAACAACCCGGGCAAGCTCGCCGAACTGCAGGCGATGTTCGAGCCGATGGGCGTCGAGCTGGTGCGCCAGAGCGAGCTCGGCATCCCGGAGGCCGACGAGCCGTTTCGCACCTTCGTCGAGAACGCGCTGGCGAAAGCGCGCCATGCGGCCCGCGCGAGCGGCCTGCCGGCGCTCGCGGACGATGCGGGCCTGTGCGTCGATGCGTTCGGCGGCCTGCCCGGCGTCGACACCGCGTACTACGCGACGCAGTTCGGCTACGCGAAGGGCGACGCGAACAACGTGCGCGCGCTGCTCGAGCAGATGCAGGGCGTCGCCGATCGCCGCGCCGCGCTGGTCAGCACGCTGGTCGCGCTGCGCTCGGCCGACGACCCGGAACCGCTGATCGCGGTCGGCCGCGCGGTGGGCCGGATCACGTTGGAGCCAATCGGCGAGAACGGTTTCGGCTTCGATCCGGTGATGTTCATTCCGGAACTCGGCCGGACCTTCGCGCAGCTCGCGCCCGAGGTGAAGCTCGCGCACAGCCACCGCGGCCGCGCCGCGCGTCAGATGCTGGCGCTGATGCGGGAGAGGTGGAGCAACTGAAGTGAAGCCGGGCACTCCATGCGCCGCCGCGTCCCGGTATTTACTCCCTCTCCCTCCGGGAGAGGGCGGGGGTGAGGGCATGGGCGCATCCGAGCGTGCGGCGCAGGCGTTGCGCCACTGCCCCTCGCCCCTCTGGGGAGAGGGAGGGGTGAGGGCGATCAGCTCGCTTCGCTTTGGCTTGCTGTCCCGTTTCATGCGATGCGGGGCGCGCCAAGCGCGGTGGAGCAGCTGAAGCGATGCCGCTGCCCGACCTGCAGCATTACATGCGGCCCGGCACCTTGCAGCTGGCGGCGCTGCCGCCGCTCGCGCTGTACGTGCACATGCCGTGGTGCATCCACAAATGCCCGTATTGCGACTTCAACTCGCACCAGCGGCCCGATGGCGCCTGGCCCGAGCGGCGTTATGTCGATGCGCTGATCGCGGATCTGGAGGCGGCGCTGCCGTTGGTCTGGGGCCGTCCGGTGCGCAGCGTGTTCCTCGGCGGCGGCACGCCGAGCCTGTTCTCGCCCGCGGCGATCGAGCGGCTGCTCGGCGCGGTGCGCGCGCGGCTGCCGCTCGAGCCCGGCTGCGAGATCACGCTGGAGGCCAACCCCGGCAGCTTCGAGAAGGACCGCTTCAGGGCGTTCCGCGGCGCGGGCGTGACGCGCCTGTCAGTGGGCGTGCAAAGCTTCAACGATGCGCACCTGAAGACACTGGGCCGGGTGCACGACCGGGCCCAGGCGCTTGCCGCCGCGTCCGAGGCGGCGGCCTCGTTCGACACCTTCAACCTCGACATCATGTACGCGCTGCCCCACCAGACGCTACAAGATGCAGAGCAGGACATCCAGACAGCGCTTGGGCTCGGGCCCCATCACATCTCGATCTATCACCTGACGATCGAACCCAACACCTATTTCGCCAAGTTCCCGCCCGCCGTGCCCGAGGACGACCTGGCCTACGCCATGCTGGATCGCATCACGGAACTGACCGCTGCGGCGGGGCTGGAACGCTACGAAGTCTCGGCCTACGCGCGGCCCGGCCACCGCTGCGCGCACAACCTGAACTACTGGCAGTTCGGCGACTATCTGGGCATCGGCGCGGGCGCGCACGGCAAGCTCAGCTTCGCGCACCGCATCGTGCGCCAGGTGCGGGTTCGCGAGCCGATGCTGTACATGGAGCGCGCGCTCGCGGGCACGGCGGTCGCGTCGGAGCAGGAGGTCGGCCGCGGCGATCTCGCGTTCGAGTTCATGCTGAACGCGCTGCGCCTGAAAGACGGCTTCGAGCTGCCGTGGTTTTCCGAACGCACCGGGCTCGCACCGACCGCCATTCAGCAAGGGCTGGCCGAGGCCGAACGCAAGGGCCTGATCGAGCGCGACTTCGCCAGGGTCAAGCCGACCGCGCGCGGCTTCGATTTTTTGAGCGACCTGCAGTCGCTGTTCCTGACCGGCTGATCCGGTGCAAGCCGACTGCGTGTGCGTCTGTTCAGGCCGCGCGTCCCAGCAGCAAGTACTCCATCAGCGCCTTCTGCACGTGCATCCGGTTTTCGGCTTCGTCCCACACCACCGATTGCGGGCCGTCGAGCACGTCGGCATCGACCTCCTCGCCGCGGTGCGCCGGCAGGCAGTGCATGAACAGGGCATCGGGCCGCGCCGCGCGCATCATGTCGGCGTCGACGCGCCAGTCGGCGAACGCCGCGCGGCGCGCTTCGTTCTCGGCCTCGTAGCCCATGCTGGTCCAGACGTCGGTGGTGACCAGGTCGGCGCCGGCGCAAGCGTCCATCGGGTTCTTGAACACCTTGTAGCTCGAGCGCGCGCGGATGCCGGCCACCGACTGGTCGACCTCGTAACCGCTCGGGGTGCTGAGATGCACCGTGAAGCCGAGCACGTCGGCCGCCTGCAGCCAGCTGTTGGCCATGTTGTTGCCGTCGCCGACCCAGGCCACGGTCTTGCCGGCGAGCCGCGCCGCGTCGGGCACGCCCTGCGCGTTGGTGCCGCGGTGTTCCAGCAGCGTGAACAGGTCGGCCAGGATCTGGCAGGGGTGGAATTCGTTCGTCAGGCCGTTGATCACCGGCACCCGTGAATGCGCGGCGAACGCCTCGATCTTGGTCTGCTCGAAGGTGCGGATCATCACCAGGTCGACCATGCGGCTGATCACGCGGGCCGTGTCCTCGATCGGCTCGGCGCGGCCGAGTTGGCTGTCGCCGGTGGTCAGGTGCACCACGCTGCCGCCGAGCTGGTACATGCCGGCTTCGAAGCTCACGCGCGTGCGCGTCGAAGCCTTCTCGAAGATCATCGCCAGCGTGCGGTCGGCGAGGGTCTGGTGCCGCTCGTACGCCTTGAACTTGCGCTTGATCAGCGCCGCGCGCTCGAACAGGTAGGCATATTCGTCGGCGCCGAAGTCCGAGAACTGAAGGTAGTGCTTCATGGTCAGGCCGCAAGGAACTGCGTGATCAGCGGACACAGGATCGCCACCAGCTCATCGGCTTCGGCCCGCGTGATGATCATCGGCGGCAGCAGCCGCACCACGCTGTCGGCGGTCACGCTGATCAGGAGGCCGTGGTCGGCGGCGCGCTTCACCAGTTCGCCGCAGGGCCGTGACAGCTCGATACCGAGCATCAGACCCTGGCCGCGGATCTCGCGCACGCCGCGGCCGAGTTCGCCGGCGAGGCCGCGCTCCAGCGCGGCCCGCAGATGCGCGCCGACCTGCTGCGCGTTCTCCAGCAGCCGGTCTTCCTCCATGATGCGCAGCGTCTCGACGCCGGCGCGCATCGCGAGCGGATTGCCGCCGAAGGTCGTGCCGTGGTTGCCGGGCTGGAAGATGGCCGCCGCCTTCGGTCCGGCCACCACCGCGCCGATCGGCACGCCCGAGCCCAGCCCCTTGGCCAGTGGCATCACGTCCGGCACGATGCCGGCCCACTGGTGCGCGAACCACTTGCCGGTGCGGCCCATGCCGCACTGCACCTCGTCGATCATCATCAGCCAGCCGCGCTCGTCGCACAGGCGGCGCAGCTGCTGCAGGTACTCGATGCGCATCGCATTGATGCCGCCTTCGCCCTGGATCGTCTCGAAGAACACCGCGACCACGTTCCGGTTGCCCTCCGTTGCGCGCTTCAACGCCTCGATGTCGTTCAGCGGCACGCGGATGAAGCCCTCGACCAGCGGACCGAAGCCCTGCTGCACTTTCTCGTTGCCGGTGGCGGACAGGGTCGCGATGCTGCGCCCGTGGAACGCCTTCTCGTAGACGACGATCTCGGGCCGCTCGATTCCCTGGTCATGGCCGAACTTGCGCGCGAGCTTGATCGCGGCTTCGTTCGCTTCGAGCCCGGTCGAGCAGAAGAACACGTTCGTCATGCCCGAGAGCTCGACCAGCTTCGCCGCCAGTCTCTCCTGGTTCGGCACGTGGTAGTAGTTCGAGCTGTGGATGATCTTCGCGACCTGGTCCTGCAGCGCCGGCACCAGCTTCGGGTGGTTGTGGCCCAGCGTGTTGACCGCGATGCCGGCCAGTGCGTCGAGATACTCCTTGCCGTTCACGTCCCAGACGCGGCAGCCCTGCCCATGCGAGAGCGCGATCGGCACGCGCGCATAGGTGTTCATCGTGTGCGGCGATGCGGCTTCGATGAATTGCGGTGCGACAGCGTTCATGGCGAATGATCCCTCGAAGGTTCGTGAGGATGAGCGGCAAGCACAACGGCCCAACGCGAGTTGAGCCGTTGAGCGCCGATTTTAGGCGCTGCGGGCTACGCCACACATGACGATTGCACATCACAGCGATGCGCGACGACCCTTCCCGTCGGCAGCATGCCGTGCGCGAGCCCGATGGGATAATCGGCAGGCGTGGAGCGGGACGGTCGCGCACCGCTGCCGCACGCACCCGTTTCCCCTTGTCCGATGGTTCCCGACGACGTCAAGCAGCTCTTCATTCGCGGTATCACGAATGCTGGCCGGCCGTTTCGTCCCAGGGACTGGGCCGAACGGCTGGCCGGCGTGATGAGCCCGTTCCGCCCCGGCGGCCCTAAGCCCGGCGACCACCTGAGCTATTCGCCCTGGTGCCTGCCGACGGTGGTCGACGGCGTGAAATGCGTGGTCGTGAGCAGCGCGCTGCGCGAGCACGACGTGATGGCCTGGGACTTCTGCATGAACTTCGCGCGCGACAACGACCTGCAGACCTTCGAAGCCTGCCTGCTGCCGGAGGGGGCTGGGTCGACGGCCTGAGTCGAAGCGGCTGGAGTCTCGGGGCGTCGCCTGTACCGCCAGTGCATGCAGGAGACCGGTGGGCAGTTGCCGGCCGAAGAGCGCGATCGGCTCATCCAGAGCTCGACTTTGTCGATGACCCGTGGTGTCACGAACACCATCCCTCATCGCTGCGTGGGATGCGGACCTGCAGCGATTGCCCCATCGCGCACCGGCATGTTTGGTTGCGGGTGAATCTCTCGAATAACCCTACGCCGGAACAACCAATCGGTGTCTGTAAGATAGTAATAGATTACTTACTATCGGAGTGTCGGACCGTGCCTGAACGACCCAAACATCTGTCGGCCGAAGAGCGGCGCGCCGCCACCGTAGAGGCGTTGCTCGAGCTGGCCGCAGGACAGAACCCGAGCGACATCACGACCGCGGCCATCGCCGACCGGATGGGCGTGACGCAGGGCGCGCTGTTCCGGCATTTTCCGAGCAAGGAAGCGATCGTCGAGGCCGCCATGTCCTGGGTCAGCCAGCGGCTGTTGGCCCGCATCGACAAGGCGGCGCAGGGCGCCGCATCACCGCTGGCCGCGCTCGAGGCCATGTTCATGGCGCACATCGACTTCGTCGCCAGGCACCCCGGCGTGCCGCGCATGCTGTTCGGTGAACTGCAGCACGCTGACGAGACGCTCGCCAAGACGGTGGTGCAGACCCTGCTGAAGCACTACCGCCAGCGGCTGCACCGCCTGTTCGAGGCCGGCCAGGCGCAGGGCGAACTGGCCACCGGGCTGGACGCGAACGCCGCCGCGCTGCTGTTCATCGGCACCATCCAGGGGCTGGTGATGCAGTCGCTGCTGGCGGGCAAGGTGACGCACTTGCGCCGCGATGCGCCGGCCGCCTTCGCCATCTACCGTCGTGGCATCGGGAGCGCGCCATGAAATGGCCTCGCCTGCAGCGCCGCACGCTGGCACTGATCGCTGTGACGGTACCGTTGGCGCTGCTGTTCGTCTACGTCGCTCTGCGCTCGGGGCCGATGGCGCCAGTGGCAGTAACTGTGGTCACCGTCGAGTCCCGGGCCATCGCGCCGGCGCTGGCTGGCATCGGCACCGTGCAAGCACGCTACACGTACATGATCGGCCCCACGGCGGCCGGGCGCGTGCTGCGGCTGGACGTGCACGTCGGCGACACCGTCAAGGCCGGTCAGGTGCTGGGCGAGATGGACCCGGTGGACCTCGACGAGCGCCTGCGCGCGCAACAGGCAGCGATTAAGAGCGCTGATGCCGCCTTGCGGCAAGCCGAGGCCCGGCAGACGTTTGCCCAGACGCAGGCGGCGCGGTACGAGCAACTGCTCGCCGCGCGCGGCACCAGCGAGGAAACCGTGCTCACCAAGCGGCAGGACCTGACGCTGGCCAACGCCGCGCTGGCGGCCGCGCGAGAGGATGGCATGCGCCTGCGCGCCGATCTGCAGGCGCTGCGCGCGCAGCGCAGCAACCTCAGGCTGGTCGCGCCGGTGGCCGGCTTGGTGGCCGCGCGCGACGCCGACCCCGGTACCACCGTGGTCGCGGGCCAAGCGGTGGTCGAGCTGATCGACCCGGCCAGCCTGTGGATCGACACGCGCTTCGACCAGGTCAGCGTCGAGGGTCTGGCCGCCGGCCTGCCGGCGCGCATCGTGCTGCGCTCGCGGCGCGGCCAGGGCGTGGCCGGGCGCGTGCTGCGCATCGAGCCGCGCGCCGACGCGGTGACCGAGGAAACCCTGGCCAAGATCGTGTTTGACAAGCTGCCGCAGGCGCTGCCGCCCGTGGGCGAGTTGGCCGAGGTCACCGTGCACTTGGCCGAACTGCCCGCGGCACCGACGATTCCCAACGCCGCCCTGCGCACCGTGGGTGGCCAGCGCGGCGTGTGGAAGCTGACCGACGGCAGCCTCGGCTTCGCGCCGCTCGCGCTCGGCCGCTCCGACCTCGAGGGCCACGTGCAGGTGCAGCGCGGCATCGACGCCGGCGAGCGCGTGGTGCTCTACGCCGAAAAGCCGCTCACGGCGCGCAGCCGCATCCAGGTGGTCGAGCGCCTGCCCGGGGTCGCACCATGATCAGCCTGGCCGGGCGCGACATCCTGCATGCCTGGGGCAAGTTCATCTTCACCGGGGTCGGCCTGGGCCTGCTGATCGGCGTGACGCTGACCATGGCCGGCGTCTATCGCGGCATGGTCGACGACGGCAAGGTGCTGCTCGACGCCAGCGGCGCCGACCTGTGGGTGGTGCAGAAAGACACGCTGGGGCCCTACGCCGAGTCGTCGAGCATTCCGGACGACCTGTGGCGCAGCATCCGCACCACTCCGGGCGTGATGCAGGCGGCCAACGTCACCTATCTCACCATGCAGGTGCGCCGCGGCGAGCAGGACGTGCGGGCCATGGTGGTGGGCATCGCGGCCGGCGAGCCGGGCGATCCGGGCTGGCCGCCGCAGCTCGTGGCGGGGCGGCAGATCACGCGCGGCCACTACGAGGCGGTGGCGGATGCTGCCAGCGGCTTCGCATTGGGTGACGTGCTGCAAATCCGGCGCAACCACTTCACCGTGGTGGGCCTGACGCGGCGCATGGTCTCCTCTAGCGGAGACCCGATGGTGTTCATCCCGCTCAAGGACGCGCAGGAGGCGCAGTTCCTCAAGGACAACGACGCCATCCTGATGCAGCGCCGCCGCACCGAGGCCAACCCCGCCTTCAACCGCCCGGGCGTGCCCGGCCTGCTGGATGCGGTGATCGCCTCGCAGACCACCAACAGCCAGGTCAACGCCGTGCTGGTGCGCATCCGCCCTGAATTCACCCCCGAGCAGGTGGCCGCGCCGATCCGCCGCTGGCAGCGCCTGACGGTGTACGACCGCGCGCAGATGGAGGGCATCCTGATCGGCAAGCTGATCGCCACCTCGGCCAAACAGATCGGCATGTTCTTGGTGATCCTGGCGATGGTCAGCGCGGCCATCGTCGCTTTCATCATCTACACGCTGACCATGGACAAGATCCGCGAGATCGCCGTGCTCAAGCTGATCGGCACGCGCAACCGCACCATCGCCGCGATGATCCTGCAGCAGGCGCTGGTGCTGGGAGTGATCGGCTTCGTGGTGGGCAAGATCAGCGCCACCTACGCCGCGCCGATCTTTCCCAAGTACGTACTGCTGGTGCCCGAGGACTCGGTCGCCGGCTTTCTGGCCGTGCTGGCCATCTGCGTGCTGGCCAGCGTGGTGGCCATCCGCATGGCGCTGAAGGTCGATCCGGCTGAGGCGATCGGGTGAAGCCATGGACGGCAAGGGCATCCGCATCGAGCGGCTCTCCAAGCGCTACGGCAGCGGCGACACCGCCGTGCAGGCGCTCCGGGACGTCAACATGCAGGTCGCCCCGGGCGAGGTGGTCGGGCTGATCGGGCCTTCGGGCTCGGGCAAGAGCACGCTGCTCAAATGCCTGGGCGCGGTGATCGACCCCAGCACGGGCCGCATGGTCCTTGGCGACGAGGTGATCTACGACGACGGTTGGCGGGTGCGCGACCTGCGGGCGCTGCGCCGCGACAGGATCGGCTTCGTGTTCCAGGCGCCCTACCTGATCCCCTTCCTGGACGTCACCGACAACGTGGCGTTGCTGCCGATGCTGGCCGGCGTGCCCAACGGCGAGGCGCGAAAAAGGGCGCTGGAGCTGTTGACGGCGCTGGACGTGCAGCACCGTGCCCAGGCCATGCCGGCGCAGCTCTCGGGCGGCGAGCAGCAACGCGTGGCGATCGCGCGCGGCCTGGTCAATCGGCCGCCGGTGATCCTGGCCGATGAGCCGACAGCGCCGCTGGACTCGCAGCGCGCCATGGTCGTGGTGCGCATTCTCAACGAGATGGCGCGCAAGTACGACACCGCCATCATCGTCGTCACCCACGACGAAAAGATCATCCCCACCTTCAGGCGCATCTACCACATCCGCGACGGCGTGACGCACGAGGAAGCGGGCGAGGGACGCCGCATCTAGTGAGGGAAAGCCACATATCCGGCATGGCCGGACTTTCAAGGAGTACCCCGATGGCCCACCCTGCCTTCGCACCCCGCCCCGCCGTGCTGGCGCTGCTGGCCGCCGCATCGCTGGCGGCCTGCACCGCCGGCCCCGACTTTCGGCGGCCGGCCGGCCCTGAGGTCGCGGCCTACACGGCGGCGCCCGCGCCCGAGCGCACCGCCTCGGCCCCCATCCACCTGGGCGTGGCACAGCACTTGGTCCTGGGCGCGCCGGTGGATCGGCAATGGTGGCGCGCCCTGGGCAATGCCGAGCTCGACGCCTGGGTCGAACAGGCCTTGCAAGCCAGCCCCACGCTGGCCACCGCCCAGGCCACGCTGCGCCAGGCCGAGGAACTGCATGCGGCGCAGGCCGGATTGACGCTGTATCCGCAGGTCGACGCCACGGCCGGCGCACAGCGCCAGCGCATGAACCCCGCGGCGCTGGGCCAGACCGGCGAGGCGCGCGAGTTCAGCCTCTACAACGCGGGCATCGGCGTGCGCTACCGGCTCGACTTGGCCGCGGGCAACCGGCGCGCGCTGGAGGCCCTGGCCGCGCGCGCAGAATACCGCCGCCACGAACTGGACGGCGCACGCTTGGTCCTGGCGGCACAGATCACCGGTGCCGCCATTGCGCGCGCCCGGCTGGCCGGCCAGTTGGCCTCGACCGCGGCGCTGGTCCAGGCGCAGGACGAGCAGATCGACCTGACGCGCCAGCGCGTGCGGCTCGGCCAGGCCGCGCCGGGCGAACTGCTGGCCTTGCAGGCGCAGGCCGAGCAGTTGCGCGCTGCGCTGCCAACGCTGACCAAGCAGCGCGAACAAAGCGAGCACCTGCTGGCGGTGCTGGCTGGGCAGGCGCCCGGAGCGGCCAAGGTGCCGGCCTTCACGCTGGAGCGCTTCAAACTGCCGGCCGAGTTGCCGCTGATCCTGCCGTCCGAACTGGCGCGGCGCCGCCCCGACATCCAGGCCGCCGAAGCCCTGCTGCACGCCGCCAACGCCGACTACGGCGTGGCCGTCGCCAAGCTCTACCCGCAGATCAACCTCAGCGCCAGCCTTGGCTCGCAGGCCTTGAGCGCGGGGGCGCTGTTTGGCGGCGGCTCGGTCGTGTGGAGCCTGCTGGGCCAGTTGACGCAGCCCCTGTTCAACCCCGGGCTGCCGGCGGAAAAGCGCGCCTCGCTGGCCGCGCTCGATGTGGCGGCAGCCAACTACCAGGGCGTGGTACTCGGCGCCCTGCGCGAGGTCGCCGATGCCCTGCGCTCGCTGGACCACGACGCCCAGGCGCTGGCCGCCCTGGCCGCCGCCGACGCGGCGGCGCAAGCTGAACTCGAAACGGTGCAGCGCCAGTACGCGCTGGGCGCTGCCGGCTACCTGCAGGTGCTCGTCGCGCGGCAGCAGGCCGAGCAGAGTCGGAGCGGCCTAATCGCTGCTCAGGCGCTACGGCTGACTGACAGCGCGGCGCTTCTTCAGGCATTAGCGGGGCGGATGGACGGGCAAGATCGCGGCTGAGCTTTGCGTGTGCAGGCGCAATATCGGCATGGCGGACAGGTCGACTCGCACCGTGCGGCAGCGTCGAGGTTTGGGTGTGGCGCAAGCTCACATGCTAGGTCGCGCTAACGTCTTCACCAAGCGAAAAACCGCCCGAAGGCGGTTTTCTCACTTTGCTGGCAGCGCACCCGGCTTGAACGGCGGACCGGCGCGATCCGGTCCGGGCGGGCCTGGTTTCAGGCAGTGGCCAGGGTCTTGACCTTGGCGCTTAGGCGGCTCTTGTCGCGAGCGGCCTTGTTCTTGTGGAAGATGCCCTTGTCGGCGACCGTGTCGACCACCGACTGCATCTTGCCGAACAGTTCGGTGGCCTTGGCCTTGTCACCGGCGAGAACCGCTTTTTCGACGTTCTTCACCGCGGTGCGGTATTTGGAGCGCAGCGAGGTGTTCGCGGCGTTGAGTTTGGTGTCCTGGCGGACGCGCTTGCGACCCGACGCAAGGCGCGGGTTTTTTTTCTTCGGTTTGGCTGAAGCCATGAATGAATTTCCTTGTGTTCGAGGATGATGCCAGCAAAGCCCTCGATTATAGGCGCGCAGGCTCGTTTCGGCCCGGGGTGTGAGCGAATGCCGGCAGGCACAGGCCCTACACTTTGCCGGTGTCGCTGCTGAAGTCCGCCTCCACCGTCTCGCTGTTCACGCTCGCCTCGCGCATCACCGGCCTGGTGCGCGATGTGCTGTTCGCGTCGGTGTACGGGGTGAGCCCGTTGACCGACGCGTTTTACGTCGCGTTCCGGATTCCGAACCTGTTTCGCCGGGTGTTCGGCGAAGGCGCGTTCAGCCAGGCGTTCGTGCCGGTGCTGTCGGCCAGCCGGTCCGAACAGGGCGAAGCCGGCGCGCAGGCGCTGATCGACCATGTCGCGACGTTGCTGACCTGGACGCTGGTGCTGCTGTGCGTGCTCGGCGTGGCCGGCGCACCGGCCCTGGTCTGGGCACTGGCGAGCGGGTTCCATCACGAAACATTCGACGCGACCGTCGTGATGACGCGCTGGATGTTCCCTTACATCGGCTTCATGTCGCTGGTGGCGCTGGCCGGCGGCATCCTGAACACCTCGCGCAAGTTCGCCGCGCCGGCGGCTGCGCCGGTGTTGCTGAATGTCGCGCTGATCCTGGCCATCGTGTTCGCCAGCCCCTGGTTCAAGCGTCACGGTATCGAGCCGATCTATTCGCAGTGCGTCGGCGTGATGGTCGGCGGCGTGCTGCAACTCGGCCTGCAGCTGGCGGCGCTGAAGAAGCTCGCGATGCTGCCGCGGCTCGGCCGCAGCGTGGCTGCGCTGCGCGCCAGCTGGGCCGACCCCGGCACACGCCGCGTGCTGCGCCTGATGGGTCCGGCGCTGGTCGGCGTCAGCGTGGCGCAGATCTCGCTGCTGATCAACACCCAGATCGCGTCGCATCTGGCAGCCGGCAGCGTGACCTGGATCACGAACGCGGACCGGCTGATGGAGTTCCCGACCGCGATGCTCGGTGTCGCGCTCGGCGTGGTGCTGATGCCGCAACTCGCGCAGGCGCGCGCCAGCCGCAACGAAGCCGCCTATTCCGCAATGCTGGACTGGGGCCTGCGCCTGGTGGTGCTGCTGGCCGCGCCCTGCGCGGTCGGCCTGCTGCTGTTCGCGCAGCCGCTGGTGGCGGCGCTGTTTCATTACCGCGCGTTCACCGCGCTCGATGTGGACAAGACCGCCGCCGCGCTGATGAACTACGGCGTCGGCCTGATCGGCATCATCGCGATCAAGGTGCTGGCGCCGGGCTTTTACGCGCGCCAGGACACCGCAACGCCGATGCGCATCGCGGCCGTCGTGCTGGTGTTCGTGCAGTTGCTGAACGTGCTGCTGGTGCCGAAACTGCAGCACGCGGCGCTGACGCTGTCGATCAGCATCGGCGCACTGGCGAACAGCCTCTGGCTGCTGGTGCTGCTGGTGCGGCGCGGCAGCTACCGTCCGCTGCCGGGCTGGCGCACCTTCCTGCTCAGGGTGGCTGCTGCCAGCGCGCTGCTGGCGCTGTTCCTGGGTTGGGGCGACCATGCGTTCGACTGGATCGGGCTGCAGGCTCATAAATTGGAGCGAATTGGGCTTCTGGCCGGTTTCCTGTGTGCTTCTGCAGCTATCTATTTCATAGTGTTGTGGCTGTCCGGGTTGCGCTTGCGCCAGATGCTGCGGCCGGCCCGGGTGCGCGATTCGGCGTAGCACGCGGCTGGACCCTAGGGTGATCGCCGAGTGACAATGTGCGCCACGCCGCGACAATGGGCGCGCGGCGGTTGGGCGCCGCGATATCCGAGGGCGGAGCCGCTTCATCGCCCCGGACGCGAGCACGAACCGACATGAACAATGAACGACTGCTGGAGCTGTACCGGCTGATGCAGCGCATCCGCGCCTTCGAAGACGCGGCCGAGACCGCGAGCCAGGGCGGGGTTGCGGCCTGGGGCCTGGCGGCCTCGGCGAAGCCGGCGCTGGTGCGCGGTCCATTGCACCTGTCCACGGGCCAAGAGGCGGTCGCCGCCGCCGTCTGCAGCCACCTCGAGCGGCGCGACCTGCTGACCTCGACCCACCGCGGCCACGGCCACACGCTGGCCAAGGGCGCCGATCCGGCGCGGATGATGTGCGAGCTGTTCGGCCGCGCGACCGGCTACAACCAGGGCAAGGGCGGGTCGATGCACATCGCCGATTTCTCGGTCGGCATGCTGGGCGCGAACGGCGTGGTCGCGGCGGGCATCCCGATCGCCACCGGCGCCGCCCATGCGCTGAAGGTGCGCGGCCTGCCGCAGATCGTCGCCTGCTTCTTCGGCGACGGCGCGGCGAATCGCGGCCCGTTCCTCGAAGGCCTGAACTGGGCCCAGGTGTACCGGCTGCCGGTGCTGTTCGTCTGCGAGGACAACCGGATTTCGGCCACGACGCCGACCGACGCGATGACCGCGGGCGAAGGCGTGTCGGCGCGTGCGCGCGCGCTCGGACTGCCGTCGCTCAAAGTCGACGGCAACGACGTCGAAGCAGTCCATGAAGCCGCGGCGCGCCTTGTCGCCGAGGTGCGCGCCGGCAGCGGGCCGCGCCTGCTGCATGCGGTCACCTACCGGATCAAGGGCCATGTCTCGGTCGATCCAGGCAGCTACCGCGACCCGGACGAGGTCGCCGCGGCGATGGAGGCCGATCCGCTGCGCCTGGCGGCGGCGCGTCTGCTCGAACGCGGCGTCAGCCAGGCCGAGATCGACCGGATCGTCGAGGCCGCGCGCGCCGAGATCGCCCACGCGCTGGAGGTGGCCGAGGCCGCGCCCTGGCCCGAGGCCGGCGCGGCGTACGAGCAGGTGCAGAACACCGGCGCGGGGGTCTGGCGATGAGCGCCGCACGGCCGTTCCGAAGGCGCTCGCTCCCCCTCGGGGGGACGGCCCGAAGGGCCAAGGGGGCGATATGAGCATGATGACCTATGCCCAGGCCGCCTGCGCCGCGCTGGCCGAGGCGATGCGCGCCGACCCGGCCGTGGTCGCGCTCGGCGAGGACCTGGGTCGCGGCGGCGTGTTCGGCCAGTACCGCGGCCTGGCCGAGGAATTCGGCGCTGCCCGTGTCATCGACACACCGATTTCCGAGGCGAACATCATGGGCGCGGCGGTCGGCATGGCGCTTGCCGGCCTGCGTCCGGTGGTCGAGATGCGGGTGATCGACTTCGCGCTGTGCGCGATCGACGAGATCGTGAACCAGGCCGCGAAGAACCGCTTCATGTTCGGCGGCCAGGGCCGGGTTCCGCTGGTCGCGCGCATGCCGATCGGCATCTGGTCGGCTTCGGCGGCGCAGCATTCGCAATCGCTCGAAGCCTGGTTCGCCCACATGCCGGGGCTGGTCGTCGTCACGCCGGCTACGCCGCAGGACAACCACGGCCTGCTCAAGACCGCGCTCGCCTGTGGCGATCCGGTGGTCTACATGGAGCACAAGGAGCTGTGGGGAGCGCAAGGCGAGGTCGATGCCGCGCAAAACATCCCGCTCGGGCAGGCCAGCGTGCTGACCGAAGGCAGCGACCTCACGATCGTCACCTGGTCGCGCGGTGTTGCTGCGTGCCGGCAGGCGCTGGCGCTGCCGGTGCTGGGCGGCATCCACGCGGAGCTGATCGACCTGCGCACGCTGTGGCCATGGGACCGGGCCACAGTGTTTCGTTCTGCCGCAAAAACGGGGCGCCTGCTGGTCGTGCACGAGGCGGTGCAGGTGGCCGGCTTCGGCGCCGAAGTCGCGGCCAGCGCCGCGCAGGAGACCGGCTGCCGCATTCGGCGCCTGGGCGCGCCGCGCATTCCGGTCGGTTATTCGCAGGTGCTCGAAAACGAATCGCGGCTCGCACCCGAGAAGATCGCGGCCGAAGTGCAGGCGCTGCTCGCGCAGCCGCGCTGACGAAGGCGTAAAGCGGATGACCGACCGACGCAAGGCCATCGTCACCGGCGCGGCCAGCGGCATCGGCGCCGCCACGCTGCTAGAACTGGCACGCACCGGCTATGACGTGGCGGGCCTCGACATCAACGGATCGGGTGCGGACGCGGTCGCGCGGCGCGCCGCGGCCCATGGCGCGCGCAGCCGGGGACTGGCGGTCGACGTGACCGACGAGGCCGCGCTGGTGGCGGCGTTCGGCGAAGCCTGCGGCTGGCTCGGCGGGCTCGATGCGCTCGCGACCAGTGCCGGCGTTGCCGACACGACGCCGTTCATGGACGTGACCGTGCAGATGTTCCGCGACGTCTACGCGGTCAACGTGATCGGCACCTTCGTCTGCCTGCGGGAAGCTGCGAAGCACATGAAGCCGGGCGGGCGCATCTGCACCGTGGCCAGCGTCGCCGGTCTGCGCGGCGGCGGCCTGTCCGGCACCGCGGCCTACGCCGCGAGCAAGGGCGCGGTGCTCGCGTTGACGAAGAATGCCGCGCGCTCGCTCGCCGAGCGCGGTATCAGCGTGAACACCGTCGCGCCCGGCGCGACGCTGACGCCGATGATCGAAGAGGCGTGGAAGAACGAGGCGCATCGGCGCCGCGTCGAGGGCATGGCGGTGCAGAACCGGACCGCGGCGCCGGAGGAGATCGCCAAGAGCATCGCGTTCCTGCTGTCGCCGGATGCCTCCATCGTCACCGGCGCTACGCTGGTCGCCGATGGCGGCTTGGTGATGTACTAGACTGCCCCGGGTTCGTTATTGCGTATCAACAATCAACACACAGGAGATCCGTCCATGACAGCGAATGTGAATCGGGAACAAGGCGTTGCGCGCCGTGCGCTGCTCAAGGGCGCTGCGGCTGCCGGAGCGCTGGCGGCGATCGGGCGCCCGGCGTTTGCGCAGACGGCCCAGTACACGCTCAAATGGGCGAACAACATTCCGGCCACCCATCCGTCGACGATCCGCGTGAAAGAGGCGGTCGAAGCGATTCGCAAGGAGACCAACGGCAAGGTGGACATTCAGGTGTTCCCGAACAACCAACTTGGCGGCGACACCGACATGCTGTCGCAGGTGCGCTCCGGCGCAATCGACATCTTTCCGCTGTCGGGCCTGATCCTGCAGACGCTGGTGCCGGTGGCCGGCATCAACGGCTTGGCGTTCGCGTTCAAGGATTACCCGACGGTCTGGGCCGCGATGGACGGCGACCTGGGTGCCTACATCCGGGCCGCGATCGCGAAGGTCAATCTGTACACCTTCGACAAGTGCCTGGACAACGGCTACCGCAACATCACCTCGTCGACCAAGCCGATCAACACCGCGGCGGATCTGAAGGGGTTCAAGATTCGCGTGCCGGTGAGTCCGCTGTGGACCTCGATGTTCAAGGCGCTTGGCGCGTCGCCGACCGGCATCAACTTCAGCGAGGTCTACTCGGCGCTGCAGACCCACGTGGTCGAAGGCCAGGAGAATCCGCTGGCGATCATCGAGATCGCGAAGCTGTACGAAGTGCAGAAATACTGCTCGCTGACGCGCCACATGTGGGACGGCCAGTGGATCCTGGCGAACGGCAAGCGGTGGAATTCGCTGCCCAAGGACATCCAGGCGGTGATCAACAAGAACGTCGCGATCGCGGTCGAGAAGCAGCGCGACGACATCCGCCGCCTCGACAACACGGTCGAAGGCGTGCTCAAGGCCAAGGGCATGGTGTTCAACGACCCTGACCCGAAGTCGTTCCGCGACGCGCTGACCAAGGCCGGCTTCTACCAGGACTGGAGCAAGAAGTTCGGCCCGGAGGCGATGGGCAAGTTGGAGAAATACTCCGGCAAGCTCGCCTGAGCGATCCAGCCGCATCGCGCTAGCCGCCCCGCCGCTCGCGGATCTCGCCCCGGGCTCTCATCCGCATGAACCTGTCTGAAGACATCGCGCTGCCCGCAGGCACGGCCGGGCCGCTGGCGGCGTTCGACCGCGCACTCGCCTGGCTGACCGAAGTGCCGGCGGCGATTCTGGTCGTGCTCGAGACAGTGATCCTGTTCGCCGGCGTGGTCTCGCGCTACGTGTTCGACGCGCCGCTGACCTGGACCGACGAACTCGCGGCGATCCTGTTCCTGTGGCTCGCGATGCTCGGCGCGGTGATCGCGCTGCGCCGCGGCGAGCACATGCGCCTTGCGACCTTCCTGAACTGGATGCCGCCGGCGCGGCGTGCCTGGGTCGAAACGCTGGGCACCTGCGTCGTCGTGCTGTTCTCGGCGATGCTGGTGCTGCCGTCGATCCAGCATGTCGAGGAGCAGTGGATCGTGTTCACGCCGGCACTGGAGTGGCATGACGGCCTGCGAGTCGCCGCGGTCGGCGTCGGCGTCGTGCTGATGATCGCGATCGCGCTCGCGCGGCTGATCGAGCGCTCCAGCCTGAGGGCGGTGGCGAGCTGTGCGCTGGCGATCGCCACGATCGCGGCGGCGCTGTGGTGGCTGCGGCCGCTGCTGACGGCGATGGGCAACGCGAATCTGCTGGTGTTTTTCGTCGGCCTGGTCGCGCTGTGCGTGGCGCTCGGCGTGCCGATCGCGTTCTCGTTCGGCATCGCCACGCTCGCCTACCTGGCGACGACGACGAGCGTGCCGTTGATCATCGTCGTGAACCGGATGGACGAGGGCATGTCGCACATCATCCTGCTCGCGGTGCCGCTGTTCGTGTTCCTCGGCGCGCTGATCGAGATGACGGGGCTCGCGCGCGCGATGATCGACTTCCTGGCGTCGCTGCTCGGACACGTGCGGGGCGGCCTGCAGTACGTGCTGCTGGGCGCGATGTATCTGGTCTCGGGCATCTCCGGCTCGAAGGCAGCCGACATGGCCGCGATCGCGCCGGCGCTGTTCCCCGAAATGAAGAAGCGTGGCGAGGAGGACGGCGATCTGGTCGCGCTGCTGTCGGCATCCGGCGCGATGAGCGAGACGATTCCGCCGAGCCTGGTGTTGATCACGATCGGCGCTGTCACCGGCGTCTCGATTTCGGCGCTGTTCACCGGCGGCCTGATGCCGGCGCTGGTCGGCATGCTCGCGCTCGCGGCACTGGTGTTCTTTCGCGCCAGGGCGCACGACGCAGGCGAGACGAAGCGGCTCGATTGGGCCCGCATCGGCCGGCTGTTCCTGATCGCGCTGCCGGCGCTCGCGCTGCCGGTGGTGATCCGCACCGTCGTGGTCGAGGGCATCGCGACCGCGACCGAGGTCTCGACGGTCGGCGTGGTCTACACGGTGATCGTCGGGCTGCTCGTCTACCGCGAATTCGACTGGGGGCGGCTGTATCCGATCCTGGTCGGCACCGCGTCGCTGTCCGGCGCGATCCTGCTGATCATCGGCTGTGCGACCGCGATGGCCTGGGCGCTGACGCAATCCGGGTTCTCGCACTCGCTGGTGCAGATGATGGCCGGGGTGCCGGGCGGCAGGATCGGCTTCGTGCTGGTATCGGCGCTGATGTTCATGGTGCTCGGCAGCGTGCTGGAAGGCATCCCCGCGATCGTGCTGTTCGGGCCGCTGCTGTTTCCGGTCGCGCGCGCATTGGGCGTGCACGAGGTCCACTATGCGATGGTCGCGATCTTCGCGATGGGATTGGGCCTGTTCGCGCCGCCATTCGGTGTCGGTTTTTATGCGGCCTGCGCGATCGGCAAGGTCGACCCGGACCACGCGTTCTCGCGCGTCTGGCCGTATCTGGGGGTGTTGTTCATCGCGTTGATGATCATCGTCGCGGTGCCCTGGTTGTCGAACGGATTTCTCTGAGACACCGCAAAGCTGCGTGCCGGCGACTTGACGGCGGTTGGCGCGGTCGCTAAAACCGGACTCACGCACCGCCGCGATGGAGTCGCAAATGCAGATCGATCCAAAGTCGCCGACGCCGCTCGAGTACTTCGCGCTGCTCGTGCAGTCGGACGAGCAGTTTCCGCTGCTGGAGGCGGCCATCAGCATCGCGCAGGACGACTATTCCGACCTGGATGTGCAGCAGGTGCTGGGCGAGGTCGATCGACTGCTCGCGCGGCTGCGGCGTCGCGTCGGCAGCGAGGCGTCCGCATTGGAGCGCGTGCGCCTGCTGAACCGCTTCTTCTTTCGCGATCTCGGTTTCGCCGGTAACCTGAACGACTACTACGACGCCGACAACAGTTACCTAAACGCCGTGCTGCGCACGCGCCGCGGTATTCCGATCACGCTCGCGTTGCTGTGGATGGAGCTGGCCGACGGGCTCGGCCTCGCCGCGCGTGGCGTCAGCTTCCCGGGGCATTTCATGGTGCGGGTCGACCTGCCGAGGGGTCAGATCGTGATCGATCCGTTCACCGGGGAATCATTGGGCCGTGAGCAGTTGGCCGAGCGGCTCGAACCCTTTCTGCGCCGCGCCGACGGCGTCGCACAAGACCCGGAACTGCGACTCGCACTGTATCTGCAGGCGGCCCGGCCGCGCGAGATCATCGCGCGCATCCTGCGCAACCTGAAGGAGATCCATCGTACGCAGCAGGATTGGCAACGCCTGGTGGCGGTGCAGGACCGCCTGATCGTGCTGATGCCGCAGGCTTGGAGCGAATACCGCGACCGCGGCATCGCGCTGGCCGAGCAGGGGCGGGCGCGGCCGGCGGTGCGCGATCTCGAGCGCTACCTGGCCCACGCCGACCGGGCCCCGGATACCGGCGCCGTCGCCGATCGCATCACGCAACTGCGTCGCGCGATCAACTGATCGGCGCAGGCTCGCTCGGAACGGCGGCGTTCACGACCAGGAGCGCCGCGCAATGCGCGCACCGCGACATCGAAAGGAATGAGGATGAGCGCGAGCAAGTCACAAGCCACGGTCGTCGTCGGCAAGGCGACGCCGCGCGGCAAGTTTCCGCACGTCAAGCGCGCGGGCGATTTCCTGTTCGTCTCAGGCACCAGTTCGCGCAGGCCTGACAACAGCTTCGTCGGCGTCGAGGTCGACGCGATGGGCGTGACCAAGCTCGATATCCGCGCGCAGACCCGGACCGTGATCGAGAACATCCGCGACATCCTGAAGAGTGTCGGCGCAGACCTGTCCGACCTGGTCGAGACGCAGGCGTTCCTGGTCAACATGAACGACTTCGGCGGCTACAACGAGGTCTGGGCCGAGTATTTCGACTACGACGGTCCGACGCGCACGACGGTCGCCGTGCATCAGTTGCCGCATCCGCACCTGTTGATCGAAATCAAGGCCGTCGCGTACCGGCCTGTGGCGGCGTCTGCCTGAGGCGGCCTCGTCAATCAGGACAGGAAACGATCCATGAATTTGAGGGCAGCGCTGGCACCGGATCGGTTCCGGGTTGGCGCCGCCGTACGCCGAGTCGGGCGTAAGACGCCAGCTTCATAGTCTCAACGGCATGCGTCGCAAGGAACTATCGTGATCGACATCCATTCGCACTTCTTCCCGCGCATCAGTCAGGCCGAGGCGGCCGCGGTTGATGCCGAACGCGCGCCGTGGCTCGTGGTTGATGCAAACGGGCGCACCGGACAGATCATGCTCGGCGAGCGGCCGTTCCGCCCGGTGCACGACGAGTTGTGGGACGCGGATGCCCGCGTGCGCGGACTCGACGCCGCCGGCATCGCGCTGCAGATCGTCTGCGCGACGCCCGTGATGTTCGGCTACGCATGGGAAGCCTCGCGCGCCGCCGAATGGGCGGCGCGCATGAACGAAAAGGCGGCGCAGTTTTGCGCCGCGCACCCGGCGCGGCTCAAATGGTTGTCGCAGGTGCCGCTGCAGGACGTGAAACTCTCGGCTGCCGAGGCAGCGCGCGCGAAACGGCTCGGAGCGGCGGGTGTGCAGATCGGCAACCACATGGGAGCCAAGGATCTCGATCATCCGGACATGGTCGACTTCTTGACCTTCTGCGCCGAGAACGCCATACCCGTGTTTGTCCACCCATGGGACATGATGACCGACGGTCGGATGAAAAAGTGGATGTTGCCTTGGCTGGTGGCGATGCCCGCCGAAACCCAGCTCGGCATGCTGTCGCTGATCATGTCCGGTGCGTTCGAGCGCATCCCGAAGTCGCTGAAGCTCTGCTTTGCGCATGGCGGCGGCAGCTTCGCGTACACGCTCGGCCGGGTCGACAACGCGTGGAAGCATCGCGACATCGTGCGCCAGGACTGCCCCGAATTGCCATCGTCGTACGCGCGACGGATGTACACCGACAGCGCGGTGTTCGACCCGGGCGCGCTCAAGCTCCTGACCGATGTGATGGGCATCGACCACGTGATGCTGGGCACCGACGCGCCGTTTCCGCTCGGTGAACAACAACCCGGTGCGCTGGTACGCTCGTGCGACTTCCTGGGCGCCGACGGCAAGAGACGTATTCTCGGCGACAACGCAAACGGCTTCTTCGGCATGGCAGCACAAACTGCGACGCACTGACACCGGAGCTCGCCGATGGGCGCAGCAGACGCGGGGTACGTGTTGCAGCACGTGCGTACGCCGGTCGAAATCGAGGGCCTGGCCTGCAAGCCGGTGAACCCGAAGGAGATGAAGGATGTTTGATTTCAAGTACGGAAGGCCGTTGAACTTCCAGTGCTGGCTCGACGATAACGAGCACCTGCTGAAGCCACCGGTGGGCAACCAGCAGATCTGGAGAGACGGCGACTTCATGGTTACCGTGGTTGGTGGCCCGAACCAGCGCAGTGATTTCCATGACGATCCGGCCGAGGAGTTCTTCTACCAGTTCAAGGGCAACGCGTATCTGCTGATGTGGGAGGCCGGCCATTACGAACGCGTCGATCTGAAGCAAGGCGACGTCTTTCTGATGGCGCCGCACGTGCTGCATTCTCCGCAACGTCCCGAGGCGGGCAGTCTGTGCATGGTGGTCGAGCGCCAGCGCCCGAAAGGCGAGAAGGACGCCTTGCAGTGGAGCTGCGCCGCCTGCGGCACGATCGTCAAGCGCTACGAGATGCAGCTCGACAGCATCGTCGACGACCTGCCGCCGGTGTACGAGCGCTTCTACGCCACCACCGCCGAAGAGCGGCGTTGCCCCAATTGCGGCGAGATCCATCCGGGCAGCGACTTCAAGACCTGGCACCAGAGACTCGACGGCGCGCGAAGCTGACTCGTCGATTGGTCGTACACAACTCATGTTCCATATTTCCTCGGCACAAAGGAGACCATGATGACCGCCACCACTCGGGACCAATGCGTCGCTAGGGACCGCGAAGACCCGCTGCGCGGCTTGCGCGACGAATTCGTGCTGCCCGAGGGCATCGTTTATTTGGACGGCAATTCGCTGGGCGCGCGTCCGCGCAGCGCGGAGGCGCGTGCGGCGCAGGTCATCACCGAGGAATGGGGCGTCGGCCTGATCCGCAGCTGGAACACGGCCGACTGGTTCGAGCTGCCGCAGCGCCTGGGCGACAAGATCGCGCCGCTGGTCGGCGCGAAACCCGGCGAGGTCGTCGTCACCGACACGACCTCGATCAACCTGTTCAAGGTGCTGGCCGCGGCGCTGCGCGTGCAGGCGGCGCGCGACCCAGCCCGCAAGGTGATCGTGTCCGAGCGCAGCAATTTCCCGACCGACCTGTACATCGCGCAGGGGCTGGCCGATCTGCTGCAGCAGGGCTATGAGTTGCGCCTCGTCGACGCGCCGGAACAGATCGGCGCGGCACTCGGAGCCGACACTGCGGTGCTGATGGTGACCGAGGTCAACTACCGCACCGGCCACCTGCTCGACATGCGTGCCGTGACGGCGCAGGCGCACGAGAAGGGCGTGCTCACGGTGTGGGACCTTTGCCATTCGGCGGGCGCGCTACCGATCGATCTGCACGCCGCGGGCGCCGACTACGTGATCGGCTGCACCTACAAATATCTCAACGGTGGCCCGGGATCGCCTGCCTTCGTCTGGGTGGCGCCGGCGCTACGGGAGCAGTTCTGGCAACCACTTTCAGGCTGGTGGGGGCACGAGGCGCCGTTCGAGATGGCGCCCGGCTACCGCCCAGCGCAAGGCGTGGATCGCTACAAGTGCGGAACGCAGGCTGTCGTTTCGCTCGCGCTGGTCGAGTGCGGCCTGGATATCTTCGCCCGCACCGACATGCATGCGCTGCGCGCCAAGTCGCTGGCCTTGACGGACCTGTTCATCGAACTGGTCGAGTCGCGTTGTGCGCGCCATCCTTTGACGCTGGTTACACCGCGCGACCATGCCCGCCGTGGCAGCCAAGTGAGCATAGAGCATCCGCAGGGGTTCTCGGTGATGGCGGCGCTGATCGAACGCGGCGTGATCGGCGACTACCGCGAGCCGCGCATCCTGCGCTTTGGTTTCACACCGCTGTATATCGGCTACGCCGACGTCTGGGATGCGGTCGAAGTGTTGCGCGACGTGCTCGACAGCGAGACCTGGAAGCAGCCGCGCTTTCAGGTGCGCTCGACCGTCACCTGATCGGAGCGCCAGCCCCCGAAGCGACGGCGGCACCAAGGCTCGCATTCGCCTCGAAGGTCTGGGCGGAACGCGGTGATTCGCCGGAAGCGTCCTGTTCCGAGCAGGTGGCCCATGGGTAGCCGGACGCGCCAATTCCAAAAAGAAAGGCCGAGCATTGCTGCCCGGCCGCGTCAGATTTTTTGAACTCGATTTTACGCGGCACGGTCGCTCGGTCGGGCGAGTTCCGCGGGGCGCGCCGGTCGCTTGTCGCGTTCAGGCCACGACCACTGCGGGGCCGTCGCCGCGTGGCGCAACCACGCCGATGTCGCAGACCTGCTCCCCCAGGTCGCGCAGCGTGCTGGCGGTGGCCTGCGCCGCCGCCGCGTCGGCCACCACGACCATGCCGATGCCGTTGTTGAAGGTGCGGTTCATCTCGGTGTCGTCGATGCCGGCGGTGCGTTGCAGCCAGTCGAACAGTTCGCTGCGCGGCCAGCGGCTGCGCACCAGGTGCGCAGCCGCGCCATCCGGCAGCACGCGCGGGATGTTCTCCAGCAGGCCGCCGCCGGTGATATGGGCGAGCGCCCGGATCGGGTGGCGCGCGAGCGCGGCGAGCACGCTCTTCACGTAGATGCGGGTCGGCGCCATGATCGCTTCGCGAAACGATCGGTCGCCCAGCGTCGACGGCAGCGTTCCTTCGGTTGCCGCGCGCGCTATGCACTTGCGCACCAGCGAGTAGCCGTTGGAATGCACGCCGCTCGACGCGAGGCCCAGCACCCGGTCGCCGGCCTGCACCGCGCGGCCGTCGAGGATGCGCGCCTTCTCGACCGCGCCGACCGCGAATCCGGCCAGGTCGTATTCGCCCGGCGGGTACATGCCCGGCATCTCGGCGGTTTCGCCACCGATCAGCGCGCAGCCGGCGAGCTCGCAGCCGCGCGCGATGCCGCCGACCACCGCGGCCGCGGTGTCGACGTCGAGCCTGCCGCAGGCGAAGTAGTCGAGGAAGAACAGCGGCTCGGCACCCTGTACCAGCACGTCGTTCACGCTCATCGCGACCAGGTCGATGCCGACCGTGTCGTGCATGGCCCACTCGAACGCGAGCTTCAGCTTGGTGCCGACGCCGTCGGTGCCCGAAACCAGCACCGGTTCGCGATAGCGTTTCGGCACTTCGAACAGCGCGCCGAAGCCGCCGATGCCGGCAAGCACGCCATCCCGCAGCGTCTTTTTCGCCAGCGGCTTGATGCGCTCGACCAGCGCATCGCCCGCGGCGATGTCGACGCCGGCGTCCTTGTACGACAGCGGGGGCGGACCGGAAGCGGAGGGGGGGGATGCGCTCATCGATGGGGGCCGCGGGGGCTTGCCGGGCCGGCCTATAGAATTTGCGCTGATTTTACGGGGTCGCCCGCCGGGACTTGGCGGGCGGCCGTGTCCACCTGCCGGGGCCGCTCGCCTCCCATGCAACTCACATCCGTACAGAAGCGCGCGATCGCCTGGCTCGTCATTGCCGCACTGGTGCTGCTCGCGCTGCTGCGGCTGGGCCCGGTGCTCACGCCGTTCGTGGTTGCGGGCGTGCTGGCCTACGCGTTGACGCCGCTGGTGGACTGGCTGGACCGGATCGGACGCGGCTTCGTGCCGCGGGCGCTGGCGGTGCTGGTGGTGGAACTGCTGCTGATCGTGGTGCTGCTGGGCCTGATGCTGCTGGTGGTGCCGATCCTGTCCAAGGACATTCCGTTGATGCGCGACCAGGTCCCGCTGCTGCTGGATCGCCTCACCGGCTGGCTCGGGCCGCTGCTGGCGCAGTTCGGGGTGAAGCTCTCGCTCGACACCGCCAGCATCAAGGCGCTGGTGCTCGACTACCTGAGCGGCAACGCCGAGTCGACGCTGACGTCGCTGCTGTCGTCGATCAAGGTCGGCGGTAGCGTGGCGGTCGCGGTGATCGGCAACGCGGTGCTGATCCCGGTCGCGCTCTTCTACCTGCTGATGGACTGGGACCGCTTCGTCGCCCAGGTCGTGGCGCTGGTCCCGCCGCATCTGCGCCAGGCGTTCGACAGCTTTCGCATCGAATGCGACACGGTGCTGGGCCAGTATCTGCGCGGCCAACTGCTGGTGATGCTGACGCTGGCGGTCTACTACAGCATCGGCCTGACGCTGTTCGGGCTGGAGCTTGCGCTACCCGTGGGCATCTTCACCGGCCTCGCGGTGTTCGTGCCCTATGTCGGGTTCGGGCTCGGCCTCGTGCTGGCCACGCTGGCCGGGCTGCTGCAATTCGCGCCGCTGAAGGCGGTCGTGATGGTCGCGGTGGTCTACGGCATCGGGCAGGTGATCGAAGGCTTCTTTCTCACGCCGCGGCTGGTCGGCGAGCGCATCGGCCTGCACCCTCTGGTCGTGATCTTCGCGCTGCTCGCGTTCGGTCAACTGTTCGGCTTCGTCGGCGTGCTGGTCGCGTTGCCGGCCAGCGCGCTGCTGCTGGTTGCGGTGCGCCGTCTGCGCGCGAGCTATCTCGCAAGCAGGCTGTACCTCGGGTAGCGACGGCGATGAAGCAGATTCCGCTGAACATGGCGCCGGCGCGCGGCCCGAGCTTCGAAGGCTTCATCGCCGGGCCGAACGCCGAGGCGCTGCGCCACCTCGAGCTGTGGACGCAGGGCGCGATTCGCGCGCCGGTGCCGACCTACCTGTGGGGGCCGTCCGGGTCGGGCAAGACGCACCTGCTGCTGGCAGCGCGCGCGGCGTTGGCGGCAGGCGGCGCCGCAATCGGCTGGCTCGATGCGTCGATCCCGGAGCCGGTGCCGTTCGATGAGCGCTGGAGCGCGCTGCTGCTCGACGACGTGGACCGGTACGGCGCGGTGCAGCAGCATGCGGCGTTCAACTGGTTCGTGAACGCGACGAGCGCGCCGGGCGGCCGTGCGCGCTGGGTGCTGGCTGCCGGCGCCGCGCCACCGGCCGATCTGGCATTGCGCGAGGACTTGCGCTCGCGCCTCGGCTGGGGCCATGTGTTCGCGTTGCAGCGCCTCGGCGAAGCCGACTGCCGCGCGGCGCTGCAGCGTCAGGCCGAAGCGCGCGGTGTCGTGCTCGGCGCCGAGGTCGTCGATTTCGTCCTGGCGCGCTTCAGCCGCGACTTGGGGCACCTGGTGCAGTTGCTCGATCTGATCGACCGCTATTCGCTGCAGACCCAGCGCGCGGTCACGATTCCGATGATCCGGGCGATGCTGGAGGAGGCGTGAGCGGTGCGGTTCGTCAAGACGCCGGTCCGCGGCCCGGCGGCCAGCCGCGCCCGCTGCGGGAAGATCCGATGAACAATCCACCGCGCGTCGCGCTGTTCGACCTCGATCACACGCTGCTGCCGATCGATTCCGACTACGCCTGGGGCCAGTTCACGATCACGATCGGCTGGACCGACGCGGCCGAGTTCGGACGACGCAACGAGGAATTCTTTGTCCAGTACCAGGCCGGCACGCTCGACGTGCACGACTACGTGCGCTTCGCGATCGACGCGGTGCGCCGCCATGGGCCCGCGGACGCTGCCGCTGCGCACCGGCGCTTCATGCGCGAAGTGGTGCAGCCGAACCTGCGGCCCGACGCGCGCGCGCTGATCGACGCGCACCGGAACGCCGGCGACCGGGTGGCGATCGTCACCGCGACCAACGAGTTCGTCACGCGGCCGATCGCCGACGCGTTCGGCGTCGCCGACCTGATCGCGATCGAACTCGAGCGCGGTGAGGGCGGTTGGTTCACCGGCGAGATCCGCGGCGTGCCTTCGTTCCGCGATGGCAAGGTGGCTCGCGTCGAGCAATGGCTGGCGGCGCAGGGTCTTGCCTTAGCCGAGGTCGACAGCACCTTCTACTCCGACTCGGTGAATGACCTCGCGCTGCTCGAGCGCGTGCAGCACCCGGTCGCGACCAATCCCGATGCGCGGCTGCGCGCGCTGGCCATCGAACAGGGATGGCGCATACTGAACCTGTTCCCCAGGCTGGACTGACACGCCTCGTTCCTGCAGCGGCCCGCCCGAACCACCCCCATGATCAAGAAACTCATCGACAAGCTGCTGGGCAAGAGCGCGGCGGCGAACCACGGAAAGCCGGCGGCCGCCGATTTCGGCAAACGCGTCGAAGTGGGCCCCGCGGTGCATGGCATCGACCCGGATCTGGTCGACGAGCGCGCCCGCAACGTGGTCGCGACGCTGCGCCAGGCCGGGTACGAGGCCTATATCGTCGGCGGCGCGGTGCGCGACCTGCTGCTGGGCCTGAAGCCGAAGGATTTCGACGTCGCGACCAACGCGACGCCCGAGCAGGTCAAGGGCTTGTTCCGGCGCGCGTTCATCATCGGGCGGCGCTTTCGGATCGTCCACGTGGTCTACGGGCGCGGGCGCGAGCACGAGGTGATCGAGGTCTCGACCTTCCGTGCCTACCTCGACAGCGCCGACGCCGAAACCGTGTCGGGCAACGAGCGCACGGCCAAGAGCGAGCTGGCGGCGATGAAGCACGCGGTCGATGCGAGCGGCCGGGTGCTGCGCGACAACGTCTGGGGCTCGCAGATCGAGGACGCCGCGCGGCGCGACTTCACGATCAACGCGATGTACTATGAGCCGAGCAGCCAGATCGTCGTCGATTACCACCGCGGCATCCGCGACGCCGAGCGGCGTGTGCTGCGCATGATCGGCGACCCGGCGACGCGCTACCGGGAAGACCCGGTGCGCGTCATCCGCGCCGCGCGCTTCGCGGCCAAGCTGCGCGCGCTCGGCTTCCATCTGGATCCGAAGACGGCGGCGCCGCTGCAGCGCTCGCTGCCGCTGTTGGCTCAGGTGCCGCAGAGCCGGCTGTTCGATGAAATGCTGAAATTGCTGCAGACCGGCCACGCGCAGGCGACGATCGCCGAACTGCGCGAGCTCGGAATGGCGCACGGCATCTACCCGCTGCTCGACCTGGTGGTCGATCGCGCCGAACAGCCGTTCGTGCACGCCGCGCTGCAGGACACCGACCGCCGCATCGGCGAAGGCAAGCCGGTCGCGCCGAGCTTCCTGCTCGCCTGCGTGCTGTGGGCCGACGTACGGGACGGCTGGCGCGGGCGCAGCGCTGCGGGCCAGCCCTCGTTCCCGGCGTTGCAGGACGCGATCGACGAGGTGTTCGACGCGCGCATCGGCGACGTGTCGGGCCGCGGCCGCCTGGCCGGCGACATGCGCGAGATCTGGATGATGCAGCCGCGTTTCGAAAAGCGCAGCGGCAACACGCCGCGCAGCCTGGTCGAGCAGCCGCGCTATCGCGCCGGCTTCGACTTCCTGCGGTTGCGCGCGGACACCGGCGAAGTCGACGAGGCGCTCGTCGCCTGGTGGCAGGAATTCAGCATGGCGGACGAAGACGGGCGCGCCGGCCTGCTCGAGCAGGTGCGCGCGCAGCCGCGCGCGCGCCGGCGGCGCGGCCGGTCCGGCGGCGGCGACGCGCAGCGGGCGAGCGATGAGACCGGGGCGCCGCAGACGGACGCCGCCGCCGTTGACGCTGATTCCGGCGCGCTGCACGCCGCCGAGGCGTCGAGCGACGCACCGAAGAAGAGACGCCGCCGCCGGCGCTCGAATGCTTCTATAAACATAGCGACAAGCGCAGACGGTACGGGGGCTGAAGGCTGAAATCGTTGCAAAAACAACCGGTCACCGCGTACATCGCGCTGGGCGCGAATCTGGGCGATGCGGCGGCCGCGGTGGCGCGCGCGATGGATGCGATCACCGCGCTGCCTGCGACCCGGGTCACGCAGCGCTCGTCGTTGTACGCGAGCGCGCCGGTCGATGCCGACGGCCCCGATTACGTGAACGCGGTGGTCGAGGTCGAGACGATGCTGCCCGCGCCGCTGCTGCTGGCGCAGTTGCAGCGGCTGGAGCGCGAAGCCGGTCGTGAACGCAAGCACCGCAATGCGCCGCGCACGCTGGACCTGGACTTGCTGCTGTACGGCGACGGGGTGATACAAAGCGCGATGCTGACGGTGCCGCACCCGCGAATGGCGCAACGCGCGTTCGTGCTGCTGCCGCTGGCGCAGATCGCGCCGCAGCGCGTTGACGCAGCGCAGCTCGAGCGCGTGCGCGGCCAGCAGGTCGGGCGGCTTTGACGCCGCGCTCGGCGACTGCAGCGCGCGCAGACCGGCGCACAAACCCGGTTACACTCTGCGCGGTCTGCTTCCAGCCAGACCTCTCACAAGCGCGGGCCACGACCGAACCATGCTGTTTGCCAAGCTGCTGCCGCGTGACGGCAATTTCTTCGACATGTTCAACCGGCATGCCGAGCGCATCGTGGAAGCGGCCCACGCGTTCGCGGCGCTGGTGGCGAACTATGGCGACTACGACCTGCGCGAGAAGTACACGCGCGACGTCGACCACGCCGAGCGCGCGGCCGACCGCGTCACGCACGAGGTGAACAAGGCGCTGCACAAGACCTTCATCACGCCGATCGACCGCGAGCAGATCCATTCGCTGATCAACGCGATGGACGACGTGGCCGACCTGATCCAGGACTCGGCCGAGACGATGAAGCTGTACGACGTGCACCAGATGACGTCGGAAATCTCGCGGCTCGCCGACCTGAGCGTGAAGAGCTGCGAGCGGGTGCGCGATGCGGTCAAGCTCCTCGATCGGATCGCCGAGGCCGGCAACGCCGAGGCGGCGCTGAAGACCTGCGAGGAGATCGACCGGCTCGAGTCCGACGCGGACCGGGTGATGCGCTCGGCGATGAGCAAGCTGTTCCGCGAGGAGCCGGACGTGCGCGAGGTGCTCAAGCTCAAGACCATCTACGAGATGCTGGAGACCATCACCGACCGGTGCGAGGACGTCGCCAACATGATCGAAGGCATCGTGCTGGAGAATTCCTGAGCCGGCACCGCTGATGGCCTCGGTCCAGATTGCGCTGTGGGTGGTCGTCGTGCTGGTCGCGCTGGCGCTGGTGTTCGACTTCCTGAACGGATTCCACGACGCGGCGAACGCGATCGCGACCGTGGTCTCGACCGGGGTGCTGCGCCCGAGCCAGGCCGTGGTGATGGCGGCGCTGTTCAATTTCGTCGCGGTGTTCGTGTTCCACCTGAGCGTGGCGGCCACCGTCGGCAAGGGCATCGCCGACCCGAGCGTGGTCGACGTGCATGTGGTGTTCGGCGCGCTGATCGGCGCGATCTGCTGGAACCTGATCACCTGGTACTACGGCATCCCCAGCAGCTCGTCGCATGCGCTGATCGGCGGCATCGTCGGTGCGGTGATCGCGAAGGCCGGGACCGGGTCGCTGGAGAGCGCCGGCATCGCGAAGACGGTGCTGTTCATCTTCGTCTCGCCGCTGCTCGGCTTCCTGCTGGGCTCGCTGATGACGGTCTTGGTCGCCTGGGCGTTCCGCCATTCGACGCCGGCGCGGGTCGACCGCTGGTTTCGCCGCGCCCAGCTTTTTTCGGCCAGCGCGTACAGCCTGGGCCACGGCGGCAACGACGCGCAGAAGACGATCGGCATCATCTGGATGCTGCTGATCGCCACCGGTCATGTGCCGGAGCAGGGCGCCGAGCCGCCGCTCTGGGTGATCGGCTGCTGCTACACGGCGATCGCGGCCGGCACCATGTTCGGCGGCTGGCGCATCGTCAAGACCATGGGGCAGAAGATCACCAAGCTGAAACCGGTCGGCGGTTTCTGCGCCGAGACCGGCGGCTCGCTGACGCTGTTCCTGGCGACGCTGCTCGGGATCCCGGTGTCGACCACGCACACGATCACCGGCGCGATCGTCGGTGTCGGCGCGACCAAGCGCGCGAGCGCGGTGCGCTGGGGTGTGGCGGCCGACATCGTCTGGGCCTGGATCTTCACGATCCCCGCCAGCGCGTTCGTCGCGGCGGTTGCCTGGTGGGTCAGCTGGCGATTGTTTTGACTACCCCCAGTCTTCGCGCACTGCGTGTCGCTTCGCCAACCCCCTGAAAGGGGGCGCACCCAGCGGCCTGGCAAAGCCAGATCCGCAGGTGCCCGCGCATGGCCTCTCCGCGGCCTTCGGTGTGCTTGGGCTTCATGCGCCGCGGGGTGGCGCAAAGTGCCATGCAAACCGTATGAGCGACGCGTGCCGCTTTACTGGCTGATCAGCCGCGCCTGGTCCACCTGGTACTCGAAATAGCGCTGGAAGCTGAACGCGAGGCTGGCCATCAGCACGCCGGCGCCGACCATCAGCGCGAACACGATCGCGCCTATCGTCACCCAACTGGTCTGGCCGCAGGCGGCCTCCGGGTCCGCGCCCTGGTTGTACCTCGCGTTCCATTTCTCGGCCGGCATCAGGCCGAACACGATCGCCATCAGCGCGCAGCCGGCGATGGTGAAGCCGATGAAAGGGATCAGCGCCCAGCTCAGCTGGTCGTCCAGCCCGAACTGCTGCGCGCGCCACAGGCCGTAAGCGCCGATCAAAGTCGGGATCGGCAGCAGCCAGCCGAGCAGGTCGCGCCGTCCGTGCAGGTAGAACCGATGCAGGCCGACTGGCCCGCCGAGGAATGCCAGCCAGGCGGCAACGGTCTTGTTCTTCATGCGCGCTGATTATCGTGAAGCGGCACGGGGCCCGTTGCCGGTGTTGAAGGCGACCCTTTTCATGGCACCCACATACCGTCGCCGGGCGGTGCGTCCGGTGGCCGCATGCTGCCTGCGCCGAGCGGCTTTTCCATCAGGACCACGTCGAGCCAGCGCCCGAACTTCCAGCCGCAGGCGCTCAAGGTTCCGACCGGCGTGAAGCCGATCGCGCGATGTACAAAGATCGACCCGGTGTTGGCCGAGTCCCCGATGACCGCGATGAGACGGCGCACACCGGCACACTCGGCCTGCGCGGCCAGTTCGGCCAGCAGTGCGCGGCCCAGCCCCCGGCCCAGCGTGTCCGGCGCGAGATAGATCGAGTCCTCGGCCGAATAGCGGTACGCCGGGCGCGGCTTGAACCAGTTGCAATAAGCAAAGCCGGCGATTTGCGCGTCCTGCTCGAGCACCAGGTAGGGCAGGCTGCGCGCCAGCACCTCGGCGCGCCGCACGGCCATCTCGTGCGCCGTCGGCGGCGCGGTCTCGAAGGTGCCGGTGCCGTGCAGCACATGGTGCGCGTAAATCTTGGTGACGGCCGCGATGTCGTTGTCACGGGCTGGGCGGATCAGCGTGGTCCGGGATGTCATTTCGGTGACCAAAGCTATAATGGCGGGCTTTTCAGCGCGGGAATGGCCGGGAACGGCTGGGAACTGGCCAACAGGCCCTACCGCGTGTCAGCGCGGAATCTGGCTGGATCAGCGGCCGAGCAGGGCTTGGACCGCAGCTTAGGATAAATCATGGTTGTCATTCGACTTTCGCGCGGCGGCTCCAAGGCGCGCCCGTTCTACAACATCGTCGTGGCCGACAAGCGCACCCGCCGCGATGGCAGCTTCATCGAGCGCATCGGTTTCTACAACCCGATCGCCAAGGCGCACGAGGAGGGGCTGCGCATCGCGCAGGATCGCATGAGCTACTGGACCGGTGTCGGCGCGCAGGCGTCGCCGACCGTGCAGCGTCTGGTTGCGCAGGCCGCCGCCAAGGCTGTCTGAAAGGGCCTCTGACGGCGCCGCTGGCGTCATTGCAGGTGCCGCACGGCATGCTGCTCGCGCTCGAGCTGGCCGAACTGCCGGCGGACGCAGTCGAGGTCGGGCGCATCGAAGGCGCCTGGGGCATCAAGGGCTGGTTTCGGGTCGAACCTTACAGTGCCGAGCCTGAGGCGCTGTTCTCGTGCAAGCGCTGGTACCTGCTGGCGGCGGCACGACCCGATCCGTCGTTTGCCGGGCCGGTGCAGCTCGCGATCCGCGAGGCGCGCGAGCATTCGGGCAGCATCGTCGCCAGCGCGCGCGAGATCGACGACCGCGATGCCGCGCAGGCGCTGGCCGGCGCCCGGGTGTTCATACCGCGATCGAGCTTTCCCAGCACCCGACTCGACGAGTACTACTGGGTCGACCTGATCGGGCTCGACGTGGTGAACCGGGAAGGCGTTGCGCTCGGGCGGGTCGTTGAACTGATGCAGACCGGGCCGCACGCCGTTCTGGTGCTAGCGGACGGCGAGCGAGGCGCGTCACCGAGGCGCATGGTGCCGTTCGTGGCCGCCTATGTCGATGCGGTCGACCTCGCCGGGCGTCGCATCGTGGTCGACTGGCAGCCGGATTATTAGGATGCATCCCCCGGCTGCGCGCTACTTGCGTGTCGCTTCGCCAACCCCCTCTGTGAGGGGGCACACCCGGTGCCGCCGGTGTCCGCGCGTGGCCTGCTCCGCAGCCTTTTGCTCCTTTGGGTTTCATGCGCCCCGGGTGGCCCGCTGCGTCGCAGAACACTGATCCTCTTGCTACGGGCGGTGCATGCGGTTCGACCTGATCACGCTGTTTCCCGAACTGTTCGCGCCATTCATCGCGAGCGGCGTGACGCGGCGCGCGTTCGCCACCGGCCAGGTCGAACTGCGGCTGTGGAACCCGCGCGATCAGGCGCAGGGCAACTACCGCCGCATCGACGACCGGCCTTTCGGCGGCGGCCCGGGGATGGTGATGATGGCCGAGCCGCTGGCCCGCTCCATCGAGGCGATCCGCGCCGAGCGCGGCAGCGCCGCGCCGGTCGTGCTGTTCTCGCCGGTGGGCCGGCCGCTGGACCATGCGGGCGTTGCGCAATGGGCGGCCAGCGCCGGGGCGATCCTGGTGTGCGGGCGCTACGAAGGCGTGGACCAGCGCTTCATCGACGCCGAGGTCGACGCGGAACTGAGCCTCGGCGACTTCGTGCTGTCAGGCGGCGAGATCGCGGCAATGGCGTTGCTCGACGCGGTCGCCCGGCTGCAGCCGGGGGTGCTGCAGGACGAGGGCAGCTCCGTGCAGGACAGCTTCAACCCGGGGCTGGACGGCCTGCTCGACTGCCCGCAGTACACCCGCCCCGAGCAGTGGCGCGGCCACGGCGTGCCCGAGCCGCTGCTGTCGGGCCACCACGCGCAGATCGAGCGCTGGCGGCGCGAGCGGCGGCTCGAACTCACCGCCGCGCGCCGGCCGGAGCTGATCGCGGCGGCGCGCGCGGCAGGCCGGCTGGACGCGCAGGACGAAATCTTCCTGGCCGGCTTGGGCAGGACCAGGACCGAGCCGCCCTTGCTATAATTACGGGCTTTTCGATCCTCTGGCCGGCCGCTTCGACGCAGACCGGGCAACGGGTGCCGATGGTGCAACCCGCTTCCCCTGCCGACGAGCCCTTTGCGCAGCGCGGCCATGATCGCACGAGGACAACATGAACCTGATTGCAACCCTGGAACAGGAAGAAATTGCCCGCCTCGGCAAGACCATTCCTGCATTCGCACCCGGCGACACCGTGATCGTCAGCGTCAACGTGGTCGAAGGCACCCGCAAGCGCGTGCAGGCCTACGAAGGCGTGGTGATCGCCAAGCGCAACCGCGGCCTGAACAGCGCATTCACCGTGCGCAAGATTTCCAGCGGCGAAGGCGTGGAGCGCACGTTCCAGACCTACAGCCCGCTGATCGCAGGCGTCGAGGTCAAGCGCCGCGGCGACGTGCGCCGCGCGAAGCTGTACTACCTGCGCAGCCGCAGCGGCAAGTCGGCCCGGATCAAGGAAAAGCTGCCGTCGCGGGTCAAGGCCGACGCCTGACCTTGTCGCTGACCCAATTCACGCCGCTTTCCAAGCTGCCGAACTTCGATCCGCGTCGCGTGCCGGTGCTGCATGTCGACGCGGAACTGCCGGCGGTAGAAAAGGAGCGGCTCGATCCCCAGGCGCTCGCACAGCGCTTTGCCCATCCGCCGCGGTGGCAGCCCGAACTGGTCGCCGAGAAGAAGTTCATGGAGCGCGCACCGGCGCATGCCTCGGTGCTGGTGCCGGTGGTGCGGCGCGAGCAGCCGACCGTGCTGCTGACCGAGCGCACCGCCAACCTGTCGACCCATTCGGGACAGATCGCGTTCCCCGGCGGCAAGGCTGAGTTGGGCGATCTCGATGCCGCCGCCACCGCGCTGCGCGAGACGCACGAGGAGATCGGTCTCGGCGAAGAGGGGATCGACGTGATCGGCACGTTGCCCATCTACGTGACCGGCTCGGCCTTCATCATCACGCCGGTGGTCGCGCTGGTGCGGCCCGGCTTCACGCTTCGCCCGAACCCGGATGAGGTTGCCGACGCGTTCGAGGTGCCGCTCGCGTTCCTGATGAATCCGGCGAATCACCGCCACCATTCGTTCGAGTGGGACGGGGTGCGCCGCGAGTGGCTGTCGATGCCGTACCAGGATCACGGCCACGAGCGCTTCATCTGGGGCGCCACCGCCGGCATGCTGCGCAACCTGTACCGCTTTCTGTCTGCCTGAAACCCCCGCTGCTGCGCGCCCGGCCGTTGCGCGGGAACGAGCCCCTCAGCGCCACGTCCGCCTAGCCTATCGCTCGCTATGATGCGGGCCATGGGTTTCTTCTCGATCCTGCTCGCATTGCTGATCGAGCAGGCGCGGCCGCTGGCACCGGGCAACCCGGTGCACAACGGCCTGCGCGTCTGGGCGCGCTGGGTCAGCCGGAATTTCGACGCGGGCCGGCCGGTGCACGGCTGGGTCGCCTGGGGCCTCGCGACGCTGGTGCCTTCGGCGATCGTGCTCGCGATCCACTGGGCGCTGCTGCTCTGGTTGGGCTGGCCGTACGCGCTGGTGTGGCATGTGGCGGTGCTCTACCTGACGCTGGGGTTCCGTCAGTTCAGCCACTACTTCACCGACATCCGCGACGCGCTCGACGAAGGCGACGAGGCGCGCGCGCGCGCGGTGCTGGCGCAATGGCAGCGAGTCGACGCCGCCGACGTGCCGCGCAGCGAGGTGCTGCGGCACGTGATCGAGTATTCGGTGCTGGCGGCGCACCGCCATGTGTTCGGCGTGCTCGCCTGGTACGCGGTGCTGGTGGCGCTTGGCCTCGGGCCGACCGGCGCGGTGTTCTACCGCATGTGCGAGTTCGTTGCCCGCTACTGGAAGCAGCGCGACAACCTGCCGGAGCCGACCGCCAGCCCGCAGCTCGCCGATACGGCAGCGCGCGCTTGGATGGTGGTCGACTGGCTGCCGGCGCGGCTCACCGCGCTCAGCTTTGCGATCGTCGGCAACTTCGAGGACGCGATCGACGGCTGGCGCAATTTCGCGCAGCGCATGTCCGGCGACAACGACGGCGTGCTGCTGGCGGCGACCGCCGGCGCGGTCGGCGTGCGCTTGGGCGGCGAGGCGCTGCGCGCATCGCTGGCGACGCAGCCTCAGGCCACGAGCTTCGAGGCCACCGCCGAGCAGCGAGACACCGTGTCCACGCCCGGGCGCGAGCCGGAACTGGGCCATCTGCGCAGCATCGTCGGGCTGGTCTGGCGCTCGGTCGTGATGTGGATGCTGCTGCTGGCGCTGTTGACGATGGCGCATCTGCTCGGCTGAAAGCGCCCGCCGGTGTTGCGCCAACAGCGCTCATGACCGACCACCGCGTGAAACCATCGAGGGACTGGACCATGCCTGACGCATCAACCCTGGAATTCGTGGGCGCAGGCCGGCCGCTGGCCGACGCCGACATGCGCGCGGCGTTGGCTACGCTGGGCATGGATGCGAGCGCCGACATGCCATCGCTGTGGGCGGTACTGACGGTGGAGAGCCGCGGCTTCGGCTTCCTGCCCGACCGCAGGCCCAAGCTCCTGTTCGAGCGCCACATCTTCTTTCGGGAGACCGGGGGGCGGTACGCCAGCGAAGCTCCGGACATCTGTGCCAAGACCGGCGGCGGCTACCAGGGCGGTGCCGCGGAGTACGACCGTCTGGCGCGGGCCCTGGCGCTGTGTCGCCGCGATGGCCTGGGCGACGAGCCCGCGCTCAGGAGCGCAAGCTGGGGCCTGGGTCAGGTGATGGGGTTCAATGCGAGCGCATCCGGCTTTCGCAGCGCGAGCGACATGGTCGCGCAGATGTCCAATGCCGAATCGGCCCAACTCGCGGCGATGACGGGTTTCCTGCGCAGCCAGGGACTGGACCAAAAACTCAGGTCTCGCGACTGGACCGGCTTCGCACGCCGCTACAACGGTCCGAGCTATTGGCAGAACGCGTACGACGTGAAACTGAAATCCGCGTTCGAGAAGTTCGCATCGGGGATCACCCGCGACCTGCGGGCGCGTGCGGTCCAGGGTGCGCTGCTGTTCCTGGGCTACAAGCCCGGCGACCCGGATGGTGTCGTCGGCCAGAACACCCGCAGCGCCATCGCCGCGTTCCGGGCCGATGCGAACATGGGCGCTAGCGATGCGCTGGACGATGCGGTGTTCGACGCGATCATGCGCAAGGCGGGTTTCGCCTGACCCTCTGCCGCCGCGGTTCGATCGAGGTGTGACGGGCCGCGCGGTTCAGCCGAACTTCGAGGCGCTCAACTCGGCAAACAGTTCGCTATATATTTTGTAGCGAATAGTGTCGATGCCTTCTTGGCTTTGGCCCGATTCGATCGCTGAAATCACCGCGCAGCCGGGCTCGTGCAGATGCGTGCAGTTGTAGAAGCGGCACCGTGCTGCCCAGAGCTTGACGTCCGGCATCAGCGCCGCGAGCTGCACGGCTTCGACATGGTGCAGCCCGAATTCCTGGAACCCCGGTGAATCGATCAGCGCGGTCGTGCGGTCCGCATCGACCCAGTACCAGCGCGTGCTCGTGGTCGTGTGCCGGCCCGCGCCCAAGGCGCGCGAGATTTCGCCGGTGAGCGCGGCCGCGCCCGGCACCAGCGCGTTGACCAGCGTGCTCTTGCCGGCGCCCGACGGCCCGAGCAGCAGCGTGGTGCGGCCGGCGAGGCGCGCGCGCAACCCGGCCAGCGCGTCGGCTGTCGGCGTGGATTGCGGGTCGGCCGCGGCGCCGGCTTTCAGCGAGAGCGCGAGCACCGGATAGCCCATGCGGCCGTACGGCGCGAGCCGCTGCCAGCCGCGCGCGAACGGCGCGGCCAGGTCGCTCTTGTTCAGCGCGATCAGCGGCGCGATGCCCGCGGCCTCGGCCGCGATCAGCGCGCGCGCGAGCTGGTGATCGGAATGCGGCGGATCGGCGCCGAGCAGGATCAGCACCTGGTCCAGGTTCGCTGCGAACGACTTGGTGCGCAGGCGGTCCTGCCGGTACAGCAGGTTGCGGCGCGGCAGGATGCGCTCGATCGTGCCTTCGTCACGCGAGGCTTGCCACAAGACCCGGTCACCGACCACCGCCTCGCTCTTCTTGCCGCGCGGATGGCAGATACGTCGCTGCCGGTCGGCCGACTCGACGAGAAAATGGCGGCCGTGCGCGGCCACCACCAGCCCTTCGCTCGACGCGTCAGGCTCGCTCAACCGCCGGCCTCGGGCGGCGTTAGCAGCGCGTCGACGCGGTGCGCGCAATCGAGGTCGGTGGCCGAGATGCCGCCAACGTCGTGCGTGTTGAACCGCACCACGCAGCGGTTGTAGTGCACCGACAAGTCCGGGTGGTGGTCTTGCGCATTCGCGATGAAAGCAACCGCGTTCACGAACGAAATCGTCTCGTAGTAGTTCGCAAAACTGTAGGTCTTCTCGATCGCGACCGCCGCGCCCTCGCCGGTGAGCTTCCAGCCGGCGAGGCCGGCCAGCCCGGCGACGATCTCGGTGGCTCCCAGTGCGCGCCGCGGCTCGCGGCTCCAGTCTCGTTTTGGCAGCATCGTGCTCATGCGGCGGCTCCGGTGGCCATTCGCGCGAGCCGTTCGCTGGCCGGCGGATGGGAGTAGTAGAACTTCACGAACAAGGGGTCCGGGGTCAACGTCGAAGCGTTGTCCTCGTAGAGCTTGAGCAGCGCGGTCGACAGCGCCTCTGAGCCGGTCTGCTGCACGGCATAGGCGTCGGCCTCGAACTCGTGGCGGCGTGACAGCCTGGAGAGCAGCGGCGCGGCGAAGAACGCGAACACCGGCGCCACCAGCACGAACAGCAGCAACGCGAGCGCGTCGCTCGGCCCGCCGGCGAGCTGAGGCGTCACGCCCAGGCCGGTGTAGAACCACACTCGCGTCGACAGCCAGCCGAGCAGCGCGAATCCGACCAGGCTCATCCCGAACAGCCCGATGCTGCGCCGGGCGATATGCCGGCGCTTAAAGTGGCCGAGCTCGTGCGCCAGCACCGCGGCCACCTCGTCCGGTGCCAGTTTGTTCAACAGCGTGTCATAGAACACAACGCGCTTGGCGGCGCCGAAGCCGGTGAAATAGGCATTCGCATGCGCGCTGCGCCGACTGCCGTCCATCACGAACAGGCCCTTGGCCGCAAAACCGCAGCGCTGCATCAGCGCGGTGATCCGGCGCGTCAAAGCCTCGTCGGCGAGCGGTTTGAACTGGTTGAACAGCGGCGCGATGAACATCGGGTAGATCACGAGCAGCAGCAGGTTGAACGCAACCCACACGGCCCAGCCGGCCAGCCACCAGGAGCGCCACCAGGGTTCGGCCGGCAGCGCCGCCATCAGCCACAGGATCAGCGCCGCGATCGGCAGCCCGATCAGCGCGGCGAGCACGACGCCTTTCGCCATGTCGGCCAGCCACAGTCCGAACGTCATCTTGTTGAAGCCGTGGCGCTGTTCGATCACGAAGGTCTGGTACAGCGTGAACGGCACCTCGAGCAGCCCGCCGATCACGACGAACGACGCCAGCAGCGCGAGCTGCTGCAGCATGCCGGGACCGATCGCGGCCAGCAGCACGTCGTTCAGCGCCTGCAGCCCGCCGAGCAGGGTCCAGCCGAGCAGCACCACGGCGCCGAACGCCAGTTCCAGCAGGCCGAAGCGCGCCTTCGCCACGGTGTAGTCGGCGGCGCGCTGGTGGGCAGCGAGCGGCACGGTTGCGTCGAACGGCGCCGGCACCGCATCGCGATGCCGCGCGACATGCCGGATCTGCCGCGAAGCGAGCCAGAGCCTGGCCAGCACGCTCGCGGCCAGCGCCACGGTAAACAACAGCGTGAATCCCAGCGATGCATTCATGAAGTCGGAGTTTAGGCGCGAAACCGGAGCCGCTCCCGCTTGCGCGACAATGCCCACCATGACCGAGGAACTGCCCGACCTGCCCAAATCCGACCGCAACCTGGTCTGGCTCGACTGCGAAATGTCCGGCCTCGACCCCGAGGTCGAGCGCCTGCTCGAGATCGCGGTCGTCGTAACCGGGCCCGATCTCACCCCCCGCATCGAAGGCCCGGTGCTGGTGATCCACCAGAGTGACGAGTTGCTGGAGCGGATGGACCAGTGGAACCGGACCACCCATGGGCGCAGCGGCCTGATCGACAAGGTGCGCGCGTCGACCGTGACCGAGGCCGAGGCCGAGCGCCAGCTGATCGCATTCCTGGAGCGCTACGTCCCCAAGGGCGCGGTGCCGATGTGCGGCAACACGATCGGGCAGGACCGGCGCTTCCTGGTCAAATACATGCCCGCGCTGGAGGCGTTCTTCCACTACCGCAACATCGACGTCAGCACGCTGAAGGAGCTGGCGCGGCGCTGGCGGCCCGAGGTTCACGCCGCGTTCAAGAAGCGCCAGCAGCACACCGCGCTGGCCGACGTGCACGAGTCGATCGACGAGTTGGCGCATTACCGGGAGCAGTTCTTGAAGATGCCGTGACGCCCGCACGGCGGGCGGGACTGTGCGCAAACGGTGGGCGCCAACGTCGCCGCAATTTGCGGGCGCCTTCGGCTATTCAGGCACCTGCGCGCCGGCAATGAATTGCTGCGCCTCGGCGCCCAGGCTCGGGTCCAGACTTTCGCCACGGTGCGAGTAGCTGATCGCGAACCCGGTCGTCGGGCGTTTCGGGTGCCTGCAGTAGAGCGCATCCGTTTGCAGCAACAGCGGGTTCTTCATCCCCTGCGGTGCCTTGTCCTGCACGATGTAGCTGGTACGCACGCAGGGGTAGCTGCGCTCGTCCGACGATGCAAAGGTCAGCTGCTCGACCGCGAATCGCGTGCGATCGATGTCCTTCTTCGCGGTTTGCTCGATCAATGCCTCGAACTCTTGCGGCGTCCGGGTCGGCGCAAGGTAGAACATCGAAACCTGCGCAACGAAGCTTTCATCGGTAGCTGGCCCACGTTTGGCAAACACCATGCCGGCTGGCGTCGACTGGATAAGCGACCAGCCGCTCGAATTTGGCGCCGTGATGTTGATGTAGCCCCCCGCGTATTTATGTCCCGGCTCGACGGATGCTGACGGTGAGCGGTGATCGGTCGCGGCGCAGCCTGCCACTGCGAGGAAAACCGCGCCAAGAAGGAGTCTGTACCTGATCATGAGAGTTCGCGCTTGTCACGCCGAAATTGGCTGACAGTTTAAAGGGACCTGTATGTGGCAGGCGCCCCGTCGGAATCAGGTTTGAAGATGCCGTGAGTGGTTGGCGCAGCGCGGCTCGCTAGTGGCCCGTTGGTTGACCCCACCCGCAGCCAGTCCTACCATCATCGGATGGCCGACATCATGATCGGGTCGCCAGCGGCAGCGGCGGTCCCGAACGCAGCGCACCCCGCCGGGCAGAAGGCGGACTTCGAGATCGTTCCGCGCAGGATGCTGCCGATCGTCGCGGTGATCTTCGTCGCTCTGGTGGTCGCGATCGCGGTCAGCGAGCTCTGGCCGCTGGTGTTCCTGCATGTCGCGTTCGGTGCCGCCTGGACCATCATCGACCTGTTCGTCGGCTTCGTGGTCGGGCCGATCATGGGGCGGCTCTCGATTCCCGCGCGGGTCGAGTTCGCGACCAAGCTGATGCCGAAGATGCTGGTGATCATGCCGACCGTGGTCACGGTGACCTTGGCGGCGGGCTGGCAGCTCGGCGTGCTGATGGGCACGGTGAACCGCTCGTACTTCCACCACGGATGGATCGTCGCCAGCTACATCGTCGTCGGGCTGATGGCGGTGATCGCGCTTGGCCTGCTCGAGCCGGCGAACGTCGCGGTCCTGACCGAGCTGAAGAAGTCCGAGCCCAGGCCCCAGGTGATCGAATCGCTGATGAAGCGTTTCATCTACACGGCCGGCGCGACCGGCGTGCTGCAGATCGCGATCCTCGTGATCATGACCAAGATTGCGTCGGGTTGAGATGGCCGAGACTGTCGCGAGCGCCGAGCTCGAGCTGCCGCCGGTCACGCAGATCGGCATGACCTCGCTCGCGCTGATCGTGGCCGGCGCCATCTATCTGGCCTCGTACCTTCCGGAGCAGGTGCCGTTGACGCCGGCCGTCGTGCTGCTCGTGCTGTCCGCGCTGCTGCTCGCAGGCAATCTCGTGGCCTTGAGCCGTGTGCACGGCTTTCACTGGCGCAAGTTCTTCCAGGTCGGTCGCTGGGCCTTGCTGGCCTACGGGATCACGGCGGGGCTGATCGAATACGCGTTCCTGCGCGATGGGGTCAGCGGCGGAACCCTGGTCGTGCTGACCCTCTCGATCATCATCTACGCCGTGCACGTCCCGGTGCTGATTGCCTTCACGGTGGCGCGGTACGACTAAAGGGGCCTGCCGCGTGCGGGCGCACTGCAGACATGCGATAATCCACGACTTGCCGCCAACGCGGCAATTTTGCGCATCTTCCTTCGCATCGATCGGGCTGCAGTAGCCAGCCCCCGGCTCCAGAGATTCGTCGCACAGCGGCTCACGCCGCAGCGACACGGGCTTCGTTGAATGGCGGATGTTTCCGGACCATCGACGACGCGCGATCCGCGCCGACTCTTTCGATCGAGCACGATATGACAGCAGCCATTGCCGTGGCCGGCGAGACTTCGCCGAGCCTTCCCTCATCCATCATTGCCGCAGACAGCGTGGTGCATCGCCCAGCATCCGCTGCGGATGCCGGGCTTGCCAAGGACCTCGATTCCGGCGCCGTTGCGCAAGGCAGCGGCCTCGCACCCGATGCCTTCGCCCGATTCGGACTCGCACCCGAGTTGCTGCGCGCCGTGGCCGACCTCGGGTTCACCGAGCCGACGGCGGTGCAGCACCAGACGATTCCGCTGGCGCTGGGCGCCGACGCCGATTCGGGCACTGCGAGCCACGCCGACGATGTCGCACCCGGCGCCGACCTGATGGTCTCCAGCCAGACCGGCAGCGGCAAGACCGCCGCGTTCCTGCTGCCGGTGCTGCAGCAGTTGCTCGCGCAGCAACGCCGCGCCGAGCTTGCCGAGCGTGCCGCGATGGAGCGTGCTGCCGCCAACGCCGCCGAACGCGGCGAGGGCGCGCCGAAAAAGCCGCGCCGCCGCAACCCGACCGATCCGCGCAACTTCCGGCCGGCCGAGCCCGGCGCGCTGGTGCTGTGCCCGACGCGCGAACTCGCGCAACAGGTCGCGCACGACGCGATCGACCTGGTGCGCCACTGCCGCAACCTGCGGGTCGCCACGGTGGTCGGCGGCATGCCGTACCCGTTGCAGATCGCGCGGTTGCAGAACGCGAAGCTCGTGGTCGCAACCCCGGGGCGCCTGCTCGACCTGCAGCGCTCGGGGCAGATCAGGCTGGAGCAGGTGCAGGTGCTGGTGGTCGACGAAGCGGACCGCATGCTCGACCTCGGCTTTGCCGACGACCTGGCCGAAATCAGCCGGCTCACCGAGCGGCGCGGCCAGACCATGATGTTCAGCGCGACCTTCGCGCCGCGCATCCAGCAACTCGCGCTGCGCGTGATGCGCGGTGGCACGGCGGTGCGCCGGCTGCAGGTCGACGCACCGCAGCAGCCGCACGCGAACATCCGCCAGGTGCTGCACTGGGCCGACGACGCCCGGCACAAGCGCACGCTGCTCGACCACTGGCTGCGCGATGCGTCGCTGGCTCAGGCGATCGTGTTCGCCAGCACCCAGATCGAATGCGATGCGCTGGCCAGCGACTTGCAGCAGGACGGCTTCTCGGCCGTCGCGCTGCACGGCGCGCTCAGCCAGGGGCTGCGCAATCGGCGGCTGGGCGCACTGCGCAACCAGCAGGTGCAGATCCTGGTCGCGACCGACGTCGCGGCGCGCGGCATCGACGTGCCCGGCATCAGCCACGTGTTCAACTACGGCCTGCCGATGAAGCCCGAGGACTACACGCACCGCATCGGCCGCACCGGCCGCGCCGGGCGCAACGGCGTCGCGGTGACGCTCGCCGAGCCGCGCGATCGGCGCCGCATCGCCGACATCGAAGACCATCGCCGCCAGCGCTTCAGCGCCGAGGTGATCGCGGGCCTGGAGCCGCGGCGGGCGGCACAGGCTGTACGGCCTGCGCAGCCTGGGGACCGGCGCGGCCGCGCTGCACCGGCGCGCACGCCGGAGCGCCGTGTGGCCCATGGGTTTTCGAAAGAATCGGCCGCAGGTCGGCGCGGATCATACGCGGATAGCTATCAAAACCGTAGCAGACGCGATGCCGCGGCGGTTCGCAGCGGCGGTCGGTCGCGCTGAACGTTACCGGTCCCGTCGGGGCGTGAACAAGGTCCGGTCCGCTCAGCCACTCACAGCAGAATCCACCCCACCACGAGCGCCGCCACCAGAAACGGCACCGAATACAGGTGAAAGCGTCGCCACGCGCCGGGCTCGCGCGCGAGGCGCAGCGCGATCAGGTTCGCGAGCGATCCGATGATCAGGCCGAAGCCGCCGATGTCGACGCCCCAGGCGATCGTGCGCCAGTCGCGCGAGTAGTCGGCCAGCGCGATCGATGCCGGCACGTTGCTGATGAACTGCGACAGCAGCGCGCCGGCGAACAGCAGGTGCGCCGGCTGCGCAAGGTCGAGCCGGTTCATCGCGCTGCGCACCACCTCTTGCTGCGCCAGCAGCCGCAGATCGACGAACATCAGCACGAACACCAGCAGCAAGCCCCAATCGATCTGCAGCAGCAGCCGCGCGCGCAGCAGCACGAACACCAGCACCAGTACGCCAAGCGCGGCCGGCGCATGGTGCAGGTCGGCCAGCACCAGAAACGGCAAGTACAGCACGAGCGACAGCGCGAGCAGCCTGCGATCGGTCGCAGGTGCGTCGCCATCCAGCCGCACCCGCATTGCGCGTGCGGGGAACGAGACGGCGGTGAGCGCCAGCAGCAGCGCCATCAGTACCGCGACCAGCGGCGCCATCTGCAACACGAACGCGCCGAACGATACGCCCGAGCGCTGCCACAGGAACAGGTTCTGCGGATTGCCGATCGGCGTCAGCGCCGAGCCGGCGTTCACCGCGAGTGCCTCGAACACGATCAGCCGCCCCGGCGCGATGCGTGCGATGCGGCACATACCGAGCGTCAGCGGCACGACGACGAACAGCGCGACGTCGTTCGTCAGCACCATCGCCAACGTTGCTGCCGCCAGCACCAGCGCGAGCGCGGCGGCACGGCGCGTCGGCATGCGCGCGATCATCCAGCGACCGAGCCGGTCCAGCGCACCGCTTTGCTCCAGCCCCTTGGTCAGCAGCAGCAGACCGGCGAGCGCCGCGATCGTCGGCCAGTCGACCAGTGCCGGGTAGTGCGCGATCCGCGCCGGCGCCAGCACGGTCTGCAGCGCCAGCAGCGCGAGCAGCGCGAGCAGCACCGGATCGTGCGTGAGCCCACGCAGCAACTGCCGCACGCGCGGCCGGATCGACGACCCGGCAGGTTCGACGGATCGGTTCATCCGGCGGCGACCCTGCTGCACCGGCTTGCCGCAGCGGTGACTGCAGCGACGGCGATCATCGCGGCAGCGGCGTTAGCCGGGGCGAGCAGCGACACGAGCATGCGTCGGCGCCACGCGCGCTGCCGGAAACGAATCCGTGGCCTTGGTTCGCCATCCGTGCAGGGAATCGGTCGGGTATCCATAATGTTCTCTCCACAGCCCCCGCTGCAACCGTTGCGGTCGTGGGCGGCATCGCCGCCTCCGGTAGCGGAACACCCGGCGCAATCATGACAACCAATCCTCCCGCACAGCGCGCGCACCACTCCGCCTTCGGTATCGCGCTGTTCCTGTTGATAGCGGTGGTCGGGCTGTTCTACGTCAAGTGGTCGCCCTATTACAACCGCGCCTTCACGGCAGCCGAGACCCACTCGATCGGCCAGTCGATCCTGGCGGGCTCGGCGACGGTCCCGCCGGCGCCGTCGCTGCACGCCGCGCTCGACTATGCGCGCGCCTACGGTCTTGCGATCTGGAAGGCGCTGGTGCTGGGCCTGTTGCTCGGTTCCGCGCTCGACGTGCTGGTGCCGCGCCATTGGGTGATGCGCCTGCTCGGCGGCACCGGCATCGGCAGCGTGGTGACCGGCGGCCTGCTGTCGGTGCCCGGCATGATGTGCACCTGTTGCGCGGCGCCGGTGGTGACCGGCCTGCGCCAGTGTCGGGCGGCGCCCGGCAGCACGGTGGCGTTCTGGCTGGGCAACACCATGCTGAATCCGGCCACGCTGGTGTTCACGGGCTTCGTTCTCGGTTGGCACTGGGTCGGGCTGCGTCTGGCGATCGGCATCGTGATGGTGCTCGGGCTGGGCTGGCTGCTCAACCGGATGAGCCGCGCACAGGGTGACGACAGCGTCGACGCCGCCGCGGCCCAGGCGCTGCGCGCCGCTGCCGGCGACACGGAGCCGGACGACCCGCGCCCCGTCTGGCTGCGCTGGCTGCGGTCGCTGGCTGGCATGTCGCTGCGGCTGCTGCCCGAGTACATCATCCTCGTGCTGCTGCTCGGCGCGGCACGTGCCTGGCTGTTCCCGGCCATGGACTTGAGCGCCGTGAACAGCCTGGTCTGGATTCTCGGCCTGGCCGTGGCCGGCACGCTGTTCGTGATCCCGACGGCCGGCGAAGTGCCGATCGTGCAAGCCATGCTGTCGCTCGGCATGGCGGCCGGGCCTGCGGCCGCGCTGCTGGTGACGCTGCCGCCGATCAGCCTGCCATCGCTGGCCATGGTGGCCAAGGCATTTCGACCGGTCGAACTGGCGGTGCTGATCGCGGGGGTGATCGTCCTGGGTGTCTTGGCGGGCGGTCTGGCGATTGCCATGGGGTTCTGACCATCGTCGCGCCGGAGCCGTTCCGGGACAGCGCGTCGTCACGGCGCCGGCCTCGACCCCGAGTCGTGCGCAGCCGCCGGCCTGTGCGCGACGCGCAGCGAGCTGAAGGTCGCGGCCGCCAGCGCGAAGCAGGCCGCGAGCGCCAGTGCGAGCGCCGGGCCGCGCCCCGGATGCCCGCCGGTGAACGAGAAGATGATCGACAGCAGCACCGCGCCCAGCGTCTGCCCGGTGAGCCGAGCGGTGCCGAGCATGCCGCTCGCGCCGCCGGAGCGGTGCAGCGGCGCGCTGGTCACGATGGTGTGATTGTTCGGCGACTGGAAGAAGCCGAAGCCGATGCCGCACAGCGCCATGCGCCACGCGATCGCATGGCTGTCCGGGTGCTGCGGCAGCAGCGCCAGCAGGCCGAGGCCGGTGGCCATCAGCACCATGCCGATGCCGCCGAGCAGGCCGTCCGGGTAGCGGCCGATCAGGCGACCGACGATGGGCGCGACGACCATGATCCCGATCGGCCAGAAGGTGATCAGCGCGCCGGCTTCCAGCGGAGAAAGACCGTAGCTGTCGAGCAGCAGGAACGGCAGCGCGGTGTAGGCGAGCATCTGCGCGCAGAACGCGCCGATCGACGAGCACATCGAGAGCGCGAACACCGGAATGCGCAGCAGATCGAGCGGAAACAGCGGCAGTGCCAATTTGAGCTGCCGGCGCACGTAGACCACGCCGATCAGCAGCCCCGCCACAAGTAGCGCCGCGGCGAGCGCGGTGTCGGTGTCGTTGGCATGGTTGCCCGCGCGCGAGCCGAGCGCATCGACGCCGAAAAACACCAGCGCGAACATCAGCAGGTTCATCAGCACGTCGAGCCACGACAGATGCACGCCTTGCTGCGCCGGCGCCGGATTGTGCGGGAGGTACTTGCCCCCGAGCCACAGCACGACCAGCCCGAGCGGCACGTTGAACACGAACAGCCAGGGCCAGGAAGCGACCGACAGGATGCCGGCGGCGATCGACGGCCCGGCGACCGACGCGGTGGCGACCACCAGCGAGTTGATCGCGACGCCGCGCCCCAGCATGCGGCGCGGATAGATCAGCCGCAGCAGCGCCGCATTGACCGACATGACGCCCGCTGCGCCCAACCCCTGCACCGCGCGCGCGCCGGCGAGCCAGGCGAACGAATGCGACAGCGCGCAGGCCAGCGACGCCAGCGTGAACAGCACGAGGCCGCTCAGGTACACGCGCCGGTAGCCGATCAGGTCGCCCAAGGTCGCGCAGGGCAGCAGCAGGCCGAGCGTCGCGACCTGGTACGCGTTCACGACCCAGACCGTGCGCGACGCGCTGACCTGCAGGTCGCGCGCGATGCCGGGCAGCGCCAGGTTGACGATCGTGCCGTCGAGCACCGACAGCGTGAGGCCGAGCAGGATGACCACCAGCGCGTAGTAGCGCGCCGGCGTCGGCAGACCGTCCTGGGCTTGAATTGGAGGGTCGACGCGCGGTGCGGGGTTCGGGCGGCTCGAGGTGGATACGCCGGGGCGCAACGATCGCATGGAGGTGGGTGCCTGAGCCGTTGACACTAGCACGATTCGCGCGGACGGGTGTGCCTGTCGCATGGGCTGGCGCGATCGGCTCCGACCGCGGCAGACGCGACAATCCGCCCATGCGCAGACATTTCTCAGAAACCACCGCGCACCGGCGCCTGCTCTACGCGCTGGCCGCGGGCCTGGCCGTCGGGCTGGCGCCGCTGCCACTCGCCGCACCGGCGCACGGCCTGCTGGGTTGGTGCGTCGGCTCCAGCTGCTACCTGGCGTTGGCCTGGTGGCTCGCGATCGAATTCGACGCCGAGCGCACGCGCGCGCGGGCGCAGGCGCAGGACCAGTCGGATGTCGCGCTGTTTCTGCTGATGCTGCTCGTCGTGTTCGCCAGCGTCGCGGCGATCGTGCTGTTGCTGCAAAGCATCAAAGGCTTGTCGCCGGCGCAGCGCAGCGGCCACCTGCTGCTGGTGCTGGCGGCGCTGGCCTGTTCGTGGCTGGTGCTGCACACCATCTTCGCGTTCCGGTACGCGCACCGCTACTACCAGGAACTGCTCGAGCCCGGCCCGAACGGCGGCGGGCTGGAGTTCCCCGGCGCGTTGCCGCCGGACTATTTCGACTTCCTGTATTCGGCGTTCGTGATCGGTATGACGTCCCAGGTGTCGGACGTGCAGGTCACCTCGCGCGAGATGCGTCGGCTCACGCTGGTGCACAGCGTGCTCGCATTCGCGTTCAACATGCTGGTGCTGGCGCTGGGTATCAACGTGGTGGCCGGGGCGATCCAGTGACGGGCGGCCCGCGCCGGCTTGCGGCGCGAGTCAGCGGCGTTCAGGTCGGCCTCAAGTGGGCGACGGGCAGTGCCGGTGGCGCCGCAGCGCAACCGCGCCGGTCGACAGCGCGGTGCCGCAGACGATCACGAGCGCGCACAGCAGCATCCAGCCGTTGACCCGCTCGCCGAGGAACAGCATGCCGTACACGATCGCGAACACCGGCACGACGAAGGTCACCGTCAATGCGCGCGCCGGCCCGGCCCGCTCGATCAGCCGGAAGAACCGAACGTACGCGAACGCCGTGCACAGCAGCCCGACCGCGGCCACGGCGCCCCAGGCCCGCGCGCCCGGCATCTGCGCCGGCCACGTCAGCAGCGCCAGCGGCGCGAGGGCGATCGCCGAGAACAGCAGGCTGCCGCCGGCCGTCAGCAGCGGCGCTACGCCGGAGAGGTAACGCTTGGTATAGCTGGCGGCGAAGCCGTAGCACAGGCAGGCGACCAGACAGGCCGCGATCGCCAGCAACGCCCCTTGGCTCGCGGCGTCGCCCACGCCGGGCTCGATCCGCTGCCAAGCCAGCAATGCGACGCCGGCAAACCCGATCACCAGCCCCGTCACGCGCGACAGGTCGAGCTGCTCGCTCAGCCAAACCCAAGCAACCAGCGCGCCGAACAGCGGCGTGGTCGCGTTCAGCACCGCGGTCAGCCCGGTCGGAATCGCAAGCACCGCGTAGCTGAACATCGCGAACGGAATCGCATAGCTCAGCAGCCCGACGATCAGCAACGGCTTCCACAGCCGCAGCAATTGCGGCCCCAGCCCGCGCCGCAGCAGCAGCGGCAGCAGGACGAGCGAAGCGATCGCGACGCGCAGCGCTGCGGTGGCCACCGGCCCGAACTCGAGCGCCGCCAGATCGAGGAACAGGAATGACGCGCCCCAGGTTGCGGACAGCAGCAGAAAGTCGACGGTGGAAGCGTTTCCCATGGTGTTCTCGGGCGTATGACCGAGTCTAGGCCGCGGGCAGCGATCCGTTGATGAAACACGCAAGCTGGTTTGATGCGCAGCGCGCATCAACGCTGCGAAGCGCAGCCGCGCTGCTCGTCACCGCGTGCGTGAACGGGGTCCGCCGAATCGGGCGCCCGATGGCATAAGCGCCTGGATGTCCGCCGTCGAACAGGCTCGGTCAGTACAGCTTGAACACCGTGCCGTTGCTATTGGCGCCGCCGCCGTGAACGGTCATCCCGTAGAGATTCCAGTCGCTGGCCTGCACGAGGTCGCCATAGGGATTGGCACCGTCGGCGGGGCCATTGGCGCCGAACGAATAGATCAGCTTTTCCGCGCCAGCCAGGGTGACCTGGAACGCCGCTCCGTTGCCGTTGGCGCCGCCCAGGTAGGTCGTTCCGTACAGATTTCCGTCGCTCGCCTGAATGAGGCTGCCATAGGGCTGCGCGCCGTCCGCGGTTCCCCCGCTGAACGAGTGGATCACTTTTTCCAAGCCGGCCAAGGTAACCTGGATCACCGCGCCGGCATGGTTGGCGCCGCCTTTGTTGGTCATGCCGTACAGGTTGCCGTCGCTGGCCTGAATGAGGCCGCCGTACGGATTGGCGCCGTCTCCGCTGATCGGGCCGCCGAACGAGTGGATGACCTGCTCGGCCCCGGCCGGGGTGACTTGGACCACGGCGCCGGTGCCGTTGGCGCCGCCGCTGAAGGTCATCGCATAGAAATTCCCGTCGGTGGCCTGAACGAGGTTGCCGTAGGGATTGGCGCCGTCGTTGCTGCCGAGGACATCGAACGAGTAGACCACCTGCTCCACGCCGGCCAGCGTGATGCCAAACACCGTGCCGTTGCTGTTGGCGCCGCCGTAGACGGTCGTGCCGTAAAGTTTCCCGTCGCTCGCCTGGATGAAACTGCCGTGGGGATTGGCGCCGTCGGCGGGGCCATTGGTACCGAACGAATAGATCACCGTTACCGCGCCCGCCGGGGTCACCTGGAACACCGTGCCTTTGTTGTTGGCGCCGCCCTGGTACGTCATCCCATAAAAATTCCCGTCGTTCGCCTTGACGAGGCTGCCATACGGTTGCGAGCCGTCGGTGATTCCGCCGCTGAACGAGTGGATCACTGTCTCCACGCCGGCCGGGGTGACCTTGATCACCGTGCCGTTGCCGGTGTTGCCGCCCAAGGTGGTCATGCCGTAGAAATTTCCGTCGCTTGCCTGGATGAGGCTGCCGTACGGATTGGCGCCGTCGCCGGCGCCGCTGGCTCCAAACGGATACAGCGCCAACTCGGAGGCCGGGTTTCCGGTCGGAGAGGTGGGCGTTCCGCCGCCCGACGCGCCGGGGGCCGTGCTCGTGCCGCCGCCCGCGCCGGCCGTGGAGCCCGATGTCGTGGCGCCGTTTCCGCCGCAGCCCCCGAGCATCAAGGCCAGCAGGCAGAGCGCGAGGATCGAGAACACAAGACAAACGCGTCGCGGCTCGCCGGTTGTGTCAGCCGTGTGGCATGCGGTTGCCGAGGTCATCGTCTGGTCCCGTGTTGAGGTTCGACGCAACCATAGCAGCCGCCAACGCGAGACGAGCCGCGCTCTTGCGCGTTCAGTGCCCGTTAGTGTGATTTTTTTGTGCACCGGGCGGTCGGCGTTGAACCCGAGCCGGCAAGCCGCGTGGCACGCCGCTGCGGACGCCGGCCGGTCCGGTTGCGGGCTGTCGGCCCGATCAACCCGCCACGCCCTCGATCCGCAGCAGCGCCACCTTGCGTTCGAGCCCGCCGGCGTAACCGGTCAGCGCACCGTCGGCGCCGAGCACCCGGTGGCACGGCACGACCACGCCGATCGGGTTGCGTCCGACCGCCGCGCCGACCGCGCGCTGCGCCGTCGGTCTGCCAATGCGCGCGCTCAACGCGCGATAGCTCACCGTTTCGCCGCGCGGGATCGCCAGCAGCGCGCGCCAGACCGATTGCTGGAACGCGGTACCGGCGTACAGGTCCAGCGGCAGGTCGAACTGCTTGCGCCGGCCGTCGAAGTACTCGGTGAGTTCATTCACTGCTCGTTTGAGCAGCGGGTCCAGGGCGTCCTCGCGCCAGCCGTTCATGTCTGGCAGGTGGCGCTGGTCGTCGAACCAGACGCCGGCAATGCCTTGCGTCGTCGCGGCGACGATCATGCGCCCGAGCGGGCCGTCGAACGCAGTCCAGCGGATGTCGATGTCGTGCTTCATCGTGTTCACCTCAGGTTTTCATAAAAAAATCAGGCTGAAGCCAGCGTCTATCCTTCGCATCATGCTATTGTTTTAGTAGCTGCTCGACGTGCAACCGGTTCCGGCAACCGGCTCCAGGCGCGGATCACCGCGTAGCTGCGCCACGGCTGCCACGGCGTCGACGCGGCTTCGGCAGCGCGCGCCGCGCGCTGCGGGCTCGGTTCTTTCACCGCGAGCGCCTTCTGCAGCGCGACGTCGCCGGCCGGAAACGCGTCGGGCCAGCGCAGCGCCCGCATCGCGATGTACTGCGCGGTCCAGTCGCCGATTCCCGGAAGTTCCTTGAGCAGCGCGATCGTCGCCGGCACGTCGGCATGCGCATCGAGCGCGATCCGCTGCTCGGCCACCGCGCGCGCGAGCGCATGGATCGCCGCCTGGCGCTGGCGTACCAGCCCGAGCGCGCCCAGCGCGTCGCCGCTCGCCGCCGCCAGCGTCGTCGGCGCGGGGAACAGCCGGTCGAGTCCCGGGATCGGCGTCACGATCGCCTCGCCGAAGCGCTGCACGAGCCGGGAGCTGAGCGTGCGCGCCGCCGCCACCGTGACCTGCTGGCCGATCACCGCCCGCACCGCCAGTTCGTAGCCGTCCGGCGTGCCCGGCACGCGCAGGCCATCGCTGCCGGCAAAGTCGCCGTGCAGCACCGCGTTGATCGCCTCGGGGTCGGCGTCGAGGTCGAGCATCGCCCGCACGCGGCGGATCAGTTGCGGTAGCCCGGCCTGCAGCGAATCGCTCGCCTCGAGCAGCACCTGGTTGCGCCCGGTGTCGAACGTGCAGCGCAGCCAGCCGCTGTGCTCGCCTGCACCGTCCGCGAACCGCAGCGTGCGTGTCAGGCCACCGGCGTCGACCTGCTCCACGCCGGCCAGCGCCCGGGCCTCGAAGAACGAGAGCATCGCGGCCGCGTCGTACGGCGGGCGGTAGCCCAGCTTCACCGTCGCCGGTCCCTTTGACGCGCCGGCGCCTTCGCGCCGCAGTCGGGTCGGGGAGAGGCCGTAGTGCAGCGCGAACGCCGCGTTGAAGCGGCGCAGGCTCGCAAAGCCGCTCGCGAGCGCGATCTGCGTGACGGGCAGATCGGTGTCGGTCAGCAGCTCCTTGGCCGCGAGCAGCCGGCGCGTCTGCAGGTACTGCAGCGGCGAGACGCCGAACTGCACCTCGAAGATGCGGCGCAGATGGCGGTCGCTGACGCCGACGCGTTCGGCGAGCAGCGCCACTGACGGCGCCGCCGCGCTCCAGTCCTGCCAGTCGTCGAGCAGCCGCGCCGCCTGGGCCGCGAGGATGCTGCTCGCGTCCTGGATCGTCCACGGCAATGTCTGCGGTGCGAGCTCGGGCCGGCAGCGCAGGCAGGGTCGAAAGCCGGCCCGCTCGGCCTGTGCCGCGAGATGAAAGAAGCGGCAGTTCTCGCGCCGCGGCGTCTTCACGCGGCACACCGGGCGGCAGTAGACGCCGGTCGATGTCACGCCGGTGAAAAAGCGCCCGTCGAAGCGCGCGTCGCGCGCCTTCAGCGCGAGGTAGCAGGTGTCGGGCGAGAGGGCAGTGACGGGGCGGGCCATGCAGGAAATGATACGCGGCAGCCGCCCCGAGACTCGCCGTTTTCGGACATGTGCGCGAGCCTACAATCCGGGCAGTCGCGCGGGGCGACCGGCCGATGCGATGCGCGGTTTCGCCCCGCTGCGTACAGGCTGGCGCGTTCGCCGCCATTGCGATCCGAGAGGGAACATCTGCATGCAAGTCGACGCTTCGATCTTCAAGGCCTACGACATCCGCGGCGTCGTGCCGTCCACGCTGACGCCCGAGGTCGCCGAAGCGCTCGGCCTTGCGTTCGGAGCAGCCGCGCGAGCGCAGGGCGAGGCGGCGGTCGCGGTCGGGCGCGACGGGCGCCTCAGCGGGCCCGAATTGAGTGCCGCGCTGATCCGCGGTCTCGTCGCCGCCGGCATCGAAGTGATCGACATCGGCAGGGTCACGACGCCGATGCTGTACTTCGCCGCCAGCACGCTGTGTTCGAGTGGCATCCAGGTGACCGGCAGCCACAATCCGCGCGACCACAACGGCTTCAAGATGGTGCTGGCCGGCCGCGCGATCTATGGCGATGAAATCCAGACACTGCGGCGCCGCATCGAATCCGACGACTGGCAGCGCCGGCCCGGCGGCAGCGTGCGCACGATCGACCTGTTCGACGCGTACCGGGACCGGATCGCGTCGGACGCGCGGCTCGCGCGTCCCATGCATGTCGTCGTCGATTGCGGCAACGGCGTCGCAGGCGCTTCGGCGCCGGCCGTGCTGCGCGCGCTCGGCTGCCGCGTGACCGAACTGTTCACCGAAGTCGACGGCAATTTCCCGAACCATCACCCGGATCCGAGCAAGCCCGAGAACCTGCGCGATCTGGTGCGGGCGCTGGAGACGTCCGACGCCGAACTCGGCCTCGCGTTCGACGGCGACGGCGACCGGCTCGGCGTCGTCACCAAGGGCGGCCACACGATCTACCCGGACCGCCAGCTGATCCTGTTCGCGCAGGACGTGCTCTCCCGCGTGCCGGGCGGCACCGTCGTGTTCGACGTGAAATGCTCGCAGCGGCTTGGCCCCGCGATCGAGGCGGCCGGCGGCAAGCCGCTGATGTACAAGACCGGCCATTCGCTGATCAAGGCGCGCATGCGCGAGCTGGGTGCCCCGCTCGGCGGCGAGATGAGCGGCCACGTGTTCTTCAAGGAACGCTGGTATGGCTTCGACGACGGCAGCTACGCGGCCGCGCGGCTGCTCGAAATCCTGAGCCGCTCGCCGGACGCGAGCGCCGTGCTCGAAGCGCTGCCGACCAGCCATTCGACGCCGGAACTGAACGTGCCGTGCGCCGAGGGCGAGCCGCCGCGCCTGGTGCAGCGCGCAATCGAACTGGCCCGCTTCGACGCGCCGGCGCAGGTGTCGACGATCGACGGCCTGCGCGTCGACTGGCCGGACGGCTTCGGCCTGATGCGTTCGTCGAACACCACGCCGGTGCTGGTGCTGCGCTTCGAGGGTCACACGCCCGAGGCGCTCGCGCGCATCGAGGGCGAGATGCTCGCGCTGCTGCGCCGCGTGAAGCCCGGCGCGCAACTGGCGCACGCGGCGCATTGATAGGACGGCGCTGCCAAGCTTCAATGCGCGGGCTGTACTCGCTGCTGATGTGGCTGGCGCAGCCGCTGCTGCGCGCCAAGCTCGCGCGCCGTGGCGCGGCCGAGCCCGGCTACCTGCAGGCGGTGGACGAGCGCTTCGGCCGCTATTCGGTGCCGGCCGAGGGCGGCTTCGTCTGGCTGCACGCGGTGTCATTGGGCGAGACGCGCGCCGCCGCGATCCTGCTGCGCCAGCTGCGCGAGCGCCTGCCCGGCATGCGCCTGCTGCTGACCCACGGCACCGCGACCGGCCGCGCGGAAGGCGCGCAGTTGCTGCGGCCGGGCGACGTGCAGGTCTGGCAGCCGTGGGACACGCCGGGCGTGGTGCGGCGCTTTCTCGCGCATTTCCGTCCGCGCATCGGCGTGCTGCTCGAGACCGAGGTCTGGCCGAACCTGGCCGCCGTCTGTCGCGAGCAGCAGGTGCCGCTGGTGCTCGCGAACGCGCGCCTGAGCGAAAAATCGCTGAAGCGCGCGCTGCGCCTCGCGTGGCTCGCGCGGCCGGCATACCGGTCGCTCGCCGCGGTGTGGGCTCAGACCGAGATCGGCGCCGCGCGGCTGCGCCGCCTGGGCGCGCCGGTCCAGGCGGTGCTCGGCAATCTGAAGTTCGACGCGACGCCCGACGCGGCGCAACTCGCGACCGGTCGCCGCTGGCGCGTGAAGACAGCGCGGCCCATCGTGCTGCTCGCGAGCTCGCGCGACGGCGAGGAAGCGCAGCTGCTCGAAATCATTCAAGCATTTCAGCGTGCAACCCATGATGGTTCTGCGGTTTCAGCTACTGAATCAATAGCAGATCAGGTGCAGTGGCTGATCGTGCCGCGCCATCCGCAGCGCTTCGACGCGGTGGCGGCGCTGATCGAACGGCACGGCTTCTCGCTGTCGCGCCGCAGCGACTGGGGCGGCGACGCACCGACGCCGGCCGCCGTCTGGCTCGGCGACTCGCTCGGCGAGATGGCGCTGTATTACGCGCTGGCCGACGTGGCGCTGCTCGGCGGCAGCTTCGAGCCGCTCGGCGGGCAGAACCTGATCGAGGCCGCGGCCTGCGGCTGCCCGGTGCTGATGGGGCCGTCTACCTTCAATTTCGCGCAGGCCGCCCGGCTCGCCGAGGAGGCCGGCGCGGCGCTGCGCGTCGGCACGATGGCGCAGGCGGTCGAGACCGCGCTGGTGTTGATCGAAGACGAGCCGCGGCGCAGCGACATGGCCGAGCGCGGCCTGCGTTTTGCCGCGCAGAACCGCGGCGCCGCCGCGAAGACCGCCGCCGCGGTGGCGGCGCTGCTGGAGCCGCGCGCTACGAAACTGGTTCAGTAGCGCGGCACCGAGCCGTCGACCTGCTGCGACCAGGCGTCGATGCCGCCGGTGATGTTCGCCACGTGCGTGAAGCCGCTTTGCGCGAGAAAGATCGCGACGCGCTGGCTGCGCGCGCCGTGGTGACACAGGCAGGCCACCGGGCGCGCCGGGTCGAGTTCGGCGACGCGCCGCGGCACCTCGTTCATCGGAATCGCGAGCAAGCGGTAGTCGCCATGAGGCGCGACGCTGGCACGCTCGCATTCCCAGGGCTCGCGCACGTCGAGCAGCACCGGCTGGCCGTGCGGGCGCTTGGCCTGCATCCAGGCGGAGAGGTCAAAGGGGTTGATTTCGGAAACCATGCGTTGCTACGTCGATCAGGACCGGTTCAGAACGTGAATGGCGAAGGCACGGGGAAATTCTTCAGCCGCGGCGCCATCGTGTCCCAGGGCTGCTCGGTGCGCCAGCCGTCCTGCTCCGCGCGGGTGACGAAGGTCGCCTGCATCACCGGCTGGTCGCCGACGATCGCCGCGAGCCGGCCGCCGACCTTCAGTTGTTCCAGCAGGTGGCGCGGCACCGAGGCGACCGCGCCGCTGACCATGATCGCGTCGAACGGCGCATCGAGCAGGATGCCCTGTGAGCCATCGACCTCGCGCACCTCGACGTTGGCGATACCGGCGCGCTTGAGATTGCCGCGTGCGAAGCGCGCGAGTTCGGGCTCGATCTCGAGCGTGATCACTTGGCGCGCCTGGCTCGCCATCAGCGCCGCCATGTAGCCGGAGCCGGTGCCGATCTCCAGCACCTTCTGGTCGGACTGCAGCGCGAGCTCCTGCAGCAGCCGCGCTTCGACCTTGGGCTCGAGCATGCATTGGCTCGGGTGCGTCTGCGGCGGCAGCGGGATCTGCATGTCGACGAAAGCGAGCGCGCGGTGTTGCGGCGGCACGAAGTCCTCGCGCCGCAGCAGCGCCAGCAGGCGCAGCACGCGGTCGTCGAGCACCTCCCAGGTGCGGATCTGCTGCTCGATCATGTTGAAGCGCGCCTGCTCGACGTTCATCATCGCTTTCATGGAGTTGGATTCCGGCATCGGTTCGAAGCGTTGATTTTAAAGGGGGTGGCCATCGCCTGCCTCGGCGGCAGCGGCATCGCAAAAGCCGGACAATGGCTGACAGACCCCGAGCGGGGCGTTCATGGACAACACGATGACACAGCAGATTGAAACCCTGACCCTGGCCGGCGGCTGCTTCTGGTGCACCGAGGCGGTGTACGTGAAGGTGCGCGGCGTCACCGACGTGGAAAGCGGTTACAGCAACGGCCACACCGAGCACCCGAGCTACGAGCAGGTCTGCACCGGCCGCACCGGGCATGCCGAGGTCGTCAAACTGAGCTACGACCCGGCGCAGATCGGCGTGCGTGAAATCCTCGAAATCTTCTTCTTGATCCACGACCCGACCACATTGAACCGGCAGGGCAACGACACCGGCACCCAGTACCGCAGCGGCATCTACTGGTCGACCGAGGCGCAGAAGAAGGTCGCCGAAGACATGATCGCCGAACTAACCCGGGACAAGGTGTACGGCGCGGCCATCGTCACCGAGGTGCTGCCGGTGTCGAACTACTGGCCGGCCGAGGACTACCACCAGGACTTCTTCGAGAACAACCCGACCCAAGGCTATTGCATGGCGGTGGCGGCGCCGAAGGTCGCGAAGTTCCGCAAGACCTTCGCGGACCGGGTCAAGGCTTGACGCGTCGGGTCTGTGCCCGGTGCGGAATCGCGTCAGGGTGCGAGCCGTTCGCGGATCCAGCCGGCCTCGCCGTCGCGCCGATAGCGCAGCCGGTCGTGCAGCCGACTCTTGCGGCCCTGCCAGAACTCGTAAGCGTCCGGCACGAGCCGAAAGCCGCCCCAGTGCGGCGGGCGCGGCGGGTGCAGCAGGAACTGCGCACTGTATTTCGCCGCGTTCGCGACCAGCACGCCGCGCCCGGCGATCACCTGGCTTTGCGGGCTGGCCCAGGCGCCGATGCGCGAATCGAGCGGCCGGCTCTTGAAGTAAGCGTCGCTCTCGTCGGCCGACACCTTCTGCACCACGCCCTCGATCCGCACCACGCGTTCGAGCTCAACCCAGTGGAACTGCAGCGCCGCGTACGGGTTGCCGGCCAGTTCCCGGCCCTTGCGGCTTTCGTAGTTGGTGTACCAGACGATGCCGCGCGCGTCGTAGCCCTTCACCAGCACCACGCGCGTGCTCGGGCGCAGGCTGCTCGCGACCGTGGCCAGCGTCATCGCGTTCGGCTCGGGCACCTCGGCCGCGATCGCCTCGGTCAGCCACTGGTCGAACTGCGCCAGTGGATCGGCGTGCGACGTGGCCTCGTCGAGTTCGGCGCGCCCGTAGTTTCTGCGCAGATCGGCGACGCTTTCGGAGGTCTTTGTCATACTCGGCAGTATAGAAACAGCGGGCGCATAACGGGTGCACAACGGGTGCGGCCCATGCGCCGCGACCCCCTCGATAGCCTCGAACGACGATGCCTACCGAACCTTCTTCAAAGCTGCCGACGGTGCTGGTGCTCGCCTCCGGCCGCGGCGAGCGCTTTGCCGCGTCCGGCGGCACGGTGCACAAGCTGCAGGCGTCGCTCGCGGGCCGCACCGTGCTCGAACGCACGCTCGCCGCGGTGCGCGCGAGCGGCCTGTCCTGGCACCTGGAAGACGCCGGCCATCCCGGCATGGGCGACTCGATCGCCGCCGCCGTTGCCGCCACGCCCAACGCCTGCGGCTGGCTGATCCTGCCCGCCGACCTGCCGCTGGTGCTGCCCGAGACGCTGCGCGCGGTGGCCAACGCGCTGCTGCCGAACGAAGGCGGGCACGAGGTGGTGGTGCCGGTGGTGCAGGGCCAGCGCGGCCACCCGGTCGGGTTTGCCGCGGTATGCCGCGCCGATCTGCTGAAATTGCAAGGAGATCGCGGTGCAGCCAGCGTCATCCGTTCGCATGACGCTAGCGAATTGATAGTGGACGACATCGGCTGCGTGACCGACATCGATACGCTCGATGATCTGGCGCGGGCCGAGGCGCTGCTGCGGCGCGCCGGTTGAGCGGCGCGCTTGTCGTCCGCCGACCCAACGCTACGCGGCTCAGCGATCGCCGCCTTCGGCCAGCGCCAGCAACTGCTGCAGCGCGCGGTCGTGGATGCCCCGCGCGCGCAGGCCGTGCAGGGTCTGGCGCGCATAGTCCTGCGTGGTGCCGTAGCGTCCGTGCGAGCGCACGAAGATGTCCTGGTACTGCTCGGGGCTGAGCTCGCCGGTGAAGCTCGGACTGCGTCTTGAGAGCGTGAACGCGAGCGCCCGCACGTCGCCCTGCGGCGTCCGGCAGGCGAGCCAGCGCGGGTCGTAGACGGCGCCCGGCATCTCGCGCTGCCACAGCGCGGCCAGTACGTCGACCGCGTCGCGCCGGCGCACGCGGAACGCGAGGCCGCGGCAGCTGCCGCCCGACAACAACGCGAACACCAGCCCCGGGCAGTCGGGTGTGCCGCGGTTCACCCGGCTCCACATCTTCAGCGCCCGGTGCCAGCCCTGCACCCGCGCCGGCCGCTGCTCGGCGAAGTCGAAGTCCGGCCGCCAGATCAGCGATGCATAGCCGAAGATCCATGGATCGGAACGGCCGCCCCAGGCGGCCAGCGTCTGCGCCAGCATCGCGGCGGGGTCGCGCACGGGGGGTGGTGCGAGCGGATCGGCCATGGCTGAACTTTACAAGCTGCGTTGATTCTGCTGAGAACAACGCATGTTCGATCTGCAGGATGACAAGCAGGGTCCGGTGCCCGGCATCGTGCTCGGCGGGATGGGGCTGCTGCCGGCAGCAGCGATCGCCGGGACCGACGCTGCGGTCGCCCGATAACCCATGGCGCGCCGCTGCAGGGCCGTCGGCGCTACCATGGCTGCGTCGCGATGCCAGCCCTATGCCGGGCGTCGCATCGACATCATCCAACGCGGGGCAGGCCATGAAACTCAACGCCATCGTCGCCAGCGTCACCGCGCGCATCGAAGAGCGCAGCCGCGCGGAGCGCAGCGCTTATCTGGAGCGGCTGCGCCAAGCGGCGGCGCGCCCGCGCAGCGCGGAGCGGCTCGGCTGCTCGAACGTCGCGCACGCGGTGGCCGGGCTGCCGGCCGGCGACAAGCTGCGTGTCGTGGCCGAGCGCGCGCCGAACATCGCGATCGTCACCGCGTACAACGACATGCTGTCGGCGCACGCGCCGCTCGGAACCTATCCGGACCTGATCAAGGACGAGGCCAGGCGCCAGGGCGCGACCGCGCAGGTCGCCGGCGGCGTGCCGGCGATGTGCGACGGCGTCACGCAGGGCAGGCCCGGCATGGAGCTGAGCCTGTTCTCGCGCGACGTGATAGCGCTTAGCGCCGCGGTCGCGCTGTCGCACGACATGTTCGACGCGGCGCTGCTGCTCGGCGTCTGCGACAAGATCGTTCCCGGCCTGCTGATCGGCGCGCTGCATTTCGGCCATCTGCCGGCGGTGTTCGTTCCGGCCGGGCCGATGCCGTCGGGCCTGTCGAATCCCGAAAAGGCCAAGGTGCGCGAGCGTGCGGCACGCGGCGAGGTGGGACGTGACGAATTGCTGAAGGCCGAGATGGGCGCGTACCACGCGCCCGGCACCTGCACCTTCTACGGCACCGCGAACAGCAACCAGATGCTGCTGGAAGCGATGGGCCTGCATGTGCCGGGCACCGCGTTCGTGAATCCGGGCGACGCACTGCGCGAGCGACTGACGCGCGAGGCGGTGCGCACCGTGCTTGGCATCGTGCAGGCGCGCCGCTACACGCCGATCGGCGAGATCGTCGACGAGCGCTGCATCGTGAACGCGATGGTTGCGCTGCTCGCGACCGGTGGCTCGACGAATCACCTGATCCACTGGGTCGCGGTCGCGCGCGCGGCCGGCCACACCATCGACTGGGACGACTTCGCCGAGCTTTCCAACGTGGTGCCGCTGCTCGCGCGGGTCTACCCGAACGGCGTGGCCGACGTGAACCAGTTCCAGGCGGCCGGCGGCCCCGGTTTCGTGATCCGTGAACTGCTCGACGCCGGCCTGGTGCACGAGGATGTGCTGACCGTGCGAGACGGTGGCCTGCGCGAATACACCCGGGTGCCGCATGCGGCGGAGCCGGTCGCGCAGACCGCTCTGCGCGGCGACGACGATCTGGTGCCGCTGACGCTGGCCGACGAGGTCGCTGATCTGCGGGCCGCGCCGGCACAGCCAGAGCCTGACGCGCGCAGCGCGGGTGCAACCGGAGTGGCTGCCGGCCGCCTGGTCTGGCGCGATCCGGGTGCCTCGGGCGACCTGGAGATCCTGCGGCCGGTCGCTGCGCCGTTCAGTCCGCAGGGCGGGTTGAAGCTGCTGCAGGGCAATCTCGGTCGCGCGGTGCTGAAGGTGTCGGCGATTCCCGACGACCGTCACCTGATCGAAGCGCCGGCCCGCGTGTTCGATTCGCAGCAGGCGCTGCAGGCGGCGTTTCGCGCCGGCGAGTTGGAGCGCGACCTGGTCTGCGTGGTGCGCTGGCAGGGGCCGCACGCGAACGGCATGCCCGAACTGCACAAGCTCACGCCGCCGCTGGCGGTGCTGCAGAAGAAGGGCTTTCGCGTCGCGCTGGTGACCGATGGGCGCATGAGCGGCGCATCGGGCAAGGTGCCGGCTGCCATCCATGTCTGGCCCGAGGCGGCGGTGGGCGGGCCGCTGGCCAAGGTGCGGGACGGCGACACGATCCGCATCGACGCCGAGGCCGGCACGCTGGCCGTGCTGGTGCCGGACGCGGTTTGGGCCGCGCGCCCCGCGCAGGCGATGCCCGAGGCGCTGCGTGAATCGAACGCGCACGGGCTGGGCCGCGAGCTGTTCGCCGCGTTCCGGCGCAACGCGTTGAACCCGGAGCAGGGGGCCTGCACATGGCTGTGACGCAGAGCTTGACCGCGCTCGACGTACTGCGCGACGCGCCGGTGATCCCGGTGATCGTGCTCACCGACACGGCGCATGCGCTGCCGCTGGCGCGCTCTCTCGTGGCCGGCGGCATCCGCATGCTCGAAGTGACGCTGCGCACGCCCGAGGCGCTCGCCTGCATCGCGCTGATCGCGCGCGAACTGCCGCAGGCCGTGGTCGGCGCCGGCACGGTGCGCAGCGCGGCCGACGCGCGGGCCGCGGCGCGGGCCGGCGCACGCTTCGCGGTCAGCCCCGGCTACACCGCCGCGGTCGGCCACGCCTGCCACGACCTCGGCCTGCCGTTGCTGCCGGGGGTCGCGACCGCGAGCGAGATCATGGCCGCGCAGCATGACGGCTTCACGGCGCTGAAATTCTTCCCCGCGATGCAGGCCGGCGGCGCCGCGATGCTGCGCGCCTGGAGCGGCCCGTTCGGCGACATCGTGTTCTGCCCGACCGGCGGCGTCACGCCGCAGAATGCGCCGGAGTTGCTGGCGCTGGCGAACGTCGCGTGCGTCGGCGGTTCGTGGCTCGCACCGGTCGATGCGATGGCCGCGGGCGATTGGGCGCGCATCGAGGCGCTGGCCCGTGAGGCAGCCGATTTCAACAGAAAAAACACGCAACAGCCCTGATTCGGTGCTGACTCTTTGCTATCAATACAGAAGCAAACAGGTATCGTCAGGCCGACGCGGCGGGTTGCATGTCCGCGGCGGCGGCGTCGATCAGCCGCTGCGCGTCTTCTGCATCGTCGAGCCGCTCGATCGCGAGCAATGCAAAGCGCGCCAGGAACAGCGGCGCATTCGCTTCGCCGAGCCCGGTCATCGTGTTGCAGAGCGCGGTGTAGATCGCATCGCGTTGGCTGTCGGTCATGTTCGTCTCCGGTCAATGTCCGAGCGCGCGGTCGATCGCCGCGAGCAGTTCCGCCAGACGCGGCGTGCGCCAGCGGCCGAGCACATGACCGTCGGGGCGCACCAGATACACCGTGCCGGGCGCGGCGCCATACAGCCCGAACAGTCGCCCGGTGCTGTCGCGGGCGGTCGCACCGCCGCTGCCCGCCTTCGGCGCAATCGATAGCGTCTTGAACGGCACCTTGCGCGACGCAAGCTGTTGCCGAAGATCGTGCAGCGCGTCCGACGCGCCACCGTCGCCAAACACCAGCGCGACAAAGCTGGGCGCCGGCGGCAGCGACAGCAGGTCGGTCAGGTAACCCTCGCGCTGAACGCCATCGACCGTGATCGTGATCGGGCATTCCGCGAGCACCGCGCCGGGCTGCGGGCCTGCGGTGAAAGCGGCGTCGTCGCCGGCCACGTTCAGCGGGGACTTTTCATAGGTGATCGCCGAGGTCTGCCGCGGATTGATCAGCGAGCTCAAGCTCGGGTGCCTGCCCGCCAGGCCCAGCACGGCCGTGCGCATCAGCTCGAACGCGAACGACGGCGGCGCCATGAACTCGGTGCTCTTCGTGCCATAGCTCAGGTTTTCGTGCGTCGCGGCGACGCGCTCGACCGAGTAGCTGGCGAGCAGGCTATCCGAGGCCAGGCCTTTGATGACGAACGCCAGCTTCCACGCCAGGTTGTCGGCATCGTCGATGCCCGAGTTCGCTCCGCGCACGCCGAAGATCGGCACCAGATGCGCGGCGTCGCCGGCGAACAGCACACGGCCGTGGCGGTAGCTCGGCAGCGTCAGCGCGTTCGCCTTGTAGATGCCGATCCAGATCGGCTTCCAGTCGCCCTTTTCACCCATCATGTCGAGCAGGCTGGTGACGCGTGGCAACACGTTCTCCGGCCGGATCGCAGCGTCCGGGTCTTCGCCGTCCTGCAACTGGTAGTCGATGCGCCAGACGTTGCCCGGCTGCTTGTGCACCAGCACCGTCGATCCGCGGTTGCACGGCGGGTCGAAATAGGCGAGTCGCTCGGTCGGGCGCGCGCTGTCCAGCAGGATGTCGACGATCACGTAGCGGCCTTCGTAGCTCGTGCCTTCGAGTTGCAGCCCGAGCGCGTCGCGCACGAAGCTGCGTCCGCCGTCGGCGGCGATCACCCAGTCGGCGTCGATCCGATAGTCGCCGGCCGGGGTCGCTACCGCGAGTTCGACGCCGTCGGCGCGCACGGTGATGCCCGAGAGCCGGGTCTGCCAGCGGATGTCGATAGCCTGCGCGAGCTGTTCGGCGCGGTCGAGCAGGATCTGCTCGATGCTGTACTGCGCGAGGTTGATCATCGGCGGCAGCTTCTGGTTCTCGTCGCTCGGCATCTCGAAGTGCAGCACCTCGGCATCGCGGTAGTAGCTGCGCCCGCCGGTCCAGGGCAGGCCGATCTTCAGGAATCCGGACAGGGCGCCAAGCCGCTCGGCAATCTCCAGGCTGCGCCGCGAGATGCAGATCGCCCGGCTGCCGAAGCAGACCGAGTCGTCGGCTTCGAGCAGCACCACCGGCACGCCGTGCCGGGCCAGCCCGATCGCGGAGCAAAAACCCACCGGGCCGGCGCCGATCACGACCACCGGGTGACGCCCGGGCTCCGCACCTTGGGTGAGCAGCGGCAGGCGCGCCGGATGGCGTGTGGCGGTGAACGGGTACGGCGCAAACTCGAAGCTCATCGGCGGTTCCCTTCAGCGGGCGGGCTCGGTGCGCTGCCGTCACGGTGCGCAGCACAGGCCGAACTCCACAGTCTCAACACTTAGACACTCTCGCGGCGGCGGTCCGTCAGGTCGTGTACAACCCGCGCACGCGCGCATGCAACCGCGCTAGGCCGAACAGCGTATCGATGTTCGGCGTCGCCACCTCGAGCTGGCGTGCGATCTCGATTACCCCGCCGACCAATGCGTCGAGCTCGACCCACTTGCCGGCTTCCACGTCCTGCAGCATCGAGGTGCGGAACGCGCCGAGTTTACGCGTCACCGCGTGGCGGATCTCGGGGTCAGCGTCGATCGGCAGTCCGATGCGCGCGCCGATCTGCGAAGCCTCGACCATACAGCGCGACATGAAGGCACGCACCAGCTCGTCGTCGAGGATGCGATCGCCGGTGGCCCCGGTGATCGCCGAGATCGGATTCACCGTCATGTTGCCCCACAGCTTGAACCAGATCTCCTGCTGGATCGACGCTGCCTCGTCGACGTCGAAACCGGCCTGGCGGAACGCCGCCGCGGTGCGCTGCGCTCGCTCGCTCGTCGTGCCGCCGGTCGGCTCTCCAACGATGAGCCGGTTGCCGGCGACGTGGCGCACGGTACCGGGCGCCGGCGTAGCCGCCGACAAGTGCGTCACGCAACCGATGACGCGCTCCGGCGAAACCGCTCGTGATACCACGCCGGCCGGGTCGACTGTCGACAATCGCAGCGCACGTTGTCGCGGCGCAAGGCCGTGGAAGAACCACCACGGCATGCCGTTCATCGCCGACAGCACAGCCGTGTCGGGGCCGAGCAGCGGTGCGATCTCGCGAGCGACATCGGCGAGGCCGGTGGTCTTGACCGCGACGACGACCAGGTCCTGCACGCCGAGGTCGGCAGGGCGATCGCTTGCGACGAGCTTGACGAGCATCTCGCGCTCGGCGCCGTCTGCGGTCTCGATCAGCGCGAGTCCGCGTTCGCGCACGGCGGCGAGCGTCGCGCCGCGTGCCACCGCACTCACCGTCGCGCCGCTGGCGGCCAGCTTTGCCGCCATCAGCCCGCCGACGGCGCCGAGGCCGTAGATGCAGATCTTCATCGTTGACTCACTCGCGGAATGAACGGTCGATGCGGTCCACCTGCCGCACCAGCGCGTCGAACACGTCGCGCCCGCCGCCGTGCTTCGGATCGAACTGCAGCGCGTCGGCGCTGGCCTTGCGCTGGACGGTTTCGGGAATCGGGATGGTGGGCCCCAGCGCCGCGCCGGCAATCTGGATCTCGCAGGCGCGCTGCAATGTCCACAGCACAGCGAACGCCTGCGCGATCGACGAACCCCATGCGAGCAGGCCGTGGTTACGCAGGATCACGGCTTGCTTGTCGCCGATCGACTGCGCGACTCGCGGCCCTTCGTCGGCGTGCACCGTGATGCCCTCGAAGTCGTGATATGCGACGCGGTCGTGCAGCTGCGCCGAATAGAAGTTGTCCATCGAAAGGCCGTCGCGCGCGCTTGCCACCGCGCAACCGGCGGTGGTGTGCGTGTGCATCACGCAGTGCGCGCCGGGCACGCCGCGGTGGATCGCCGAATGCAACGTGAAGCCGGCCGGGTTCACCGGCCACTTCGATGCGCCGACGATGCGACCTTCGAAATCGATCTTCACGAGGTTTGACGCCGTGACCTCGCTGTAGTGCAGGCCAAACGGGTTGATCAGGAAGTGCAACTGGGGCCCCGGCACGCGCACGGTGATGTGGTTGTAGATCAGCTCGGTCCAGCCGAGCATCGCCAAGATGCGGTAGCAGGCGGCGAGGTCTGCGCGCAGTGCGGCTTCGTCGGATGTTGTTTCGATCATCGGGTGCGCTCCTCGAGCGGCAAGGCGTGGCGGTACAGCTCCGCGACCGGCGCGCCGCGGTCCATGCGTTGTATTGCATCGAAAAGCGCCGGTTCGCCTTGCACGCCCAGCGACGGCGTCACCAGCAGCGCGAACTTGGCGCGCAGTTCGTCGGACGACAGCATCGTCGCCGGCTCGCCGCGCGGCTGATAGACGAACTCGCGCCATGTCTCGCCGGCCGTCGTGCGGATCTCGACAACGGCGGAGAACGCCTGCGGGAAGTTGGCCTCGCACTCGGCGTCCTCACGGACGTCGATGCGCTGCATCAGCGCACGGATATCGGGGTCGGCCAGCGCCGGCGCATAGTCGTCCCAGCCCATATGGCCGCTCTTCAGCGCCACGGCCAGGCACAGGTGCGTCGAGAACTGGCAGTCGACGACGTTTTGCGGGTTGCGACGGCGCTGCTGCGGCTCGCCGACGACGTAGACGCTGCGCCCGGCCATGCCGACGCGCACTGATTCGATCGCGCCGATGTCGATGCGGTGCTTGCGGTGCAACGCCATCACGGCATCGAGCGGCGCGTGTATGCCACGGCAGCAGGGGTAGGGCTTGAGGCCCGACTGCATGATCTCCCACTGCACACCCAGGCCTTGCACCGCCGCTTCGGGCTGCGGCTGCGGGGAATACACCCTGAAGAAGCCTTCGTTGCCCTCGAACGCCTGTGCCGCGCCGGTGTAGTCGTTGCGTGCCAGCACCGCGGCCAGCAGGCCATTGGCTGCCGCGTTGCCGACGTGAAACCGTTTGGTCCATGCGCCGTTGACGACGAACTGGCCGGTGCCGGCCGATGCGCTCAGCGCGGTGCCGAACGCGTGTGCCATCTGCTCGGGCGTGAGCCGCAGCACGTTGCCGGCGGCCGCGGCCGCGCCGAACACGCCGGTGGTGGCAGTCGCGTGGTAGCCACGCTGCGAGTGCAGCAGCGTGGGCAGCCCGAGCGCGACGCGGATCATCACCTCGTAGCCGGCGACGATGGCGGCCAGCAACTCGCGCGTCGATGCACCGGCCATCTGCGCCGCGGCCAGCGCGGCCGGGATCACCGGCGCGCCCGGATGCAGCTGCGCCGCGGCATGCGTGTCGTCGAAGTCGAGGCTATGCGCCGCCGCCCCGCCGATCAGTGCCGCGGCCTGCGGCGTCCAGCCCTCGCGGCTGCCGAGCACGCTCGCATTGCCGTTCGCGTGGCCGAGTTCGCGCAGCGACGCCTTCAGCGACAGCGTCGAGTCCAGCGGCTGCGAGCGGATCATGATCCCGGCCAGGTCCATGAACAGCAGCTTGGCACGCTCGACCACGTCGGCCGGCACGTCGTCGAAGCGCAGCGTCGCCGCGAAGCGCGACAGCTGCTCGGTGACAGGGGGGCTCTCTCGAGACGCTTCCATCACGCCGCCTTCTTCTGTGCTGGGATGCCGCGGCGCACGAACGCTGCGAAGTCCGGCGACAGCTGCACGCTGTCGAGGAGGTTGATCCACATGCGCAGCAGGTAGCGCTTGCGGCCGTCGTCATGGTCGATGTAGTTGCTGCGCGAGTGCAGGGTGATGTAGTTGTTGATGATCTGGATGTCGCCCGGCTCGAGCATCATGTCGACGCGCAGGTCGACGCGCGTACCCAGCTCGTGCACGTAGTCGATGGCCGCCTGCTGCAGCGGCGTCAGCGGCACGCCGCGCTTTTTCGCGCCGGTTTCGATGATCCTCTTGGCGAACGCGCAGTTGACGCGCCCGTTGTTGTATTCGAAGACGGGGATCGGCGTGGCCGTCACCTCATTGGGGTCGGCGTTCGGACCATAGCCGCGATAGTCGTGATAGAAGCCTTCGTACAACACCTCGAGGTACTCGGGGTGGTTGCGCACGATTTCGTTGTGCATCGTTACCGAGCTGACGAGGCTGCTCATGCCGCCTTGCTTGGCCTTGTCGACGCACAGCAGCGCCACCACGTCGGCGAGGTCAGTGTGCGGATCGAGCAACTGGCTCGTCGTGTTGTTGCGACGATTCGGGTCGTCGTCCTTCAGCCCGAGGTCGGTGACCGCTGCGACGAAGTCACCGGCAACGTTGTGCGAGATGACCTGCCCCATGTGCACGCCGAGGCCCCAGTAGATCGTCTTCATCTGCTCGAGGGTGTAGCGCTCGACCGGAAAGCCCTTCACTAGCACGAAGCCGCGGCCGCTGCGGATCTGCTCGTCGATCGCGCGCAGCTTGGCGGACAGCGTCGGCAGCGGGAACTGCGCCTTGCCGAACGAGCCCCACGGCAGGCCGACGGCCTCGACGTTGCGGCGCGCGCCTTCGATCTCGTCGAGCTCAGCTGCCGTCAGGCGATAGATCCACGACGTGTCGTGCTGCAACTCGGGGCCCTTCCAGGCGGTGGCATCGCGCACCTCGGTGCGTAGGATCTCTTTCTTGCTCATCACATTTTCCTCATGACAGGTCACTGACTTCGATGTCGACCAGCGGGCCGAATTGCTGGCCGCCGAACAGGTCGGTGTCGGCCGGATCGCCCGATGGCACGAGCCGCGGCACGGTGACCTTGATCGCGTTGCCCGGCGCGTAGTTGAAAAGCTTGACGGCCGACTCGGCGACATTGAAAAAGCGCGCCATCGCCGGTTTCGAGATCACGCCACTCGCCACCACGTGCTGGTAGCTGCGCGCGTCGGGGAACATGATGTCCAGCGTCAGCTGGAACGGCCCGGCGTTCTTGGTACGGATCAGTTTCGCGATGTCTCTCAGGCGGGCCATGGCTCAGGCCTCCTCGTAGCGGATGGGGTGCAATTCGAGCGGGTGATCCAGCTCGACGACGTGGTTCAGCACGAACTTGTAGGCCTCGCCGAGGTTCCAGAAGTGCGGAGCGATCGGGAAGGCGAGATTTGACAGCAGGCCCTCCCACTGCGGCACCGAGTGGTGCAGCACCATGTGCGCGGCTTGGCCGGCGATCGAATAGGCCAGCTCCTGTGTCTCGGCGAGCGTGACCATCAGCAGGCCGATCTCGTTGCCGATGCGCTCGGGATGCGGCTCGCGCGCGCCGAGCACGCCGTTAGAGCCGTAGACCTTGTAGTGGATGTCGTAGCGGCCGCGAATCGACGGGCCATAGATCGCTTCGACGTTCTCGGCGATATGCGCCTTCAGGCCGCCGAACCACGAATCGAACTGCTCGAGGATCACCGGATCGCGCACGCCGCCGAGCACCATCGCGCGGTAGCCGATCTTCGCCGCGCCTTCCAGCTTGACGGTGTAGGGCAGCGGCTTGAAGTGGCTGCCGCGCACGCGCACGCGGCGCTCGTCGACCGCATCGTACTGCGCGTCCGTCAGGTCCATCTCACCGCCGGGCTCGAGCATCTTGTACGGGTCGGCGGTTTCGTACAGCGCGTGCGCGGCGACGGACAGCGGCGAGCACTGCTGCAGGGGGCTCACCGGCTCGAGCGTGAAGTGCTCGTCGGTGATCGTGCAGATCATCCCTTCGGGCTTCTCCATCGTCACGACCGCGGCACCGCCGCACTCCATGATCTTCGCGGCGTGCCAGCACAAGCCGGGCGGGAAGCCGCGCGCCACCGGAACCGCCGCGAAGATCGCGGCGTCGGTCGAGCGGCCGGCAAGCACGACGTCGGCGCCACCTTCGAGCGCGGCGACGTAGGCCTCGGCACCCATCATCGCGACGACATGATCAGCGTCGCGCAGCACTGCTTCGTCAATCGCCGGCGCCGGGTCGAGCGCGCGCACCTTGCCGGCGCGGTACTTCTCGATCAGCGCTTCGCGTGGTGGCTCCGATTCGATGACGGCGATTCGGAAACGCAGGTTCTCCTCGCGCGCGATCTCCTGCACGATCTCGCGCATCCAGTTCAGGTTCCAGTTGCCGCCGCTGCCGCCACACGATCCGATCAGCAGCGGCACATCAATCGAGCGCGCGCCGATGATGAGGATGCGCAGATCGCGCTTGACCGCGGCGCGCGAGAAGAACGGCTTGTTGCCGCCGAGGTTCGCCGGGCCGCCGTCGGTGGAGCCGGCGTCGCAGCCGATGAACGCGAGGTCGCGCGACAGCGCAGCACGGAAGTGATCCTCGGAGAAGCCGACGCCGAGGATGCCGGTCGGCGAGAGATAGCGGATTTGTCGGGTCATCTCGATACCATTCGTTAGTGAGAAGGCAAAAAAGCGCGCTACATGACGCGCGACAGGAAGCTCCGCAGCCGCTCGGTCTTGGGCGCGGCGAGCGTCTCGCGAGCCGGCCCTTGCTCGACGATGCGGCCGCTTTCCATGAAGACGACGCGGCTCGCCGCCTCGCGCGCGAAGCCGATCTCATGCGTCACGACCACCATCGTCTTGCCGGCGCGGGCCAAGTCGATGACCACGTCGAGCACCTCGCCGACCAGCTCGGGGTCGAGCGCGCTGGTCGGCTCGTCGAACAGGAGCACGCGGGGCCGCATCGCCAGTGCGCGCGCGATCGCGACACGCTGCTGTTGGCCGCCGGAAAGCTGCTGCGGATAGTTGTTCACCTTGTCCGTCAGCCCGACGCGGCCAAGCAAATGCAGCGCGCGCTGCTGCGCGTCGTCCGGCCTGTCGCCGAGCACGCGCACCGGGCCTTCCATCACGTTCTCGAGCGCCGTCAGATGCGGGAACAGCACGAACTGCTGGAACACCATGCCGAGCTGGCGGCGCTGGCGCGCAACGGCGCCGGCCCCGAGCGCCTTCAGGTGGCCACGGCGGTTGCGTTCGTAGCCGAGCAGTTCGTCGCCGAGGTAGATCGCGCCGGCGTCGATGCTCTCGAGCTGGTGCAGGCAACGCACCAGGGTCGACTTGCCGGAACCCGACGGGCCGATGATCGCGACCACCTCGCCTTCCTCGACATCGAGCGACACTGAGCGCAGCGCCTCGAAGCTGCCGTAGCGTTTGTGCACGTTGCGTGCGCGGATGACAGGCGTTGTGTTGACTGCTTGTTCCATATCGTTCCCTCCGGCGTCAGGTGGCAGGAGCCTCGGCGGCTTGCGCAGGCGCTCGGCGGTGTCCGCGTGAATAGTGGTGTTCGAGGCGCGACTGCGCCGCGTACAGCAGCGTGATTACCGCTAGGTACCACAGCACCGCGACCATCAGCAGCGGCACGACTTCGAAGGTGCGGTTGTAGATGAGCTGCACCGAGAGCAGCAGGTCTTTCATCGCGATCACGCTGACGAGCGCGGTCGCCTTCGCCATGCTGATCACCTGGTTGCCAGTCGGCGGGATGATGAAGCGCATCGCCTGCGGCAGCACGATGCGGAAGAACGACTGCACAGGAGTCATGCCGATCGCCTTGGCGGCGTCGTGCTGGCGCGCGTCGACCGACAGCAGCCCGGCGCGCACGATCTCGGTCATGTAGGCGCCTTCGGCCAGTCCGAGCCCGAGCAGCGCCGCAAGAAACGGCGTGATGACCTCGTTGGTCGACCAATGCGCGATGGGCGCGACGAATGGCACGCCGATCGACACGTTCGGCACGAGGTACGCGAGGTTGTACCAGAAGATCAGTTGGATCAGCAGCGGCGTACCGCGGAACACCCAAAGGTAGGCCTGCGCGGCCCAGCGGCACGGTTTGAAGTCCGACAGCAGCGCGAGCGCCGCGACGGTGCCGATCACCGAGCCGATGACCATTCCGATGACGGTAAGCGTCAGCGTCATCGACAGACCCCTCAGGATGCTCGGCGCGAACAGGTACTTCGCAACCACCGGCCATTCGAACCGCGTGTTGGTGACGAGGAACGTGGCGATCGGAAGCGCGACGAGCGCGAGCAGGATCGTCGCGAGCCAGCGCAACGGCCCCGGGCGATGGTGCGCGTGCGCGACGTCATCGACGCCCGGCTGAAAAGCGGCGGCCGGCAGTGGCATGGTGGTGGCTTTCAACATGAAATGTGCTTTCGACGGTCCGCCGTCATTGGGACGATGAAGGGTTCACCTTCGGCGCGGCGGCCTTCGCCGCGCCGAGACCCCACTTCTCGAGGATGCGCGCGTATTCGCCCGACGCGAACAACTGCTTCAGTGCGTCGACCATCACCGGGGCCAGCCCGCTGTTCTTCTTCATCACGAAGCCGAGGTGCAGCACGCCGAGCTGATCGGTCTGATCAGTCTGGATCGCGAACTTGCCGGGGTTCTGCCGCTGCAGGTACAGCGCCGCCGCCAGCTGCATCGATGCCACGTCGGCGCGCCCGGCCAGCGTGGCAAGCACGGTCGCATTCTCGTCGGGCAGCGGCACGAGCTGCGCCGCCGGCAGCTTGGCCCCCGCGCAGCGCTCGTTGACCTTGTGCACGTACTGCTCCTGCATCGAGCCGGCGGCGAACGAGATGCGCAGACCGCACAGATCCTCGAGCTTGCTTGTCTTGCGGTTGCTCGCCGTCGGTACCATGAATGCCGGCTTGCTGAGCAGCCACGTGACGATGTCGTAGCGCTCCTCGCGCGCCTTGGTGGCCAGCAACGGCCCGCTCGAGAGGTCGTAACGGCCGGTGTCGATGCCGGCGAGGATCGCCGGCAGGTTGCTGACGATGGTTTGCTCGAACTTCACGCCGAGGACCGGCTCGAGCGCGCGCGCCAGATCGGTTTCCACGCCGGTGACGGTCTTTCCGTCCCCGCCGACGATGCGATAGGGCGGGAAAGAATCGCCGACGAGACGGATCGTCTTCGAGGCCTTGATCGAAGCGGGCAGGCGATCGAACAGCGGCGCGGCGGTCGCGGCGGCGCCGGCGCAGAGAGCGAGCATGGCGGCGAGGGCCGGCGCGGCGAAGCAGCGCACGGAGAAGGGGAAACGGGTTGCACTAGAGAGCGACATCGCGGAACTCCTGAGTGGTCCGGACCAGCAGGCCGGTGTATCGTTGACGATGTTGATCGATATCAAATGTTATCGAGAACTCGTGTGATAGAATAGTAGGGTAAACCCGAGTTTGTGCGATTGATGACCGACAGGAAGACTTTGGCGACGACGAGCACCGAACGGCATCCGGCCCTGACACCGGAGATGGTCGGCTTCCGGCTCTTGAAGCTCACCAATCTGCTGAGCCGGCCGTTCTTTGGCGAGTTCGCCAAGCAGCACGAGCTGACACTTACCGAATGGCGAACCATCGTCGTGCTCGCCAACCGGCCGGGTAGCGCGGCGCAGGACATCGCGGCGGCGACTGGATTACATCCGATGAACGTCAGTCGCGCGCTGGCCGGGCTGCGAAAGGCCGGGCGTGTCGAGGAAGCGCGCGATCCGGACAACCATCGCCGCACGCTGCTGTGGCTGACGAATGCGGGCGAGAAGACCTTTCGCGACATCGCGCCGCATTCGGAACGCCAAGCCTCGCGCTTGCTCGATACGCTGTCCGCCGAGGAGCTGTCGGCGCTGGCGAAGGTCGTCGACAAGCTGGTCGCTCGCGCGGAGGAGATCACGTCGGTCGGGTAGCGATCGGAGGGTGGCGCTGCGGCCCGGCTGGTGTCTCACGCCGCCTCGCTCATCATCGGATCGGCATGGATGCGCTCGTGCCCGCCGCGCGTCGGCAGATCGAGTGAGACGTCGCAAGCATGTCCTCCTGCCCGCCCACCATGATGCGGCGGCGGCCGGGCTCGACGAGGATGTTGACCGCCTTCAGGCCGTATTTCTTCGCTACCGCTTCGGCGTGACGCAGGAAGCTCGAGTAGATGCCGGCGTAGCTGCCAAATCTCGGATGATTACCGAACTCTTTGTGAATAGATCGGGATGGCTCTAATGCCATTGTTTCATGGCCTGCATCGGTGTTCGATGGTCGAGGTTCTTCTGCGGCAGATGTTCGTTGTACAGCCACACATAGCGCAGCAAGGTCGCCTCTGACTGCTCGCCACTGACGAAGCGGTGTGAACGCAGCACCTTGCTCGATATGGCCATTGAAACGCTCGATCATGCCGTTGGTCGCGGGCTTCTGGGCTCGGTCAGCCGGTGCTCGATGCCCAGCGCCTGGCACAGGCGATCAAACTCGTGCTCGCCCGTGGGCTGGCGGGCCTTGAAGCCAAACAGCTGATCGGTGAACTCGACTCCGTTGTCGGTGAGTAGAGCTCCGATTTAAAACGCCGCAACCTTGGCCAGCGCATTGAGAAACGAGCGCGCCAAGCCGCTCGGCAATCTCCAGGCTGCGCCGCGAGATGCAGATCGCCCGGCTGCCGAAGCAGACCGAGTCGTCGGCTTCGAGCAGCACCACCGGCACGCCGTGCCGGGCCAGCCCGATCGCGGAGCAAAAACCCACCGGGCCGGCGCCGACGACCACGACCGGGCGCCGCTGGGCGTCGCACCCGTCGTGCAGCGGCGGCAACGCTGCCGGATGCTGCGCGGCCGTGAACGGATAGGGAGCAAATGCTGTCGTCATCGGTGTGCCTCCCGCATCGGATTCGGATCGATAGCTTTGCGCATCGTTGCGCGCGGTGTTGCGATTCGGATCGGGCCCGGCCGCGCCTCAGCCGCGCTCGATCAGCTCGATCTTGTAGCCATCCGGGTCGGTGACGAAGGCGATCACCGTGCTGCCGCCCTTGATCGGCCCCGGCTCGCGCGTGACCTGGCCGCCGGCGGCGCGAATCTTCTCGCAGGCCGCGCGCACATCGGGCATGCCGAGCGCGATGTGGCCATAGGCGGTGCCGATGTCGTACTGCTCGGTGCCCCAGTTGTAGGTCAGCTCGATCTCGGCCTGCCCCGGGTTGCCGCCGCCGTAGCCGACGAAGGCGAGCGAATACTTGTACGCGGGGTTTTCCGAACGGCGCAGCAGTTGCATGCCGAGCACGCGCGTGTAGAAGTCGATCGCGCGCTCGAGGTCGCCGACGCGCAGCATGGTGTGGAGCAGTCTCATCGGGGCATTATCCCGCGCGTCTCCTTTTTGAGCGGTGGCGCGGCCGACCTATAGTCGGGCATCGCAGCCATTCTCACCGGAGCCCGACCATGCACGCACGCATTCGCCGCATCGCCCCTGTGGTGACTATCTCTACCGTCCTTGCCGCCGCGCTGCTGGCCGGCACGGCCGCCCACGCGCAGCTCGGGGATCTGCTGAAGCAGGGTGGTGGCGGCAGCAGCGGCAACGGCCTGTCGCTCGGCAACCTCGGCGGCGCGCTGTCGGGACAGTCGATGACCTCCAGCAGCATGGGCAACGTCGCCGGCCTGCTCGAGTTCTGCATCAAGAACAACTACCTGAGCGGCGGCGCGGCTTCGCCGGTGCAAAGCGCGCTGATGGGCAAACTCCCCGGCGGCGCGTCCAGCACCGACAGCGGCTACAGCAGCGGTCTGCGCGGCATCCTGAGCGGCAGCAACGGCAGCCAGCTCGATCTGGGCGGCGGCGGCCTGAAAGAACAGCTGACGAAACAGGTCTGCGACAAGGTGCTGGACCAGGGCAAGTCGATGATCGGCGGTGGTTTGCCTGGTCTGGTGCCGAGCCACTGAGGTTCGGGCCGCGCCGCTTCGCTGCACGGCGCGTGATGATGGGGCCGCCCGACCCGGGGGCGGAACGGCAACACAGCGGCTATCGTCAATCCATTGATGTGCGCGAAGCATCAAACCGGGCTTTGACTTTCATCACCCGCTTCGCTGCTGCAGCCTAGACTCTTAGCTTCGAAAATCGACCGCGCTCCACGGCGCTCCGCATCCCGATGTTCGCTCCCCGACTGTCGACTTGGCTGCAGCAGCGCGGCATCCATTACGCGTGGGTGATGGCGGCGGTCACGTTCCTGACGATGCTGACCATGGCGGCCTCGCTCGGGCTGCCGGGCGCGCTGCTTTCGCCGCTCGGCCGCGAATTCGGCTGGTCCAACGAGCAGATTTCTTCCGCGCTCGCGGTGCGCTTCGTGCTGTACGGCCTGGCCGGGCCGTTCGCCGCGGTGCTGATCGAGCGCTGGGGCCTGCGCGCGGTGATGTTCTGCGGGCTCGCGCTGGTCGCCGCCGGCATGGCGCTGGCGACGCAGGCGACGCAGCTGTGGCAGCTGTTCCTGTTCTGGGGCCTGATGCTGGGCCTGGGCACCGGCATGACCGCGCTGGTGCTCGGCGCGGTGGTTGCGAACCGCTGGTTCACCGCGCGGCGCGGCCTGGTGGTGGGCGTGCTGACCGCGAGCTCGGCCACGGGCCAGCTCGCGTTCCTGCCGTTCGCGGCCTGGATCATCGAGCATGCGGGCTGGCGCCTGTCGGTGCTGCCGGTGGTCGTGGCCTGCGGACTGGTCGCGCTGCTGGTGGTGGCGCTAGTGCGCGACCGGCCGGCCGACATCGGCCTCGCGTCGCTCGGCGAAACCTTCGTTCCCGGACCTGTCGCGCGGACAGCGCCGGCCGCGACCATGGGCTGGCGCACACCGTTTTCTGCGCTCGGCGAAGCCTCGGGCAATTCGACCTTCTGGGTGCTGGCCGGCACCTTCTTCATCTGCGGCCTCAGCACGAACGGGCTGGTGCAGACGCATTTCATCTCGCTGTGCGGCGACTATGGCCTCACCGCGGTGCCGGCTGCGTCGGTGCTGGCGATGATGGGCGCGTTCGATGTGGTCGGGACGATCTGCTCGGGCTGGCTGTCGGACCGGGTCGACAACAGGAAGCTGCTGTTCTGGTACTACGGCTTGCGCGGGCTGTCGCTGATCTGGCTGCCGCATTCGACGTTCACGCTGTACGGCCTGTCGGTGTTCGCGATGTTCTATGGGCTCGACTGGGTCGCGACCGTGCCGCCGACCGTGCGGTTGGCCGGCGCGACGCTCGGCAAGGAGCGCGTCGGGATCGCGTTTGGCTGGATCTTCGCCGCGCACCAGCTTGGCGCCGCGCTCGCCGCCTGGGGCGCCGGCCTGTCGCGCACGGTCCTGCTGACCTACACGCCGGCGCTGTACGCGGCCGGTGGCGCCTGCCTGATCGCGGCGCTGGCGGTGCTGACGATCAGGCGCAGGTTGGCGATGCCCCAGCCGGCGCTCGGTGCCGGTTGACCCCGAGATATGGCGCGCCGGTCCCGGACTGGCCCGGCCCACTCGGGCTGTGCCGCGGCGTCTAGGTTTCTGGAGTTCCGGCCTGCGGCGTCGCGGTCTGCCCGGCTATCCAGCGCAGATAGGCGGCGGAACCGTCGGTCAGATCGAGCCGGACGATCTCGGGCAACTGGTACGGGTGGTGCTCGGCGATGAAGCGCGCCAGCGCCTCGTACTGCGCGCTGCGCGTCTTGATCGTCAGCCGGCATTCGGGCTCGTCGCACAGGCGCCCTTCCCAGCGGTAGATGCTGCGCACCGCGTCGATCTGCACGCAGGCGCCGAGGCCGGCCTCGACGATCGCGCGTGCCAAGTCCTGCGCCTGATCCATGCCGGCGACGGTGGTCAGCACGAGGCAGTAGGGCGTCTCCATGTCGAATTCCGCGGTGGCGGGCATCTGCCGATGGATCTGTCTTGCTCGCTACACCGGCACCGTGTAGTTCAGCGTCATGCGACCGCCGTCTATCGTCACGATCTCGCCGGTGACGTAGCTCGCGGCGTCGCTCGCAAGCCAGGCCACCACGTCGGCGACCTCTCTTGGTTCGCCGAGGCGCTTCATCGGTGTGCGGCTCAGGATGCGTGCGCGCGCCTCGTCGCTGGTCAGCACCGCCTTGGCCGCGAGCTCGGTTGCGATCGTGCCGGGCGCGACCGCGTTCACCCGAATGCCGCGATCGGCCAGCGCCAGCGCCATCACGCGCGTCAGCTGGTTGATGCCGCCCTTGCTGACGTTGTAGCTCGCGATCGTCGGGATCGCCATGACGCCGTTCACCGAACTCATGTTGACGATGCTGCCGCGGCCCGCCTTCGCCATCTCGCGCGCCACCGCCTGCCCGACCAGGAACGCGCCCTTCAGGTTCACGCGCAGCACCGCGTCGAAGTCGTCCTCGGTGACGTCGAGGAAATCCGCGGCCTTGAAGATGCCGGCGTTGTTCACCAGCACGTCGATGCGCCCGTGCGCCTCCATCGTCTGCGCGACCAGCGCATCGACCTGGGCGCGGTCGCCGACGTCGCAGTGCAGGTACAGCGCGCCGAGCTGCGCTGCCAGCGCGCGGCCGAGCTCGTCGTTCAGGTCGGCGACCAACACCTTCGCGCCGTCCTGCGCGAAGCGGTGCGCACAGGCGGCGCCTATGCCCTGCGCCGCACCGGTGACGATGCAGATACGGCCGGCGAGGCCGAACGAGATGGCGGTGGACGAGGTGTTCATGGTCCGATGGTAGCGATGACGGCGTTCCAGCGCTGCACCGTACACTGCGATGCACCATGACCCAGTTCACCAAGGTCGTTCTCTACACCGACAGCGACGGCTGCGCCAAATTCCGCGACGAGATCGTCGCTCTTGACGAAGGCACGCCGCAAGCCATGCTGTCGCGCCTGTTCGCTTCGGGCGGCTACCAGCTGCGGATGAGCCCGGTCGGCTTCGCCAGCACGTTTCACTGCACCGGCGCGGCGCAGTGGGTGTTCATTCTCGGTGGCGTGATGGAGATCGGGCTGCAGGACGGCAGCGCGCGCCAGTTTCATCCCGGCGAGCATTTCCATTCGGCCGACCTGTTGCCCGCGGGCGCGGTGTTCGATGCGACGCGGCACGGGCATTGCAGCCGCCAGCTCGGGCCGGACCCGTTGGTGACGCTGTTTCTGCGCGATTGACCGGCGACCGGCCGCTCAGAACGAGCGCGCCTTGCCCGACGACAGCCGCTGCACGCCGGGCGCCGCCGCCTTGACCGACGCAACCAGCAGCCGCGCGATCTGCTGCGGGTGCACCGCCTTGTAGTTGACCGGGATCAGCGGATCGAGCAGCCGCAGCGCCGCCTGCACCGAGCGCTCGGCGAAGCGCGGCGGCTGGCCGAGTTCGCCGTGGTCGCCGAGCAGGAACGACGGACGCACGATCACGATGCTCTCGTAACCCAGCACCGACACTGCCTGTTCCATCTCGCCCTTCACGCGGTTGTAGAACACGGTCGAGCGCGCGGCCGCGCCCATCGCGCTGACTACTCCCAATTTCGTAGCGCCCGACGCAAGTGCCGCCTTGGCTACCGCGACGACGGCGTCGAAATCGACGGCGCGGAACGCGGCCTGGCTGCCGGCCACCTTGATCGTGGTGCCGAGCGCGATATAGCAGTCGTCGATCGCCGGCAGCAGCGGCAGCGCCGAGAAATCGACGGTCAGGCAGGCAAGCTTCGCGTGCGAGACCTGTGGCGCGCGCCGGCCGATGCAGACGACCTGCGTGTACTCGTTATCGGCCAGCAGCGCCGCGAGCACCTCGCGGCCGACCAGACCGGTCGCCCCGGCCAGCAGCGCCCTGCGACCCGTTCCGCCCGTTCGCTCGGTTGCCTGTTGCGCCATATCCGCCTCCGTTTCGCTGCCCGCCGCCGAAGCCGCCAAAACCCCGTCGGCCGCGCTCGGCCATGCTGTCCACGCTGGTGCGCATCGGATCGGGCTGGCGCGCACCCCGCGCGCCGTGCTGCCCGCCGCCGGCTCCGCCGGCGTGGTGCGCGTCGGCACGGCCGGCGCCATTGTGCGTGGCATTGTGCGCAGCGTTGCCGCGCGGTGCGCTCTGGCCCGTTCGGGACGGGTTCGTCTGCTGCGCGCCGCGGCCGTTGGAGCGCGCCGGCTCGCCGCGCGCGGCGCGGCCGTCGCGAATGCGCTGCATCATCTCGCTGCGCGCCGCCTTGGCCGCGGCCTGCATGACCTCGCGGCTCGGCGGCCTGCCGGCGCCGCCCCAGATCGTCTGGCGGCCCATCGCGATCGGTTCCGCGTGCTCGCCGGGCTCGGGGCCGAAGCCGTCGATGATCTGCACCGGGATCTCGCGCTTCGTGAAGCGCTCGATCTCCATCATGAAGCCTTCCTCGTCCATGCAGACCAGGCTTACCGCATGGCCCTCGCGGCCGGCGCGTCCGGTACGGCCGATGCGGTGCACGTAGTCTTCGGGCACGTTCGGGATTTCGTAGTTCACCACGTGCGGCAGGTCGTCGATGTCGATGCCGCGCGCCGCGATATCGGTCGCGACGAGCGCACGGATGTCGCCGGTCTTGAAGCCGCTCAAAGCCTGGGTGCGCGCGCCCTGGCTCTTGTTGCCGTGCAGCGCCAATGCGCTCACGCCGTTCTTCGCGAGGTATTCGGCGACGTTGTTCGCGCCGAATTTGGTGCGGGTGAACACCAGCACCTGGCTCCAGTTCTGCTGCTGGATGATGTGCAGCAGCACCTGCTTTTTCTTGCCGCGGCCCACCGGGTGGATCAGCTGCGCGATCCGTTGCACCGTGGTGTTGCGCGGCGTGACCTGCACGCTCTGCGGGTTCTTCAGCAGCCCGTTCGCGAGCTCGCGGATCTCGTCGCTGAAGGTGGCCGAGAACAGCAGACTCTGCTTCGACGCGGGCAGCAGCGCCAGCACCTTCTTCACGTCGTGGATGAAGCCCATGTCGAGCATGCGGTCGGCTTCGTCGAGCACCAGGATCTGCACCTGGCTCAGGTTCAGCGCGCCCTGCTGGTGCAGGTCGAGCAGGCGCCCGGGCGTCGCGACCAGGATGTCGACGCCGCGCTCGAGTTTTTCGATCTGCGGCGTCTGGCCAACGCCGCCGAAGATCACGGTGGATTTGAGCGGCATGTGCTTGCCGTAGGTGCGGATCGATTCCTCGACCTGCGCCGCGAGTTCGCGCGTCGGGGTGAGCACCAGCGCGCGCACCGCGCGGCGGCGGGCCTCGGGTGCCGGCGCATCGCTCAGCCGCTGCAGCATCGGCAGCACGAAGGCCGCGGTCTTGCCGGTGCCGGTCTGCGCGCCACCGAGCAGATCCTGGCCGGCGAGCACCAGCGGAATCGCCTGCGCTTGAATGGGGGTGGGGTTCTCGTAGCCGTGCTCGCGCACGGCACGGACGATGGCCGGAGCCAGGTTCAGATCGTCGAATGTCATCATGGGGCGCCGAAAACGCGGCGCTAGGGTATCGGCCTGTCACGGCTGCGGGGCAGCCGAACCAGTCAAAGGCAGATGGATTTCAAAAGAATGGGCGCCGAACGCGATGGCCGGGCCCCAGCAGCTTGCTGGCGTTGCGGGCAACTGGAGGTCCGCAACAGGGCGTATTGTCGCATGCTGGGATAATCCCTGCTTTTCGCCCGGTGTCCGCGCTGCGGATCCAGGCCATTTTTCCCGATGACTCCGGCGTTCCGGGCCGAAGCGGGCCTGACGGCGCCGCCGCGTCGCCCGGCATTGCTGTGGCCGGCATCTGTCGGGTCAGAACCTTCCATTCCAGAGGATCCAGCGATGGCGCAATACGTATTCACGATGAACCGGGTCGGCAAGATCGTGCCGCCCAAGAGGCAGATCCTCAAAGACATCTCGCTCAGCTTCTTCCCCGGCGCCAAGATCGGCGTGCTCGGCCTCAACGGCTCCGGCAAGTCGACGCTGCTGAAGATCATGGCCGGCATCGACACCGAGATCGAGGGCGAGGCCACGCCGATGCCGGGCCTCGACATCGGCCACCTGCCGCAGGAGCCGCAGCTCCATCCCGACAACACGGTGCGCCAGGAGGTCGAGCTCGCAATGGGCGAGGTCAACCGTGCGCGCGCGCGGCTGGAGGAAATCTACGCCGCCTACGCCGATGAGGATGCCGACTTCGACGCGCTGAGCGAAGAGCAGGGCAAGCTCGAAGCCGTGATCGCCGCCGCCGGCACTGACAGCGAACACCAGCTCGAGATCGCCGCCGACGCGCTGCGGCTGCCGCCGTGGGACGCGGTCATCAAGACCCTGTCCGGCGGCGAGAAGCGCCGCGTCGCGCTGTGCAAGCTGCTGCTCTCGAAGCCCGACATGCTGCTGCTCGACGAGCCCACGAACCACCTGGACGCCGAGAGCGTGGAGTGGCTGGAAATCTTCCTCAAGCGCTTCCCGGGCACCGTGGTCGCGATCACGCACGACCGCTACTTTCTCGACAACGCCGCCGAGTGGATCCTGGAACTCGACCGCGGCCAGGGCATTCCGTGGAAGGGCAACTACTCATCGTGGCTGGAGCAGAAGGAAGACCGCCTGCTGCAGGAGAAGAAGACCGAAGACGCGCGCATGAAGGCGATGAAGAAGGAGCTGGAGTGGGCGCGCCAGAACCCGAAGGGGCGACAGGCGAAATCGAAGGCGCGCCTCGCGCGCTTCGAGGAACTGTCCGACTACGAATACCAGAAGCGCAACGAGACGCAGGAAATCTTCATCCCGGTCGCCGAGCGTTTGGGATCAGAAGTGATCGAGTTCAACGGCGTCTCCAAGAGCTTCGGCGATCGCCTGCTGATCGACAACCTGAGCTTCAAGGTGCCGGCCGGCGCGATCGTCGGCATCATCGGCCCGAACGGCGCCGGCAAGTCCACGCTGTTCAAGCTGATCGCGGGCAAGGAAAAGCCAGACAGCGGCGAGGTCACGATCGGCAAGACCGTGCAGCTGGCCTTCGTCGACCAGAGCCGCGACAGCCTCGCGAACGACAAGACGGTGTGGGAAGACATCTCGGGCGGCCTCGACATCATCACCGTCGGCAAGTTCCAGATGCCGAGCCGCGCGTACTGCGGGCGCTTCAACTTCAACGGCCAGGACCAGCAGAAGAAGATCGGCCTGCTCTCGGGCGGCGAGCGTGGCCGCCTGCACCTTGCCAAGACGCTGATGCAGGGCGGCAACGTGCTGATGCTCGACGAGCCCAGCAACGACCTCGACGTCGAAACCCTTCGTGCGCTGGAAGACGCGCTGCTCGAATTCGCCGGCAGCGTGATGGTGATCAGCCACGACCGCTGGTTCCTCGACCGCATCTGCACCCACATCCTCGCCGCCGAGGGCGACAGCCAATGGGTGTTCTTCGACGGCAACTACCAGGAGTACGAGGCCGACAAGAAGAAGCGCCTCGGCGAAGAGGGCGCCGGGCCGCATCGGATGCGGTTCAAGGCGTTGAAGTAATGACTCCTTCCCCCTATGGGGAAGGTTGAGATGGGACACGTGGCGCTGTCGGCAGTGCCGCGTTCCTACACATTCACCGGATAGCCCAACTCAACATCGCAGACCGGAAACCCGCCCCTGACACCAATGTTCTCGGGCGGCAGCTCGTGGAGCCGGATGAGGACGCAGGGGCCCGGTATTCCCAGCACTTCCAGGCGGCTGACCAGCAACTGGTAGAGCAGGCGCTTCGATTCAAGCGATCGCCCCGGCAGCACGAAGATGTCGATATTGGTCAACCGCTCCGGCGCGGGGCAATCGGTGCGCCCCAGAAAGCGATGCGGTTCGTGAACGACCAGCGTGACGTTTCTGTGGACGGGCGACACCTTGAACGCCTGGACGATGGCGGAGTGGACCGATTCAAGGATTTGACCTTCCACCTCGGGCGTGTAGGTGGTCCGGATGGCGACGACGGCGCTCGGCATGGGCAGGATGGTAGTCGTTTGCGAGCCTCCGGGCCGCGCCGCCGTCAAGCTGCCGTGGCGGCGATGCCGTCGGGGTGATCACGACGACCGGCAGCGCAATCCTTTGCGTTTCACCCGCCCGCGATTCTCACCAGCTTCAGCCGCGCGCTGGCGCCCGAGACGATGGCGACGCGCGAATGGGTGCACCCGAAATGCTTCGCCACCAGCGCGACGAGCTCGTCATTGGCCTCGCGGTCGACCGGTGATGCGCGCAGCCGCGCAACCCAAGTGCCGGACGGCGCGGGCTCCAGCGCGCTGACGGATGAGCGCGGCTTTGCCCGTACGGTGATCACGATCGAGTCGGCGGGTTTAGGAGAGCGGGGGCGATGGGTGGTCATTCGGGGGATTGCTCTTGTTGCCTGCCTGCGCGCGCCAACTCCCGGTACAGCGCTTCCGGCGTTACGCCGATTTCCTGGGCGACTTCGATCCAGTGGCCTCGTGCAGGAAATTCACCGTGCAGTGTCGTCCACGCAGCCACGCGCTCGCGAACGGTGCGCAGGGAAAGGAGCTCCGCTCGGGCGCGCGCGCACTGGACTTCGCCAGCCAGATGCGCAGCAAGATCCGCCAGCCAGGCGGCATCCTTGCGTTGCGCGTCGAGGATCCCGGTCTTCGGGATGCGCGCCAGCCGGGCACCGTGCTCCGCCACTGCGTCGCAATGGTAGCGGGACGCGAACAACGAGGCCTCGGCAAGAAGTTGGTTCGCCTCTGCTCTCTGGAGCACCAACGCAGCCCCGCTCGCCTGGTGGCGCACGAGGCGGACTGAGCCTTCCAGAACCACGTAAATGCTCCTGACCGGAGCTCCCGTCACGAACAGGGCCTGCCCAGGGCCGATTTGCACTTGCGCGTCCGCCATGCTCAGCAGGCGTTGGATCATGGTCGACATGATCGCAATCATGTCCTATTTGGACCTGCACGCCTATGCTGGCCGGATGAACACATCTATCGCCCCAATCCCTGGTCGCGGGCCGCGGCTCGTTGCAGCCGCATTCCTGTTCGCGTTGTCCGCCGCAGTCCCGGCTCAAACCGTGCAAGAGCACGTGCACGGACACGCTCATGAAGTGATGCCGTTCGATCTCGGCAAGACCGTCCACATCTTCCGGATGACAGAAGATGGCGGCACGCAGCAGGTCATCATGCGCGGCGACGCGCCTGATCCGCAGCAGGTGCACATGATCCAGCAGCATCTGAGCATGGAGGCCGCAGCGTTCCGGAAAGGCGACTTCGCGGACCCTGCGCACCTGCACGGGCACGGCATGCCGGGCCTGCGCGAAATGGAAGCAGGTGCTCCACACATGCAGATCACTTACGGCGCACTCCCCAACGGGGCTGAAATCAGGTTCCGCACGAATGACATCAAATTGATCACCGCCGTGCATCGCTGGTTCGGCGCCCAACTCTCTGAACACGGAGCCGATGCCCGCGCTGAATAGCGCGGGGCCCGGTTGTTCGAGCGCGCTTGCGTGCCGGCTGCAACGCCGGTGCTCAGATCACCACCTTGCCGCGACCGGATTTGATGCCGGAGCGAAGAGACTTGCTCTCCAGGCGCCGCTGCCTGGAGGCATAGGTCGGCTTGGTCGGCCGGCGTGGCGGCAGCACGAACGCCGCTTCAGCGATGAGTTCTTCGAGGCGCGCCAGTGCCTCGGCCTTGTTCCGATCGCGACTGCGCGAGGACTGCGCCTTGATGACGATCACGCCGTCTTTCGTCACGCGCTGATCGGGCAAGCGCAGCAGCTTGTTCTTAACCGTTTGCGGCAGTGAAGACCGGTGAATGTCGAAGCGCAAATGAACGGCGCTCGATACCTTGTTGACGTTCTGCCCGCCCGGCCCCTGCGAGCGGATGGCGCTGAACTCGACTTCGTGAGGATGAACGGGACAAGACATGGTGGACGAGATGAGCCGGCACTTGGTTCATCGGTGGCAACGCAGAGAAGCAGCATCACCTCCTTGAGCCGCTTCATGTCGTAGCGGCCCGAATGCGACAGGCGCTCCCATTCCTTGCGGAACGTCCGGGTGTAGTCGGTCGTCCTGGGAAGGCTGGCGCGCTTACTTGTGGCCGGCCTTCTCGAGATCATCGAACAAGGCCTGTGCGGAGTTGAAGCGCGCTTTGCGCGCCGCCATCATCGCACGAGACTCGGCGATTGCAGCGCGGGTTTCGGTATTGGGCACATTGAGTTCGAGCGGAAACGCTTGCTCCGCTACGACCCGGTGCAGAAACAACCGCACAGCATCCGATACCGACAAACCCATCGCATCGAGCGTTTGTGAGACCGTTTCGCTGCAGATAGTGCACAGCGCCGACTAGGCGTTCGCAAATGTGGCTCATGGTCGTGAAGGCTAACACCAAGACTCGTCTGACGGTTGGGCGTCAAATGAGAACCTTGCGCTCGGCGTTCGCCTTCGACCAATGGAAGATCTCGTAGCTCCGGCGCAAGCCCGCGATGAAGAAGGGATCGGTTTTGATCAGGTCCTCATCTGAGAGACGGTCGGTTGCACGGCTTTGCCGCCCACCGACTGCTGTCCGGCTTCAAACAAGCCCGCGCATTGATTTAACTTATTGCCTCATCCTAAAATAACGGCTGTCGTTGATTTAGGTTCCCGCCGATGCGCAGACCGCCACCAGGCAGCTACGTCGAAGTCGCCATGGCCGGCGAGCGGTTCCGGGCCTTCGTGCCGGCGCCGCTGCCGCCCGAGCCCGCGGTCGTCTGGTCGCCCGCCTTGCGGCGCCGCTTCGACGACGCGCTGGTGGCGCTCGGCCGGCTCGACGCGCTGGCCGCGCATCTGCCCAACGCGGCATTGGTGCTCTACAGCTTCGTGCGCAAGGAGGCGGTGCTTTCGTCGCAGATCGAGGGTACGCAGTCTTCGCTGGCCGACCTGCTGCTGTACGAGATCGACGAACAGCCCGGCGTGCCGGTGGAAGACGCGCGCGAGGTAAGCCGCTGTGTGGCGGCGCTGGAGCACGGGCTCGAAGCGCTGCGCGACGGGTTGCCGCTGTCGATGCGCTTGCTCCGCGGCATGCACGAGGCACTGCTCGCGCATCCGGGCGGGCGTGGCAAGACACCCGGCGAGGTCAGGCGCTCGCAGGTGTGGATCGGTGGCACGCGGCCAGGCAATGCCGCATTCGTGCCGCCGCCCGCGAATGCACTGGCGCAGTGTCTGCGATCGTTCGAGCATTTCCTCAACGACCAGCCGGAGCCGACGCCGCCGCTGATCAAGGCGGCGCTGGCCCACGTACAGTTCGAAACCATCCACCCTTTCCTCGACGGCAACGGCCGGCTTGGGCGGCTCTTGATCGTGCTGCAACTGGTGGCTGACGGGGTGCTGCGTGCGCCGATGCTGTATCCGAGCCTGTTTTTCAAGACCCACCGCGCGCTTTACTACGACCTTTTGAATGGCGTGCGACGTTCCGGCGACTGGGAGCGCTGGCTCGATTTCTTTGCCGAGGGCATCGAGGTGAGCGCGGCGCACGCGGTCGCCACCGCGAATGCGCTACTGGCGCTGGTCAACGACGACCGTGAGCGCATTGCCGGCCTCGGACGCGCCGCCGGTTCGGCGCTGGCGCTGCACCAGGCCTTGCAGCGCCAGCCGATCGCCACCTCGGCAGCCCTGGTTACGGTCACGGGGCTGACCGCGGCCACGGTCAACAGGTCGCTCGCGCACCTCGAGCGCGTCGGCATCGTCACCGAGTTGACCCACCGCCAGCGCGGCCGCGTGTTCAGCTACCGGCGCTACGTGGGCGATTTGGCTGCGGAGCCATAGCCCGCGGTCGTGCGAAGCGCGGCAAAGCTCCCTAATATGGCGCTGTGCGCTTGGACGATGAAACCGTGATCGACGCGGCCGCACCGACGTTCGTCACTCTTTCGGAGACCGTCACGTGACGCTGTGGCGCGTTTTCTTGCCGTGCCTGCTGGCCCTGCTGGCATGCGAGGCTCATGCCGCTGACGCGCTGGCGCCAGCGGCAGAACCGGCGCTGGTCGTCGCGCTGAAGGTCGATGGCGCGATCAGCCCGGCCAGCGCCGATTACGTGGTGCGCGGCATCGACGAGGCGAATCGGCGCGGCGCGCAGGCGGTGCTGCTGGAGCTGGACACGCCGGGCGGCCTGTCGAGCGCGATGCGCGACATCATCAAGGCCATCCTGAATTCCGCGGTGCCGGTGATCGGCTATGTCGCGCCGCAGGGCGCGCGCGCCGCCAGCGCCGGCACCTACATTCTTTACGCCTGCCACGTGGCGGCGATGGCGCCAGCGACGAATATCGGCGCCGCCACGCCGGTGGCTATCACCGGCGGCGGCTCGCTGCCGTCTCCCGCCAGCGGCAAGAAGGCGGCCGACGAGGGCGGCGGCAGCACCGAAATGCGCAAAGTCACCAACGACGCGGTGGCCTACATTCGCGCGCTGGCCGAGCGCCGCGGGCGCAATGCGGACTGGGCGGAAAAAGCGGTGCGCCAAGCCGTCAGCATCTCGGCCGAGCAGGCGCTGAAGGATCACGTCATCGACCTGATAGCGCCCAGCGTGCCGGCCCTGCTGGCCAGCGTGGACGGGCGCCGCGTGGAAACGACGGCCGGTGTGCGGGTGCTGCGCACGCGCAATGCGGTGGTCGAAAACGTCGCGCCGGGTGTACGCAGCCAGTTCCTGGGCGTCATTGCCGATCCGTCGGTGGCGCTGATCCTGCTGCTGCTCGGCATCGGCGGTCTGGTGCTGGAAGGCTCGCATCCGGGCGTCGTCCTGCCCGGCGTGGTCGGCGCGATCTGCCTGCTGCTGGCGCTTTATGCGTTTCAATTGCTGCCGGTCAATTTCGCCGGCCTGGGGCTGATTCTGCTCGGCGTGGCGCTGATCGTTTCCGAGGCCTTCGTGCCGGCCTATGGCGTGCTGGGCATCGGCGGCGTCGTGTCGCTGGTCGTCGGTTCGGTGGTGCTGATGCGCACCGGCTCCGCTGCCTATGGCGTGGCGCTGCCCGCGGTGATCGGGATCGGCCTTGCCGGCGCCGGCGTGATTGCCGGCATCGTGTGGCTGGCGGTGCGGTCGCACAGGCGCCCGATCGTCAGCGGCAGCGAGGAAATGATCGGCGCGGTGGGACAGGTGGTGGCCGATTTCCAGGGGCGCGGGCTGGTGCACGTGCACGGCGAGCGCTGGCAGGCGCAGTCTGCGGCGCCGCTTAAACAAGGCCAGCGGGTGGTCGTGACCGGCCGACGGGGACTCATGCTCGAAGTGCAGACCGCAGCCACGCCAGACCAGGAGCACGCACCATGAATCCACTCGCTCTCTATCCCGTTGTCGCCGTGATCGTGCTGGTCGTGCTGGCCATCCTGATTGCCTCGTTCAAGGTGCTGCGCGAATACGAACGCGGCGTGATCTTTCTGTTCGGCCGCTTCCAGGCCGTCAAGGGGCCGGGCATCATCATCCTGATTCCGGTGATGCAGCAGATGGTCCGCATCGACCTGCGCACCATCGTCATGGACGTGCCGCCGCAGGACGTGATTTCGCGCGACAACGTGCCGGTGAAAGTCAATGCGGTGATTCTGTTTCGGGTGATCGACCCCGAGAAGGCGGTGATCCAGGTCGAGGACGCGCGCGAAGCGACCAGCCAGCTCGCGCAAACCACGCTGCGCTCGGTGCTGGGGCAGCACGAGCTCGATGAAATGCTGAGCGAGCGCGACAGGCTCAACCGCGACATCCAGCTGATCCTGGACCAGCACACCGATGCCTGGGGCATCAAGGTGTCCAACGTCGAGATCAAGCAGGTCGATCTGGACGAAGGCATGATCCGCGCGATCGCCCGGCAGGCCGAGGCCGAGCGCCAGCGCCGCGCCAAGATCATCAACGCCGAAGGCGAACAGCAGGCGTCCGAAAAACTCATGCAGGCCGCGCAGACGCTGATGCAGCAGCCGCAGTCGATCCAGTTGCGCTACCTGCAGACACTGGTGGAGATCGCCGGCGACAAGAGCAGCACCATCGTTTTTCCGCTGCCGCTCGATCTGATCGAGCCCTTGCTGGACAGAATCCGCGGCGATGCCGCAGCCAAGCCCGCCACATCGGAGTGAAGATCAGGCGGCCAACGCCTCCCTGGACTCGGCGCGCACCTGCGGCGCCGAGCTGCGGATCAGGTAGTCGAACGCGGATAGCGCGGCGGTGGAACCGGCGCCTGCCGCCACCACGATCTGCTTGTAGGGCACGGTGGTGCAGTCGCCGGCGGCAAACACCCCGGGCACGTTGGTTGCGCCGCGCGCGTCGATTTCGATCTCGCCGAATCGGCTGCGCGCCACCGTGCGGCCCAGCCACTCGGTGTTCGGCACCAGGCCGATCTGCACGAACACGCCTTCGAGTTCGACCTTGGCATCGGCGCCATCGGCGCGGTGCCTGAACTTCAGGCCATTGACGCGGCCGTCCGCGCCGGTGATCTCGGTGGTCTGCGCGTTGGTGTGGACCGTCACGTTCGGCAGGCTCTTGAGCTTTCTGATCAGCACCGCGTCGGCCTTCATCTCGGGCATGAATTCGAGCACGGTAACGTGTTTCACCACGCCGGCCAGGTCGATCGTGGCCTCGACGCCGGAGTTGCCGCCGCCGATCACCGCCACGTCCTTGCCCTTGAACAGCGGACCGTCGCAGTGCGGGCAGTAGGCCACGCCTTTGGTTTTGTACTGCTGCTCGCCCGGCACGTCGACGTTGCGCCAGCGCGCGCCGGTGGCGAGGATCACGGTGCGGCTCTTGAGTTCGCCGCCGTTGCCGAGTCTGACGGTGATCAGTCCGCCCGGCTGCGCGGCCGGGACCAGCTCGGCCACGCTTTGCGCGGTGATCAGGTCGACCTCGTAGTTGCGCACATGCTGCTCCAGCGCGGCGGCGTAGGCCGGGCCGTCGATTTCCGGCACGCCGGGGTAGTTCGCGATCTCCAGCGTGTCGTTGACCTGGCCGCCGAAGCGCTCGGCGACCACGCCGGTGCGAATGCCCTTGCGCGCGGCGTAGATCGCCGCGGCCGCGCCGGCCGGGCCGCCACCGACGATCAGCACCTCGAACGGCGCCCTGGCCGACAGCTCTGCCGCATCGCGTTTCGCTGCGCCGGTGTCGACCTTTTGCAGGATCTCCTGCACGCTCATGCGGCCGTTGGCGAAGAACGCGCCGTTCAGAAACACCGTCGGCACGCCCATGATCTCGCGTGCTTCGATCTCGCTCTGGAACAGCCCGCCGTCGATGATCGTCGTCCTGATGCGCGGGTTGTGGATCGCCATCAGCGACAGTGCCTGCACCACGTCCGGGCAGTTGTGGCAGGACAGGCTCATGTAGACCTCGAAGTCGAGATCCACGTCGAGCGCCGCGATCTGCTCCAGCACATCGGCGGGGGCCTTCGGCGGGTGGCCGCCGGTCCACAGCAGTGCGAGGATCAGCGAGGTGAACTCGTGCCCCATCGGGATCGCGGCAAACGTCAGTTGCGTTCCGCTGCCGGGGCGCGCCAGCGTGAACGAGGGCACGCGCGCGTCTTTGCCGTCGGTGCGCAGCGTGATCTTGTCGGCGCGCATGCCGGCGACTTCCTCCAGCAACTCGCGCATCTCGGTCGACTTGGCGTCGCTGCCCAGTGTCGCCACCATCTCGAACGGCTCTTGCACGCGCTCGAGATAGGCGGTCAGTTGTTGCTTGATGTCGTTGTCCAGCATGGTGGTTGCTCCTTGTTTGATAGCTACCAGCGATTTACTGACACCGGCTTGCGGCGTATTTCTTCAATAAAAATCGAACGGCAGGGCGCAGGGGCCCGTTGCCGTTCGGCTGCGCATCCGCGGCGTAGCGAGCGCGTCGAGGGCAAGGCGCAGGCGCGCAGCAGCCGGAACGTACTTGGAGGTACGTGAGGATTGCGAGCACCGCGCAACGCCGCCATCGGTGCGCGCAGTAGCGGCCCCTTAAATCTTTCCGACGAGGTCGATCGAGGGCTTGAGCGTCCGCTCGCCTTCCCTCCACTTCGCCGGGCAGACCTCGCCCGGGTGCGCGGCGGTGTACTGCGCGGCCTTGAGCTTGCGCAGCGTTTCCTTCACGTCGCGCGCGATCTCGTTGGAATGCACTTCCATGGTCTTGATCGTGCCGCTCGGGTCGATCACGAAGGTGCCGCGCAACGCCAGTCCTTCCTCGTCGATGTGCACGCCGAACGCATGCGTGAGCCGGTGCGCCGGATCGCCGACCAGGTAGAACTTGGCCTTGCCGACCGCGTCAGAGGTCTCGTGCCAGACCTTGTGGCTGAAATGCGTGTCGGTGGTGACGACGAACACCTCGGTGTTGGCCTTCTTGAAGTCGGCGTAATGCTCGGCTGCGTCCTCGATTTCGGTCGGGCAGTTGAAGGTGAATGCCGCCGGCATGAAGATCACGACCGACCAGGTCTTGCCGTTGGACAGATCGGCCTCGGTTACCTCCCCGAATTCGCCGTTGCGGAACGCCTGCACCTTGAACGGCTGGACCTTGCTGTTGATCAGGGACATTTCTCTTTCTCCTTGAGTTGATGAAGCATCGGAATGGCGTAATCATATTTAAATACTATTAAATTTAGAAATTGCATTTAACTAAACTATTGATAGTGCGAAGCTATATCGAAGGCGCGGCAGAGGTTTCTTCAGGAAACGCACCGCCGACAGCGGCGCGGAAAAAAGGACTCCTCGGTCAACCGCTTCGCGTTTGTCCGATCCCCCGAGGGGATGTTTTTTGTCTTGGGGCGGCCCGGCGGCAAAAAAAAAGCCGGACGGCGTGCCGTCCGGCTTCGAGCAGAAAGGGCCGTCGTCAGTGCGGCTGTTCGAACGGCAGCACCAGCGCGTGCAGATCCTTGCGCGTCTCGACCAGCACCAGCGGGCCTTCGTCTTGCACGACCGGTGCCGGCCGCTCGCGTGGCACGTGGATCGCCGGCGGCTCCGCGGCGATCGCGGCCTGTGCCGCGGCGATCTTGTCCGCGTCGGAATTGACCCATTGCAGCCCGGAGTTCGTGGCGATCTGCGCGAGCTGCGCCAGCGGCAGTTCGAACGCGGCGATCTTGGGCAACTCATGCGGTGCGGCGGGCGGCTGCGGCGCCGGCGCGGCGACGGTCGGAGCTTGCGCACCGTTCGCACTGTTCGCACTGTTCGCACCGTTGATGCCGTTCACGGGCAGCGGTGCGGCCGGTTCCGCAGCCGGTGCGGCGGTCGGCGTCGGATCGAAGTACGAGCGCCGCGGCCCGGGCGTCCGTTCACCCCGATCGGCGGTGTCGGCTTGTGGCGCGGCCGTTGCATCGGCTTCCGTGCCGGCAGCGTCGCGCGATCCGCGTTCGCGCCGGTCGCGGCCGTAGCGATCGCGTGAACGGCGCGGGCCGTCGCCGCGCTCGGCCATCCTGTCGGCTGCGCCCTCGGCTTCGGCACCGGTGGCCAGCGCCGCAGCGTGCGCATCGGCATCCGACTCGGCGGTTTCGGGGTGGCTTGCGGGATGGCCTGCACCCGCGCCGTCGGGACGCGCCGGCCGGTCGCGGCGTGCGTCGTCGTGCTCGCCGCGTCCGCCACGTTCGCGTCGATCGGCGCGTTCGCCGCGGTCCCCGCGTTCGCTGCTGCGCGGCGCACGCTCGGCACGGGTCTCGGCAAGGTCGCCGGCCGCGGCTTCTGTCTGCGCCGCCGCGCTGGCATCGCGCCGCTCGCGACCGTCACGGCCGCGCTCGCCGCGACGTTCGCCGCCGCGACCGTTGCGGCCTTCGCCGCGCGCGCCGGGACCGGATCCCTGCGCCGCCGACTCGGCCGTGCCACGCGCGCGCTCATCCTGGCCGCGCTCGCCGTCACGGCCGCCACGTCCGCGGCCATCCGAACGGCGCCGGCCATCGCCACGGCGGCCTTCGCGGCGTTCGCCGTCGTGAGCCGGGCGGCCGTCGCTGCGCCGCTCGCCGCGTCCCTCCTGCGGGTGCGCCGGCGCGGCGGCCGGCGGCGGCACCTGAGACGGCCGGGTGCCGAACAGGCCCTTGAGCCAACCCATCAGGCCGCCATCGGCGGGCGCGGCGGCTGCCGGCGCCGGAGCCGGTGCAGATGTGGGTCCGGGGGCCGGCGCGGCCGGCTGGGCGTCTGCGCGCGGGGCAGCCACCGGCGCCGGCGCGTCGGGCAGCACGCCCTTGATCACCGGCTCCTGCCGGTTGCTGCGCTCCTGCGAGCGGCGCGTGACCGTGGTGGGGTCTTCGAATTCCTCGGCCAGCTTGTAGCTGACCTCCATCCCGTCGAGGCGCGGATCGTCGTGCTTGAGCCGTTCCAGCCGATAGTTCGGCGTCTCCAGCGCCTTGTTCGGCACCATCAGCACGTTGATCCGCTGCTTGAGCTCGATCTTCGCGATCTCGGTGCGCTTTTCGTTCAGCAGGTACGACGCGACTTCGACCGGCACCTGGCACATCACCGACGCGGTGTTGTCCTTCATCGACTCTTCCTGGATCACGCGCAGGATCTGCAGCGCCGAGCTCTCGGTGTCGCGGATATGGCCCGAGCCGCCGCAACGCGGGCAGGGGATCGATGCACCCTCGGAGAGCGCGGGCTTCAGCCGCTGGCGGCTCATCTCCATCAGGCCGAACTTGCTGATCGAGCCGAACTGCACGCGCGCCCGGTCCTGGCGCAGCGCGTCGCGCAAACGGTTCTCGACCTCGCGTCGGTTCTTAGATTCCTCCATGTCGATGAAGTCGATCACGATCAAGCCGCCCAGGTCGCGCAACCTCATCTGGCGCGCCACTTCGTCGGCCGCCTCCAGGTTGGTGCGGGTCGCGGTCTCCTCGATGTCGCCGCCCTTGATCGCGCGCGCCGAGTTCACGTCGATCGACACCAGCGCCTCGGTGTGGTCGATCACGATCGCGCCGCCGGACGGCAGCCCGACCGTGCGCGAATACGCCGATTCGATCTGGTGCTCGATCTGGAAGCGCGAGAACAGCGGCGCGTCGTCGCGGTAGCGCTTGACGCGCGCCGCGTGCTCGGGCATCACGTGGCTCATGAACTGGTGCGCCTGATCGTAGACGTCGTCGGTGTCGATCAGGATGTCGCCGATATCGCTGTTGAAGTAGTCGCGGATCGCGCGGATCACCAGGCTCGACTCCTGGTAGATCAGGAACGCGCCCTTGCCAGCCTTGGCCGCGCCGTCGATCGCGCCCCAGAGTTTCAGCAGGTAATTGAGATCCCACTGCAGTTCGGGCGCGGCGCGGCCGATGCCGGCGGTGCGCGCGATAATGGACATGCCCTTCGGGTATTCGAGCTGGTCCATCGCTTCCTTGAGCTCGGCCCGGTCCTCGCCCTCGATGCGGCGCGACACGCCACCGCCGCGCGGGTTGTTCGGCATCAGCACCACGTAGCGGCCGGCCAGGCTGATGAAGGTGGTCAGCGCCGCGCCCTTGTTGCCGCGTTCCTCCTTCTCGACCTGGACGATCAGTTCCTGCCCTTCGCGGATCACGTCGTTGATGCGGGCCTGGCTCGGCGCCACGCCTTCGGCGAAGAACTGCTTGGAAATCTCCTTGAACGGCAGGAAGCCGTGGCGATCCTCGCCATAGTCGACGAAGCAGGCTTCGAGCGAGGGCTCGACCCGCGTCACGACCGCCTTGTAGATATTGCCCTTGCGCTGCTCGCGCCCCTCGATCTCGATTTCGTAGTCGAGGAGCTTTTGCCCGTCGACGATGGCCAGCCGGCGTTCTTCGGCCTGGGTGGCATTGATCAGCATCCGTTTCACGGTGCGTCTCCTTATTGACTCTTCAAACACTCATGGGCCCATGACGGGCCAAGGATGCCTGAGTCGGCGCGTTGAAACGAATGGAATGGCCGAGCGAGCGCAGGTCTACGTCGAGCCCTGCAGGCACGGCGGACGAGGCATGGGCACTTGGAGTCGGGCGAGCAGCGGCGGATTGCCGCCCACGGCCGCAGCGATCGCAGGCCGGAGCAGCAGCGCATCGACGCACGGCCGATCCGTTCCCGACGCCGACGGCAGCAGCCATCGCCACAGGGTTTGAATCAGCACCGTCAGCACCGGGAGTCTCGCTTCGATCCTCCGGTGGCCGGCCGCAGAGCGCGGGGGCCGCCGGATCTTGGGTATTCCGTATCAGAGTTTCAACGGCGTCGTCCCGACTCGCGGGGCCGGCCACCCCTGGCGTCTTCGGGCCAGGTTGGCGAGCCATCTTCTGCGAGCGGCATCCACCTACCAGTACAGCGCGGTGTCCTAAACTCGACTTTGGTCAAGCACTTACCACACATTGCTGGTGAAACGCATTATAGAGCCGCCCAGCGCGCGCGACGCTGCGCCGCTGCGCGCGACCTCGGTCACGGTCGACGCCGAGAGCGCGGGGCAGCGGCTGGACAACTTCCTGCTGCGCCGCTTGAAGGGCGTGCCCAAGACCCATGTGTACCGCATCATCCGCAGCGGCGAGGTGCGGCTGAACCAGGGCCGCGCCGCGGCCGACAGCCGGGTGCAGGCCGGCGACCGTGTGCGGCTGCCGCCGCTGCGTATCGCGGCGCGGGCGGCGCGCGCAGCGGGCGAAGCGGCGCGACCGGCGCCGGCGCGCGAGTTTCCGCCGCTGCTCGAGGACGATTGGCTGCTCGCGGTCGACAAACCGGCCGGCGTCGCGGTGCATGGCGGCAGCGGCGTGAGCTTCGGCGTGATCGAGCAGCTGCGGCGCGCGCGGCAGTACGGCGAGGCGGGTGGCGCGCGCTTCCTGGAACTCGCGCACCGGCTCGACCGCGAGACCAGCGGCGTGCTGCTGCTGGCGAAGAAGCGCAGCGCGCTCACCGCGCTGCAGGAGCAGTTCCGCCGGCGCGAAACCGGCAAGACCTACCTCGCGCTGGTGCTCGGCGACTGGCCGGCCGCGACCCGTGTGATCGACGCGCCGCTGTACAAGTACCAGCTCGCGGACGGCAGCGGCGAGCGGCGCGTCAAGGTGGTGGCGAGCGCCGACCCGGCCGGCCGGCGCGCGGTGACCTTGGTGCGCATCGCACGCCGGCTGCCCGGCTTCACGCTGCTCGAGGTGACGATACGCACCGGCCGCACGCACCAGATCCGGGTGCATCTGGCGTCGCAGGGGCACCCGATCGCCGGCGACGACAAGTACGGCGACTTCGCGCGCAACAAGTCGCTGCAGAAGATGCATGGAGATTCGGCGCTGCAACGCATGTTTCTGCATGCGTGGCGGTTACAGTTCACCCATCCGGCAAGCGGCGAGCGGATCGAACTGCAGGCTCCGCTGCCCGCGGCGCTGCAAGGCTTTCTCGACGATGTCGAATGAAGTGAACCACCCCCAGTCTTCGCGCACTGCGTGTCGCTTCGCCAACCCCCTGAAGGGGGCGCACCCAGCGGCCTGGCAAAGCCAGTTCCGCGAGTGCCCGCGAACGGCCTGCTCCGCGGCCATCGGTCTCATTGAATTTCATCCGCCGCGGGTGGTGCGACGCACCATGGACAGCTGAGATGGCGGGTTCGCGCCGGTTCGACCTGATCGCGTTCGACTGGGACGGCACGCTGTTCGATTCGACCGCGATCATCACGCGCTGCATCCAGCTCGCCGTCGGCGACGTCGGCGGCATCGTGCCCAGCGACGAGCGGGCGGCCTACGTGATCGGCATGGGCCTGACCGACGCGCTCGCCCACGCGGCGCCCGACGTGCCCGCCGCGCGCTACCCGGAACTGGCAGCGCGCTACCGCCATCACTACCTGGCGCGCCAGCATGACATCGCGCTGTTCGAAGGCGTGCCGGCCTTGCTCGAACTGCTCAAGTCGCGGCATCACCTGCTCGCGGTCGCTACCGGGAAGAGCCGGCGCGGTCTCGACGACGCGCTGCGCATCGCGCGGCTGGAGGCCTTGTTCGACGGCTCGCGTACCGCCGACGAGACCGCCGGCAAGCCCGATCCACTGATGTTGCGCGAACTGATGGCCGAATTCGACGTGCTCCCCGAGCGCACGCTGATGATCGGCGACACCACGCACGATCTGCTGATGGCGCGCAACGCCGGCTGCGCCAGCCTGGGCGTGAGCTACGGCGCGCACGACAGCGGCGAGTTCGCCGGCCTCGCGCCGCGGCATGTCGCCCATTCCGTCGCCGAGCTGCGCGACTGGCTGCTGAGGCACGGATGAGCGACGAGTGGATCGCGCTGTGCAACGCGGCCGAACTGCGCGACGGCGGCTTGGCCGTGCCGTTCGACGTGGTGTTCGGCGGTCAGACCTGCCGCGCGTTCGCGATCCGGTTCCAAGGCCGGGTGCATGCGTACCTGAATCGATGCAGCCACGTGGCGATGGAGCTCGACTTCCAGCCGAACCGCTTCTTCGACGAGACCGGCCGCTGGCTGATCTGCGCCACGCACGGCGCGGTGTACCGCCCGCAGGACGGCGCCTGCGTCGGCGGCCCGTGCCGCGGCGGCCTGGTGCGGATCGAGCTCGCCGAGGTGGACGGCGTCGTGCACTGGCGCAGCGCCTACAATCTGCAGCCCGTCGCATTCTGATTTCAATAGAAATATCACTTGGGAGTCCGCATGGAATCATCGGATAGCGCTAGTAAATCAGGAGCAGATGCGCCTCCTCCCGCGGCGCCGGGATGGGAGCGCGCAACGCTCGAGCGGCTCGCGTTCGCGTCGCTGGCCGAGCAGCGCCGCGCGCGCCGCTGGCGCATCTTCGTGCGGCTCGCATGGCTCGCATTCTTCATCGTGCTCGCCTGGATCCTGTTGCAACGCACCAGCGCCAGCACCGAGAAGGCGACGCCGCACACCGCGGTCGTCGAAATCCGCGGCGAGATCAGCGTCGGCGCTCAGGCGAGCGCGGACAGCGTGATCGCCGGCATGCGCAATGCGCTGGAGGATTCGGGCACGCGCGCGCTCGTGCTGCTGTGCAATTCGCCCGGCGGCAGCCCGGTGCAGGCCGGCATCATCAACGACGAGATTCTGCGGCTGAAGGCGAAGTACAAAAAGCCGATCTACACCGTGGTCGAGGACACCTGCGCGTCCGCGGCCTACTACGCCACCGTGGCCGCCGACCGCATCTTCGTCGACAAGGCGAGCCTGGTCGGCAGCATCGGGGTGCTGATCGACGGCTTCGGATTCACCGGGTTGATGGACAAGCTCGGCGTCGAGCGGCGCTTGCTGACCGCCGGCGCGAACAAGGGCTTCCTGGACCCGTTCAGCCCGCAGTCCGACCAGCAGCGCGCCTACGCGCAGGTGATGCTGGACCAGATTCACCAGCAGTTCATCGCCGTGGTCAAGAAGGAGCGCGGTACCCGGCTGAAAGAGTCGCCCGACCTCTTCAGCGGCCTGGTCTGGACCGGCCAGCAGGCGGTCGAGATGGGGCTGGCCGACCAGCTCGGCAGCCTGGGCTCGGTTGCGCGTGACGTGGTGAAAACCGACCAGATCGTCGACTACACCCAGCGCGAGAACGTGGCCGAGCGGCTGGCGCGGCGCTTCGGCGCGTCGATCGGCGCGGGTGCGGTGCACGAGTTGATGAAGCTGCCCGCGCTGCGCTGAGCCGCGGGCCGAGGCTTCAGCGCCCCTCAGCGGCCGATGGCGAACACCGCCGGCACGCGATCGTCGAGGCCGTCCGCGCTGCGGCGCCAGGCCGCGACCGGGCGGCTCGCGATCGCCTGGGTGGCGAGCGTCAGGCCGCTGGCGACCGCAAGCTGCGTGCGTGGCTGCAGTGTCTGCAGCAGCGCGTGCAACAGCGCGCTGTTGCGGTACGGCGTTTCGATGAAGAGCTGGGTCTGGCCGCTGCCGAGCGCCAGCGCCTCGAGTTCGCGGATGCGCACGGCGCGCGCAGCCGGCTCGGTCGGCAGGTAGCCGACGAAAGCGAAGCTCTGCCCGTTCATCCCGCTGGCTGCGAGCGCGAGCAGCGGCGCCACCGGGCCGATCAGCGGCACCACCGCGATCCCCAGATCGTGCGCCGAGCGCACCACCGACGATCCGGGGTCGGCCACTGCCGGCATGCCGGCCTCGCTGGCCAGACCGATGTCGTCGCCCGCGAGGGCCGGCGCGAGCAGCGCGCGCGCATCGAACCCGACTGCCGCGTCGCCGTGCTTGTGCACCGCGCGCGGCAGCTGCTCGATGCGCAGCGCCTGCAGCGGGTGCGCGAGCGGGTGCGCTGCGTCGACCCGCTTCAGGTAGCCGCGCAGCGTCTTCGCGTTCTCGGCGATCCAGACCTGCAGGCGCGCCGCGACTTCGAGCGTGCCGGCCGGCAGCACCTGCGCCAGCGGCGTGGTCGGGTCGCAGCCGAAGTCCAGCGGCGCCGGCACCAGGTACAGCCGGCCGTGCCGCGCGGCGCCGTCCGCCCTGTCTACCGCGTCCGCCCCGTCCATCACGGCAGTTGCAGGCCGGCGGCGCGCAGCATCCGGCAGGTGCGAATCAACGGCAGTCCGATCAGCGCGGTCGGGTCGTCGCTGTCGATCGCATCGAGCAGCGCAATGCCCAGGCCGTCACTCTTCGCGCTGCCGGCGCAGTCGTACGGCTGCTCGGCGCGCAGGTAGGCCTCGATCTCGGCGTCGCTCAGTTCGCGAAACCGCACCCCTACCTGCGCGATCTCCGCTTGCGCGAACCCGATGTCACGGCGCACGACCGCGAGCGCGGTGTGAAACACGACGGTGCGTCCGCGCATGCGGCGCAACTGCTCGGTCGCGCGCGCATGGTCGCCGGGTTTACCGAGCGGCTCGCCTTCGAGGTCGGCCACCTGGTCCGAGCCGATCACCACGGCGCGCGAATGCCGGCGTGCGACCGCGTCGGCCTTCGCCAGCGCCAGTCGCAGCGCGAGCGCGGCCGGGGCCTCGCCGGGCCGTGGCGTCTCGTCGACCAGCGGTGCATCGACCGTGAACGGCAGGCGCAATCGCTCGAGCAACTCGCGCCGGTAGCGCGAGGTCGAGCCGAGCACCAATGCGGGCGGCGCGGTCGCGGGGGTTGGCGAGGCGGAGGCGGTCATGCAGGCTCTCTGGTGACGAATTCTCTTACACTGGCCCGATGAAGACCGCGTTCGATCCCGCGCACCTCGACGTCGCCGCGTTCGCGCAGGTCGGCGGGCAGCTCGCTGCGCACGAATCGCTACAAAAATGCGAGCGGCTTATGCAGGAAACCCATGGGCTTGGCGCCGATCTGCCGATGAACTGGCGGGCGCGGGGCGAACTGCGTACCGCCTCCGGTGTCGGCGCGCAGCCCTGGCTGCATCTGCAGGTCGATGCGGTCGTGCCGTTGACCTGCCAGCGCTGTCTCGGGCGGGTCGATGTGCCGCTGACGGTGGACCGCGCGTTTCGCTTCGCCGCCGACGAGGACGCCGCGGCGGCGGAGGACGAGAGCAGCGAAGAAGACGTGCTGGCGCGAAGCACGGACTTCGACCTGCGCGGTCTGGTCGAGGACGAACTGCTGCTCGCGTTGCCGCTGGTGGCCATGCACCCGACCTGCCCGGTCCCGGTCAAGCTGTCCGCCCGCGACGCGGCGTTCGACGAGGCACAAGCCGCTGATCCCGGCCCGTTCGCGCAGTTGCAGCGCCTCAAGGGTGATAAACCCAATTAAATCAGAGGGTTGCGCTATAATTTGCCCCTCTGCCGAGCGCGCGCCACAAGACGATGCGCGCGTCGGCCGCGCACCAGGTGCGCTCGTACCTTTCAACTCCAGTCATCTTCCAGCTTCCAGGAGAGCCGATCATGGCCGTCCAGCAGAACAAGAAATCGCCGTCCAAGCGCGGCATGCACCGCTCGCACAATGCGCTCACGGTGCCGGGCCTGGCGGTCGAGCCGACTACCGGCGAGACCCATCTGCGCCACCACATCAGCCCGAACGGCTTCTACCGCGGGCGCCAGGTGCTGAAGAACAAGTCCGAGGACTGACGCCTTGGCTGCCGCCGGGCCCGGCGTCGCTGCGCCGTGCCGGGCGGCGCCGACCTCGCCGATGCGCGGTTGCACCATGCCCCGTCGCCAGTTGGCGACCCGCTCTGCCCCGGCCTGCTTCCGGGACGCGCTGAGCCGATGATCACGCTCGCGGTCGATTGCATGGGGGGCGATCACGGCCCCACGGTCACGCTGCCGGCATGCCGGCGGTTTCTCGATGATCATCCCGACGCCGCGGTGCTGCTGGTGGGCTTGCCCGAGCGTCTCGCGTCGTTTGCGCATCCGCGTGCGCGGGTCGTTGCGGCGACCGAAGTCGTCGGCATGGACGACACGATCGAGGTCGCGCTGCGCAAGAAGAAGGACTCGTCGATGCGCGTCGCGATCCAGCAGGTCAAGGACGGCGCCGCGCAGGCCGCGCTGTCGGCCGGCAACACCGGCGCGCTGATGGCGATCGCGCGCTATCTGCTGAAGACCTCCGAGGGCATCGACCGCCCTGCGATCGCGACCCAGATTCCGAACGCGCGCGGCGGCGCGACCACGGTGCTCGATCTCGGCGCGAACGTCGACTGCAGTGCCGAGCATCTGCTGCAGTTCGCGGTGCTGGGCTCGGCGCTGGTGTCGGTGCTGGCTGGCAACGAGAGCCCGACGGTTGGCCTGCTCAACATCGGCGAGGAGGCGATCAAGGGCAGCGAGGTGATCAAGCAGGCGGGCGAACTGCTGCGCCGGGCTGCGCGCGAGGGCGACCTGAACTTCCACGGCAACGTCGAGGGCAACGACATCTTCAAGGGCACGACCGACCTCGTGGTATGCGACGGCTTCGTCGGCAACGTGGCGCTGAAGGCGACCGAGGGCGTGGCGACGATGATCGGCGGCTTCATGCGCGAAGAGTTCTCGCGCAGCCTGCTGACCCGGCTGCTCGCGCTGGCGGCCACCCCGGTGCTGAAGGCGTTCAAGCGCCGCATGGACCACCGGCGCTACAACGGCGCGGCGCTGCTCGGCCTGCGTGGCCTGGTGTTCAAGAGCCACGGTTCCGCCGACACGTTCGCGTTCGGCTGTGCGCTGGGCCGCGCGTATGATGCCGCATCACACAACCTGCTGGACCGGGTCCAGGCCCGGATCGCGCATGCAGCGCCGCTGCTGGCCCATGCCGAGTCGGGTCCGCAGGCGCCGGCACCGACATCGAACCCGCGATGACACGTTATTCCCGCATCACTGGCACCGGCAGCTACCTGCCGCCGCGCCGGGTCAGCAACGCCGACCTGGCGGCCGAACTGGCGGCCCGGGGGGTCGAGACTTCCGACGAATGGATCGTCGAGCGCACCGGCATCCGCGCGCGGCATTTCTGCGCACCCGGCGTGAGCTGCAGCGACCTGGCGCTGGAGGCGTCGCGCAACGCGCTGGCCGCCGCCGGCCGCGAACCGGCGGACATCGACTTGATCATCGTCGCGACCTCGACGCCTGACATGGTGTTTCCGGCCACCGCCTGCATCCTGCAGCACAAGCTCGGCATCGCCGGCTGTCCGGCGTTCGATCTGCAGGCGGTGTGCAGCGGCTTCGTCTACGCACTGACCGTCGCCGACGCGATGATCCGAACCGGCGGCGCGCAGCGTGCGCTCATTGTCGGCTCGGAGGTGTTCTCGCGCATCCTCGACTTCAACGATCGCGGCACCTGCGTGCTGTTCGGCGATGGTGCCGGCGCCGTGGTGCTGGAGGCTTCGGACAAACCGGGCGTGCTCGCGAGCGAACTGCATGCGGACGGCAGCCATGTCGGCATTCTGTGCGTGCCGGGCGGCGTCTCCGGTGGTCAGGTGCTCGGCGATCCGCTGCTGAAGATGGACGGGCAGGCAGTGTTCAAGCTCGCGGTCGGCGTGCTCGACCAGGCGGCGCGTGCGGTGCTCGCAAAGGCCGGCAAGGCCGCGGCCGACATCGACTGGCTGATCCCGCACCAGGCGAACGTGCGCATCATGCAAAGCACCGCGCGCAAGCTGAAGATGGCCATGGACAAGGTCGTGGTCACGGTGGGCGAGCACGGCAACACCTCGGCCGCGTCGATCCCGCTCGCGCTCGACGTCGCGGTACGTTCCGGTCGCGTCGAGCGCGGCGACACGCTGCTGCTCGAAGGCGTCGGCGGCGGTTTCACCTGGGGTGCTGTGCTACTGGATTTATAGCGACTTGCGAAGAATCCATCTGGGCTTGGAACAGATTTGTTGATCAATCCATGAAATCCTTCGCCTTTGTCTTTCCCGGTCAGGGTTCGCAGTCGGTCGGCATGCTGGACGGTTGGGGAAACCATCCGGCAGTCGTGCAGGCGCTGCAGGAAGCGTCCGACGCGTTGCACGAGGACGTCGCCGGCCTGATCCGCGAGGGCCCGCAGGATGCGCTGGCGCTGACCACCAACACGCAGCCGGTGATGCTGGTTGCCGGCGTTGCCGCGTACCGCGCGTGGATCGCCGAGACCGGCGCCCTGCCGGCGCTGGTTGCCGGCCATTCACTTGGAGAGTATTCGGCACTGGTCGCCGCCGGCGTGCTGTCCCTGGCGCAGGCCGCGCCGCTGGTGCGCTTTCGCGCGCAGGCGATGCAGGACGCGGTGCCGGTCGGCGCCGGCGCGATGGCCGCGGTGCTCGGCCTGAGTGCGCAGCAGGTGATAGCCGGCTGCGCCGAGGTGATGCGATCGTTCGGCGCCGGATCGGCGGAACTGGTGGAAGCGGCCAACTTCAACGACCCGGTGCAGACCGTGATCGCCGGCAGCAAGGCGGCGGTGGAGCAGGCCTGTGCGGCGCTGAAGGCAGCCGGCGCGAAACGGGTGCTGCCGCTGCCGGTATCGGCGCCGTTTCACTCCAGCCTGATGCGCCCGGCGGCCGAGCGGCTGGCCGAGCGGCTGAACGCGGTCGAGCTCGCGGCGCCGCGGATTCCGGTGCTGAACAATGTCGATGTCGCGGTCGAGACCGATGTCGGCCGCATCCGCGATGCGCTGGTACGGCAGGCCTGGCGGCCGGTGCGCTGGGTCGAATCCATCGGGGCGATCCACGCCCGAGGGATCACGACCGTGGTCGAATGCGGGCCAGGCAAGGTGCTGGCCCGCACGGTGCATCGCATCGACACCGGGCTCACCGGGCTCGCGCTGTACGATCCCGCGACGCTGGCGCAAGTGAAGGGAGCCCTGCAATGACGACGGTCCAGTTCGAAGGGCAGGTCGCGCTGGTCACCGGGGCCTCGCGCGGCATCGGCGCGGCGATCGCGCTGGAACTGGCGCGGCGCGGCCTGAAGGTGGTCGGCACCGCGACCACCGCGGCCGGCGCGCAGCACATCACGCAGGCGCTTGCGGCCCATCCGGGCTGCGCCGGCCGCGTGCTCGACGTCAACGACGCGCCGGCCTGCGAAGCCCTGGTCGACGCGGTCGCGCGCGAGCACGGCGCGCTGCATGTGCTGGTCAACAACGCCGGCATCACGCGCGACATGCTTGCGATGCGGCTGAAGGACGATGACTGGGACGCGGTACTCGACACCAACCTGAAAGCGGTGTTCCGCATGAGCCGCGCGGTGCTGCGCACGATGATGAAGCAGCGCTACGGTCGCATCGTCAACATCACCAGTGTGGTCGGCAGGACCGGCAACCCGGGCCAGGCGAATTACGCCGCGGCCAAGGCCGGCGTTGCCGGCATGACCCGATCGCTCGCGCGCGAACTCGGCAGCCGCGGCATCACGGTCAATTGCGTCGCGCCGGGGTTCATCGAAACCGACATGACCGCCAGCCTGCCGCCGGATCAGCAGCAGGCGCTGCTGGCGCGGATTCCTCTCGGCCATCTTGGCCAGCCGATCGACATCGCGCATGCGGTGGCCTACCTCGCGTCGCCGCAGGCCGCCTACGTCACCGGGCAGGAACTGCACGTGGACGGCGGCATGTACATGGGGTGAAATGAACCACCCCCAGGCTGCGCGCACTGCGTGTCGCTTCGCCTACCCCCTCACCGGGGGCGCACCCAGCGGACCGGCAGAGCCGGATCCGCGGGTGCCCGCGAACGGCCTGCTCCGCGGCCTCTTGAACCCGTTTCATGCGATGCGGGTGGCGCTCAGCGCTATGGATAACTGGTATGGACGGCCGGTCCGGAAAAGCCACTGGCCCGGCTAGAATCAGCCCTTTACACAACCCTAAGAGGGAACCATGAGCGACATCGAAGCACGCGTCAAGAAGATCATTGCCGAGCAGCTCGGCGTCGAAGAATCCCAGGTCGTGGGCGAGAAGGCTTTCGTGGCCGACCTCGGTGCCGATTCGCTGGACACGGTGGAACTGGTGATGGCGCTGGAGGACGAGTTCGGCATCGAGATTCCGGATGAGGACGCCGAGAAGATCACCACCGTTCAGAACGCGATCGACTACGCCGTCAGCCACCAGAAGGCCTGAGCGGCAGCCAGCGCATGAGCCCACGACCGGCCGCTCCCGGCAAGCGAAGCGCAGCCTTCGGCGGCGCGGAGGCTCGCACCGCAGTGCGAAGCACGGAGCTTACCCAATGACCCGCCGCGTCGTCGTCACCGGTCTGGGCCTGATCAGTCCCGTGGGCAACACGGTGGCCGAGGGTTGGGCCAACCTGCTTGCCGGCCGCTCGGGCATCGCCCCGATCACGCGCTTCGACGCATCGGCCTTCGCCTGCCGCTTCGCCGGTGAAGTCAAGGGCTTCGATGTCGAGCAGTACTTCCCGGCGAAGGAAGCGCGGCACATGGACAGCTTCATCCACTACGGGCTGGCCGCATCCATCCAGGCGATCCGCGACGCGGGCCTGCCGACCGGCGACGCGCTCCCCGAAGCGCAGGCCGAGCGCATCGGAGTCATCGTCAGCTCGGGGATCGGCGGGCTGCCGCTGATCGAGGCGACCCAGGTCGAATACGCGGCGCGCGGGCCGCGCCGGATTTCGCCGTTCTTCGTGCCCGCGTCGATCATCAACATGATCTCGGGCCATGTGTCGATCATGCACGGTTTCCAGGGGCCGAACCTCGCGGTCGTCACCGCCTGTACCACCGGCCTGCACAGCATCGGCATGGCAGGGCGGCTGATCGAGCACGGCGACGCCGACGTGATGGTGGCCGGCGGTGCGGAGGCCACGGTCTCGCCGCTCGGAGTCGGCGGCTTCGCGGCGGCGCGTGCGCTGTCGACCCGCAACGACGACCCGGCAGCCGCGTCGCGCCCCTGGGACAAGGGCCGCGACGGCTTCGTGCTCGGCGAAGGCGCCGGTGTGCTGGTGCTTGAAGAGTACGAGCACGCACGCAAGCGCGGCGCGACCCTCTACGCCGAGCTGATCGGCTTCGGCATGGGCGCCGACGCGTTCCACATGACCGCGCCGAATGTCGACGGGCCGCGCCGCTCGATGCAGGCCGCGCTGCGCAGCGCGGCCATTGCTCCCGACCAGATCCAGTACCTGAATGCCCACGGCACCTCGACGCCGCTGGGCGACGTGAACGAGACCAACGCGATCAAGCTGGCTTTCGGCAGCCATGCGAACGACAGGCTGGTCGTGAGTTCGACCAAGTCGATGACCGGCCACCTGCTCGGCGGCGCCGGCGGCATCGAATCCGTGTTCACCGTGCTCGCGCTGCGCGACCAGATCGCGCCGCCGACGATCAACCTGTCCGAACCCGACCCAGAGTGCGATCTGGACTACTGCGCGAACACCGCGCGTGAAATGAAGATCGACTACGCAGCGAAGAACAATTTCGGGTTCGGTGGCACCAATGGCACGCTGATCTTCAAGCGGGCGCCGTGAACTGGGTTTACCCGACGGGGTCGGCCACGGTCCAGCCACGGTCCCAATCGCCGTCCATTTCATGCGCGGCCCACCTGCGGTCACCTATCCGGTGGTGCGTTCGCGCTCCTGGGGCTGGACCCTTGGTCTGCTGTGGTGCTGCGGCGCGCTGCTGTCACTTCTCTGGTGCGCCCAGCAGAACGGCTTCGGCTGGCGCGGCCTGCTTGCGGCAGCCGTGCTGTTGGCCGGCGCGGCTGCCCTTGTCGTCGATCGGAAACGGGCGCCGGTCGGCAGCCTGTGCTGGGACGGTGCCGGCTGGTTCTGGCTGCCGGACGGGGCGGTCGACGCGCAGTCGGTGCGGCTCGCGGTGCAGGTCGATCTGCAGCATGGACTGCTGGTATGGCTGCATCCGCTGCAGGGCGCGGGTCGCTGGCTATGGCTGGAGCGGCGCACCGCACCGGCGCTGTGGCATGGACTGCGGCTGGCGGTGCACGCGCGCGCCGGCGATGCTCAAGAGCCGGGGCCATCGCCATCCGGCTGAGTCGGCGGGCGGATGAGCAGCGACCTTCCTCCGGACAGCTCGCCGTCAGCGCGTGCCGTTGCCGCGGCGACCGACAGCGATCAACTGCTGGTCGAGCGGACCGTGGCCGGTGACCAGCGCGCATTCGAGCTGCTGGTGATCAAGTACCAGCGGCGGATCGAGCGACTGATCGGGCGCATGGTGCGCGATACCGACCTGGTCGAGGACATTGCGCAGGAGACTTTCATCCGGGCCTACCGGGCGCTGCACCAGTTCCGGGGCGACGCGCAGTTCTACACCTGGCTGTACCGGATTGCGGTGAACACCGCGAAGAAGTCGCTGCTCGAAATCCGGCGCAGCCCGGTGTTGCCGGACAGCGCGTTCCGGGTTGCCGACGATGAAGATGCAACTTCTGGAACCGGACACGAACTAACGTCACAGGACACCCCGGAAACCTTGCTGGCCGCAAAGGAGATCGCTGCAGTGGTGAACGCGGCGATGCAGGCCTTGCCCGAGGATCTGCGCCAGGCGGTGACGTTGCGAGAGATCGAGGGGTTGAGTTACGAGGAGATTGCCGAAGCAATGAATTGCCCGATAGGTACCGTGCGATCCCGGATCTTCCGCGCGCGCGAGGCGATCTCGGCGAAGGTCAGCCCGATGCTGGAGAATCAGTCGGGCAAGCGTTGGTAGCTGCCGGGCGGCGTCGAGCGGCTCGGGCGTTGCAGGACTCAGGGGATGAACATGGACGAAACACCACATCCACACGAAGCGGTGTCCGCATTGGCGGACGGTCAGTTGCGCGGCGAGGCGTTCGCGCGCACGGTCGAATTCGTCGCGTCCGACGCGCATGCGCGGGCTCGCTGGCATGCCTACCATCTGGTGGGTGACGTGCTGCGCTCTGCCGAACTGGCGGTCTGCCGTACCGACACCCATTTCATCGCGCGGCTACGCGAGCGGCTGCAGCAGGAGCAGCCGCCGGCCCGGCCTGGCCTGCGTGAGTCGGTGGCGCTGGGTGCACGCAAGTCCGGCGCACGGAGCGCGGAGGACTTGCCGCGCGCCGCCGCCAACGACGCGAACATGCGCTGGAAGCTGGTTGCAGGCGTGGCAACTTTGGTGGCGGTGCTGGCCCTGGTATGGCATGGCACCGGCCTGCAGTCGACCCGGCCGCAGCCGCCACAGCTCGCGCAGGCGACGCCTGCGGGCCCGCAGGGCGGCACCGTCCCGGCGACAGGGCAGGGGCCTGCGACTACGGCCGCGGTTGCGCTGGCAGGCAACGGCGAGGCGCCCGCGATGATCCGGGATCCGCAGCTCGACGCGCTGCTGGTGGCGCACGAACAGCTCGGACGCAGCACGGTGCTGCAGATGCATGCCGGTTTCCTGCGCAACGCCGCGTTCGGTGACGAGCCGCGCTAGGCCAGCAGCAGCGTACGGAAAGAAGGGCAATAGATGCAGCGCATTAGACAGGTAGCCGTTGCCCTGTTTGTGCTGTTTGCTATTAATTTCATAGTAAATCCGGTGTGGGCCGGCACCGCGGCGGCGACTTCGGCCGAGTCTGCGACGCCGGAGCACAGCCTCGGCGCATGGCTTGCGCGCACGCAGCAGGCGTCGCGCCAGCGCTCGTACGTCGGCACTTTCGTGGTCACGTCCAACTCGGGCAACATGGCGAGCGCCCGCATCTGGCACGCGTGGACGGATGGGCGCCAGATCGACCGGGTCGAGTCGCTGACCGGCGCGCCACGCTCGACCTTCCAGTACGAGGGACGGGTCGTCACCTTCCTGCCGCAGACCCATGTCGTCAGGACCGAGCAGCGCGCCTTCATCGACCTGTTCCCCAATCTGCTCAAGTCCACTGATGCGGCGCTCGATACGTTCTACCGGGCCCAGCAGGCTGGCAGCGACCGGGTCGCCGGCTACGACGCGACCGCGGTTTTGATCAAGCCGCGCGACGCGCTGCGCTTCGGCTACCGGGTCTGGACCGAGAACAAGACTGGCCTCGTGGTCAAGGTCCAGACGCTCGACGACGAAGGCCATGTGCTGGAACAGGCCGCGTTCTCCGATCTGCAGATCGATGCGCCGGTGAAGACGCAGGCGCTCCGGCGCATGATGGACGATACCGGCGGCTACCGGCTCGAGAAATCCGATCTGATCAAGACCAGCGCGCAGGCCGAAGGCTGGACGCTCGCGGAACCGGTGGCGGGCTTTCAGCCAATCAACTGCTACAAACGGCCGATTGCCGACAGCGGCGGCGCGCAGGCGTCCGCGGCGCATGTGATGCAGTGCGTGTTCTCGGACGGCCTGGCGTCGGTATCCCTGTTCGTCGAACCGAACGACCCGCGGCAGCCGGCGCAGGAAACCCGGCTCGCGATCGGCGCGACGCAGGTGCTGACCAGGCGATTGAGCGGGCCGTCCGGTGACTGGTGGATCACCGCGGTCGGCGAGGTGCCGCTGAAGACGCTCGAGGACTTCGTCCAGGGGTTCAAGCGCATCGGTACAAAATAGCGCGCCCGAATTACCATTTTCATTGTTGCAAGGGGAGATCGGCGATGCGTCGGATCGGTTGGGACAGAGTGCGTGCTGGAGGCGGTGCGCTGACGTTGGCCGCGGCGATGGTGCTGGCTGGCGGCGCGGCGCTGCTGCCGGCCATGCCGGCGATGGCGCAGGTGCGGGTGCTGCCCGATTTCACCGACCTGGTGGATCAGGTCGGGCCGTCGGTGGTGAACATCCGGACGCTGGAGAAGGTGTCTTCCGACAGCGGCGGACCCGATGCCGACATGCAGGAGTTCTTCCGGCGCTTCTTCGGCGTGCCGATGCCGGGTACGCCGCGGCGCGCCCCGCCTCAGAACGGCGGGCAGCCCGGCGAGGAGCAGCCACGCGGTGTCGGTTCCGGCTTCATCCTGACGCCGGACGGCTACATCATGACCAACGCCCACGTGATCGACGGCGCGGACGAGGTGATGGTGACCTTGACCGACAAGCGCGAATTCAAGGCGAAGATCGTCGGCGCCGACAAGCGCACCGACATCGCGGTGGTCAAGATCAACGCGACCGGCCTGCCGGCGGTGAAGATCGGTGACGTCAGCCGCCTGAAGGTCGGCGAATGGGTGATGGCGATCGGCTCGCCGTTCGGGCTCGACAACACCGTGACCGCCGGCATCGTCAGCGCGAAGCAGCGCGACACCGGCGACTACCTGCCGCTGATCCAGACCGACGTCGCGATCAATCCGGGCAACTCCGGCGGGCCGCTGATCAACATGCGCGGCGAGGTGGTCGGCATCAACAGCCAGATCTATTCGCGCTCCGGCGGATTCATGGGCATTTCGTTCGCGATCCCGATCGACGAGGCCAAGCGCGTCGCCGACCAGTTGCGCGCCACCGGTCATGTCACGCGCGGGCGCATCGGGGTGCAGATCGAGGACGTGCGCAAGGACGTCGCCGACGCGGCCGGCCTGCCGAAGCCGACCGGTGCGCTGGTGCGCGGCGTCGAGAACGGTTCTCCGGCCGACAAGGCCGGCGTGCTGGCCGGTGATGTGATCCTGCGCTTCGACGGCAAGACGATCGATCGCGCGAGCGACCTGCCGCGACTCGTCGGCGACACCAAGCCGGGCACGCACAGCACGCTGACGGTGTTCCGGCGCGGCGCGACCAAGGATCTCGGCGTCACGATCGCCGAACTCGACTCGGAACCGATCGCGAAGTCGCCGACGCGCGCGAAGCCGCCGTCCGGTGGCGCGGCGCCGTCGCTCGGCCTGTCGGTGAGCGACCTCACCGACGAGCAGAAGCGTGATCTCAAGCTGTCCGGCGGCGTGCGCGTCGACGCGGTTTCGCAGACCGCGCAGCGTGCTGGCATGCGCCAGGGCGACGTCATCGTCGCGATCGCGAATACGCAGGTCGGCAACGTGAAGGAGTTCGAGGCGGCCGTGGCCAAGGCCGACAAGAGCAAACCGGTGGGCGTGATGTTCCGCCGTGGCGACTGGGCGCAGTACGCGCTGATCCACCCGTCGCAACGCTGACGCATCGCGGGGCATGGTTGCCGTTGGCCTCGCAGCGGTGGCCGGCCCTGTGGCCGTGCTGCACCCCTCCCGACCGGGCGCAAGCTAAAACCCTATCGCGCACTCGGATGTTGGGTTTTTTGCGGCTCGGGTGGGGGCAAAACGACGGGCCAAAAATATATTGCTCCCATATGGTGAGTTGTGGTTTTGTTTGCGACCACTAACTTGAGACGATCGACGGACGGGTTTCGATAGAATAGGCGGCTGAAATTGAGGTTGGGTGACATATCGGCCCGGTCCGAACCCACGATACGGGATTGCGATCGGCTATGCACTACCGGTCCACAGATCGCCCACAAGTTGTTCAGACCTCGCAGACCGCGATCTGTTGATAATCTGTGTATAAAATACCAGTTGCCATGTCGCAACAGGCCGATCCGGCCTTTCCCGGGCCTGTACGCGCCGCTTTTTCTCCCTACAATGAAGCTCCAACTATCGCAGTTGCCATAGATTGTTGGTTCAGGGCGCGTCGCCTGTCGACGCGCCCTTTTTTATTGCCTCACGTCATTCAATTCAATCACTTGAAGCGCTTCGTTGATGGATCACATCAGAAATTTTTCGATCATCGCGCACATCGATCACGGTAAATCGACGCTCGCGGATCGCCTGATCGAGCGCTGCGGCGGCCTCGCGAAACGCGAGATGCAGGCGCAGGTGCTCGACTCGATGGAGATCGAGAAGGAGCGTGGGATAACCATCAAGGCGCAGACTGCGGCGCTGCGCTACGAGGCGCGTGATGGGCAGGCCTACAACCTGAACCTGATCGACACGCCGGGTCATGTCGACTTCTCCTACGAGGTGAGCCGCTCGCTGTCGGCTTGCGAGGGCGCGCTGCTCGTCGTCGACGCGTCGCAGGGCGTGGAGGCGCAGACGGTCGCGAACTGCTACACCGCGCTCGAGCTCGGCGTCGAAGTGCTGCCGGTGCTCAACAAGATGGATCTGCCGAATGCGGACCCCGACAACGCACGCGCCGAAATCGAGGACGTCATCGGCCTCGACGCATCGCATGCGATCGCCTGCTCGGCCAAGACCGGCATGGGCATCGATGACATCCTGGAGGCGATCGTCGCGCGCGTGCCGCCGCCGCGCGGCCGTCCGGGTGGCCCGCTGCGCGCGATGATCATCGACAGCTGGTTCGACAGCTACGTTGGCGTGGTGATGCTGGTTCGGGTCGTCGACGGCCGGCTCGCACGCGGCGAGCGCATCAAGCTGATGGCCACCGATGCGAGCTACGAGGCGAACCAGCTCGGGGTGTTCACACCGGGCGACCAGCCGCGCGACGCATTGGAGGCCGGTGAGGTCGGCTACATCATCGCCGGCATCCGCGAGCTGCAGGCGGCCAAGGTCGGAGACACGGTCACGCTGATCAAGCCGGGGACGGGCGGCGCCGCGTTTACCGCGACCGAGCCGCTGCCCGGCTTCAAGGAGGTGCAGCCGCAGGTGTTCGCCGGGCTGTACCCGACCGAGGCGAACCAGTACGAGGGCCTGCGCGACAGCCTGGAGAAGCTCAAGCTCAACGACGCGTCGCTGCACTACGAGCCCGAGGTGTCGCAGGCGCTCGGGTTCGGCTTCCGCTGCGGCTTTCTTGGCCTGTTGCACATGGAGATCGTGCAGGAGCGGCTCGAGCGCGAATTCGACCAGGATCTGATCACCACCGCGCCGAGCGTGGTGTACCAGGTGGTCAAGTCGGACGGCGAAACCATGATGGTCGAGAACCCGTCGAAGATGCCGGACCAGGGCCGGATGTCGGAAATCCGCGAACCGATCGTGACCGTGCATCTGTACATGCCGCAGGAATACGTGGGCGCGGTGATGACGCTGGCGAACCAGAAGCGCGGCGTGCAGATGAACATGGCGTATCACGGACGCCAGGTGATGCTGACCTACGAACTGCCGCTCGGCGAGATCGTGCTCGACTTCTTCGACAAGCTGAAGAGCGTGAGCCGCGGCTACGCTTCGATGGACTACACGTTCAAGGAGTACCGTGCGTCCGACGTGGTGAAGGTCGACATCCTGCTCAACGGCGAGCGCATCGACGCGCTGTCGATCATCGTGCACCGCAGCCAGGCGCAGTACCGCGGCCGAGCGGTGGTTGCGAAGATGCGCGAGATCATCGCGCGCCAGATGTACGACGTCGCGATCCAGGCGGCGATCGGCTCGACCATCATCGCGCGTGAGACAATCAAGGCTTTGCGCAAAAACGTGCTCGCCAAATGCTATGGCGGTGACATCACGCGCAAGAAGAAGCTCCTCGAAAAACAAAAAGCAGGCAAGAAACGCATGAAGCAGATCGGATCGGTCGAAGTCCCGCAAGAGGCCTTTCTCGCGATATTGCAGGTGGAGGATTGATGAGCGCCACACGGCCGCCCGAAGGCGCGAAGGCCCCCCGCACCGGCAGAGCCGGGGCCCCTTCCTCCGCTGGGGGCAGCGAAGTACACGCAGTGACGAGCGTGGGGGCCCGATGATGCAAATCCTCACCGGTTTGATCCTCGCGGCCTTTGCCGCCTACGCCGGCGCCTGGTATTTCGGCGCGATCGAAGGCGACTTCGAACTGCTGCTGTTCGTCGCCGTCGTCGTCGCATTCGCGTACTGGATCGCCGAGAAATCCTTCTTCCTGCCGCGGCGCCGGCGCGCTGCCGCCGCGCTCGAGGCCGAGGCGAGGCAGCGCCGCGCCGAGCTCGAGCGCCAGGGCATCGCCAAGGTCGACGGCGACATCGACGAAGCCAAGAGCCGCTTGCTGATGCAGCCCTGGTGGCTGGACTGGACCGCCGGGCTGTTCCCGGTGATCCTGGCGGTGTTCCTGCTGCGCTCGTTCCTGTTCGAGCCGTTCAAGATCCCGTCCGGTTCGATGATCCCGACGTTGCTCGTCGGCGACCTGATCCTGGTGAACAAGTTCACCTACGGGCTGCGCCTGCCGGTGCTCCACACCCGGGTCACGCAGGGCAACCCGCCGCAGCGCGGCGACGTGATGGTGTTCCGCTATCCGCCGCAGCCGAGCATGGACTACATCAAGCGCGTCGTCGGTCTCCCGGGCGACGAGGTCGCGTACCTGAACAAGCACTTGACGATCAACGGCAAGCCGGTGCCGGAGACGCCGCTGCCCGAGTTCTTCGACGAGGACTCGATGCGCTACTACAAGCAGTACCAGGAGGTGCTGGGCGCGCACACGCACCGCATCCTGATCGACGACGACCGGCCGGCGTACGTGCCGGGACCGCATGATTTTCCGGATCACCAGAATTGCCGCTACAGTGTCGAGGGCGTCGTCTGCAAGGTGCCGCCCGGCGAGTATTTCATGATGGGCGACAACCGCGACAATTCGCTCGATTCGCGTTACTGGGGCTTCGTCCCGGACAAGAACATCGTCGGCAAGGCGTTCATGGTCTGGATGAACTTCGGCAATCTCAAGCGCATCGGATTCATACACTAGCGATAGCTTCGACGATATGACAACCATGGAACTTCAACGCAAATCGCGCCAGCGCGGCCTTTCGTTCATCGGGCTGGTGTTCGTCGTCGCCGTGCTCGTGTTCGTCGGCGTGATGGCCGCGCAGGTGATCCCGACCGCGCTCGAGTACCAGGAGATCCTGCGGGCCGCGAACAAGGCCGCGCACGAAGGCAACACCGTGGTCGAAATCCGCCAGATCTTCGACAAGGCGGCCGACATCAACAACATCACCGCGATCGCCGGCAAGGACCTGGACATTACGAAGAACGACGACAAGATCGTCGTCAGCTTCGCGTACAACAAGGAAATCCACATGGTCGGCCCCGCGTACCTGCTGCTCAAGTACGCCGGACAATCGAACTAGGGCGGCCGAAGACTCGAACGCGTGGACAGCGGGTTGGTCGACCTGCAAGCGCGGCTGCAGCACCGGTTCGCCGACCCGCAGTTGCTGGCGCGCGCGCTCACGCATCGCAGCTTTTCCGCGGATCACAACGAGCGGCTTGAATTTCTCGGGGATGCGGTACTGGGTTTGGCCGTGTCGGGGCTGCTGTACGAGCGGCTGCAGGGCCTGCCCGAAGGCGGTCTCTCCAGAATTCGCGCGAACCTGGTGCGCCAGGACAGCCTGCACCGCATCGCCGCCGGCATCGGCCTGCCCGGGCTGATCCGCGTCGGCGAGGGCGAGGCGCGCTCCGGTGGCAAGCAGCGTCCGTCGATCCTGGCCGACGCGCTCGAAGCGCTGATCGGCGCAGTCTATTTGGATGCGGGCTACTCTACCGCCGAGGCGCTGGTGCACCGGCTGTTCGAGTCGGTCGACATCAATCCGCAGATGGCGCAGGTCGCAAAGGACGCGAAGACCGAGCTGCAGGAATGGCTGCAGGCGCGCCGCATGAAGGTGCCCGGCTATCGCGTCGTCGCGACGCTGGGCGCCGCGCATCAGCAGACCTTCGACATCGAATGCGAAGTAGCCGAACTGGGCTTGACCGAACGCGGCATCGGCGCGTCGCGGCGCGCCGGCGAGCAGGCCGCGGCGAGCGCGATGCTGGTTCGGCTGAAGGCCGTTGGCGATTGAATTGCTACTAATTTAATAGCGAATTGTGTAGATTCCATCGTGGCTGCGGCAACGAATGATCCAGAAAACGGGGAGACGACCCGACCCAACCCCGGTGTCGGTACGCGCTGCGGCCTGATCGCGATCGTCGGCCGACCGAACGTCGGCAAGTCGACATTGCTGAACGCGCTGGTCGGCCAGAAGATCAGCATCACTTCGAACAAGGCGCAGACCACGCGCCATCGCATCACCGGTATCCGCACCCGCGGCGGCGCGCAGTTCGTGTTCGTCGACACGCCGGGCTTTCAGACCCGGCACCAGAGCGCGCTGAATCGCTCGCTGAACAAGGCGGTGCTGGGCGCGGTGGGCGACGTGGACCTCGTGCTGTTCGTGGTCGAGGCGGGCCGCTTCACCCCGGCCGACGCGGCGGTGCTGGCGTTGCTCAAGCCCGGGTTGCCGACGCTGCTGATCGCAAACAAACTCGACCGGGTGCGGCGCCGCGCCGACATCGCGCCGTGGTTGCAGCAAATGCAAGAGCGCCATGCATTCGCCGAGTTCGTTCCGATGTCGGCCAGCGTATCCAAGGATGCCGAGCGGCTGCTCGCCATCTGCGAGCCGTATCTGCCGGCGCAGCCCTGGTGCTACGGGCCCGACGAACTGACCGACCGCAGCGAGCGCTTTCTCGCCGGCGAGGTGGTGCGCGAGAAGCTGTTTCGCCTGACCGGCGACGAGCTGCCGTACACCTCGACCGTGGTGATCGACCGGTTCGACGAGGAGCCGGGCCGCACGGCGCAGCGCATGGTGCGGATCGCCGCGACCATCGTGGTCGAGCGCGACGGCCACAAGGCGATGGTGATCGGGCAGCAGGGCGAGCGCCTGAAGCGCATCGGCACCGAGGCGCGGCGCGAGCTCGAGAAGCTGCTCGGCGCCAAGGTGTTCATCGAGCTGTGGGTCAAGGTGCGCTCGGGCTGGGCCGACGACGAGGCGCGCGTCCGCTCCTTTGGGTATGAATGACGGTGATGCCTGTCAAACGCATTGCCGACGAGCCGGGCTATGTGCTGCACCACTACGACTGGAGCGAATCCAGCCTGATTCTGGAGGTGTTCACGCGCCACCACGGCCGGGTCGCGTTGGTGGCCAAGGGGGCGAAGAAGCCGAGCTCCAACTTCCGGCCGGTGCTGCTGCCGCTGCAGCCGCTGCATCTGGCGTTCGGCGGCGACGCGGAAATCCGCACGCTGCGCGGCGCCGAATGGATCGGCGGGCATGTGATGCCGTCCGGCGACGCGCTGCTGGCCGGCTACTACCTGAACGAGCTGCTGCTGCGCATGCTCGCGCGCGACGATCCGCACCCCAGGCTGTTCGACGGCTACGCGCTCGCGGTGCGGGTGCTGGCCGCGGCGCACGGCGAGGCGCTGGAGCCGGCATTGCGCGCGTTCGAACTGCTGCTGCTGCGCGAAGCCGGCCTGCTGCCGGCGCTGGATCAGCAGACGCTGACGCTGGGCGCGCTCGATCCCGGCGCGCGCTATGCGCTGGTGCCGGAGGGCGGCCTCCGGCTGGCCGGCGAGGGCGACGGCGCATGGCTTGCCGGCGCGCAGTGGAGCGCGCTCGAGCATGCGTTCGGCAGCGACACGCCGTTTTCCGCGCTGCTCTCCGCCTGCGCCGGCGCGACGGCCGAACTGAAGACCCAGCTGCGCACGCTGCTGCACTACCATTGCGGGGTGGCGGGCTTCAAGACGCGCCAGCTGATGCTGGACATCCAATCGCTGTGAGCACCACCCTGCTTTCGGTCAACGTGAACCTGGTCGCGCAGGTGCGCAACCGGCGCAACCTGGGCTTTCCCAGCGTCACGCGCGCGGCCGCGCTGTGCCTTGCGGCCGGCGCGCACGGCATCACGGTGCATCCGCGCCCCGACGCGCGCCATATCCGCGCGAGCGACGTGCGGGAACTCGCCGCGCTGCTCGCCAGCGACTGGCCCGGGCGCGAATTCAACATCGAGGGCAACCCGTTCCACAACCTGATGGATCACGTGCGCCAAGAGCGGCCGCAGCAATGCACCTTCGTGCCCGACAGCGAAGGCCAGCCGACCAGCGACCACGGATGGGATCTGGCGCGCGACGGCGAGCGTCTCGCGCCGCTGATCGCCGAGTGCAAGCGCCACGGTGTGCGCGTGAGCCTGTTCATGGACGCCGAGCCCGAGGCGATGGCGCAGGCTGCGGCGCTCGGCGCGGATCGCATCGAGCTCTACACCGAACCGTATGCCGCGGCCTGGGGCACGGCAGGGCAGGCCGCGCAACTCGAGCGCTTCGCAGCGGCGGCGCGTGCGGCGCAGGCGGCGGGCCTGGGCGTCAACGCCGGCCATGACCTGAACCGCAGCAACCTGGCCGATTTCCTGCGCGCGGTGCCGGGGGTGCAGGAAGTGTCGATCGGCCATGCGCTGATCGCCGATGCGCTGGAGCTCGGCTACCAGGCCACGGTGCGCGAGTACCTGCGCTGCATCGCAGCGGCGGCGTGATGCAGTTACTCCAGCGTGACATCCAGCCGCGGCATGTCGGCGCGGTCGGGGGTTTCGGTGCGGCGCGTGAATCCGCGCCGCTGTATCGCGCAGTGACCATGCGCCGCCGACGCTGGCACCGATGATCTACGGCATCGGCACCGATCTGTGCGACGTGCGGCGTGTCCGCGCCGCGCTGGAGCGGCACGGCGAGCGCTTCGCGCTCAAGATCCTGTGCGACGGTGAATTGGCGACCTGGCGCGCGCGCAGTGCGCGCTGGCCCGAGCGCGGCCTGCGCTTCCTGGCCACGCGCTTCTCGGCGAAGGAGGCGTTCTCCAAGGCGGTCGGCCTCGGCATGCGGCTGCCGATGAGCTGGCGCCGCTGCGAGATCGCGAAGCTGCCGAGCGGCCAGCCGACGGTTCTGCTGCACGGTCCGCTGAAGGACTGGTTCGACGCACGCGGCCTGCGCGCCCATGTCAGCGTCAGCGACGAGGGCGATTGCGCGTCCAGCTTCTGCATCGTCGAAAAAATTGATGAAATGATGCTGTAGCCAGTGTGCTTATTGAATTATTAGCTACAAGTAGCATAGCAAACGCCTTTTGACACCGATGCACTCGACCCTCCCGACCGCCTTGCAACACGCACCGCTGATCATCGACGTGGCCGGCCTCGCGCTGACCGCGGCCGACCGGCGGCGGCTCGAGCATCCGCGGGTCGGTGGCGTGATCCACTTCGCACGCAACTGGAAGGACCGCGCGCAGCTGGCCGCGCTCAATGCCGAGATCAAGGCGCTGCGGCCGGACCTGCTGATCTGTGTCGACCACGAGGGCGGCCGCGTCCAGCGCTTTCGCTCGGACGGCTTCACCCGCTTGCCGGCGATGCGCGCTTTAGGCGAGCTGTGGCAGCGCGACCCGGTGCAGGCGACGCGCGCGGCCACCGCCTGCGGCTATGTGCTGGCGGCCGAGCTGCGCGCCTGCGGCGTCGACTTGAGCTTCACGCCGGTGCTCGATCTCGACCACGGCGCGAGCGGCGTGATCGGCGACCGCGCGTTCGCGCGCGATCCGCGCACCGTCATGCTGCTGGCCAAGAGCCTGATGCACGGCCTGTTGCTGGCCGGCATGGCGAACTGCGGCAAGCATTTCCCGGGTCACGGCCATGTGCGGGCCGACTCGCACACCGAGATTCCGGTCGATGACCGCGGCCTGAAGACGATCCTGGCCGACGACGCCGCGCCCTACGGCTGGCTCGGCGGTGCGCTCTCCGCCGTGATGCCGGCGCACGTGATCTATCCGCGTGTCGCCGCGCGACCGGCCGGATTCTCGGCGCGCTGGCTCGGCGAGATCCTGCGCGGTCGGCTCGGCTTTACCGGCGCGATCTTCAGCGACGACCTGAGCATGGCCGGCGCGCGCGTGCTCGACGGCAGGAGCGTGACCCATACGGAAGCGGCGCTGGCGGCGCTGACTGCCGGCTGCGATCTGGTGCTGCTGTGCAACCAGAGCGTGGGCGATGGCGCGCCGATCGACGAACTGATCGCCGGCCTTGCCGCCGCTGAGTTGAGTGACCGCTGGCAGCCGAGCGCCGAGAGCGAGGCGCGCCGCCGCGCGTTGCTGCCGGTCGGCGCGGCGCTGCCTTGGGACGCGCTGCTGGCGCATCCGGCGTACCGCCAGGCGCTCGCGTTGTTGCCACCGATCGGCTAAAGGGGCTCATCGTCGCGCGGACTGGGCGATCGGCCCGTGCCGCGCCGGTCGGGGCCGTGCCGGCCAAACTTTGTTACGCTGCGTGCATGGCTGCCGACACCCGCTGCATGAATCTCGCCCTGCAGGGCGGCGGCTCGCACGGCGCGTTCACCTGGGGCGTGCTCGATGCGCTGCTCGAAGACGGGCGCGTGCGCTTCGAAGGCCTCAGCGGCACCAGCGCGGGCGCGATGAACGCGGCGGCGCTGGCGCATGGCCTGGCGCGCGGCGCCGACCGGCCCGGCAGCGATCCGCGCGAACTGGCGCGCACCGCGCTCGCCAACCTCTGGAACGGCGTCGTCAGCATGGGATCGGTCTCGTCGACGATCACACAGGCGCAGCGCGCGCCGTTCGACCTGCTGTTCGGCGGCCTGAACGCGTTGAGCCGCATGGGGTGGCTGCGCGGATTCGGCGGACTCGCGGGCCTCGATTCGCCGGCCCAGATCTGGGGCCATGCGCTGGGCAGCGTGTGGACCAGCGCGGTGTCGCCGTACCAGAGCAATCCGTTCGACATCAATCCGCTGCTGAACTTCCTGCAGAGCCAGATCGACTTCGAACGGCTGGCGGCGCCCGGCGCGACCAAGGTGTTCGTGGTCGCCACCTGCGTGCAGACCGGCAAGGCCGAGGTATTCTCGGGCAAGAAGTTGAGCGCGCGCGCGGTGATGGCATCGGCCTGCCTGCCGATGGTGTTTCACGCGGTCGAGATCGACGGGATGCACTACTGGGACGGTGGCTACGCGGGCAACCCGGCGATCCACCCGCTGATCTACCAGTGCGACTGCCGCGACGTCGTGCTGGTGCAGATCAACCCGATCAAGCGCGACAAGATCCCGGTCACCGCCGCCGAGATCATGGACCGCACGAACGAGATCACGTTCAACGGCGCGCTGATCGCCGAAATGCGCGCGATCGACTTCGTCAAGCGTCTGCTCGCCGAGCGCAGGCTCGATCCGGCGCGCTACAAGGACATGCTGATGCATCGCATCGACGGCGGCGAGTCGCTGGAGAAATACCACGCGTCGAGCAAATCGGCGATCGACGGACCGCTGATCTACGCGCTGCGCGACCTCGGCGCCTCGTGCGCGAAGAAGTGGCTCGCCGAAAACTTCGACGCGATCGGCGCCCGAGACACGGTCGACATCGCGCGCGACTACCTCGACGCACTGCGGCTGCCGGTGCGAGGGCGCAAGCAACCCGGCGCCACCCGCGACACATGAAGCTACGTGGGCACCGCCACATCAAAGGGTCGCAGAGCAGGCCATGCGGGACACTCGCGGGGCCGGCTTTGCCGGACCGCTGAGTGTGCCCCCTCGCAGGGGAAGGCGAAGCGACACGCTAGTAGCGCGCAGCCTGGGGGTGAGTCAAGCCTCGCGCCGCAGCGCCGGGAACAGGATCACGTCGCGGATGCTCGGGCTGTCGGTCAGCAGCATCATCAGCCGGTCGATGCCGATGCCGCAGCCGCCGGCGGGCGGCATGCCGTACTCGAGCGCGCGCACGAAGTCCTGGTCGTAGTACATCGCCTCGTCGTCGCCGGCGTCCTTGGCGAGGGCTTGGTTTTGAAAGCGCGCCGCCTGGTCCTCCGCATCGTTCAATTCGGAGAAGCCGTTCGCCATTTCGCGGCCGGTGATGTAGAGCTCGAAGCGCTCGGTGACCTCAGGGCGCTCGTCGTTCGCGCGCGCCAGCGGCGAGATCTCGGTCGGGTGCTCCATGATGAAGGTCGGCTGCCAGAGCTTTTCCTCGACCGTTTCCTCGAAATACAGCACCTGCAGGCTTGCGAGCGAGCGGCTGGAGAGCTTGTTCTTCTGCTCGCTCAGCCCCGACTTCCTCAGCGCGACGATCAGCCAGTCGCGGTTGTCCACCTCGCCACCGGCGTCGGTGTGTTTGGCGATCGCCTCGCGGATGGTTAGGCGTTCGAAGGGCGCGGCCAGGTCCACGGGCTTGCCGCCGTAGCTCAGCTCGGCCGTGCCCAGCACTGCTCGCGCGACCTGCCGCAGCAGCCGCTCGGTGAAGTCCATCAGGTCGCGGTAGTTCCAGTACGCCGCGTAGAACTCCATCATCGTGAACTCGGGGTTGTGGCGCACCGAGATGCCTTCGTTGCGGAAGTTGCGGTTGATCTCGAACACCCGCTCGAAACCGCCGACGATCAGGCGCTTCAGGTACAGCTCGGGCGCGATGCGCAGGAACATCTGCTGATCGAGCGCGTTGTGGTGCGTGACGAACGGCTTGGCGTTCGCGCCGCCCGGGATCGGGTGCAGCATCGGCGTCTCGACCTCGAGAAAGTCGTGCTCGACCATGAAGTCGCGGACCGCGGCAACCGCCTTGCTGCGCAGCACGAAGCGCTGCCGCGTCGCGTCGTCGGTCATCAGGTCGACGTAGCGCTGGCGGTATTTCAGCTCCTGGTCGGCCATGCCGTGAAACTTGTCGGGCATCGGTCGCAGGCTCTTGGTCAGCAGGCGCAGCGCCGTCACCTTGACCGACAACTCGCCGGTTCGGGTCTTGAAGAGCAGGCCCTGGGCACCGACGATGTCGCCCAGGTCCCAATGCTTGAAATCGGCGTACGCCGCGTCGCCGATCGCGTCGCGCTGCACATAGAGCTGGACGCGGCCGCTCGCGTCCTGCAGTGTCGCGAAGCTGGCCTTGCCCATCACCCGTTTCAGCATCAGCCGTCCCGCCACCTGCACCGGAACAGGCTGCGCTTCGAGCGCCTCGCCCGCGGTATCACCGTGCGTGCGGTGCAGCGCGGCCGCATGGTCGGTTGGCTTGAAGTCGTTCGGAAACACCACCGGACCGCCTTGTTGCTGGCGTCCGCGCAGCGCCGCCAGCTTTTCGCGCCGCTCGGCGATCAGGTGATTCTCGTCTGCGGGCGCGCCGGGCGCTTCGAGGTTCGGTTGGTCGGACATGAATGAAACGGGGATTGCGGCGCGGATCGTTCCCGGTGCGCGCCGGCACGCGAGACGTCCGCGCCGGATCGTTGACCGAAAGCCGCTATTCTAGGTTTTCGCCGCAGCCGGCAGGCGCCGGCGCGGCGTCAGGACGCGCGCTCGCCGCGGTTCAGCAGGTCACCCACCAGTTCCAGGCGCAGCAGCGGATTGTCCAGCGCCATCAGGCGCTGTCGCAGCGCCCCGCGCAGCGGCAACAACTCGGCCCATCGGTTCGCGACCCAGCCACAGTCGTTCAGCCGCCAGGGCGGGGGCGGCACGCGCGGATCACCGCCGTCCTGCAGCGTCTGCAGCAGGCGCGCGAGCGCATCGGCCGGCTCGCGCAGGTCGTCCGGTACCGGGACCGGCAGGTCGCCGGGGAGCGGCTGCACCTCGGCAATCCAGAGACCGTTCTTCAGGCGCTCGCTGCGCTCGATCCGGAACCTGTGCGTGCCGGTGCAGCGGATGTGCAGCAGGCCGGGCTGCGCCCTCTCGAATTCGGTTATGCGTGCCAGCGTACCGACCTCGCAGAACGCTTCGACGGCTTCGGGACGGCGCACTTCGGAGCCTTCGGTGAGGCAGACCACGCCGAACGGCGCGTCGGTTTCGTGGCATTTGCCGATCATGTCGAGGTAGCGAAGCTCGAAGATGCGCAGCAGCAGCGGGCCATCCGGGAACAGCACGGTGCCCAGCGGAAACAGCGGCAGCAGGGCGGAAGAGGGCGGTGCCGGCATCGTGAACACGCTCGCGATCGGTATCATCCCATGACTGCGGGCTCGTTCACATGCCTTATCAAATCATCTCGTTCCTGCTGGACGTTGCCGCCGGCCTGTTCGGCGGGGCCTGCCTGCTTCGCCTGTACATGGCGCACCAGCGGGTGCCGTTCGGCAACCCGATCGGGCGCTTCGTGTTCGCGCTCAGCGACTGGCTGGTGCTGCCGTTGCGCCGGCTGCTGCCGTCGCGCGGACGCTGGGATTTCGCGAGCCTGGTCGGCGCCTTTCTGCTGGTGCTGGCGCAGTACGTCGTGTTGTGGCTGCTCGCCGGTGCCGACGGCGAACTGCTGTACCTGCCGGTGCTGGCGGCGTTCGGCCTGGTGCGGCTCGTGATCTCGGGACTGACCGGCCTGCTGATCATCTACGCGCTGATGTCGTGGGTGCAGACCGGCGCCTCGCCGCTGTTTCGCGTGATCGAGCGGCTGTGCGAGCCGCTGCTGCGGCCGATCCGGCGCATCCTGCCGCTGATCGGCGGCATCGACCTGTCGCCGCTGGTGCTGCTGGTGCTGCTGCAGGTCGCGTCGATGGTCTGGTGGTCGATTCAGCAGACCATCGTGCATTAGCGACTCAGCCGCGCGTTCAGGCCACCGCGTCGGCCGGTTCGCGTAGCAGCATCGCCAGCGTCGATGCGATCGTCTTGCGCAGTTCGCGGCGATCGCAGATGAAGTCGATCGCGCCCTTCTCCTGTAGGAATTCGGCGCGCTGAAAGCCCTCGGGCAGCGTCACGCGCACGGTGTTCTCGATCACCCGCGGGCCGGCGAACCCGATCAGCGCTTTCGGTTCGGCGATCACCACGTCGCCGACGAAGGCGAACCCGGCGGAGACGCCCCCCATCGTCGGGTCGGTCAGCACGCTGATGTAGGGCAGCCCCTTCTTCGCGAGGCGCGTGAGCGCAGCGTTCGTCTTGGCCATCTGCATCAGCGACAGCAGGCCCTCCTGCATGCGCGCGCCGCCGGTGGCGGTGAAGCAGATGAACGGCACCTTCTGCTCGATCGCGGTCTGCACGCCGCGCACGAAGCGTTCGCCGACCACGCTGCCCATGCTGCCGCCCATGAAGTCGAACTCGAAGCAGGCAGCGACCACGCTGATGCTGTGCACCGCGCCGCCCATTACCACCAGGGCGTCGGTCTCTCCGGTGCTCTCGAGCGCTTCCTTCAGCCGTTCCGGGTAGCGCCGGCTGTCCTTGAATTTCAACGCGTCGACCGGCAACACCTCCTGGCCGACCTCGTAGCGGCCTTCCAGGTCGAGGAACGCGTTCAAACGGGCGCGTGCGCCGATGCGGTGATGGTGGCCGCAGCTCGGACACACGTTCTGGTTCTGTTCCAGATCGGCCTTGTACAGCACGGTCTCGCAGGCCGGGCACTTGATCCACAGACCCTCGGGAATCGCGCGCCGGTCGGCCGGATCGGTCTGCTGGATCTTCGGGGGGAGTAGTTTTTCGAGCCAACTCATCGTTGCGTCCTCTGTGGCGGGCCTCTGTGGCGGGCAATCCTTCGATTATGAATCGAGCGCGGTCCGGACCTCGCGCAGGAACGTCGCGACCGCGTCGACCCCCCGCTCGGGCGGCTCGGCATCGGCCAGCTCGACGATGCGGGTGCCGATCACCACCGCGTCCGCGACCTGGCCGACGGCACGCGCACTGGCGGCGTCGCGGATGCCGAAGCCGACGCCGACCGGAATCTGCACATGGCGGCGGATGCGTGGCAGCATCGCCTGCACCGCTCCGGGGTCGAGCGTCGCGGCGCCGGTCACGCCCTTCAGCGACACGTAGTAGACATAGCCGCTGGCCAGCGCCGCGACCTGCGCGATCCGCTCGTCGGTGCTGGTCGGCGCGAGCAGAAAGATCAGGTCCAGCCCGTGCGCGGAGAGGCGCGCGGCGAACTCGGCGCATTCCTCGGGCGGGTAATCGACCACGATCAGGCCATCGACGCCGGCCTGCGCGGCGTCGCGTACAAACGCGCTGTCGGAGGCGGCAGTATGCCGCTGGTCGTAGCGCTCGATCGGATTCGCGTAGCCCATCAGCACGATGGGCGTCGTTGCATCGCCCTGCCGGAACGCGCGCACCATGTCAAGCACCTGCGCCAGGCCGACGCCGGCACGCAGTGCCTGCTCGCCGGCCTTCTGGATCACCGGCCCGTCGGCCGACGGGTCGGAAAACGGTACACCGAGTTCGATCACGTCGGCGCCGGCCGCGACCATGCCGTGCATCAGCGCTGGCGTCATGCCGGCCGCCGGAAAGCCCGCGGTCACGTAGGGGATCAGCGCCTTGCGGCCCTGATCCTTCAACTGAGCCATGCGGCGCTCGATGCGGCTCATGTCGACCCCTCGCGCAGGCCCTTGACCGCATGGCCGCGCATCGACGGGCGATCGTAGAAATCGGCGCCGGCGAGATCGGCCACAGTGCCGATGTCCTTGTCGCCGCGGCCCGAAAGGTTCACCAGAATGGTCTGGTCGGGCCGCATGTCCCGGGCCAGTTTCAGCGCATGCGCGAGCGCATGGCTCGACTCCAGCGCCGGGATGATGCCCTCGGCGCGGCACAGGTAGTGGAACGCCTCGAGCGCCTCGACATCGGTCACGCCGACGTATTCGGCGCGGCCGATGTCCTTCAGCAGCGCATGCTCCGGGCCGACGCCGGGGTAATCCAACCCGGCGCTGACGCTGTGGGTTTCGGTGATCTGGCCGTTGTCGTCCTGCAGCACGTAGGTGCGGTTGCCGTGCAGCACGCCGGGGCTGCCGCGCAGCAGCGAGGCCGCGTGCCGGCCGCTGTCGAGCCCGAGCCCGGCCGCTTCGACGCCGATCAGCCGGGTCGATTCGTGCGCGAGGTACGGGTAGAAGATGCCCATCGCATTGCTGCCGCCGCCGACGCAGGCGACCACCGCATCGGGCTGGCGCCCGCCGGTGAGTTCGGGCATCTGCACCAGGCATTCCTCGCCGATCACGCTCTGGAAGTCGCGCACCATCATTGGGTACGGGTGCGGGCCGGCCACGGTGCCGATGATGTAGAAGGTGTCGTCGACATGGGCGACCCAGTCGCGCAGCGCCTCGTTCAACGCGTCTTTCAGCGTGCGGCTGCCGGACTCGACCGGCACCACTTTCGCGCCGAGCAGGTTCATGCGGTAGACGTTCGGGCTTTGCCGCTTGATGTCCTCGGCGCCCATGTAGACCACGCAGGCGAGGCCGTAGCGCGCGCAAATCGTCGCGGTGGCGACGCCGTGCTGGCCGGCGCCGGTCTCGGCGATGATGCGCGGCTTGCCCATGCGCCGCGCGAGCATCGCCTGGCCGATCGTGTTGTTGATCTTGTGCGCGCCGGTGTGGTTCAGGTCTTCGCGCTTCAGGTAGATCTGCGCGCCGCCCTGTTCGCGGCTGATGCGCGCGGCATGGTAGATCGGCGACGGGCGCCCGACGTAGTGCGCGAGCTCGTGCCGGAACTCGGCGCGGAACGCCGGGTCGGCCCGGTATTTCTCGTAGGCCTCGCGCAGTTCGGTGACCGCGTGGGTCAGGGTTTCGCTGACGAAGCTGCCGCCGTAGATGCCGAAATGGCCGCTTGCGTCGGGCTGCTGGTACTGGAACATGGATGGCCTCTCGCCAACTGCTGGTCCGCCGCGCGCACCGCGGCGACGAACCGATTGATCTTCTCCGCGCTCTTGACCCCTTTGGCGGTCTCGACGCCGGAACTCACGTCAACGGCCAGCGTCCTGCAGCGCGGCCGCACCTGCGCGATGCCGTCGATTACGTTGGCAGCGTTCAACCCACCACTCAAGACGAGGTGAGCGTCGACGCTTGGAGGAAGCAGTGACCAATCGAATGCCTTGCCGCCGCCGCCGTACCCTTCGACATGCGCGTCGAGCAGGATGGCCTGGGCGTTCCGGTACTGGGCTGCATATTCTACGAGGTCGAACCCGCCCGCGGCCGCGCCCTGCGGAATGCGCGCCGCGCGAATGAAGGGCCGGCCGACGCGAGCACAGTCGGCGGCCGTTTCTTCACCATGAAATTGCACTAAAGCCCCCGGTATATCTGTGCAGATTGCTATTATTTTTGTAGTAACCTCGTTGACGAACAGCAGCACCGGCGTGACGAACGGCGGCAACCGGCCGGCCAGCGCGCGCGCGCGTTCGGGCGTCACGCAGCGCGGGCTCGGGCCGTACAGCACGAAGCCGACCGCGTCGGCGCCCGCGGCGACCGCGGCATCGACGTCCTGCTCGCGCGTGAGGCCGCAGATCTTGATGCGTGTGCGCGTAGAGGCAGACGGGGCAGCCATATTAGGGAACAACCCCGTTGGATTGGGCAGCGATCCGGCCCGCGCAGCGCGGCCCGTTCGGGAAACACCGCGGGGCCGGCTTGGTCGGACCGCTGGTGTTGCCCCCTTGAGGGGCTGAGCGGCCGCGGCCCCGAGCCTGCCTGCGCAGGCTCGGACGGCCCGAAGGGACACTGCCTCCGGCAGTGTCACCGAGGTGGCTACACGAAGTGAGCAAGAAACGGGGGGGAATCATGGAAGCCAATCATACGCAGCCGTGCGCGCCGGCAGGCCCCAGCGGGCGTCGTACACCGGTCCGAGGAAATACAGCCCGTCGGGCGCGAAGGTCGGCGCCGCCGCGTCCCGGTCGCGCGCCTCGAGCACTGCGGTGATCCAGTCGGGCGCGCGCCGGCGCTGGCCGATCACGACCAGGCAGCCCATGATGTTGCGGATCATGTGGTGCAGGAACGCGTCGGCCTCGAATTCGAAGCGCCAGTAGGTGGCATCCACCGCACTGCGCCGGCCGATCTCGATGCGGCGCAGCGTCTTCACCGGCGAGCGGGCCTGGCAGGCGGAGGCACGGAACGAGCTGAAATCGTGCTTGCCGAGCAGCCGCGCGGCAGCCTGGCGCATCGCGTCGCCGTCGAGCGGTGTCATGACCCAACCGACGCGCCCGGCTTCCACGCTGGGCCGCACCGGCGATTGCAGCAGCACGTAGGCGTAGCGCCGCGCGATGGCGCTGGCGCGGCAGTGAAACTCGGCCGGCACGGCATTGGCCCATTGCACCGCGATGTCGGGCGGGAGATGGCTGTTGACACCGCGCACCCAGGAGAACGCCGCACGCTCGAGCGCGGTGTCGAAGTGCACCACCTGCATCAGCGCATGCACGCCGGCGTCGGTGCGGCCGGCGCACAGCGTCGTGATGCGGCTTTGCGTGAAGCGTTCCAGCGCGGCTTCGAGCCGGTCTTGCACCGTCCGGCCCGAGGGCTGGCTCTGCCAACCCTGGTAAGCCTGCCCGCTGTAGCTGAGGCCGAGCGCCAGCCTCACGGCGGCGTGGCCGCCGATGCGACCGGCGGCTTCATGTCCGCTTGATCAGCCGAGTTCGGCGATCAGCTTCTGGGCCCGTGCCTTCAGGCTGCCCGAGGCTTCGGCAATGACCTCTTCGGCCAGGGCGCGCGCGCCGTCGGCGTCGCCGATGGTTCGGAATTCTTCGGCCAGCTCGAGCTTGGTCAGCAACGGATCGTGCGAGCCGCTGTCGGCGGCCGCGCGGCGCTGCGTCGATTCCGGCGCGTGGTTCGCCGCGTCGGGTTCGGCCGACTTGGCGGCGGCCTGGTCCAGATCCAGCGAGATCGCATTCAGATCGAATTCGAGCATGCCCGAGTGGTGAGCTGTCTGCGAAGCAGCGGACGGTGGCTCAATCGACGCCGGCGCGGTGCTGCTGAAGTCCATGTCGAGCGGCACCGAGGCGGACACCGGCATCGGCGCGGTTGCCGGCGGCTCGATCGGGCCGCGCAGCGTGTCGCCGTCGTGGGTCGCCGGCCCGCTTGGCGTGTCGTCGTCGTGAGCCATCGGCACGCGCAGCGTTTCGTCGGCGTCCATCAGACCCATCGGCTTGGTGGCGCCCTTGGGGGCCGATCGACGCTCGTTCGCGGAGAAATCGAGATCGAGATCGACCGGCATCGTCGGCTGCGACAGCGCCGGCTGCGCGGTGAACGGCATCGTGCTGATCATTTCCTCCGGCACGGCCTGCTTGCGCTCCTGCGCGCTCGGCGCCGGCGGATGGCCGCCCGGCTGATACAGCGGATTGGCCGGATCGAGTTCCTGCCCGAGCTTGCAGACATGCTCCCAGTCGCTGCCCGCGCCGGTCATCAAGCCGTAGGCTTCAGTGGCCATGACCTCGAACGTCTTCGCGTCACGCCGCTTCGCGTAGATTTCGAGCAGCTTGGTGTAGATCGATGCGCGGGTCGGGTTGGAGCGCAGCGCTTCCTTCAGGATTTCCTCGGCCTGAAGGTCGCGGCCGTAGGCCAGGTACACGTCGGCTTCGGCAACCGGATCGACATCGCCGGCAGCATCCAACTGGCTCGGCGAGTAGACCATCGACGAGCTCGGCGGAGACACCTTCGTCGTGTCCACGTTCTGCCCGCCGCTGGAGCCGAAGAACGAATCCGGCTGCAGGCGGCTTTCCAGGAAGGCGCTGTCGACCTCGCCGTTCTTGCGCCGCTGGCGCACGCGGTAGAAACCGAGGCCGGCCAGCAGCGCGATGATCACCGCTGCACCGGCCGGCACCAGCGGGTTGTCCATCACCTGGCTCAGGAAGCCAGACCCGGCCGTGGACACCGGCACGACCTTCGGCGTCGGTTTGGCCGGCGCGGTCGCCGCTGGCGGCGCCTCCGGCTTGGCCGTGGCCGCAGCTGCCGATGCTTCCGACTTGGCAGCCGCTGCCGGCGCCGACGCCGCAGGGGCCGCTGCGATCGGGACCGTGATGCCGTCATGGGCCGGGGCTTCGGCGGCCGCGGCGGGCGGCGCCGAGCCGGCCGCCTTGGATGCGCTCTCCAGCTTGTTCAGCTCGGTGACGTTCTTGTTCAGTTCGGCGACCCGGGCATTCGCGTCCTGTGTCTTGCGCGCTGCAAGCGCCTGTGCTTCCGGCCCGTTCTTGGTCTGCACCGAGCCCTTGGACAACGTCAGCCGGTCGGGCGACGCGGCGGCCGGGGCCTGTTCCTCGACATTTGCCTGCACCGAGCCGGTCGCCGAGCGGTTGGCGGTCGCCATCCGCGTTGCCGGTGCGTGTTCCGCCAGCTCGCGGCGGAAGTTGTTGAAGTTGCGGCTCTGCGCGACGATGGTTTCGCGCGCCGAGCCGGCCGGCGTGGCCTCCGCCTGCTGTGCGCTGGGCATGTTCAGCACGGCGCCGGCCTTCAGCCGGTTCACGTTGCCGTTGATAAAGGCATCGGGGTTCGCACGCAGCAGCGCAACCAGCATCTGGTCCAGCGAAACGTTCGCGGGCCTGTGGGCGGCGGCGATCCGCCCGGCAGTATCGCCCCGGGCAACGGTGACCTGGCCACCACTGGTGCCGCTCTTCGCGCGCGGTTCGGGCGGGCGGACCGGCCGTGGCGCCGGCGGTTGGGCCGACCGGCGCGCGGTCGGCAAAGGCAGGTTGGTGGCCTTTGGCGGGATCGGCGTTGCCGGAATCTGCGGCGCGATCGGCGCCGCTTCGGCCAGCGTGCGTCGCTCGGCCGGATCGAACAGCATCGTGTAATCGCGCAACATGCGCCCGGTCGACCAGTTGGCCTCGATGATGATGTCCAGATACGGGTCGTTGATCGGCCGGTCGCTGGTCACGTTCAGGTAGGCGTGGCCGCCGGCGCCGCGCTGCAGGTTGATGTGCAGGCGCGGAACGATCGGGTTGTATTCCAGGCCCGCCGCCTTGAACGCGCTCGGCGCCGCCATCGTCACGCGCAGGCTGACAGCTTCCTCGGGCGTGATCTCCGGCACGGCGATCTGCGCGCGCAGCGGCTCGCCGAGCGCCGACTGCACCGTGATGCGTCCGAGCGCAAACGCGTGGGCGTCGATCGCCGACATCCCGAGCGCCAGCGCGACGGCGGCTGCCACGGCTCCCAGCCTCAGGCCATGCGCCTTGCGGACGATGTTGCGAACAGGAAGGGTCGGATCAGCGGGCGGATTCGGTCGGGTCATTTGGGAGTGGGCCAGGGCACGTGAAGTCGAAAAAGGACACTAACATCAATGAAATTGCCTGACAAGGCAACAACAGCGCCGCGCCTCGCGTCGCCGCGGCGCGCTTGCGGTTTCCGTGAAAAACGTTGTTGCCGGGTGACAACGTACCGCTTCACACCGCTCCGGCGAACGTCGCTCAGGCCTCCAGCAGGATGCGCAGCATGCGGCGCAGCGGTTCGGCCGCGCCCCACAGCAGCTGGTCGCCGATCGTGAACGCGCCGAGGTACTCCGGGCCCATCGCCATCTTGCGGATGCGGCCGACCGGAATCGCCAGCGTGCCGGTCACGGCCACTGGCGTCAGCTCGCGCATCGTCGCCTCGCGGTTGTTCGGCACCACGCGCGCCCAGTCGTTGTCGGCGGCGATCATCGCCTCGACGTCGGCCACCGGCACGTCCTTCTTCAGCTTGAAGGTCAGCGCCTGGCTGTGGCAGCGCATCGCGCCAATGCGCACGCAAAAGCCGTCCACCGGCACCGTCGGCGTGCCAAAACCTTCGCCTTGGCCGAGGATCTTGTTGGTTTCGGCGCCGCCCTTCCATTCCTCGCGGCTCATGCCGTTACCCAGATCCTTGTCGATCCACGGGATCAGCGATCCGCCCAGCGGCACACCGAAATTCGCCTTCTCGGCATCCATCAGGCCGCGCTGCTTTTCGATCACCAGCCGGTCGATCTCGAGGATCGCGCTGGTCGGGTCGGCCAGCAGGTCGCGCACTTCGTGATTGAGCGTGCCGAATTGGGCCAGCAGTTCGCGCATGTGCTGCGCACCGCCGCCGCTGGCAGCCTGGTAGGTTTGCGTCACCATCCACTCGATCAGTCCGGCCTTGAACAGCGCGCCGACGCCCATCAGCATGCAACTCACCGTGCAGTTGCCGCCGATCCAGTTGCGGCCCCCGTGGGCCAACGCGTTCTTGATCACCGGCAGGTTGACCGGGTCGAGGATGATGACCGCCTCCTGATTCATCCGCAGCGCGGACGCCGCGTCGATCCAGTGCCCCTTCCAGCCGGCGCCGCGCAGCTTGGCGAATACCTCATTCGTGTAGTCGCCGCCCTGCGCGGTGATGATGATGTCGCACTTTTTGAGCGCATCGATGTCGTGCGCGTCGCGCAGCTTCGTCTCGTTCCGCGCCATGGCCGGCGCCTTGCCACCGGCATTCGAGGTCGAGAAGAACACCGGCTCGATCAGGTCGAAATCCTTCTCCTGCCGCATCCGGTCCATCAGCACCGAGCCGACCATGCCGCGCCAGCCGACAAAACCTACCAATGTGCTCATTTTTCAACGCCCTCTCAGTCAAAGCTCACTATGCAAGACCGTATCGATTGGCCGGCTCGTCCGGCCAGCAGGGGCGCGCGACGAGCCGGGCTGCTTCAGCCGGTCGTCTTCTTGGTGATGGCTGCGCGCGCGGCCACGCCGGCCGGGACGGCAACGGCGGTGTTCGAGGCGAACGGGCGGGCGGCAGACATGATCGCCCATTGTACCCGAGCGGCATGCCGGGGCCGGCCCGAGAATGCTGCGATGAAGCCGATCCGGCGCAACAGGCAACAGGATGATTGATCTCGACCCGTTGGATCAGGTGGCCCGTGAACTCGCCGCGCGCGAGCCGATCTTTCACCGGGCTGAATTCGGCACGCGCCGCAGCGATTTCGAGGGCATGACGACCGACGATTTCTGGGAGATCGGGGCCTCTGGCCGCATCTATTCCAGGGCGTTCGTGCTCGATGCGCTCGAGCAACGCCACCGGACGCCGGTGGTCGAGCGCCTGATCGTGACCGACTTTGCCTGTCGCCGGATTGTTGCCGACGTCTATCTGGCGACCTATCGGCTCGAGCAGGCGGACGGGCGCCTCAGCCGCAGGTCCACGCTGTGGCGCAGATCGCCGCAAGGGTGGAAGGCCCTGTATCACCAGGGCACGCTGATTTCCGATCCTGTCGGACAAACCGACCCGGTGCAGCGCTGATTGCGAAGCGCCATCGATAATCGGCCGATGCACCACACCCGCGAGCATGGCATTCCGCGCGCCCGGATGGAGGCGCTGACCGACGGGGTCTATGCCGTTGCGATCACGCTGCTGGTCCTCGACCTGCGACTCCCCGAACTACCCGCGCACGCGGCCTCGCAGGACGTCGCCCAGGCGCTGCTGGCCCTGGTGCCGAAGATCTCGGTCTGGCTGCTCAGCTTCTGGGTCGTCGCGCTGTTCTGGATGTCGGGCGCGCGGCTGACGCGACTGGCGGCCGAGGGCGCCATGCCGTCACCCAGGATCGAACTGAGCCAACTGGCGCTGGTCGGGCTGATGCCGTTTTCGACCAGCATGATGGCGCAGTACGGTGACTTGGCAGTCGCCGCGGCGGTCTACAGCGCGCACCTGCTGGCATTGTCATTGTTGTCGCTGGCGCGGATCGTGGCCGCGTTTCCGTCGGCTGCGGCCGTGCCGCAGCCCGCCGAGTACGCGGCCCTGCGCCGCACCCTGCTGCGCCGCGCGGGGCTGCCGGTGGCCTGCCTGGTGCTGGCCGTGCCGTTGGCCTTCGTCGTGCCGGGCTGGAACATGCTGGCCATGGTGCCGCTGGCGCTGGTCCCGCCGGCGTCTCGCCTCTGGGACGCGCTACGCCGGCGTCGTAGGAACTGACCGGCCCCGCAGCGACGGATCGATCGGCGGCGAGGCAGGGGCCCGCACTTCAGCGCGCGCCCGTCCGGCGCCGGCGGCTTACCGCAGCGCGCGCACCACTGCGTCACCCATCTGCGCGGTGCCGACCCGGGTCGTGCCTTCGCTCCAGATGTCGGGGGTGCGCAGGCCGTCGGCCAGCACTCTGCGCACCGCGGCCTCGATCCGGTCCGCCGCCGTGGGCTGGTTCAACGAATAGCGCAGCATCATCGCGGCGGACAGGATGGTTGCGAGTGGGTTCGCGAGGCCCTTGCCGGCGATGTCGGGCGCGCTGCCGTGGCTGGGTTCGTACAGGCCTTGGCTTTTCTCGTTCAGGCTGGCCGACGGCAGCATGCCGATCGAGCCGGTCAGCATCGCGGCCTCGTCGGACAGGATGTCGCCGAACAGGTTGCCGGTGACGATCACGTCGAACTTCTTCGGCGCGCGCACCAGCTGCATCGCGGCATTGTCGACGTACATGTGCTCGAGTTCGACGTCGGGGTAGTCCTTGTGCACCTCGGTCACCACGTCCTTCCAGAACTGGAAGGTCTCGAGCACGTTCGCCTTGCCGACGCTGGTCACCTTTTTTCCGCGCTTGCCTGCCGCGTCGAACGCGACGCGCGCGATGCGTTCGATTTCGGGCCGGGAATAGCGCATGGTGTCGAACGCCTCGTCGGCACCGGGAAAATGCCCGTCCACCGCCTTGCGCCGGCCGCGCGGCTGGCCGAAGTAGATGTCGCCGGTCAGTTCGCGCACGATCAGGATGTCCAGGCCCGCCACCAGTTCGGGCTTGAGGCTGCTGGCACCGGTCAGCTGCTCGTAGCAGATCGCCGGGCGGAAGTTCGCGAACAGGCCCAGGTGCTTGCGCAGCCCGAGGATCGCCTGCTCGGGGCGCAGCGCGCGTTCCAGCTTGTCGTACTTCCAGTCGCCGACCGCGCCGAACAGGATCGCATCGGCTTGGCGCGCGAGCGCCAGCGTGGACTCGGGCAGCGGGTGGCCCAGTGCTTCATACGCAGCGCCGCCGACCGGCGCGGTTTCTGTCTCCAGGCCGAGGCCCAGCGCGTTCAGCGCCTTGACCGCTTCCGCGACGATTTCGGGGCCGATGCCGTCGCCCGGCAGGACTGCGATCTTCATGGGGGTGGGCTCTCCGCTTTGCAAGCAAAATCAGGCTTTAGCCAAGGATGAATATGGGCTTTTAGCTATGCTAAGAATAGCAATCGGGGCGGCGCTTCCGGTCGGAGGCGAGCCGCCGACTGGCAGCTAGCGCGGGGGCCTCACAGCCGGCGTGCCAGCCAAGGCTTTTGCGCAAGCCGCTCGGCCTCGAACGCGCGGATCGCGTCCTGGTGGCGCAGCGTCAGGCCGATGTCGTCCAGGCCATTAACCAAGCAGTGTTTGCGGAACGGCGCGACCTCGAACGCGAGTTCGCCGCCGTCGGGCTTGACCACGCGCTGGCGTTCCAGGTCGATCGTCAGGCGATAGCCCGGGAACGCAGCGACCTCGTCGAACAGTTGCGCGACCTGCGGTTCGGTGAGCACGATCGGCAGCAGTCCGTTCTTGAAGCAGTTGTTGAAGAAGATGTCGGCGTAGCTCGGCGCGATCAGCGCGCGAAAGCCGTATTGGTCGAGCGCCCATGGCGCATGCTCGCGGCTCGAGCCGCAGCCGAAGTTCTTGCGCGCGAGCAGGATCGACGCACCCGCATAGCGCGGCTGGTTCAGCACAAAGTCGGGGTTCGGGCGGCGCGACGCCGGATCCATGCCCGGCTCGCCATGATCCAGGTAACGCCATTCGTCGAACAGGTTCGGGCCGAAGCCGGTCTTCTTGATCGATTTGAGGAACTGCTTCGGGATGATCGCGTCGGTATCGACGTTCTCGCGGTCCAGCGGCGCGGCCAGGCCCCGGTGCACGGTGAATTTCTGCATCGTGGGCTCCTCTTTAGGCGAAACGACGGATATCGACGAAGTGGCCGTGCACCGCCGCGGCGGCGGCCATCGCCGGACTGACCAGATGGGTGCGGCCGCCGGCGCCCTGGCGGCCTTCGAAATTGCGGTTGCTGGTCGACGCGCAGCGCTCGCCGGGCTCCAGCCGATCCGCGTTCATCGCCAGGCACATCGAGCAGCCGGGCTCGCGCCATTCGAAACCGGCGGCGGTGAACACCTTGTCCAGGCCTTCGCGTTCGGCCTGTTCCTTCACCAAGCCCGATCCGGGCACGACCATCGCGAGCTTCACGTTCTTCGCCACCTTTTGCCCGAGCTTCTTCACCATTGCAGCCGCTTCGCGCAGGTCCTCGATCCGGCTGTTGGTGCAGCTGCCGATGAACACCTTGTCGACGACGATGTCAGCGATCGCCTTGTTCGGCGCAAGGCCCATGTAGGTCAGCGCGCGCTCGATGGCGCCGCGGCGGCTCGCATCCTTTTCCCGGTCCGGGTCGGGCACGCGGCCGTCGACGCCGACCACCATCTCGGGCGAGGTGCCCCAGGTGACCTGCGGGACGATCTGCGCCGCGTCGAGCTCGACCACCGCGTCGAACTTCGCGTCGGGGTCGGACTGAAGGGTGCGCCAGTACGCGACCGCCTGGTCCCATTCCGCGCCGCCGGCGAAGCGGCCGCTTGGCCGGTCGTAGCCGGGCGCGAGCGGCCGGCCCTTCAGGTAGTCGATGGTCTTGTCGTCGACAGCGACCATGCCGGCGCGAGCGCCGGCCTCGATTGCCATGTTGCACACGGTCATGCGCCCTTCCATCGACAGCGCGCGGATCACCGAGCCGCCGAATTCGATCGTGTAGCCGGTGCCGCCGGCGGTGCCGATGCGGCAGATGATGGCGAGCACCACGTCCTTCGCGGTGAGGCCGGGCGCGAGCCGTCCCTCGACCCGCACCAGCATGTTCTTCGCCTTCTTCGCCAGCAGGGTCTGCGTGGCCAGCACATGCTCGACCTCGCTGGTGCCGATGCCGTGCGCCAGCGCGCCGAACGCGCCGTGCGTGCTGGTGTGGCTATCGCCGCAGACCACGGTCATGCCGGGCAGCGTCGCGCCTTCCTCCGGCCCGATCACGTGCACGATGCCCTGGCGTTTCGACAGGAACGGAAAGTACGCGGCCGCGCCGAACTCGGCGATGTTCTTGTCCAGCGTCGTGATCTGTTCCCTGCTGATCGGGTCGGCGATGCCGTCGTAGCCGCGCTCCCAGCCGGTGGTCGGCGTGTTGTGATCGGCGGTCGCGACCACCGAACTGACGCGCCAGGGCCTGCGCCCCGCTTGGCGCAGGCCCTCGAACGCCTGCGGGCTGGTGACTTCGTGCACCAGGTGCCGGTCGATGTAGAGGATGGCGGTGCCGTCGTCCTCGGTATGGACGACATGCTCGTCCCAGATCTTGTCGTACAGCGTGCGTCCCATCAAAGTGCTCCGTGGCTGCCCGATTTTAGGGCGCGGAAGAAGGCGGGGCGGCCGCGAGCAGATCGCCGGCTGCCGCGGCCATTCGCGAGCCCAGCGCAACAAGAACAAGGCCCGCATCCGCGGGCCTTGTTCACGCGGCCGTGCAACGGGTCAGCGCTGCGCGATCGGCTTGACGTCGCGCCTCGGGGTGCCGACGAACAGCTGGCGCGGACGAGCGATCTTGTACTCGGCGTCGCCGATCATCTCGTCGAGCTGCGCGATCCAGCCGGTCGTGCGCGCGAGCGCGAACACCGCGGTGAACAGCGACACCGGAATGCCGATCGCGCGCTGCACGATGCCCGAGTAGAAGTCCACGTTCGGGTAGAGCTTGCGCGAGACGAAATAGTCGTCCTCGAGCGCGATCTTCTCGAGTGCCTTGGCCAGCGCGAACAGCGGGTCGTTGTGCAGGCCCAGTTCGTCCAGCACCTCGTTGCAGGTCTGCTGCATCAGCTTTGCGCGTGGGTCGTAGTTCTTGTAGACGCGGTGGCCGAAGCCCATCAGCTTGACGTTCGAGTTCTTGTCCTTCACCTGCTTGATGAATTCGCCGATCTTCGCCACGCCGCCGGCCTTCTGCAGGTCGTACAGCATGTTCAGCGCCGCTTCGTTCGCGCCGCCGTGCGCCGGGCCCCACAGGCAGGCGACGCCGGCCGCGATCGCGGCGAACGGATTCGTGCCCGACGAGCCGCACAGCCGCACGGTCGAGGTCGATGCGTTCTGCTCGTGGTCCGCGTGCAGGATGAAGATGCGATCCATTGCGCGCTCGAGTACCGGGCTGACTTTGTAGTCTTCGCACGGCGTCGCGAACATCATGTGCAGGAAGTTGCCCGCGTAGCTCAGGTCGTTGCGCGGATAGATGTACGGCTGGCCGACCGAGTACTTGTACGCCATCGCGACCAGCGTCGGCAGCTTCGCGATCAGCCGGATCGCCGCGATCTCGCGATGCTTCGGGTTGTTGATGTCGGTGCTGTCGTGATAGAACGCGGAGAGCGCGCCGACCAGCCCGGTCATCACCGCCATCGGGTGCGCGCTGCGCATAAAGCCGCGCAGGAAGAACTGCATCTGCTCGTTGACCATGGTGTGCATGGTCACCAGCCGAACGAAGTTCTTTTTATCTTTCTCGTTCGGCAGTTCGCCGTACAGCAGCAGGTAGCAGGTTTCCATGAAGTCGCACTGCGTGGCGAGCTGCTCGATCGGGTAGCCGCGGTACAGCAGTTCGCCCTTGTCGCCGTCGATGAACGTGATCGCCGAGCGGCAGGATGCGGTGGACAGGAAGCCCGGGTCGTAGGTGAACATGCCGGTCTGCGCATAGAGCTTGCGGATGTCGATCACGTCCGGCCCTATCGTGCCCTGGTACACCGGGAGTTCTACGCTGGGGCTGCCGTTGCTGAACGACAGGGTCGCTTTGTTGTCAGCCAATTTCATCTCGTTCCCCTTTCATGGTTTCGGTTGCATCTGGCGCAGCAGTTCGCGCACGTCTTCGCTGTCGAGCGCCGGGGCCACCTGGGCCAATGTCTTGCGCGACAGGTTCAGATCCAGCAGATCGTTGTCGCTCAATTCCATTAAAGCACCGAGCGCAGCGCCCTGCCGAGCGGTCAACCGCTCTTCGTGACGCTGGAAGAAGCGCTCGAGAATCAGGTCGTTTTCGAGCAGGCCGCGTCGGCAGCGCCACTTGAGCCGGCCGAGCGCGCGCGCGTCCAACTGTTCACTATTGGGAGCCGATTCGGTTGCATCTGGTTCCATCGCTGGGTCGACCTCTTGTTCAGCCGGCGCGATACACCATCATTTCCTTGATCTTGTTGATCGCAAGCGATGGGTTCAAGCCCTTCGGACACACGTCGGTGCAGTTCATGATGGTGCGACAGCGGAACAGCCGGTATGGGTCTTCCAGGTTGTCGAGCCGCTCCGACGTGCCCAAGTCGCGGCTGTCGGCCAGGAAGCGGTAGGCCTGCAGCAGGCCGGCTGGGCCGACGTACTTGTCCGGGTTCCACCAGAAGCTCGGGCAAGCGGTGGAGCAGCACGCGCAGAGGATGCATTCGTACAGGCCGTTCAGCTCCTCGCGTTCCTCCGGACTCTGGAGCCGCTCCTTCTCGGGCGGTGCGGTGTCGTTGATCAGGTACGGTTTGATCGATTCGTACTGCTTGAAGAACTGCGTCATGTCGACGATCAGGTCGCGGACCACCGGCAGGCCGGGCAGCGGCTTCAAGACCACCGGGTCTTTCAGCGTGCGCATGTTGGTCAGGCAGGCCAGGCCGTTCTTGCCATTGATGTTCATGGCGTCCGAGCCGCAGACCCCTTCGCGGCAGGAGCGGCGAAACGCGATGCCCGGGTCCTGCGCCTTGAGCTTGAGCAGCGCATCGAGCAGCATGCGTTCGTGGCCGTCGAGTTCGATCTCCAGCGTCTGCATGTACGGCCTTGCGTCCTTGTCGGGGTCGTAGCGGTAGATCTGGAAGGTGCGCTTGCTCATTGATGTTCTCCGTTGTCTTGATCGGTCCGCATGGAAGGGTTGGTGTGGCGGCTGGCTTTCGGCGGCATCGCTGCGGGCGCTGCCGGATCGGTCGGTCGCATCATGGAGCCCATCGTCGGATCAGAGTCGCTGCATCAGAAGGTGCGGGTCTTCGGCGGAATGCTTTCCACGGTCAGCGGCTTCATCTGCACCGGCTTGTAGCTCAGCCGGTTGCCGTCACGATGCCACAGCGTGTGGCGCAGCCAGTCGGTGTCGTTGCGTCCCAGCGGGTGCTCGGGCGTATCTCCGTACTCGGCCACGCTGTGCGCGCCGCGGGTCTCGTGGCGCGCGGCCGCGGAAACCATCGTCGCCTGGGCGACCTCGATCAGGTTCTCGACTTCCAGAGCTTCCACCCGCGCCGTGTTCCAGACCCGGGACTTGTCCTTCAGCGCGAGATCCTCGACCCGCTTACGCAGCGCGGCGATCTGCGCCACGCCTTCGTCGAGCGTCGCCTGGGTGCGGAACACGCCGGCGTGGTGCTGCATCGACGCGCGCAGGTCGTTCGCGACGACCTGCGCGTACTCGCCGCCGGTCGCGCCGTCCAAGCGCGCCAGCCGCGAGAGCGGCAACTCGGCCGCATCCGCCGGCAGCGGCTTGTGCGACGCGGTCTGCGCGCAATACTCGACGATATGGTTGCCCGCCGAGCGCCCGAACACCAGCAGGTCGAGCAACGAATTGGTGCCGAGCCGGTTGGCGCCATGCACGCTGACGCAGGAGCATTCACCGACCGCGTACAGGCCGCCCACCGGCACGCTGTGGTTGTCCGCGTCCTGCACCACCACCTGGCCGTGCATGTTGGTCGGAATGCCGCCCATCATGTAGTGGATGGTCGGCACCACGGGAATCGGCTCCTTCGTGATGTCGACGTTCGCGAAGTTGAGGCCGATCTCGTACACCGACGGCAGGCGCTTGTGGATCGTTTCCACGCCCAGGTGATCGAGTTTCAGCAGGATGTAGTCCTTGTTCGGTCCGCAGCCGCGGCCTTCCTTGATCTCCTGGTCCATCGAACGCGACACGAAGTCGCGCGGCGCCAGATCCTTCAGCGTCGGCGCGTAGCGCTCCATGAAGCGTTCGCCATTGCTGTTGATCAGGATCGCGCCCTCGCCGCGGCAGCCTTCGGTCAGCAGCACGCCGGCGCCGGCGACACCGGTCGGGTGGAACTGCCAGAACTCCATGTCCTGCAGCGGAACGCCGGCGCGCGCGGCCATTCCCATCCCGTCGCCGGTGTTGATGTAGGCATTTGTCGTCGCCGCGAAGATGCGGCCAGCGCCGCCCGTGGCCAGCAGCGTCGCCTTTGCCTCGAGGATGTAGACGTCGCCGGTCTCCATCTCCAGCGCGGTCACGCCCAGCACGTCGCCGTCGGCGTCGCGGATCAGGTCCAGCGCCATCCACTCGACGAAGAAGTTGGTCTTCGCTTTCACGTTCTGCTGGTACAGCGTGTGCAGCATCGCGTGGCCGGTGCGGTCGGCGGCGGCGCAGGCCCGCTCCACCGCCTTTTCGCCGTAGTTCGCGGTGTGCCCGCCGAACGGGCGCTGGTAGATCGTGCCGTCCGCATTGCGGTCGAACGGCATGCCCATGTGCTCGAGCTCGTACACCACGTTCGGCGCTTCGCGGCACATGAATTCGATCGCGTCCTGGTCGCCCAGCCAGTCGCCGCCCTTGACCGTATCGTAGAAGTGATAGTGCCAGTTGTCCTCGTTCATGTTGCCGAGCGAGGCGCCGATGCCCCCCTGCGCCGCCACCGTGTGCGAGCGCGTCGGGAACACCTTGGACAGCACGGCCACGCTGAGGCCCGCGTGCGACAGCTGCAGCGCCGCGCGCATGCCCGAGCCGCCGGCCCCGACGATGACGACGTCGAATTTTCTTTTTGCCACTGAATAGGTCATGGGTCTTGCCTCAATCGCAGCGCGGCGTCAAACGCGCCACAGAACCTGGAGCGCCCAGCCCGCGCAGCCGACGAGCCAGACGATGGTGAAGATCTTCAGCGCCATGCGCAGCGCGAAAGGTTTGACGTAGTCCATCAGCACGTCGCGCACGCCGACCCACGCGTGGTACGCGAACGAGAGGATCACGACGAAAGTCAGGAATTTCATCCACTGCGGCGCGAAGATGCCGGCCCAGGTGTCGTAGCCGATTGGCCCACGCGTGAAAACCACCTGCGCGAGCACCAGCAGCGTGAACAACGCCATCAGCAGCGCGGTGATGCGCTGCATCAGCCAGTCGCGTAAGCCGTAATGCGCGCCGACCACCAGGCGGTGGGTTCCGAAATTGACAGCCATCGTGAACTCCTTTCTTGTTGTCGACCCGCATGACCGCGGACCCGCGACGAGTCTCAGTAAAGACCGAACAGCTTCGCACCCAGCACAATCAGCAGCACGATGCTCACCACGAGCGTGGCGGCGGCCGTGCGGCGGCCCGTCGCCTTGGTGTGCGCGGCGTGGTCCACGTCGGACCAGAGGTGCCGCAGGCCGGCAAAGAAGTGGTGCAGGAAGGCCCAGAGCAGCAGCAATGCGACCAGCTTGATGAGCCAGCCCGGCAGCCATCCGGCGCCGTCATTGAACACCATCTTGAAGCGGGCGAACGAGAACTCCGACGAGACCGATGTGCCGAACATCCAGATGATGAACGGCAGCAGCAGGAACATGATCAGGCCGCTGACGCGATGCAGGATCGACACCAGCGCGGCCAGCGGCATGCGGTAGGTCGTGAGATCCTTGAACGCGTTGATGTTCCGGTATTCGGGCCGTGTTGGCTTGGCGGATGCAGGCATGGCCGGGGTCTCTCTTGCGATGGAACTATGTCGTCATTGTGCAACGACTCGAAAGGAAAATTCTATTGCAAGCCTTCTCCTGCCATCGGCGACGCTGCGCGCATCGGCGCTGCGCGCAGCGAATCCGATGCCCGATGCAGGCTCAACTGAGTTCGTTGCGGTAGTGATGCGTATCGGTGCGGTACAGCCCGCGGCGCAGCTCCATCGGCACGTCGTTGTAGGTGTAGGCGACGCGCTCTACGCTGAGCAGGGGCGTGCCCGGCAGGGCGCCGAGCAGCGCGCCCTGCGCCGCATCGGCTGCGACAGCGCGGATGCGCTCTTCGGCGCGCACCATGCGCACGCCGAATTCGACTTCGAACAGCGCGTACATCGTGCCGTGGTAGGCCGCCAGCCGCTCTGCGGTCAGGCCCTTGAACGGGCCGGCCGGCAGCCAGAGGTCTTCCAGAATGGTCGGTACGCCGACGAAGGCCAGCACGCGGCGCACCTGCAGCACGGCGTCGCCGGTGCGCAGCCCCAAGGCGCGTGCGACGTCGGCGCCGGCACGCTGGCGTCGGCAGTCGACGATGCGGCGTTCGACCGGGCCTTCACTCGCCATGTCGCCGTTGTCGGGCGTCAGCTTCAGGAACCGGTACTGAACATGCTGCTCGGCGTGCGTCGCGACGAAAGTGCCCTTGCCCTGGCGCCGAACCACCAGGTTGTCGGCCGCCAGTTCGTCGATCGCCTTGCGCACCGTTCCCTGGCTCACGCGGTAGCGCGCGGCCAGGTCCATCTCGCTCGGGATCGCGCTGCCGGGCTTCCATTCGCCGTCCTGCAGGCTTTGCAGGATCAGGCCCTTGATCTGCTGGTACAGCGGGCTGAACGCCGGGCCGGCGCCGGCCAGCGCGCCGCCGACCGGCGCATCGGCCGGCAGTGCGGAGTCATGGGGCGTCGGCGGCATGGCGTGTCTTGGCCGGTCCAGAGGTGAGCGATCATATCTTATATAAGATATAAGACAAATTGACGGACTCGGGTTTTCCCCCGTACACTTCCCGATTCGAACCGGCAGCGCCGGGAGTGCGAGCGCGTGATCGCTCTTGCCGTATCACCTTTCTTCCTGGAGTTCCTGATGAGCAAGAAACCCGTTCGTGTCGCCGTCACCGGCGCCGCCGGCCAGATCGGCTATGCCCTGCTGTTTCGCATTGCGTCCGGCGAGATGCTCGGCAAGGACCAGCCAGTGATCCTGCAGCTGCTGGAAGTGCCGGCGGATGGACCGCAGAAGGCGCTGAAGGGCGTGATGATGGAGCTTGAGGACTGCGCGTTCCCGTTGCTCGCCGGCATGGAAGGGCACAGCGACCCGAAGACCGCGTTCAAGGACACCGATTACGCGCTGCTGGTCGGCTCGATGCCGCGCAAGGCCGGCATGGAGCGCGCCGAGCTGCTGTCGGTCAACGGCCAGATCTTCATCGTGCAGGGGCGCGCGCTGAACGAGGTCGCCAGCCGCAACGTCCGCGTGCTGGTGGTCGGCAATCCGGCGAACACGAATGCCTATATCGCGATGAAGTCCGCGCCCGATCTGCCGCGCCGCAATTTCACCGCGATGCTGCGGCTGGACCACAACCGCGCGCTGAGCCAGGTCGCCGCGAAGATCGGCAAGCAGGTGACCGACATCGAGAAGATGTGTGTCTGGGGCAATCACTCGCCGACGATGTATGCCGACTACCGCTTCGCGACCGTGGCCGGCCAGAGCGTGAAGGCGCTGATCAACGACCAGGAATGGAACGCGAACACGTTTCTGCCGACGGTCGGCAAGCGCGGCGCCGCGATCATCGAGGCGCGCGGGCTGTCGTCGGCCGCCTCGGCCGCGAATGCGGCGATCGACCACATGCGCGACTGGGCGCTCGGCACGAACGGCCGCTGGGTCACGATGGGCATCGCGTCGGACGGGCAGTACGGCGTGCCGAAGGATGTGATGTTCGGTTTCCCGGTGACCTGCTCCGGCGGTGACTACAAACCGGTCGAAGGGCTGGAGATCGACGCGTTCAGCAAGGAACGCATCGACAAGACGCTGAAGGAACTGCTGGACGAGCAGGCCGGCGTGGCGCACCTGCTGTAGCGTTTGCCCTGATGTCGGACTGGAACCCCGCGCTGTACCGTCGCTACGAGGACCAGCGCACGCGCCCGGCGCACGAGCTGCTGGCGCGGGTTCCGCTGATCTCTCCGGCGCGGGTGGTGGACCTGGGCTGCGGCCCGGGCAATTCCACCGAACTGCTGCGGCAGCGCTTTCCCGATGCCGAACTGCTCGGCATCGACAGTTCCGACGCGATGCTGGCCAGCGCGCGCAAGCGGCTGCCGCAGATAGCTTTCGCCGCTGGCGACATCGGCAGCTGGACGCCCGAGCAGCCGCCCGACCTGATCTACGCGAACGCCGCGCTGCAATGGGTGCCGGTGCATGAAGCCCTGGTGCCGCGCCTGTTCGCCGCACTGGCGCCGGGCGGCGTGCTGGCGATCCAGATGCCCGACAACCAGCAGGAGCCCACGCATAGGCTGATGCGGGAACTGGCCGGCCGGCCGCCATGGGCCGAGATCATCGGCGACGCCGGCCGCGCCCGCGCCGAGTTGCTGTCCGTGGGCGGCTACTACGATCTGCTGGCCAGCCAGGCGGCCGAACTGGAGATCTGGCACACGACCTACCAGCACCCGATGGAGTCGGCCGCCGCCATTGTCGAATGGGTGCGAAGCACCGGGCTGCGTCCGTTCGTCGACCCGCTACCGCCAGCACTGGCGGCGAGCTACCTCGCCGAGTACGAATCACGGGTCGCGGCAGCCTATCCAAGGCGTGGGGACGGCCGACGCCTGCTTGCGTACCCGCGGTTGTTCATCGTGGCCCGCCGCAAGTCTTGACGGCCACCTGACCTGCATGAGCAGTCCCCATCCCCGCGAGGCCCTGCTTGGCGCCCAGGGCGGCGCCGTACGGCTGCCGGTCTGCGACCACTACAGCGGCGTCGAGGCACGGATGCGCAAGAGTCTGCAACTGCAGGCCGAGATGACCGAGGAGTTCGGCGCCTGCGTGTTCGACGTCACGCTCGATTGCGAAGACGGCGCGCCGGTCGGCGGCGAAGCCGAGCATGCGGCACTGGTGGCCGAACTGGCGCTCGCCGCGCCAAGGGGCGCCCGCGTCGCGGTGCGGGTGCATCCGGTCGACCATCCGGCGTTCGAGGCCGACATCGCCACCATCGCCGGCAGCGCGGGGCATCGCCTGGTGCACATCATGGTGCCGAAGGTCGAATCGGCCTGCGACGTGGTGCGCGCCGAACGGGCGCTGCAGTCCGCGTCGGCCACGCCGGGCGCGTCACTGCCGCTGCAGGTGCTGATCGAGTCGCCGGCGGCGGTGCAGCGCGCGTTCGAGATCGCCGCGCATCCGCGGGTGCAATCGCTGAGCTTCGGCCTGATGGACTTCGTGTCGAGCCACGGCGGCGCGATTCCGGCGGATGGCATGGGCATCCAGGGCCAGTTCTCGCATCCGCTGGTGGTGCGTGCGAAGCTGGAGATCGCATCGGCCTGCCATGCCTGGGGCAAGGTGCCGTCGCACTGCGTGGTGACCGAGTTCAGCGATGCGCAGGCGCTCGCAACGGCCGCACGGCGCGCGGCGCGCGAATTCGGCTATACCCGCATGTGGAGCATTCATCCGGCCCAGATCCGGACTATTCTGCAGGCCTTCGCGCCGGATGAGGCCGAGATCGAGTCCGCAGCGAGAATCATCGAAGCCGCCGCCGCCGCCGGCTGGGCGCCGATCTCGTTCAGTGGCGTGCTGCACGATCGCGCCAGCTACCGCTACTTCTGGCGGCTGCTGGAACGGGCGCACCAGACCGGCCGGCCGTTGCCTGACACCGTTCGATCCTATTTCCTTCCCTGACCCACCGCCCCGCTGACTGGAGATCCGATGAAAGCAGTTCTTGCCGCACTGGCCCTGATGACCCCCGTGCTCGTGCTCGCACAGCAGAGTCCGACGAGCGCGGACACGACCACGACCACCGTGCCCACGAAGGAGTCCACCGTGAAACCCAAGGCCAAGCACGAGACCAAACACGAGACCAAGCAGGAGGCGCGGCACGAGACCAAGCGCCCGGTCCGGCATGTCGCGAAGAAGGAATCCGTGAGCACGCGCAGGCAGAACCTGAAGAGCGCCGCGGTCAACGCGGCCGCCGGGATCGAGGCGGCAGAGGCCGCGCTGACGCCGGCCGAACTCGCGGTCGCGCAGCATGTGTACACCGGCAAGCTGCCGTGCGAGTTGGGCGAATCGGTCACGATGACCGCCGATCCGCAATCGCCCGGCCGCTTCGATCTGCAGTTCAAGAAGGCCCACTATCGCCTGTCGCCGGTGACGACCGCGACCGGCGCGGTCCGGCTCGAAGACCCGAAGACCGGCGCGGTCTGGCTGCAGTTGCCGGGCAAGTCGATGCTGCTCAACGAGAAGCTCGGCCAGCGTCTGGCCGACGATTGCCACAATCCGCAACAGGCGGCCGTGGCCGAGAACATGAAGGAGCATCCGGGCCCCGGCCTGTTCGGTCCATCCCCGTCGACCTCCGGTACGTCGAGCGCTACAAAATAAATAGCGAAATGTGTAGGTGCAACGTTGGCTTTTAGCTGATTTCTTCAATATTCTGCGCTAGGCCCAGCGCCGCAGCACATCTGCGGTCGCCGGGTCGGCCGGGAAGAAGGTCTCCAGCGCGAGCTCCTGCAGCGTGACCTCGACCGGGGTGCCGAACACCGTCGTCGTGCTGATGAAGCTGAGCAGCCCGGCCTCGGTGCGCAGCTTCAGCGGCACCACGATGCCGGCCGAATCCAGCGGCGCATCGACCGGTTTGTCCGCGGCGTCGTCCGGGTCGGGGTAGGCCTCCAGTTCCTGCAGCAGCGCGGCCAGCGCCGGGTCGGCCGAGGCGCCAATCTGCCGGCGCACGCGCTCGAGCAGATGCGCGCGCCAGTCGCCGAGGTTCGCGATGCGCGGCGCCAGGCCGCGCGGATGCAGCGCCAGCCGCAGCACGTTCACCGGCGGCTGCAACAGATCGGCGTCGGCGCCAGCGAGCAGCAGCGGCACGGTGCGGTTGTGGCTCACCAGGTTCCAGTGCCGGTCCACCGCGAGCGCGGGGCAGGGTGCATGGGCCTCCAGTACCAGCGCGACCGCGCCCTGCGCGGCGGCGAGCGCCGGGTCGTCCAGCGCCCGTGCGTGGTACATCGGCGCAAACCCGGCTGCGACCAGCAGCGCATTGCGCGCGCGCAGCGGGATCTCCAGTCGCTGCGACAGCCGCAGCACCATCTCGCGGCTCGGGCTGGCGCGGCCGGTCTCGACGAAGCTCAGGTGCCGGGTCGAAACATTGGCCTCGTGCGCGAGGTCGAGCTGGGTCAGCCGACGGTGCCGGCGCCAGTAGCGCAGGTGGTCGCCGAACGGCTGGCGCGCGCTCGGCGCCGCGGTGAACGGCCGCGCCGCGGACACCGTCGACGCGGCCGCTGGGGTGGGGAGCGCGGTCCCCATGCCGGTCATCTTAGGCGCACGGCGCGCCGACGCCATGACCACGAAGGTTATCGGCCGCGGGCCGCCCCAAGCCGCGCGGAGGCTGCCAGAATAACGCCTGCGAACCCGTATCGCCAAGGAGCCCTCATGCCGAATACCAACAACGCACATCCGTTTGCCTCGATCCGCAAGTCGTTCAAGATCTCCTCGGGCAAGACCGGGGAGTTCTATTCGCTGCCGGCGCTGGCCAGGCAGTTTCCGAACGTGAACCGCATGCCGATGTCGCTGCGCATCGTGCTGGAGTCGGTGCTGCGCAATTGCGACGGGCGCAAGATCACGCCCGAGCATGTGGCGCAGCTCGCCAACTGGGGGCCGAACGAGGAGCGCACCGACGAGATCCCGTTCGTGGTCTCGCGCGTGCTGCTGCAGGACTTCACCGGCGTGCCGCTGCTGGTCGACGTGGCGGCGATGCGCTCGACCGCGGCGCGCCTGGGCAAGGACCCGAAGAAGATCGAGCCGCTGGTGCCGGTCGATCTGGTGGTGGACCACTCCGTGATGGTCGACTACTACGGCACCAAGGACGCGTTCAACCTGAACATGCAGCTCGAATTCAAACGCAACCACGAGCGCTACCAGTTCATGAAGTGGGGCATGCAGGCGTTCGACACCTTCCGCGTCGTGCCGCCGGGCTTCGGCATCTGCCACCAGGTCAATCTGGAATACCTCGGGCGCGGCGTGCACCGCAGCGCCGACGGCGTCTACTACCCCGACACGCTGGTCGGCACCGACAGCCACACGACGATGATCAACGGCATCGGCGTGGTCGGCTGGGGCGTCGGCGGCATCGAGGCCGAAGCCGCGATGCTGGGCCAGCCGGTCTACTTCCTGACGCCCGACGTGGTCGGGCTCGAGCTCACCGGCCGGCTGCGCGAAGGCGTGACCGCGACCGACCTGGTGCTGACCGTGACGCAACTGCTGCGCCAGCACAAGGTGGTCGGCAAGTTCGTCGAGTTCTTCGGCGAGGGCGCGCGCACGCTGTCGGTGCCGGATCGCGCGACGCTGGGCAACATGTCGCCGGAAAACGGCGCAACGCTCAGCATTTTCCCGGTCGACGAGAAGACGCTCGAGTACTTCGTCGGCACCGGCCGCACCAAGGCCGAGATCGAGGCGTTCGAGGCCTACTTCAAGGCGCAGGGGCTGTTCGGCATGCCCAAGGCGGGCGAGATCGACTACTCCAAGCTGATCCGGCTCGACCTGGGCGATGTCACGCCGAGCCTGGCCGGACCGCGCCGGCCGCAGGATCGGATCGAGATCGGCAAGGTCAAGGGGCAGTTCACCTCGCTGTTCTCCAAGCCGAACGCCGAAGGCGGCTTCAATCAGAAGCCCGAGCTGATGGCCAAGCGCTATCCGTTGCGCACCGCATCGACCGTCGGCGACAACGGCGCGCCCGTCGCGCCGCCGCTGCAGACGGGAGCCGAGCGCGGCGTCGCCGAGATGGTTCTGAACAAGCCGGCGTTCGTCGCGGGCCATGCTTCGACACAGGGGGCCGACGTCACCGTCGGCAACGGCGACGTGCTGATCGCCGCGATCACCAGCTGCACCAACACCTCAAACCCGAGTGTGTTGCTGGCGGCCGGCCTGCTCGCAAAAAAGGCGGTCGAGGCGGGCCTGAAGGTCCAGCCGCACATCAAGACCTCGCTTGCGCCGGGCTCGCGCATCGTCACAAAGTACCTGACCGAGACCGGGCTGATGCCGTATCTGGAAAAACTCGGCTTCTCGCTGGTCGGCTACGGCTGCACCACCTGCATCGGCAATTCCGGGGATCTGACGACGCAGCTGAACGACGCGATCAACCAGCACAACCTGGTCTGCGCTGCGGTGCTGTCGGGCAACCGCAACTTCGAAGCGCGGATCCACCCGAACATCAAGGCCAATTTCCTGATGAGCCCGCCGCTGGTGGTTGCGTATGCGATTGCCGGCACGATGCTGCGCGACCTGATGACCGAGCCGGTCGGCAAGGGCACCGGCGGCCGTGACGTCTACCTGGGCGACATCTGGCCGACGACCGAGGAGATCGGCGCGCTGATGATGCACGCGATGAACGGCCCGGCGTTCCGTGCGAACTACGAACGCATCTCGACCGAGCCCGGCAAGCTATGGGAGGAGATCGAGGGCGTGTCCGGCGACGTCTACGACTGGCCGCACAGCACCTACATCGCCGAGCCGCCGTACTTCGACGGTTTTGCTATTGAAAAGGAAGCATCAAAGATAGACAAGGCGGGGGCCGTAACGATAAATGATGCGCGAATCATGGCGCTGTTCGGCGATTCGATCACGACCGACCATATTTCGCCGGCCGGTTCGATCGCCGAGCGCTCGCCGGCCGGCCGCTGGCTGATCGAGAACGGTGTGACCAAGGTGGACTTCAACAGCTACGGCTCGCGCCGCGGTAATCACGACGTGATGATGCGCGGCACCTTCGCGAACGTGCGCATCAAAAACCTGATGATCCCGCCCGGTCCGGACGGTTCGCGCGAGGAGGGCGGCGTGACGCTGTACCAGCCGAGCGGCGAGAAGACCTTCATTTATGACGCGGCGATGAAATACCAGGCGGCCGGCGTGCCGACCGTGGTGTTCGCCGGCGAGGAGTACGGCAATGGCTCGAGCCGCGACTGGGCGGCGAAGGGCACGCAACTGCTGGGCATTCAGGCAGTGATCGCGAAGAGCTTCGAGCGCATCCACCGCAGCAACCTGATCGGCATGGGCGTGCTGCCGCTGCAGTTCAAGGGCAGTGACTCCTGGCAGACGCTCGGCCTGACCGGCAGCGAGCTGATCGACGTGATTCCCGACCCCGAACTGCGCCCGCAGAGCGAAGCGAAGCTGCGCATCCGGCGCAGCGACGGCAGCCAGACCGAGGTGCCGCTGACGCTTCGCATCGACACGCCGATCGAGGTCGACTACTACCGCAGCGGCGGCATCCTGCCGTACGTGCTGCGCCAACTGCTGACCGAGTAACCCGCGCCCGCTGCCGCTGCCCGATGATCCGGCAGGCCTTGATCGCAGGCGGCGGCATCGGCGGGCTCGCCGCAGCGCTGGCCTGCGTGCGCGGCGGCTGGGAAGTGCGGCTGTTCGAGCGGGCCGCGGTGTTCAGCGAGGTCGGCGCCGGCATTCAGCTCGGCCCCAACGTCACCCGCGCGCTGATAGCCTGGGATCTGGCCGGCGCGCTCAAGGATCTGGCGGCCTTTCCGTCGCAGCTGCAGGTGCGCGACGCGCTGCGCGGCCGCGAGCTCGGCGCGCTCGCGCTTGGCGACGCGATCGCGCAGCGCTACGGCGCGCCGTACGCGACGGTTCACCGCGCCGACCTGCATCAGATGCTGCTCGCGCAGCTGTGCCGGCACGGCGGCGCCAAACTTCGGCTCGGTCACAGCGTGGAGCAGTTCACGCAGACCGCGGATGCGATCGTCGTGCGCGCGCGGCGGACCGGCGTCACCGGCTCGCGAGTCCAGGACGCCGAGATCGAGGGCGATGCGCTGGTCGGTGCCGACGGCCTGTGGAGCGCGGTTCGGCGCGGGCTATTGGGCGACGCGGCGCCGCGCGTGACCGGCCATCTGGCCTACCGGGCGCTGGTGCCGCAGGCCAGCCTGCCGGCGCGGCTGCGCAGCAGCCAGATCACGGTGTGGCTCGGGCCGCGGCTGCATCTGGTGCAGTACCCGGTGCGGCGCGGAGAATGGCTGAACCTGGTTGGCGTCGTTCATGCCGGGCGCGGCGTGGCGCGCGTGCTGGCCGACCCGCAGAACTGGGACAACGTCACCGACGGCGCCGAACTGCGCGCCGTGCTGGCCGGCAACTGCGCGGCGCTGGTCGACCTGATCCATGCAGTCGGCGGCTGGCGTCTGTGGGTGCTGTGCGACCGCTTGCCGGTCGCGGGCGCTGGCGAACTGGCGCGCGGCCGAACCGCGCTGCTCGGCGACGCGGCGCACCCGATGCGCCCGTACCTGGCGCAGGGCGCAGGCATGGCGATCGAGGATGCTGCCGAGCTGGGACGCGCGCTGCAGCAGGCGCTCGATCCGGCGTTCGACGTCGCGACCATGCTGGCGCGCTACGCGCAGAGCCGCTGGCAGCGGGTCGCGCGAGTGCAGCGGCGCTCGGCGCGCAACGGGCTGATCTTCCATGCGGAGGGGCCGCTGCGCTGGGGGCGCGACGCCGCGCTCAGGGCGATCGGGACGCGCTTGCTGGACCAGCCCTGGCTGTACGCAGGCGCGTAGCCGCTCCAGGCAGTGCTAAGCGGCGGGGCTCGGCCGGTTGACGCCGGCGCTCAGGCGGTCGCGTCCGGGATGCCGCGGCGCTCGCGCATCGCGCGGCCGACGGTCGCCAGCGCGTCGTCGCTGAGCAGCCGCGCTGCCATCGGCAGCAGTTCGCTGTTCTCGCGTTCGATATGGCGCTCGTACAGGCCGACGAAGGCTTCGATGTCCTCGGCGGGTAGCACGGCGGGTTTCCCCGCGACGACTTGCTCGAGCACCTTGCGCAGGTGCTGCCACAGCGCTTCGAGCTCGCGGTGCTGCGCGGCCAGCCCCTGCGTCATTTCGCGCAGGCAGACCGCATCCGACCCGGCCATCGATTCGATCAGCGCCGGGAACAGGTCCACCTCCTCGTCTTGATGGTGCTGCACCGCGGAGGTGTCGAAGTAGCGCATCACACCGGAAGCGGCGGTGCGTGCCGGCTCGTCGGAACCATGCTGCGCCAGATGCGGGACCAGGCGCCGCAACGTCGCGCACTGGCGCGCCATCCGGTCATGGCAGGTCGCCAGCATTTCCAGCGGCGCCTCGGGGCCCGCGGCCAGTGTCGGAAAACCGGGGAGGCTCTTGCTCATGCGGCTGTCCCATCGTTGTGCGCTGACGCAGGGTTCATCTGGGCTTCGAGTTCCGCGATCCGTTTGCGCAGCGCGACGCCCTCCAGGTGGCGCGCGGTGCAGTCCCGCCCGATCGACAGCGCGCCGATCACGGTGCCGCCGCTGTCGCGGATCAGCGTGAAGGTCAGATCGACATAGAGCTTGCGGCCGTCCTTGTGCATAGAGCGCGTGGTGCGGACCTCGCCCGGGTGCCTGGCCTCGCCGGTTTTCATCGCGTGGTCGAACCCGTCCCAGTGGGCACGCCGCAAATGCTCGGGAATGATGATGTCGAGGCTTTGCCCGATGGCCTCGGCCGCGCTGTGCCCGAAGAGGGCTTGCGCTCCCGGGTTCCAAAGCCTGATCGATCCGTCTCGGTCGGCGAAGATCACGGCCTCGGGCGTTTGCTCGACGATCGCCTGCGACAGTGCGGCGTGGTCGAGTCGTCGTCGCTGGCCTGGTTCCATGGTGCTTGCTGTTCGCGATTGGACGGTCCGGCCTCGGCGCGGCCGCGGTCAGACCCTGGCCGTCAGTGTCGTATGAAATCGATGACCACGCCATCGGGTCCGCGTTGCCGGTACGCGATCTCCACGCCGTCCGCGTAGCGAGCCTGCAGCTGCTGCAGCAGCGGCAGCGGATCGTGGTCGTTCACGAAGCGCATGGTTTCGCCCGGCTGCAAGGCGTCGAGCGCGCCGAAGATCGCAGCATGGCGGAACCGTTTCGCGATGCCTCTGGCGTCGAACGGATAGAGCGCGTCCGCGGAGAGATGCGAGTGCACTGGGATCGTTGGCATGAGGTCGTTCTCCTGGTCGTTGGGGGTGACAATGGGTCCAGCCGCCACGGGTGGCTCAGCGTTTGAGCTCGGCGCGCTTGTCGGTGATGGTCGACCATTCGTCGGCGTCCGGAAGCGATGCCTTGGTCTTCGTGATCGGCTTCCACAGCTTGGCCAGGTCGGCGTTCAGCGGCGTGAAGTCCTGCTGATCGGCCGGGACGTCCTCCTCGGCGTAGATCGCGTTGACCGGACATTCCGGTACGCAGACCGCGCAGTCGATGCAGTCGTCCGGGTCGATCACCAGGAAGTTCGGGCCTTCGCGGAACGCGTCGACCGGACACACGTCCACACAGTCGGTGTATTTGCAGCGGATGCATGCCTCGGTGACGACGAAAGTCATGGGTTATGGTCCTCGCTCGGAAGCGCCGCGCGCACTGATGCCGTGGGCGACAGGTTGGACAGGCGGCGCGTCAAAGATGTATTATCAATGTATGTTAAATGTAGCATCCGCTGTTTGAGTGGGCAACATTGGCGATACGCCTTCAAGGTCATGCGTCTTACCACGTTCTCCGACTACACACTGCGGGTGCTGATGTACCTGACGCTGCACCGCGACCGGCTCGCGACCATCCAGGAGATTGCGCAGGCGTACGAAATTTCAGAGAGCCATCTGATGAAGGTGGTGCACCAGCTCGCGCGCACCGGCGTCGTCGAGACGGTCAGAGGCAAAGGGGGCGGGCTGCGGCTGGCGCTCGATCCTTCGGAGATCCGGCTCGGGCGCGTCGTGCGGCAGGCCGAGGGTGAAGGTCCGATCGTCGAATGCCTGTCCGGCGATCCGTCGAGATGTCGTATCGAGCCGGTCTGTCGCCTGCCCGGGTTGCTGCTGCGTGCGTTCGATGCGCTGTACGCGGAGCTCGATCGGTACACGCTGGCTGACCTGGTGGCCCAGCCGGGTGAATTCAAACGCGTTCTGATGCCAAAGCCTGCCTGAGCGACCGTTCGCCGTTCGGTTGAGTTGCCGGGCAAACCTATTGATTGGAGTTGTTTCATGAGCCTGAAAGTCCTGTTGCTGGAAGACATACACGACAGCGCGTCGCCGATCCTGCAGTCGATCGCCAACGTCGAAATCCTGAGGCTCAAGCATGCGCCGCCAGCCGACGAATTGCGCGGACTGCTGGGTGGCGTCGATGTGTTGGGACTGCGTTCGCGCACCCGGCTCGACCGCGCCGCGCTGGAGAGCGCGAGCAAGCTGCGGGCGGTCGGGTCGTACTGCACCGGCACCAACAATGTCGACCTCGAGGTCGCGTCGCAACGCGGGATCGCGGTGTTCAACGGCCCGTTCTCCAACACGCGGTCTGTCGCCGAGCTCGTGATCGGCCACGCGATCCATCTGCTGCGGCGGATTCCGGAGCGGCACGCGGCGGCCAAGCGCGGGGAGTGGCTGAAGAATTCGAAGGGCTCGAACGAGATTCGCGGCAAGGTGCTCGGAATCATCGGCTACGGCAAGATCGGAACGCAGACCGGACTGCTGGCCGAAGCGATCGGCATGCGCGTCATCTACCACGACATCGAAGCCTGTCTGCCGCTCGGTAATGCACGCCCCGCCGGGTCGCTGCCGGCGCTGCTCGCCGCGTCGGACGTCGTGACCTTGCATGTGCCGCAGACTCCCCTAACGCGGCACCTGATCGACGCGGAGCGGCTGGCGCAGATGAAGGACGGAGCGGTACTGCTGAACTTGGCCCGCGGCCACGCGGTCGATATCGCCGCGCTGTACGAGGCGCTGCGCTCCGGCCACCTGCGCGGCGCGGCGATCGACGTCTTTCCGGCCGAGCCGGCGTCGGCAGCCGAACTGTTCGAGTCACCGCTGCGTGATCTGGAAAACGTCATCCTCACGCCGCACATCGGCGGCTCCACCGTCGAGGCGCAACGAAATCTCGGGGTCGAGGTGTCGGAGAAGCTGCGCGACTATCTCGCGTCCGGCGCGATTCGCGGCAGCGTGAACATGCCGGACCTCGGGGTCAGTGCGCTGCGCGCGGCCGATCGGCTGATCCACATCCACCAGGATCGCCCCGGCGTGATGTCGCGGCTCAACGCGGTGCTGTCGGCGGCCGGACTGAACGTTTCGCAACTGCATCTGGAGACGCAGGGCGGGGTCGGCGTTGCCGCGGTCGATGTGAGCGCGCCGCTCGATGCGCGCACACTGCAGGCAGCGCGCGGCGTCGACGGCACGATCCGGGCGTTTACCGTGTTGCCACTGGCGGCTTCGCTTCCGCTGGCCGCTTGACCGCCTGGGCGGCCGGCGTGCCGCCGAGCCGCATCATCTGGCGCAGCGCCACCGCGCCGAGCAGAAGGGCCAACACGATCAGGCCAACGCCGGTCGTGTGCTGCTCGTCGACAAGATAGTTCGCGCAGAGGCGCTGTGACGTGTCCGTGTAGAGCAGGCCCGCGGTCGCGCTCATCCACGCCAGGTTGCCGGCAAAGAACAGCACCAGTTCCGGGGCCATGCGGCGCCAGCTGCCGGCCATCATGAAGCCGGCCGCCAGCCAGCTCGCGTACTTGACCGCGGCCATCTTTGGTGCGAGCAGCGACGCGTCGAGCGCGGCGGGAATCATCCAGAACAGCGCGACGCAGCTAACCAAGACCGCGCCGGTCAGCCCGCCCCAATCCAACGCTGCGCCGGCAAGCCGGATCCGCTCGCAGGCGCTGCTGTTTGCGAGCATGCGGCGACTCGACCATCCGGCGGCAAACAGCACCGGGAACTCGACCAGCATGTGCAGCACCATTCGGCTTTCGATCAGATGGCGCAGCGTCGGCCACAGCAGACACAGCGGGAGCAGGGCGAGCAAGCCATGATCGACCCGACGCGAGACCAGCCCGTGCATTCTCATCGCGCCTCGGCCGCGGCGAGCCGCTTGGCGGCGGCAAGCGCCTCGGGCCACTGGTCGAACTCGTACAGGCCGCGCAACTGTCCCGACGCGTCGATCAGATGGATCGCGCCGTTGTGCACGTATCCTCCCAGCCCGTCCGGGATGGCGACCACATCGAGCGATCGCATCAAACGCCGGGTGTCGGCCGCGCTGGCCGGTATCGCGAGCGTCCAGAGCGATGGGTCGATCGCGTGCTCGCGCGCATAGGCGCGCAGGCTGGCAGCATCGTCATGCTGTTGGTCGAACGAGATCGAAACCAGGCGTACCGCGCGCGCGTCATTCGAGGCCCGGCGCTCTGCAGCCAATTGTGCTTGCATCTGCTGATATTCGTTGCCGAGGACGCTGCAGACACTGGGGCAGCGGGTGTAGACGAAGTCGACCAGGTACGCCGCCGTCGGAGCGCCTCCTGCCGACGGCCACAGCCGGATCGGCGTGGTGGCCTCTTCAAGCAGCGGCACCGGAGCGGCGTGCAGGCGGCCCGCCTGCAGCGCGAGGCGGCGCTGGCCTTCGAAGGTCCAGACCTCCAGCCCGGCCGTATAGCGGTACAGACCGTAGCCAAACGCCGCGATGAGCGCTGCGCACAGCGCCAGCGTCAACCGCTGCGCGAGCGATTCACTCGGGGACGTCTGCGATCGCGGCATCGACTATCCACGCAGTCGGATCACTTCTCGAGTGCATCGAGTTCGGAGTCGCCCTTGAACGGTTCGGTCCGCGATGCCGTGTCCTTGCGCACTTGCGCAACCGTTTCGGCCGTGATAGCCGGGCTGGCGTTGCCCCAGGTGCTGCGTACATGGGTCAGGACGGCGGCAATTTCCGCGTCCTGCAACTGGCCGCCGAACGCGGGCATGGCTCCATTGAATTCATTGCCTTTCACCTTCAGCGGTCCGCTGATACCGTGCAGCACGATCGCGGCGACGACTGTCGGCTTTCCGTTCACCCATTCGGAGCCGGCGAGCGGCGGGAATACGCCTGGAAGACCCAGGCCGGTCGCTTGGTGACAGGCGATGCAATGCGACGCAAACACGGCGGCTCCGTCCACTTTCGCACCAGGAGCCGGCGCCGGCGCGCCCTGCAGGTCCGCGGCCGTACGGCCATCGCCCCAGGAAGACGGCGTGTTCAGCGTGGTGCGCATGATGTACACCACGCCAAAGATGAATAGCGCGGTCACCAATGCGATGATGAACCATGGGGTCGGGTTGGCGCCTTCAACCGGCTCCGGGTTTTCGCGCTCGTGCTGTGGCAGGACTTCAGGCGTCGTCATGATCGTGCTCCGTTGGCGCGGTGCTTCAATTTTTGGCTGACGCCGCTGCCGGTGTCGCGGGTGCATTTGCTGCCGGTGGCGTCTCGATGGCCGGGAAGCTGCGATTCAGGGACAACAGGTACTTCACCAGGTCGACTGCCTCCGGGCGTGCAACCACGACCTTCCCTGGCGGGGCGTAGCCCGGTGGCAGGGTCACGACCACTTCATCCTTGTCAGCCTGCGTCTTGGCCTCGAACAGGAAAGGAAAGGCCGGCATGATGCTGCCGGGCACATAGGCGCGAGGCTCATACAGGTGCCCCAGGTTCCATTGCTCGCTGGGTTGGCGAACGCCGATGTTCATCAAGTCGGGACCGGTGCGCATGTCCCCCAGCAGCGGTGGTGAATCGTAGGCATAGTCGCCGGCGACCGTAGCGCGGCCCCAGCCGCGCTTGAAGTCGGCGGCTGCGAATTCCTTGGTGCGCGGCTGTTGCGTGTGGCAGTACACGCAGCCGTTGCTGATGTACACCTGCCGACCGCGCAGTTCGGCGCTGCTATAAGGTTTGAGCCCCGGCGTGGGGGTGACGTTTTGCAGGTCCATCATCGGCAGTATCACGAGCGCACTGACGGACAACGCCATCGTCACCATCGCGCCGCCGATGAGTGTGGTTTCGCTTTTCATTGAGCCACCTTCTTGGCGTAGAGATGCGAAAACAGTGCGGGCTCGTCGCGCGTCGGCCCGAAATTGAGCACCATCGCGACGAAATGGATGGCGAAGATCAGATGGCCCAGGCCCATCAGGGCGCCCCCGACGCTGCGTGCCTCCAGATACGGAATCGTCAACGCCACAGAATCCATGAACGGCCGGGTTGCATCTAGCATCGCCTCGCCTTGCAGCCAGCCGCCGATGGTCAGCGCGACGAAGTAGATGGCGAAACCGACGCTGACAAGCCAGAAATGGGCGGAGATCAGCCGGGGGTAAGGCCATTCGCGCGCGGTGATGCGAGGCATCACGAAATACATCGCGCCGAAGAACACGAGGGTCACAAACCCGTACAACCCCAGGTGCGCGTGCGCGACGGTGAAGTGAGTGAAGTGCGTAATTCGATTCACGCTGCGCAGTGCTTCGATCGAGCCTTGCAGTGAACTGGCGGCGTACATCAGGCCGCCGACGCCGATGAAACGCAAGGTCGGCGAGTAGCGGAACGTGGCCAGCTGCCCTTCGAGGGTCTGATACATGTTCACCGAGAACGCAGCCACCGGGATGATCATCATCATGCTTTGCACGATGGACAGCGTGATCATCCACTGCGGCACCGGCCCGCCGATCAGGTGGTGCCCTCCGACCTGACCATAGAAAAAAGCGAGCGCCCAGAACCCCAGCAACGACAGGTTGTAGGAGCGGATCGGCCTACCGATGATCTTCGGGAGGAAGTAATAGATGGATGCCAGCGCCAGCGGCGTGTAGAACAGGCCCAGCACGTTGTGGCCGAACCACCAGTTCATGGTGGCTGCGCCGATGCCGGTGTACAGGGCGGGTATCTTCGCCGTGATGAACAGCACGGGGAACCAGAACAGCGCGGCTCCCATGTACCAAACGGACACATACAGGTGCTCGACCCGGCGGTTCACCAGTGTCAGCACCAGCGGCAAGCCGATCAAGGCGCCGCCCACGGCCATCAGGATCGACACCTGCCACGGCATTTCAAGCCACATGAGACCGGCGTTGAAGCCCGTTGCGATGGCGCCGAGGCCGGCTACCAAGCCGGTGTTCCACAAAATGGCGCCCAGGAATGCGTAGCGCATGCCGATCAACGGCGTTTTGAGTACCCGCGGAATGACGAACAGCACCGTGCCCAGGCCCGCCATCGGCGTCCAGCCGTAGGCGACCGAGTTCAGGTGGATGGTGCGGATGATGCCGAAGGTGAGCCATTGCTGCGACGTCAGCCAGTCGGGATCGTGCAGCTTGATCGAGGCAGTGAGCCCCGCCAGCGAAGCCACCAGCAGCCAGACAATGGAGCAGCAGTAGAAGAAAAATATCAGCGGACCGGTGGACGCATCGGCCTCGGCCCGCTCGGCGATTTCGTGGGGGTCGCCATGAGCGCTCGTCCCGGTGCCTGCGGCGTCGACCGCGCCCTGCAGCGCCTGTTGGGAATTGGCTGTTCCGGCCGGCTCTTCGATGCGGCCGATCTCTCCGGGCGCGAAGATGACTTCTGCACCGGCATCGCTGCGATCGAACAGCCCGCCGCGCTGCGACCAGATGAAGACCATCAGTGCCACGAAGGACACCACGAAGGCATAGATCAGGATGGATGCTGGGTCCAAGGGGCTCTCTCCTCGACTGAAGGGGCTTGGCCGGAGACGGCCGCCGCGCGTTACGCGCTGATCGTACGCAAAGATGAAGGCGCGTCAACCATCTTTCCCGTCGATGCGCGCCCGCAACAGCCAGGGGGCGTAGATCACGAGATAGATGGCAAATGCGCCGGACCATGCTGCCGCCGCGCCGATCAGCGCGAGGGGCAACAGGGCTGGGGAAATCAGCGGCAGCAGCACGCGAAGGACGGCCGCTGCCAATACCAGCGCGTAGGCCAGAATCTCGGGCCCCGATGACTTCAGCGGCCGACCGGTGTGGCCGCGCGCGGTGCGGGTGACCATGCCGAGAATCAGGCCGCCGGTCGCCCCGACGGCGAGCGCATGCACGCCCGGCGAGTTCGGCACGAGCCGCAATGCGGCGAACGCGAGCAGCGCGAGGCCGATCGGGATCCATGCATAGGCGGCATACAGAACCCACAGGATCGGACGTCGGCCGACGGCCCAGGGGCGCCAGTTCACCCAGCGCCGCACATGCAGCAGCGCCGCCAGCAGCAGAACGATCATCGTCGGCACGCCCACCGGCGCGAACACCCACGCGGCCAGCGCCAGCGCGGTGACGGCGAGCGTCAGCAACTCCGGCTTGCGACGGATCACCAGACCGAGCCCGGGCGTGGCGTTGTTCATGAACGCGGGCACCACGCGGCCGGTGATGACGCTCTCGACCATGACGATCAGCGCCAGGCAGGCATACAGCGGCTGCATCGGCGGTACATCGACGACGCCGAGCACCGCGAGATGAAACGTCAGATTCGCCATCGCCATCAGCCCGAGGATCAAGACCAACGGCAGATTTCGGCGATTTTTTGCGCGCAGCAGCACCGCGAGCAACGTCAGCGCGACCAGGGGCAGCAGTGCGATGTCGAGCGCCGCATAGACGGGGTAGGGGCCGACGACGGCGGCAATCCGGGCTGCCAGCCACAGCAGCGCCAGCGCGCCGAGCGCCGGGCCGCGCGGCGTCTGCAGCCCGGTCCATGCCTTGACCGCAGTCAACAGGAAGCCCATGATCACGCCGGCCGCGAAACCGTACAGCATCTCGTGCGCGTGCCACAGCAGCGCGGGCATCGGTCGCGTGAACGAAATCAGGCCGAAGAACACTGCGACCCAGACCGGAACCGCGATTGCTGCGAGCGCAGCCGCGCCGAGGTAGAACGGTCGGAAGCCGAGGCGCAGCAGCGGCAACCCGAGGGGCTGCTGCTCCGGGACGTCAGCCGGCTTGACGGGCGCGGTAGGTGGCTTCATCACGAACTGCGGTGACGGGTGGCACTCGGCAGAGCATTCGCTACCAAGCGGATTCGGGACCTGCGTTAAAGAGATATTTTAAGTATATCTTAATAGAATGCTCCGCAGTCCAACCCAGACATCGCAGGAGATGAACGCTGCGTGGGCTGCACCGCTCTCGCGAGCGCGAGCGATGAGCGTGGACGCTTCTGATGACGAGGATCTCGATGGAATACCTTTCGGTGAAGGCGGTGCACGTGACTTGCGTGGTGGTCAGCATCAGCCTGTTTCTGTTACGCGGTACGTTGCAGGGGCTGGGCCGACCGTGGCGAAATTCACGTGTGCTGCTGGTGGCGCCGCATGTGGTCGACACCCTGCTGCTCGCGTCCGCGCTGTGGCTTTGCTGGATCATCGGCCAGTACCCGTTCGTGCAGGGCTGGCTGACTGCGAAGGTGCTCGCGCTCGTTCTCTACATCGCCTTGGGACGGATTGCGCTCGGACGCAGCACGCCGGCGGCGCGGCGCTGGCCGGCGTTCGCGCTCGCGCTGATCTGCGTCGGCTATATCGTCGGCGTTGCGTTGACCCACTCGCCGACCTGGGGCCGCTTCTGACGAGTTCCCGAGCGCGGCTCGGTGACGCGAAAGGGATCCTTCAGCCGGCAGCGAGGTCGATCACGATCTTGCCGAATTGCAATCCGGAATCGAGCCGGTCCAGCGCCTCGTGAATCCGGTCGAGCGTGAATGCGCTGTCCTGCACCGGCTGCACCGTGCCGCGGCCACAGAACTCGAGCAGCGCGCGGAATTCATGCAGGTCGCCCAGCGTCGATCCGATGATCTGCAGTTGGCGGATGAAGATGCGGCGCAGATCGGCCGGCGGCTGATCGCCGCTGGTCGCGCCGCAGACGACGAGGCGACCGCCGCGCACCAGCGACTTCATCGCACTGGACCAGACCGCCTGTCCGACGTTCTCGATCACCAGGTCGACGCCGCGTCCATTGGTGAGCGCGAGTGCCTCGCGGGCAACGTCCTGCGTACTGCCATTGATCGCATGATCGGCTCCCAGTGCCAACGCGTGCTTCAGTTTGTCGTCGCTACGCGACGTGACGATCACGCGCGCGCCGACGGCCTTGGCGAGTTGCAGTGCGGCCAGCGACACGCCGCCACCGATGCCGAAGATCAACACTGTTTCCGGGGACTTCAGCTGCCCTCTCGTAAACAACATGCGCCACGCAGTCAGGTGGTTCACGCCGAGCGCCGCCGCCTGCGCGAAGCTCAGGCAGGACGGCATGGCAAACACATTGCGCGCCGGCACGCTGGCAAGCTCGGCGAACGTGCCGTCGCGGTGTTCGCCCAGAATTTCGATCTGCGTGCACAGAACGTCATCGCCGCGCTCGCAGAATTCGCAGCGCCCGCAGTTGATACCAGGATGCAGCACGACCGCCTGCCCGGGCTTGAGTCGGGTCTCGTTGGGATCACAGGCCTCGACGATGCCGGCACCGTCGATGCCCATAATCTGCGGCAACCGGTGCGTGATGCCGGCCCCGCTGTCCCGCATGTAGAGGTCGACCCGGTTCAGCGTCGCGGCCTTCATCCGCACCAGCACCTCGCCCGGCCGGCGCACAGGCGCCGGGCGCTCGCCGACCTGGACCACCTCGTTGCCGCCGTGTCCGGTGATGAAAGCCGCTTTCATCAGTGTCTCCTGTGGCCAGCCGACGATCGGCCGGCGATCCTCATGCGGGCAAGCTCCGGATCAGTTCGCGCAGCTTGAACTTCTGGATCTTGCCCGACGGCGTTGTCGGCATCGCATCCTGCAAGACCAGGCGCTCCGGCATGTACGGTGCCGCGACCTTCAGGCCCTTCAGGTGTTCGATCATCGTCCCGAAGTCGAAACGCTGCCCGGCTTTGACCACGACGAACGCGCAGGCGCGTTCGCCGAGCCGCTCGTCGGGGTAGGCGACGATCGCGACCTGAGCGACCGCAGGATGCTTGTAGAGCAGCGACTCGATTTCGAACACCGGAATGTTCTCGCCGCCGCGGATGATCACGTCCTTGCTGCGGCCTGCGATGCGGATGTAGCCGTCGTCGAGGCTCCGCGCCAGATCCCCGGTGTCGAACCAGCCTTCGGCGTCGGTCGCGTTCCACTGCGGGCGCTTCAGGTAGCCGCCGAAGTTGGAAGAGGCGCGCACCAGCAGCCGTCCCACCTCTCCCGTCGGGAGCCCGTGGCCGAGCGCGTCGGCCACCTTGAGCTCGACGCCGGGCAGCGGGCTGCCGTCAGTCGACGCCGCGCGTGCGTCGTCGTCTTCGGGACGGATCAGCGTGACTGCGCCGTTCTCGGTCATGCCCCAGGCGGAGACGATCTTCGTGCCCAGCACCTCGCGCGCCTGCTGCACCAGCGGGCCGGGGACCGGCGCGCCGGCGCACAGGAAGGTCTTCAGCGTCGGCACCGCCTGGCCGGTCTCGTGCACGACGCGGGTGAGGTCGGTCAGGAACGGGGTCGAGGCCATCGTGAACGTCGCGCGGTAGCGTCGGATGTTCTCTGCGCCCGGGCCCGGCTCCCAGATGTCCTGCAGCACCGCGCTGGCCTTGAGCACGATCGGCATCATCAACCCGTACATGAAGCCGGTCTGATGCGCCATCGGCGACGCCATGAAGATCGTGTCGTCCGGCCCCAGGTGCAGCCGCTCGGCGTAGGGAACGATGTTCGCCATCAGCGTGTTCGCCGAATGCATCACCCCCTTCGGTTCCCCGGTCGTGCCCGAGGTGTAGATCAGCTGCGTGATGTCGTCCGGCAACGGGCGGTGCTGGCGCAGCAGCGCGGGCGCGTTGGGCTCGTTCTCCCAGGCCGGCTCGCTGAGCAGCCGCTCGAAGCCGTTCGCGCCGGTACCGCCGACCACGACCACCTGTTGCAGGTCCGGCAGCGCCGGCGAGAGCGCCGTCAACATCTGCTCGAAGTCGAATCCGCGGTACGACTTCGGCACGATCATCACCTTCGATCCGCCATGCCGCAGCATGAACGACAATTCGCGTTCGCGGAAAATCGTCATCAGCGGGTTGATTACCGCACCGATGCGCGAGCAGGCGAGGTAGGTCGCGGTGAACTGCCAGCTGTTCGGAAGCTGAACCGAAACCACGTCGTTCTGGCCGACGCCCAGGCGCACGAGGCCCATCGCAATGCGATCCGCCATGGCCGCAAGTTCACGGTAGCTGAAGGCGCGCACCGAACCATCGGCCAGTTGCACCGCGGTCAGGGCCGTCTTGTCGGGACAATCGCGCAGGCAGGCGTCGAGCGCGTCGTTGATGGTGCGGTCGTACCAGAGTCCGCCCTCGATCATTGCCGCACGCCGCGGCGCCAGCAGAATGGCATCGAAATCCATGGCTCTTGTCTCCTGTTGCTGTTGTACTCGTCTTTGCTTGCCGTTGCTGCGCCGGCGGCCGGTTCACGCCGGCACCGCGTCGCGCCCGGCACGCGACCTGGCAATGATGGTCTTCATGATCTGCGCGGTGCCGTCGCCGATCTGAAAACCCAGCACGTCGCGCAGCCGCTGTTCCATGACTCCGCGGTCGTAGCCACCGTGGCCGAACATCAGCAGGCACTGATGCACCACGTCGTACGCCAGCTTCGGCGCCCACCATTTCGCCATCGCCGCTTCCGCGCCGTGCGGCAGGTCATGGTCCTTCAGCCAAAGGGCCTGCAGGCACAGCAGTCGCGCCGCCTCCACCTGGGTGTCGAGTTCGGCCAGCGGATGCGAGACACCCTGGAAGGCCGACAGCGGCTTGCCGAAAGCCTCGCGCTGGGTCACGTATTCCCAGGTCTCGTCGAGCGCGATCCGTGCCACCGCCAGTACCTGCAGGCCGATCAGCGCGCGCGAGAAGTCGAAGCCCTGCATCACCTGCACGAACCCTTTGTTCTCGTCGCCGAGGCGATGGTCCGCCGGCACGCGTACGTTCTCGAAGAAGATCGAACCACGGCCGATCGCGCGCTGCCCATGACAGTCGAAGCGACTGGTCGTGATCCCAGGGATGTCCATCGGTACCAGCAGCGCAGTGACGCCCTGTGCGCCCGAATCGACGCTGCCGGTGCGGCCGAACACGACCGTGATGTCGGCTTGGTCGGCTGCGGAGATCGAGGTCTTCTCGCCGTTGATCACATAGTCGCTGTTGCCCGCGCGTTCGACCTTGAGTCGCAGGTTGGCGGCATCCGAGCCGCCACGCGGTTCGGTCAGCGCGATCGCGCAAAGCGCCTCGCCGTGCACGAGCCTCTCGAGCCACGGCTTCGCCACACCGGGTTGGCCGTGCTGCGACAGGATCTGGCTGTTCAGCGAAGCGAGCAGGTTGATATAACTGATCGACAAATCCGCGCGTGCGATCTCCTCGTGGATCACGCCGGCTGCGAGGCAACCCAGACCCTGACCGCCGAAAACCTCGGGAAGCTCCGGCGCGATGAAGCCCAGCTCGCCCATCTCGCGCATCAGCGTCCGGTCCAGCACGCGGGCCTGGTCGCGTTCCAGAAAACCCGGCGCGACCCGATCCGTGGCGAAGCGGCGCGCCTGCTCGGCGATAGCCGCCAGATCGTCGTCGATGTAAGGGTTGCGGTTCATGTTCACGTCTTAAGGAGAAGTCGGCGCGGCGGAAGGAAACCGGGGCGTGCGCTTTTCTCGCAGCGCGGTGTAGCCTTCGACCACGTCGGGACCCATGAAGCAGAGCATTTCGTAGGCCGCCGATTGATCGAAGATCGGGCCGGCGTTGCGGATCCAGCTGGTGAGCGCGCGCTTGGTGAGCCGAATGGCAGGTTGCGAGCCGGTGGCGATCACACCCGCCACGCGCAGCGCTTCGTCCAGCACCTGCTCCCTGGCGACGGCCTTCGAAACCAGCCCAATGCGCTCGGCCTCCGCGCCATTCAGCATCTCGCCGGTCAACAGGTAGTAGTTGGCCTTGGCCGGACCCACGAGCAGGGGCCAGGCAATGGCGGCGTGGTCTCCGGCCGCGACACCGAGCTTGACATGGCCGTCACCGATCTTGGCATCTTGCGCGCAAATCGAAATGTCGGCGAGCAGGCCGACCACCGCGCCCGCTCCCACGGCGACGCCATTGATCGCCGAAATGATCGGCTTCTCGCAATTGACGATGCCGTAGACCAGTTCACTCATCTCGCGCAGCATGTGGCCGACGCGCTCGGGGTTGCCGGTCAGGCGCTCGACCATCGCGAGGTCGCCGCCCGCGGAAAACGCCTTGCCGGCGCCCGTGATGACGGCGACGCGGGTCTGCTCATCCTTCGAAACATCGGACCACACGCGCGCCAGCTCGCCGTGCATTTGCTCGTCCGTCGCGTTGTACTTCTCGGGCCGGTTCATCGTGATCAGCAGCACACCGTCGGGTTGGTGCTCGAACTTGAGCTGGTGGTATCCGGTGTAATCCATGGGTTTTCTCCTTTTCAAATGGGGGTTTGATGACAACTTTCAGCCATTCACCGTCAGTCCGCCCGACACGCTGAGCACCTGGCCGGTGACATAGGCGGCGTCGTCGCTGGCGAAGAAAAGGATGGCACCGGGCAGATCGTCCGGCTGGCCGATGCGCCCGAGCGGAATGGAGCGCGTGAAGGCTTCCATCAGCTTTTCGGGGTTGCCCGCGCCTGACCGGTAGTCGGCGAACAGCGCGGTGTCGGTCGGACCCGGGCAGACCACGTTCACGGTGATGCCGTGGCGCGCATGCTCGCGGGCGATGGTCTTGGAGAACGACACGAGGCCGCCCTTGCAGGCCGCGTAAACCGCTTCCCCGGAGGAGCCGACACGCGCCGCATCGGAGGCGATGTTGACGATCCGCCCACTCTTGCGCGCCGCCATGCCGGGCAGCACCGCGTGGTGCATGAGTAGCGCACCCGTCAGGTTGATCGCGATCAGCTTGTCCCACTGCGCCGGCTCGGTCTTGGTGAACGGCTTGAACACGTCCCAGCCGGCGTTGTTGACCAGCACGTCGATGGCGCCGAGCGTCTTCTCGGTCTCGGCGACCGCGGCGTCGACGCTGGCACGGTCGGTGATGTCGCAGCGGAAGGCCTGCGCGCGCCCGCCGTCGGCGCGGATCGCGGCGGCGACCTTCTCGCCGGCCTCGTGGTTGAGGTCGAACACGGCGACCTTCGCGCCCTCGGCGCCGAAGCGGCGGCAGGTGGCGCCGCCAATGCCGCCGCCACCCCCGGTGACGACCACGGTCTTGTCCTGAAAGCGTTGCATCATGTTCCTTTCGGCGGGGTTGGTGGCGAAGCGATGGGTTGCTTGCCGGAGCTATTTAAGTCAATATATTGTCGTAATTGTAGTTGCGTGCGACTTCGCATGCAAGCACAATTTTGCGTCGATTCATTATGGAAAACCCTATGTCATCACAAGAAGAAGTGAAGATCGAACTGGCCAACCGGCTCTTCTTCCGGCTCTATCAGTGCGCAAATATGTTGCATAAAACAGGCTCGCGAGCCGTCGAGGCCGAGGGCCTGACGACGCAGCAGTGGGCGGTGCTGGGGGCGCTGTCGCGCGCGAAGGCCGAGGGCGGCATGAGCATCGGCGAGCTGGCCAAGTACCTGATGGTGAGCCGCCAGAACCTGTCCGGGCTGATCAGCCGCATGGAGCGCGACGGGCATGTGACGATCGCGCCCGACGAGCAGGACCGCCGCTCGCGCGTGGTCACGATGACCCCGTCAGGGCGCCATGTCTGGCAGCAGCTGGCGCAGCCGAAGATCCGCGCCTACTACGAAGAGATCCTGGGCGACTTCTCGATCAACGACGTCACCCACACGCTGCATTACCTGCTCAAGATGCTCGAGAACATGCAGCGGCTGGATCAGGCCTGGGTCGGATCTCCCGACGAGGACGACACGCGGCCCTAGCAGCGTAGCGCGCGGCGCCGGTGCGATCGATCCGGCGCAGCCGCTCGGGTCGTCAGCCAGTCGCCTGGTTCAACCGGTACAGCGCCCGATCGCCGTCGGGCGACTTCTCCAGTGTCCAGCGCCGGTCGTGGCGGCTCCCCAGCGCAGGTCGATGTGCTATCGAAACTAGAGCGCCACCCGCCGACTTCACCTGGGCTATGAGCCTGTCGTATATCTTTTGCTCGGTCGGCTCGTCGAGCGCGCTGGTCGCCTCGTCGGCGAAGATCCATTTCGGGCGCTTCAGCAGCACCCGCGCCACCGCGAGCCTCTGCTGCTCGCCACCGGAGAGCTTCTGGCTCCACGCGTCGACCGTGTCGAGTTCGCCGGCGAGTTGCGGCAACAGCGCGTCCACGAGCGCCTGGCGCAGCGCCTCGTCGCTGTAGCGTTCGGCCGGCAGCGGGTAGGCGAGTGCATCGCGCAGCCGTCCGTTCGGAAAGTAGGGGCGCTGCGGAATGAACATCGCGTCGGCCGGCTGCTCCACGCGGCCGCGCGCGAATGGCCAAATGCCGGCGAAGGCGCGGAACAGCGTTGACTTGCCGGCGCCCGACGGGCCGTTGATCAACACGCTGTCGCCGGCTCCTGCGCGCAGATCGACGCCCGACAGCAACACGGTGCCGGTCGGCAGTGCCAACGTCAGGCCGTGCGCGGCCAGCAGGTCGGGCGCGATCGTATGGTCGGCGGCGTGACTCGAGTCGGTTGCCGCCTGCGCCGCCATGTTGTCCTCGAAGCTGGTCAGACGGTCGGCCGTGGCACGCCACGCGGCGAGCGCGCTGTAGTTGTCGACGAACCAGCTCAGCGAATCCTGCACCCGGCCGAACGCGGACGCGATCTGCATCAGTTCGCCGAGCTGGATCGCGCCGCTGAAAAAGCGCGGCGACGCGACGACGAACGGAAACACCACCGCCGCCTGGCCGAAGAAATTGGTGAACCAGACCAGGTTTTTCTGCGCCTTCAAGAGCTTCAGGAAATTCGACAGCACGCTGGAGAAGCGCTGGTCGAGCTGCGTGCGCTCGACGGCCTCGCCGCGATCGAGCGCAATCGATTCGCTGTACTCGCGCACCCGCACCATGTGGTGCCGGAAGTCGGCCTCGTAGCGCTGCTGCAGGAAGTTCAGGCGAATCTGCGGCCGGCCGATGTAATGGGTCGCGATGCTGCCGCCGACGCAATAGAGCAGCGCCATCCAGACCATGAAACCGGGGATGTTGTGGCTGGCGCCGAACAGGGTGAACGCGAAACCGCCGGACAGGGTCCACAGGATGCCGACGAAGCTCGCCAGCGTGACCACCGCGTTCAACAGGCCCATGCACAGCGATATCGTGTAGCTGGTGAACAGGTTCAGGTCTTCCTGGATGCGCTGGTCCGGGTTGTCGGGCGTGGCCGACGCGCCGCCGGTGAAGCGGGCGAGTTCGAGCTGGTAGAACGCATGGTGGCTGAGCCAGCGCTGCAGGTAGTAGCCGGTCATCCAGGCGCGCCAGCGCAGCTCGAGCAGCTGCGTCAGGTAGAAGCGGTAGACCGCGATGACGATGAAGGTGAACGCGAGGTAGGTGAAGCGGCCGAGCTGGGTCCAGAACACCGGTTCGTTCTTGTTCTGCAGCGCGTCGTAGAACGTCCGGTTCCATTGGTTCAGCAGCACCAGCAGGTACACGGCCGCCAGATTGAGCGCAATGATCGCCGCCAGCAGCGCGCGCGCCTTCCATTTCTGTTCCGAACGAAAGTACGGCAGCGACAGCCGCCAGGCCTTGCGCGTGAAAACGGCGAAATCGTGCAGCTTGGTGGACAGGCTCATGGTTCGGGTTCCGGTTGACGGTTGGCCGCGCCGCTGTCCACATGCCCGGCGGGCACGTGCCGGGCCGCGGACGCGACATGACCGGTCTGATCGTCGAAGAAGAAATCGGGTTCAAATTCGCGCAGGAATTCGCCCTTCGGCAGGCCGCCGAGGAACATTGCCTCGTCGACCTCGACGTTCCAGTCCATCAACGTGCGGATCGCGCGCTCGTGCGCCGGCGCGCTGCGCGCGGTCACCAGCGCGGTGCGGATGCGCATGTTCGGCGCGCCTTCGCGCTGCAACCGGTGCAGCGCCGCGAGCAGCGGCGCGAACGGGCCCGGCGGCAGCGGCTTGGCCGCGCGGCGCCGCTCGTGGCTCTGGAACGCGTCCAGGCCACCGCGCTGGAACACCTGTTCGGCCTGGTCCGAGAACAGCACCGCGTCGCCGTCGAACGCGATGCGCACCTCGCCCTCGAAGTTGCCCTGCGCGCGCGCCGCGCCGGTATGCACGGTGGCGGCGGCAAATCCCGCGTCGAGCGCGGCGCGCACGTCGGCCGGGTTCGCCGACAGGAACAGGTTCGCGTGCAGCGGCCGCAGGTAGCCGTATGGCGCGCGGCCCTTGGTGAACACGCCGCGCTCGAGCCTGAGCTTCGCGGCCTGGGCCGAGCGGAACACGCGCAGGCCCGAGACCGGGTCGTTGCGCGACAGGATCACGACCTCGACTCTTTTTGCATCGCCGTCATTGAACGCAAGCAGCTTTCTCACCAGCGAGAACGCGACGCCGGGGTGCGCCGGCAACTCGAGCCGCTTGAGCTGCAGCGTCGTGTACGCGGCGGCGTCGCCCTGCTCGAACACCCGGTTTTCCTCCTCCAGGTCGAACAGCGCGCGCGACGAGATCGCGACCACCAGCTGACCGTCGAGCGTCGTCGCCATTCAGAGCCTATTTCACCAACTGGTTCAACTGGATGATCGGCAGCATCACCGCGAGCACGATCAGCATCACGACCAGGCCCATCACCACGATCAGCGCCGGCTCCAGCACGGTCGCCAGATGCATCGCGCGGCGCTGCACCTCGGCGCCGAGCTGGGCCGCGGCGCGCTCCAGCATTGCCGGCAGCCGGCCGGTCTGCTCGCCGAGCCGCGCGAACATCGCGACCAGTCCGGGGAAGCGTTTCTTTTGCGCCAGCGCCGAAGCGAGCGGCGCGCCTTCGCGCACCAGCACCAGCGCATCGAGCGCGTCGGCGCGCATCGCGCGGTTGTGCAGCGTCTCGGCCGCCGCCTGCAGCGCCTTCAGGATCGGCACGCCGGCCGCGGCCAGCATCGCCAGCGTGCCGGCAAAGCGCGCCGCGTTGTAGCCGCGTGCAAGGCGCCCGAGCAGCGGCAGTTCGAGCCACGCGGCGTCGAATTTCAAGCGAAATCGGTCTGAAGCCAATGCGAGACGGGCACTGATAGCTATCAATACAATAGCAAACAGCAGATACCAGCCGTAGCCGCGGATGAAGCCGCTGATCGTCAGCATGGCCACCGTCAGCACCGGCAGCGCCTGCTTCGATCCGGCGAACACGTTCGCCACCTGCGGCACCACGTAGCCGACCAGGAACATCACGATCGCGATCGCGACGCAGGTCACGATCGCCGGGTACAGCGCGGCGCCGATCAGCTTTGCGCGCAGCGCCTGCTGCGCCTCCAGGTCGTCGGCGAGGCGCTCGAGCACCATCCCGAGATTGCCGCTGTGCTCGCCGGCGCCGATCACCGCGACGTAGATGTCGGAAAACTCGCGCGGATGCAGCGCCAGCGCGCGCGCGAACGCGGCGCCGGCGTTGACCTCGGTGCGCAGCGCGGCGACCAGGTTGCGCTGGGCTTCGGTCTCCGCCTCGTCGGCGAGCGCGGTCAGTGCGCGCTCCAGCGGCAGGCCCGAGCCGACCAGCCCGGCGAGCTGGCGCGTCCAGACCGCAAGCCCAGTGCCGTTGAACACGCGCGGCGTGAACAGCGTCGCGCCGAATCCCGCGCGGCCCTCGGCTGCCGCGGCCAGCGGCTCGACCGCGAGCGGCACCAGCGACTGCGCGCGCAGCAGGCCGCGCGCCGCGCGCGCGGTGTCGGCCTCCATCACGCCCTTGCGCGTCTGGCCCTGGGCGTCGAGCGCTTCGAACGAATAGGCCGGCATCGTTCCTTTTCAGTTTTCCATGGCGACATGCGCCGCCCGCGACGCATGAAACGCAAGCCGTTGCGCTCCCTCTACCAGGGGGAGAGGGGGTAACTTCGGCGCAGGACTATCGCCCTCGCCCCTGTGGGGAGAGGGAGGGGTGAGGGGCAGCGGCGCTTGGCCAGCGCCGCGCGTTCGGATGCGCCCCATGCCCTCACCCCCGCCCTCTCCCAGAGGGAGAGGGAGCAAATACCAAGGCGCGACGGCGTATGGAGTGCCCAGTTTCATCCTAATCCCGGGTCACGCGCACCAGCTCTTCGCGCGAGGTGATGCCGGCGCGCACCAGCCGCTCGCCGTCGTCGCGCATCAGCGTCATGCCGGCGGCGAGCGCGGCGTTGCGGATCTCGGCCTCGGCGGCGCGGCCGTGGATCTGCGCACGGATCTTCTCGTCGGCGATCAGCAGCTCGAACACCCCGGTGCGGCCCTGGTAGCCGGTCTGGCCGCAGTCCGGGCAGGCGGCCGTCGTGCCCGGACCGTCCGCCGCCGGCACCAGCCCCGAGCCGCGGCAGGCCGGGCACAGCTTGCGCACCAGCCGCTGCGCCAGCACGCCGAGCAGCGACGAACTGAGCAGGAACGGCTCGACCCCCATGTCGGTGAGCCGGGTGATCGCGCTCGCCGCGTCGTTCGTGTGCAGCGTGGCCAGCACCAGGTGGCCGGTCAGCGAGGCCTGGATCGCGATCTGCGCGGTCTCGAAGTCGCGGATCTCGCCGATCATGATCACGTCGGGATCCTGGCGCAGGATCGCGCGCAGCGCCTTCGCGAACGTGAGTTCGATCTTCGCGTTGACCTGGGTCTGGCCGATGCCCGGCAGCTCGTACTCGATCGGATCCTCCACCGTCATGATGTTGCTGCGCCCGGCGTCGAGCCGGCCGAGTGCCGCATACAGCGTGGTCGTCTTGCCGGAGCCGGTCGGTCCGGTGACCAGGATGATGCCGTGCGGCTGCGCGACCAGATGCTCGATGCGCGCCAGCACCTCGCCCTGCATGCCGACCGCCTCCAGGGAGAGGCGCGACTCGGACTTGTCGAGCAGCCGCAGCACCGCGCGCTCGCCGTGCGCCGAGGGCAGCGTGGAGACGCGCACGTCGACCGCGCGCGTGCCGATGCGCAACGATATGCGGCCGTCCTGCGGCAGGCGCTTTTCCGAGATGTCGAGCTCGGCCATGATCTTCAGCCGCGAGATCAGCGCCGCGTGCAGCGCGCGGTTCGGTTGCACCACCTCGCGCAGCGTGCCGTCGATGCGAAAGCGCACGCTCGAATGGCGCTCGTACGGCTCGATGTGGATGTCGCTCGCGTTGTCGCGCGCCGCCTGCGTCAAGAGCGCGTTCAGCATGCGGATGATCGGCGCGTCGTCGCTGGTCTCCAGCAGATCCTCGATCGCCGGCAGCTCCTGCATCATGCGGGACAGGTCGGCGCCTTCCTCGACCTCGCTCACCACGGTGGCCGCGCTCGACTCGCCCTGCGCATAGGCCGCGCTGATGCGCTGCGCCAACGCCCCGGCGTCGGCGCGTTGCAGCGCGTGCACCGCATGCTTGCGCATCACCTCGCTCCACGCGCCCGGGTCGGGGCGATCCGCATGCCACAGCGTCTGCTCTTGGCCGTCGTCCTCGAGCAGCAACTGATAGCTGCGCGCGAACGCGTACGGCAGGGGATAGCGCATCGCCACTCCCGTCGGCGCTACGGCGCCATGCCGTGCGGCGGCACGTTCGTCGGGCCGATCGGCGGCGCGGTCTGCAGGTTCGACGCGCCCTGGACTTCGCCCGAGCCGCTGCCCCAGGTGCCCGACAGCCCCGGCGTCATCAGCGGCGGCGGCATCGGATGCTGCGGCGCCCCGGGTTGTGCCGGCGGCGGTGCCATCACCGGCGCGCCGTTCACCGGCACCGTGATGCTCGGCGCCGGCTGCGCCGCGCGCTGCACGTCGCGCATCATGTCGTAGCGGTCCAGCGAAAGCGCGCGGCTCTCGTCCGCGCTGCGCACGATCACCGGGCGCAGGAACACCATCAGGTTGGTCTTCGTGCGCTCGCGCGTGTCGCTGCGAAACAGCGTGCCCAGCAGCGGCACGTCGCCCAGGCCCGGCACTTTCTGCTGGTTCGCCGAATAGTTGTCCTGCAGCAGTCCGCCGAGCACCACGATGTTGCCGTTATCGACCAGCACCGTCGACTCGATCGAGCGCTTGTTCGTCGTCGGCCCGTTCAGATTGTTCAGCGTGCCGGCCTGGATCGACGAGACTTCCTGGTAGATGCTGAGCTTGATCGTTCCGTCCTCGCTGATCTGCGGCTTGACGCGCAGCGTCAGGCCCACGTCCTTGCGCTCGACCGTGGTGAACGGGTTCACCGAGCCGTTGCTGGTGTTCGCGTTGGTGTACTGGCCGGTGACGAACGGCACGTTCTGGCCGACCACGATCTTCGCCTCCTCGTTGTCGAGGGTGAGCAGCGTCGGCGTCGACAGCACGTTGCCGTCGCCGGTGCTCTGCAGGAAATTCGCCAGCGCGCCCAAAGTGAACGCACCGGCGCCATTCTGATGCGCGAGCGCCAGATTGCCGCCGGCCGAGGTCGGCGGCACGGAGCCGCCCTTGATCGCATTGGCGAGCGAGAAGATGTTGGTGCCGCCGACAGTGAAGTTGGTGCCCAGCACGCCGACATTGGCGCCACCATTGCCCAGCAGCGCCTGCCACTGGATGCCAAACTGCGCCGCCTTGTCGGTATTGACCTCGGCGATCAGGCTCTCGACCAGCACCTGCGCGCGGCGGCCGTCGAGCTTGTCGATCACCGCGCGCAGCTGGCGGTACAGCGGCTCGGGCGCGGTGATGATCAGCGAATTCGTCGCCGGGTCGGCCTGGATCTGTCCGCCCAGCGAGGGCTCGGCGCTCGGCCCGACCGAGCCTTGCGCGGCCGTAGCAATCGGCATTGCGCCGGCGGCGCCCGGCCCGGCGGTGCGCAGGATCGGCGCGCTTGGCGCCTGTGGTGCCGGTGCCGCGCTTTCGCCCCCGCCGCCGCCGCCATGAATCGCGGCGCGCAGCGTCGCCGCCAGCTTCACTGCGTCGGCGTTCTTCAGGTACACGACGTGAATGTTGCCCATCGGGTTGCTGCCGTCGTCCGGTGCGCGGTCGAGTTGCTGCACCAGTGAGCGCACCAGAGAGGCGCGAGCCGGGTTCGCCGCCCGCATGATCACCGAGTTGCTGCGCGGCTCGGCAATCAGCGCGGTGCGGTGCGCGTTGTCAACCTGGCCCGGTGCCGCTGCTGCGCCGCCCGGTTCGATCAGCCGCTGCACCAGCGGCACCACGTCGGTCGCGATCGCGTTCTTCAGCGGAATGATTTCGATGTCGGCGCCGTTCGACACATCGAGCGCGGCGATGATGCGAGCGATGCGGTTCAGGTTGTCGGCGTAATCGGTGATGATCAGCGCGTTCGCGCCCGGATCGACGGCGATCGTGTTGTTCGGGCTGATCAACGGCTTCAGCACCGGCACCAGATTGTTCGCCGCCGCGAAATTGAGCCGGAAGATCTGGGTGACGACCTGGCTGCCCGCCGAAGCCGCGCCGCCGTGGCGTGACACCGTCACCTTGGTCGACTGCAGCTTGGCTTCCGCTTCCGGCACCACCTTGTACAGGCCCTCGGTGTCGATCATCGTGTAGCCCTGCAGCCGCAGCGCGGCCAGGAATTGGTTGACTGCGACCCTGGCGCTCACCGGTTTTTCGGTCACCAGCGTGATCGTGCCCTTGACCCGCGGATCGACCACCACGTTGCGCCCGGTGATCGCCGCGATGGTGCGCGCGACCGCGTCGATGTCGGCGTTCTCGAAGTTCAGCGTCACCGGCTCGCCGGCGCGGATCGGAACCTCGGCGTGCGCGGCCGGCGCCATCTGCTGGGCCAACGCTTTCGGCGGCAGGCCGCAGAGCGCGAGCAGCAGCACCAGAGCCGCACTTGAGCGAGGCAAGGAGTTGCGGGGCATGCGGTTATCCAATCGTGATGATCGAGCGTTCGCCGTCGCGCCGTCCGATGATGTTCAGCAGGTTGGAGAGCGCGGCCGCTCGGTCAGGGGCAGCCTGGGCGACACCGCGAAAGCGCCAGTTCGACCCCGCCCATTCTCCGCTGCCGGCCAGCTGCAGACTGCCGTCCAGCGTTTCCAGGCGGAGGTGCGGCGTCACGCCACCGTCGAGTGTCAATCGATAGCTGCCCATGGGTTTCAGGGTCGACAGGCGCGACGACAGCCCGTTCGCGTCGAGCCGGGCCTGGCCGGCCAGGGTCAGGCGACCCTTGACCCATTCTACTGAAAGCCCTTTGGTCGAAAGTACCAACGCGCCCTCGGGCTGCACCGTATTCCACGGCGTGCCCAGGCCGGCCAGCAGCGTTGCCGGCCATTGCGATCGGCCGTCCGCCAGCATCAGGCGACCACCCCCCCAGCGCGGGCTGAACTGCAGCCGCAGCGGTTGCGGGGTGCAGCAGTCGGCATCGACCTGCGCCCGCAGCCCGCGCCAGTCGGGCCTCAGCTTCCAGCGGACCGCGCCCGGCAACGCCAGCGCCGCGCGGCTGCCTGCGCCTCCGGTCAGCACCAACTCGGCGGATCCGTTCCACACCGTTCCCTGCGGCTGCATCAACTGCACCCGGCCGCCGCTCGCGCGCTCGACCCGCGCCGTGAGCCAGCTTGCCGGCGCGAACACCAAGGCGGCGACGAGTGCGCCCACGGCCGCGCCGGCCAGCGCCGGCACCGTGGGTCCGCGCGCGGGACGAGGCCGGACCGGTGGGCGCGTCATCACCGCTCCGGCAGGCTCAGCACCACGGTGCCGCCCCAGCGGGCGTCACCGGTCGCGCCGCCGTCCCGGCTGAGCCGCGCATCGGTCGGCAGCGCGCGTGCGTTGATCCGCGCCTGCGTCAGCCAGGCCACGAGCGTCTCGGCCGACACGCCCTTGAAGGTCACTGTCGCGCGCCCCCCGACCAGCGTGAGCTGCGCGCCGCTGCCCAGCGCGGCCGTCGAGGCCTGCAGCGCGCGCAGCGCCTCGTCGCGTGCCAGCTTGGGCTGCGACTTCAGCGCCTGTGCCTGCGACTGCAATCGCTTCATCTGCTCGAGTTGTTGCGCAAGCTGGCGCTGCTCGGCGTCGGCACCCCGCAGCGTGTGCAATGCCGGCGCGAGCAGCCACGCCCACAACAGCGCGACGCCGATCAAGCCCAGCGCGCCGCGCACCAGCATCCGCTCGCGCGGCGCAAGCGTTTCCCAGCGCGCCTTCACGGCAGCGAGCCCGGCCGTCATCGCGCCATCCCCTGCCGTATCGTCAGCGCGGTGCCATCGCCGCTCGCCCGATAACCCCGCGCCTGCAGCTTGCCGGTTGCCGCGGCAAGTTCGGCCGTGCTCAATTGCAGGCCCTTCACGCTCAGTTCGCCGGGTGCAAATTCGATCGCCGCGACGCGCCGGCCGGCCGGCACTGCGGCACTCAACGCGCCGAGCATGGCTTCCAGGTCGCGGTCGGACGCGGCGCCGGTGGCCTGGCGCAACGCATCGACTTCGCGCGCCATCTGCAGCGGCGCGTCCACCACCACCCTGACGTCCGGAAAGGTCTGGGTCAGCGTGGCGCGGATCAAGCCACGCACGCGCTCAAGGCCGGCACGTTCGTGCCAGGCCCAGGCGTTCAGCCCGACGATCTGCGCCAGCAGCAACAGCCCCAGTCCCCAGCGCGCCGCGCGCCACTGCGGCGCATGGGCCGCGGTCTGCCAGAACCCGACCAGTCTTTTTGCGACGCGGCTGCGGCCCGAGCTGGCGAAATCGAATTGCGCCAGGTCCCACGGCGAAGCGGCCGCGCGCAACCAGCGCTGCGCGCCCGCCTCCAATGCCACTGGGCGTTGCAGCAGGTGCTCGGCGAGTTCCGCGACGGCCGGCTCGGCGACCAAGCGCACGGCATCGGGCGCGGCATCCAAGGCGCCGGCCGCGCCGGCCGCACCGGCCGCAAGCGCCGTGCCGGCCCGGGTCAGCGGCAGCAGGGTCACGCCGGCGCCGGTCAGCACCAGTTGCGCCTGCTCCGGCGTTCCGATCGCATGCCAGACCGGCCGTGCCGACGTTGCCAGTTCGGGCGCGAATTCCGGGACGATGCGCGCCACCGGCCGCCCGGCCACCTCGAGCACCGTCAGTGCGCTGCGCAGCCAATTCTTATCGCATGCCGCGACCCAGGCCGACGCGCCGGCGCGCGCCTGCGGCTCGAGCGCGAAATGCAGCGTGCCGGGGTCGTCGAGCAGACGCTCTTCGAGCAGGCCTTCGAGCACTGCGCGCAGCCGGCTGGGCGAGCCGATGTTTCCGGGCGGCAGCGTGATTCGGTGCCAGGAAAGCAACGCCGGCGGCACGATCGCCACCAACTCGCCGCCCGCGGCCTGCGGCAGCAGCGCCGCCGGGGCGGTGCCGGCACTGCCGGACTGCGCATGCCGGTCGGACGCCAACACATATTCGAGCCGGGTCGTGGCGACGACGGGCTCGGACGGCAGGTGGACGATCAGCGTGGCCATGGAGGAAATTTTTGCGGCCCATTGTAGGGAGTGCCTGCTGTGGCGAACAGGCGTTCATCCGGCATCCTGCGCGTCCGGTGATGTCGCACCGGCCCCGGCGCTTGCCAGCGACGCGCTGCTCAGTCTCCGCTCAGCGCGGGATCGGCGGCCTCGCCGGCCGGCACGCCGCGCTCGCTCCACAGCACGCGCACGGTGATGCCCTGGCGCTGCACCACCGAGCGCTCCTGCACCACGGTCTGGTCGATCCGCAGCCGGCCGCGCACCTCGAAGAAGCTCGATGCGACCCCGTACAGTGCCGGACTGAGCACGACCGATGCGCGGCCGATCGCGGCGCTCGCGTCGGCCAGGGTCGCGAAATGCGTCTGCGTGCGCTGCGTCACCAGGCGCTGGGCGTCGGCCAGCGCGATGCCCGGAATGCTGGCGTACAGCACAGCGGCGCTCGCGGTGTTCAGATTCACCGGGGTGCGCATCGGCAGCAGCGTCACGTACGGTCGCAAGGCTGCCACGGTCGTCGGCGACAGCCCGAGCCAGACCAGTTGCCCGACCCGCTGCGGCAGCAGCGGCGCGGCCGGATTCGCGCCGGCGGCGGGTCCATCCGGGCTCGCCACAGTGCTGCCGGTTGCTGCGCTCGCAGCGGCTACCGGCGGCGCGGCAGCGTTGGCCGCTGCCAGCGCCAGTTTCAAGCTGGTTGCCAGCAGGTCCAGTTCCGTGGTCGGCAGCCCAAGCAGCGCGAACAGCCGTCCGAACGCCGCCAGCGCCGGCGGCGAGATCTGGCCGCCGTCAACCAGATCGAGCACGTTCAGCCGCGACTGCAGGTCGATGATGCGGCCGGACAGGAACACGTTGTTCGCGGCGTCGTCGATGTCGGCGGCGCCCGAGTCGTTCTGGCCGGCCGCGAGAAAGGTCGAGAGGCGCGCCTCTTCCAGCGGCACCGCCCAGGGCTCCGCCAGGTAGTCGGCGCCGCCGGCGCGCCCGTCCTCGGCGAGGATCAGCCGCGCCCAGTCGAGCGCACCGACCAGCACCCAGCCGGCCTGCGAGCGCGCGCGTTCCGCGCCTTCGACCTCGCTCGCGCGCCACTGCTGCCAGGCCGCCAGCGAGGCGAAGGTCGCGACCAGCGTCACCACCAGCATCGCCATCAGCAGCGCCGCGCCGCGCTGCCGATCACCACGGCGGTCGCGCGACGTCACGGCGCCGCCCCGCCGAGCGTGGGCCGAACCCAGTCTTGCGTCAGCGTGCCGGCGAGCGCATGGCCGCTCGGCAAGGTCAGCACGAGACGCACGCCGTCGGGCACGCTGGCGTTCTGCGCGCCCATCGCGAGCAACAGCGGGTTCGCGGCAGCGCCGGACTGCGGCGCGGTCCATGCTCCACCCACGAAGAAATACAGCTGCCAGTTCGTCAGCGGCAGCACGTCGATGTCGCGCGCCGCATCGCGCTCTGCCGGGCTTTGCGCCCATTGCTGCGCCGCAGCCCAGGCCTGGGTCAGATCGCCGACCGTGTGCAGCGGCGGCGACTGCCAGCGCAGCCAGCGGCTGCCGTCGCCCGCATCGCGCCGGGTCCATGCGACCACCAGCATGCCGTCGCTGGCGCTGGGCGCGGTGCGTGTCAGACGCAGCACGCGGCCGTCCCAGGCGATGGCCGGCAGCGGCGGCTCCTGCATCAGCGCGTCTAGGTCATCGCTCCACTGGGTGAGGCCGGCCTGCAGCGCGAGCAGCTCGTCCGCGCGCTCGTGCGTACGGGCCTGGCCGCGCGCCATCGCGTCGAGCCCGCGCCAGCTCAGCAGCGCGAGCAGCGCGAGGATCGCGATCGCGACCAGCAGTTCGACCAGCGTGAATCCGTTCGCCGACGGTCGCTGCCCGCGACGAGACGTCATTTCGCTCGCCTTCATCTCAGTTGCTCCGCCACGCTTCACGCGACCCGCGGCGGATGAAACTCAATGGGACCGAAGGCCGCGGAGCAGGCCATACAAGCGACCGCCGCGGATCGGGCTTGGCCCGGCCGCTGGCGGTGCCCCCTCGCAGGGGGTTGGCGAAGCGACACGCAGTGCGCGCAGCCTGGGGGTGGTTCATCAGAACCGCCCGACGATGGTCGACAGAGCCAGCACCGGCACGCCGCCATCGGAGACGCGGGCATCGACCCGCTGGAAGTTCGGGTTCGGCGTCGGTCGCACGCGGATGGCGACGTTGAACGCATGGCCGGCCTGTTCGCAGATCTCGCTCGAATCGCCGACGCCGGGCAGCCGGCGCGCCAGCCGCGCGCGCACCAGCACGTTTTCGGCGCACAGCCGCGCCAGCAGCACATCGGACTGCCGCTGGGCATGCCTTGTCAGCGCCATCGTCGCTTCGGTGCCAGCAGCGAGCGCGATCGCGACGATCGCCAGCGCGACCAGCACCTCGATCAGCGTGAAGCCGCGCGTGCGCTTCATGGCATGGCCTGGGGTTGCGCAGTGAACGGGCGCAGCCCGTCGGTGGCGACGCGCACCGCCTGCTGCGGATGGTCGGCGCTCGTGAGCAGCACGGCCTGCGGTCCGATCAGCGGCTCGGGCCCGAGGGTGAGCGCAGGCGGCGCGCCGGCCGGATCGCCGGCCTGGCTGACGCGGGTGTCGGCGTCGAGCCAGCGTTCGGGGAACGCGTCGGGCGCCGCGCCGTCGAACCGGAACCCGGTAGCGCTGGCGCGCCAGACGATCGCGACCCCGGTGCTGCGTGATTGCGCTCGCGCGGCTTCCAGCAGCGCGGCGAGCCGGTCGCCCTCGCGCTCGAGCCGCGTCTGCGACGAGTCGCGCAGCGCGAAGCCGACGCCGGCCGAGGCGAGTGCGATGATCGTGACGACCACCATCAACTCGATCAGCGTGAAGCCCTTCGCCATCGCGCGCGCGGGGCGCGAAGCGCGATCGGTCGCTTGCCGCGCGCAGGCCGCGCGATTCGCGCAATTCCCGCTATTGCCAGCTGCCGATGTCGGCATTCTTGCCCTCGCCGCCGGGCTGCCCGTCCGCGCCGAAGGACATCACGTCGACCTCGCCCTTCACGCCCGGGTTCAGGTACTGGTACGGATGCCCCCAGGGGTCGTTCGGCAGCTTGTCCAGATACGGTTTCCAGTTAGCCGGGATCGGCGGCGTGGTCGGCTTGGTCACCAGCGCCTGCAGGCCCTGTTCGGCGGTCGGGTAGCGCTGGTTGTCGAGCTTGTAGAGCTTGAGCGCCTGCATGATGTTGTTGACGTCGGTGCGCGCGGCGGTCACCCGGGCGTCGTCGGCGCGTTCGAGCACGTTCGGCACGATCAGCGCGGCCAATACGCCGATGATCACCAGCACCACCATCAGTTCGATCAGGGTGAAGCCGGCCTGCGCGCGCCGGCGCGAGGGAGGGGGGATCAGGGTCATGGGGGCGGGCCCGTGTGCGCACGGGCGGGGCGAAGAGCAACGGCGTTGCAATGATAATCGCCGCATGCCGTCGAATTCGCGCCGCAACGGATGGTTGCACAGTGTCACATTCCTGGTGTGGGCGCTGGCGGCGGCCAGCGTGGTGTTCTGGGCGCTGAAGCTCGTTGTGTCGCCGGGCGCGCGCGGCGTGGCTGCGGCGGCCGGCTTCGGCGCTGCGGCGCCCGATCCGCAGCGTGTCGCGCAACTGCTCGGCGCCGGAGCGCCCGCCGCCACCGCTGCTGCAGCGGGCGGCAGTTATGCGCTGTTGGGGGTCGTGGCCGATCCGGACGGCGCCGGTGCCGCGCTGATCGCGATCGACGGCCGGCCCGCGAAGCCGTACCGGGTCGGCGCACCGGTCCATGCCGGCCTGCTGCTGCAATCGGTCGCGCCGCGCAAGGCCGTGCTCGCTGCCGCGATGGACGCGCCGGCACGGCTGACGTTGGAACTGCCCCCGCTCAAGCAGTGAAATGCCCCCGGGGCTGCGCGCACCGCGTGTCGCTTTTTCGCGTAGCGCCGCCGCGCTTTTGAATGAAATCTGGCGCAAGCGAAGGTGATTGCTTCACATGTTGCTATATAAATAATAGCAACCGTGCTGTCGCCGCACCCAGCGCGCGTCACTTCGTCTGCAGGAATAGCCGGTACGCCGGGTTGCCGGTTTCCTCGACCCAGGGGTAGCCGAGCGTGTCCAAGTACTGCTCGAACGCGCGGTGGTCGCTTGGCGGCACCTGCAGGCCGACCAGGATGCTGCCGTAGTCCGCGCCCTGATTGCGGTAGTGGAACAGCGAGATGTTCCAGCCGGGACGCAGCAGGTTCAGGAATTTCATCAGCGCGCCGGGCCGCTCCGGGAACACGAAGCGCAGCAGCCGCTCGTCGCTGGCGAGCGACGAGTGCCCGCCGACCATGTGGCGGACATGCTCCTTCGCCAGCTCATCCTGCGTCAGGTCCAGCGCGTCGAAGCCGTGCTTATGGAAGTTCTCGGCAATGCGCGGCGATTCGCCGCGCCCGTGCGTCGTCAGGCCGACGAACACATGGGCGCGCTTTGCGTCGCTGATGCGGTAGTTGAATTCGGTCACGTTGCGCGGCCCGCCCGGCAGCTGGCCGACCACCTCGCAGAAGCGGCGAAAGCTGCCGATGGCCTCGGGGATCGTGACCGCGAACAGCGCCTCGCGTTCCTCGCCGACCTCGGCGCGCTCGGCGACGAAGCGGAGCCGGTCGAAGTTGATGTTCGCGCCGCACAGGATCGCGGCATAGGTTTCGCCGCGGGTGTGATGCCGCGCGACGTACTGCTTGATCGCGGCGACCGCGAGCGCGCCGGATGGCTCGACGATGCTGCGCGTGTCGATGAACACGTCCTTGATCGCCGCGCACACCGCGTCGGTGTCGACCACCACGTAGTCGTCGACCAAGCCGCGCGCGATGCGGAAGGTCTCCTCGCCGACCAGCTTGACCGCGGTGCCGTCGGCGAACAGGCCGACGTCGGAGAGCGTCACGCGTTCGCCGGCGCGCACCGAGCGCAGCATCGCGTCCGAATCGACGGTCTGCACGCCGATCACCTTGATCTCGGGCCGCACCGCCTTGATGTAATTGGCCACGCCCGAAATCAGCCCGCCGCCACCGACCGCGACGAACACCGCGTCGAGCGGCCCCTGGTGCTGGCGCAGCATCTCCATCGCGATCGTGCCCTGGCCGGCGATCACGTCCGGGTCGTCGAACGGATGCACGAACGTCAGGTTCTGCTCGCGCCCAAGCTGCACCGCGTGCTGGTACGCGTCGGAATAGCTGTCGCCCTGCAACACCACCTCGGCGCCGAGCGTCTTCACCGCATCGACCTTGACCTGCGGCGTGGTGGTCGGCATCACCACCACCGCGCGTGTTCCGAGCTTGTGCGCGCCGAGCGCCACGCCCTGCGCATGGTTGCCGGCCGACGCGCAGATCACGCCCTGCGCGAGCTGCTCGGGCGCGAGCTGCGCCATCTTGTTGTACGCGCCGCGCAGCTTGAAGCTGAACACCGGCTGCTGGTCCTCGCGCTTGAGCAGCACGCGGTTGTGCAGGCGGCGGCTCAACGCGCGAGCGGGTTCCAGTGGCGATTCGATCGCGACGTCGTAGACCTTCGCGTTGAGGATCTTCTTCAGGTAGTCGGCGGGCTGCAGCGGCGAGGTGCTCATGGAGCCGCAATGATAAGCGTGCGCAGCGATCCCGCCCGATCCGCCCAAGCCGAAAAAAAAGCCCCGGGCCTTGCGGTTCGGGGCTGTGAATCCATCTTTTCAGAGGATGGAGGAGACAATCGGCCGCTTCAGCAAGTGAAGCGATGAACGAAGTGTAATGTCATTTTTGTTGCGTCGCACAAGCGGTGCGGTCGCAACCGTGACTTAATTGGCAATTTCCGGTGGAACAGGCCCTGCTCGGAGCCTGTCGCATCGATCGAGAAGCAGGAGGGTGCTATGGAATGCCTGGTGAGCTGGACCGGCGCGAGCGGCGCTCGCTCCGGCATGGGCTTCGTTGCCGAAACCGGCAGCGGCCATGTGCTGGCGATGGACGGCGCTCCCGACGCCGATATGCCCGCGAATGGCGGCCAAAACCTCGCGCCGCGCCCGATGGAGACCGTGCTCGCCGGCACCGGCGGCTGCACTGCGTACGACGTGGTGTTGATCCTGAAACGCGGCCGGCACGAGGTGCAGGGCTGCACGGTACGCCTGAGTGCCGAGCGTGCCGAATCCGACCCCAAGGTGTTCACGCGGATCCAGATGCACTTCACGATCAAGGGCCGCGGCATTCCGGCGCAGGCGGTCGATCGCGCGGTACGACTCAGTCACGAAAAATACTGCTCGGCCAGTGCGATGCTGGCCAAGACCGCGGAGATCGTAACCAGCTTCGAGGTGATCGAGGTTGGATGAACCACCCCCAGGCTGCGCGCACTTCGTGTCGCTTCGCCAACCCCCTGCGAGGGGGCACACTCAGCGGTCCGGCAGAGCCGGCCCCGCGAGTGTTCCCGCATGGCCTGCTCCGCGGCCCTCGATGTCTTTGAACTTTATGCACTGCGGGTGACGCGCAGCGCGCTCGGGGCTCGGCGTGCCATGCTCAGATATAGTGCGCGGTCTTCGTCATCACCCGCGCCGCAGCACGCATCAGCGCCTGCACCGGCCTAGGGAAGTCGATGGCGCCAGCATCGCGTGCCTGGGCCGCGTGCCGCGCCTCGTCGTCGCGCATCTGCGCGACGATCGCGCGCGACGCATGGTCGCCATCGGGCAACCGGTCGAGATGACGGTCCAGATGCGCTTCGACCTGGCGTTCGGTCTCCTCGACGAAGCCGAGGCTGACGCGGTCGCCGAGCCGCCCGGCCACGAGGCCCAGCGCGAACGCTCCGGCGTACCACAGCGGATTGAGCAGCGAGGGCCGCGCGCCCAACTCATCGAGCCGGCCGCGAGTCCATGCCAGGTGATCGACCTCGTCGCGCGCGGCCGCGTCGAAATGCGTGCGCAGCCGCGTGCTGCGCGTCGCCAGTGCCTGCGACGCATACAGTGCCTGTGCGCAGACTTCACCCACGTGATTCACTCGCATCAGTGCGCCCGACAACTGCTTCTCCTGCGCGGTGAGGATGCTGTCGTTTTCGGGCACGACCGGGCAGGGCCGGGTCGCGCGTGGTGCCGCGAACAGGGTCCGCAGTGCGGTGTCGGCGGCGACCAGCATCTGGTCCACCCGGTCATTCGTATTCATGCCTTGGTTCTACTGTTCGCGAAACTGGGTAGGCTGTTCGTTGCAGTTTATGCCCGGTCGATTGACCCCGATACTGTTGCAAGGATTCCACGTTACGCGGTCGATTGTGGCGTTGATGCAACGAAGCGGCCGACGCGCGCGGGTTTTTCCGCGCTTTTCTTTGCCCCGGGCTCCTAACTCTGGTGCAATAGCAACAACTTCCCAAAAGGAGGTTGGCCCCGGGGAATCGATTACGTCTTTTCTGTCACCGGTGCCTTCTGTTCAACCTTGGAGAATTTCGAAATGAAGAAATCCCTAGTAGCTCTGGCTGCGATCGCCTTCGTCGGCGCGGCCTCTGCACAGACTTCCGGATCGTCCGTGACCCTGTGGGGTGTGGTCGACGCCGGCATCAGCCATTACAGCATGGGCCCCAACAGCAAGACGATGTTCGACCAGAGCGGTCTGGCGTCCAGCCAGCTGGGCTTCCGCGGCACCGAAGATCTGGGCGGCGGCATGTCGGCCAACTTCTGGTTGGAAATGGCTGTGCTGAACGGCACCGGCGGCGCCGGCGGCACCGTCACGAGTCAGAATGGCGCGCCTGTTTCGTCGCTCTTCAGTCGTCGCAGCACGGTCAGCTTGGCCGGCAACTTCGGTGAAGTCCGTCTGGGCCGCGACTACACCCCGACGTTCTGGAGCGACACCGTGTTCGATCCGTTCGGCACGCTGGGCCCGGGCGCCGGCTCGAACATCACCGCCGGCGGTCAGAGCGGCATCAGCTACGCTCGTGCCAGCAATTCGATCCAGTACCTGTGGGGCTTTGCGCCGAACGGCAATTCCGCCGTCGGTAGCGGCATCTACGCGCAGCTGATGTATGCCTTCCCGGGCAATACCAATGGCACGCCGTCGATCGGCCAGTACGCGGGCGCCCGCATCGGCTATGCAAACGGCCCGATCAACGTGGCTGCGGACTATGGGCAGACCACGACCGCCCCGGTCGCAGGTGAAACCGCCGACAACAGCAAGCTGAAGTCGTGGGACATCGCCGGTTCGTACAACTTCGGCGTTGCGACCGCGATGGCGCACTATGGTGTGAACGACGCTGACTCCAACGTCAACGGCAACAAGTACACGCATTGGGGTCTGGGCGCGACCATCAACGCAGGCCCTGGCTACATCCCGATCTCGTACAACCGGATCAAGCAGGACAACGCGACGAACGACGGTGCCGACCAGTGGGCGCTGGGCTATGTGTACAACCTGTCCAAGCGGACCGCGCTGTACGGCACTGTGTCGCACATCAGCAACAAGAACAACGGCGCTTACGGCTTCTCCGGTGGCAATGGTGGTGGCAATCCTGGCCTCCCCGCAGTCGCTGGCGCCAGCGGTACCGGCTACGGTGTTGGTCTGAAGACCAGCTTCTGATCCCAGGCCGGCGTACGCTGGCCGACGACGGAAATCTTCGAACCCTGCAGCGGCAACGCTGCAGGGTTTTTTCGTTGTCTTCTCCATTGCTGCTCGACGCCCCGGTCGTGGCGGCGGTGCTGCGGCCATTTGGCTTGCGCGTCGCGATGCCGCATCGCGCTCAAGGAAACCCCTGAGCATCACGCAATAGGGGCTCTGCTACGATGCGGCGGGTAGCCGGCAGTGCTGCTGCCGCGCTCGTGCCGCTTCTCGCTGATGTCCGCCTTCATCCTGCGCCGCCTGCTGCAAGCCGTGATCGTGATGGTCGTGGTCGCGCTGATCGCGTTCCTGCTGTTCCAGTACGTCGGCGATCCGGTGGCGTTCATGCTGGGACAGGACGCGACGCCTGCGCAGCGCATGCAACTGCGCGCCGAGCTTGGGCTGGACCAGCCGTTCTTCGTGCAGTTCTGGCATTTCCTGGTGAACGCGGTGCAGGGCAATTTCGGCCTGAGCCTGCGGCTCGGCCAGAAGGTGTCGCGGCTGATCGGCGAGCGCTTTCCGGCGACGCTGGAGCTGTCGATCGTTGCGGCGCTGCTGGCGGTCGTGGTCGGCGTGCCGATGGGCGTCTACGCGGCGCTCAAGCGCGGCAGTTTCCTGTCGCAGGTGTTCATGACGATCTCGCTCTTGGGCGTGTCGCTGCCGACCTTCCTGATCGGCATTCTGCTGATCCTGTTCTTCTCGGTCGAGTTCGGCTGGCTGCCGAGCTTCGGCCGCGGCCAGGTGGTGCATTTCGGCTGGTGGACCAGCGGCCTGTTCACGCGCGACGGCTGGGCGCACATCCTGATGCCGGCGGTGACCTTGGCGATCTTCCAGCTCACGCTGATCATGCGCCTGGTGCGCGCCGAGATGCTGGAGGTGCTGCGCACCGACTACATCAAGTTTGCGCGCGCACGGGGCCTGACGAACCGCGCGATCCACTTCGGCCATGCGCTGAAGAACACGCTGGTGCCGGTGATGACGATCACCGGGCTGCAACTCGGCGGGCTGATCGCCTTTTCCATCATCACCGAAACCGTGTTCCAATGGCCGGGCATGGGGCTGCTGTTCATTCAGGCGGTGACGTTCGCCGACATCCCGGTGATGGCGGCCTACCTGTGCCTGATCGCGCTGATCTTCGTGGTCATCAACCTGATCGTCGACCTGCTTTATTTCGCCGTCGATCCGCGGCTGCGCCTCGATTCCGCCGGGGGGCATTGATGCAGGCCGCACGTCTGAAGGTCAGCGGCCGCGCGTTCGCGCAGCTCTCCGAACTGCATCCGGAACTCACCGCGTTCCGGCGCGACCTGCACGCACACCCGGAACTCGGCTTCGAAGAGGTCTACACCAGCGGCCGGGTGCAGGAGGCGCTGCGCCTGTGCGGTGTCGACGAAATTCATACCGGCATCGGCAAGACCGGCGTGGTCGGGCTGATCCACGGGCGTGAGCAGGCGAGCGGGCGCATGGTCGGCCTGCGCGCCGACATGGATGCGCTGCCGATCACCGAGCAGAACGACTTCGGCTGGAAGTCGGCGAAGGCCGGGCTGATGCACGGCTGCGGGCACGACGGCCACGTCGCGATGCTGGTCGGCGCGGCGCGCTATCTGGCGGCGACGCGCAACTTCGACGGCACCGCGGCGCTGATCTTCCAGCCGGGCGAGGAGGGTTTCGCCGGCGCGCGCGTGATGATCGAGGACGGCCTGTTCGAGCGTTTTCCGGTCGATTCGGTCTACGCCATGCACAACTGGCCGGCGATGCGGCCCGGCACGATCGGCATCAACTCGGGGCCGATGATGGCCGCGGCGGACCGGATCACGATCGAGGTCACCGGCCGCGGCGGACACGGCGCGCATCCGTACATGACGATCGACCCGGTGCTGGTCGCGGCGCACATCATCACCGCGGCGCAGAGCATCGTCTCGCGCAACGTGCGCCCGCTCGACCGCGCGGTGGTCAGCCTGTGCGCGATGCAGGCCGGCGACCTGGGCGCGTTCAGCGTGATCCCGGGCACGGCGACGCTGGTCGGCACTGTGCGCACCTTCAACAGGGAAGTGCAGACGATGGTCGAGCACCGGCTGCACGACCTGTGCAACGCCGTCGCGCTGGGGTTCGGCGCATCGGCGACGCTGAAGTACGAGCGCATATACCCGGCGACGATCAACAGCCACGACGAAGCTGAGTTCGCTGCCGACGTGGCCGAATCGCTGGTCGGCGCGGACCGGGTGGTGCGCGACCTCGAACCCAGCATGGGCGCCGAGGATTTCTCGTTCATGCTGCAGGTCAAGCCGGGCGCGTACCTGCGCATCGGCCAGGGCGCCGAGAACGGCGTCGGCACCAGCTTTTTGCACAACAACCGCTACGACTTCAACGACGACATCCTGCCGCTCGGCGCGGCGCTGCACGCCGGGCTGATCGAGCAGAGCCTGCCGCTGCGCACCCCGGCCGCGCCTTGAGCGCGCCGCTCACCGTTTTTGCCACCTGGAAGAGGAGACCCCTGCCGTGAAATTCAAATCAAATCTGCTTGCAGCCGGCTTGTTCTGTGCGCTGTATGCTATGAATTCTGGAGCGTCGGCGCAGACCGTGCGGGTCGCCGACCAGGGCGATGCGCTGTCGATGGACCCGCACTCGCTGAACGAGACGCTACAGCTTTCCGTCGACGGCAACATGTACGAGGGCCTGACCGGGCGCAACAAGGACCTGAGCCTGGCGCCGGCGCTGGCGACTTCGTGGAAGCAGACCTCGCCGAACGTGTGGCGCTTCAATCTGCGCCACGGCGTGCAGTTCCACGACGGCACGCCGTTCACCGCCGATGACGTGCTGTTCAGCTTCCAGCGCGCCGCGGCCGACGGCTCCGACATGAAGAGCTACGTCTCCGACTTCAAGGACGTGCGCAAGATCGACGACTACACGGTCGAGATCGAAACCAAGGCGCCGAACCCGATCCTGCCGTCGATCATCTCCACCGTCTACATGATGAGCAAGAAGTGGTGCGAGGCGAACAACGCGGTGAAGCCGGTCGACAAGCGCAAGGGCATCGAGAACACCGCGTCGTTCAAGGAGAACGGCACCGGCCCGTACCGGCTGCGCGAGCGCCAGCCGGGCGTGCGCACGGTGATGGTGCGCAACCTGAACTACTGGGGCAAGGTCGAAGGCAATGCGCAGGAAGTGATCTTCACCCCGATCGGCAACGCCGCGACGCGCGTGGCAGCGCTGATGTCGGGCGAGGTCGACGTGATGGAGCCGGTGCCGGTGCAGGACATCGCCCGCGTCAACGCGAGCGGCGTCGCCACCGTGCTGACCGGCCCTGAGCTGCGCACGATCTTCCTCGGCATGGACCAGAAGCGCGACCAGCTGCTGTACTCGAACGTGAAGGGCAAGAACCCGTTCAAGGACGTGCGGGTGCGCAAGGCGTTCTACGAGGCGATCGACATCGAGGGCATCAAGAAGACCGTGATGCGCGGCCAGTCGCGACCGACCGCGCTGTTGATCGGCCCCGGCATCAACGGCTGGACCGCCGAGCAGGACAAGCGCCTGCCGTACGACGTCGAAGCCGCGAAGAAGCTGATGGCCGACGCCGGCTACCCGAACGGCTTCGAGGTCTCGATGAACTGCCCGAACGACCGCTACGTGAACGACAGCCAGATCTGCCAGGCAGTGGCGGCGAATCTGGCGAAGATCAACGTCAAGGTCAACGTGATTGCCGAGACCAAGGGCACCTACTTCCCGAAGATCCTGCGCCGCGACACGAGCTTCTACATGCTCGGCTGGACGCCGTCGACCTACGACGCGGCGAACGCGATGCACGCGCTGATGGTGTGCCCGGACGACAAGACCGGCGCCGGCCAGTTCAACCTGGGTTCGTACTGCAACCCGAAGTTCGACGAGCTGACCGCGAAGGTCGAGTCGGAAACCGACCCGGTCAAGCGGCAGGCGGAGATCACCGCGGCGTTCAAGATCTTCGCCGACGACGTCGGCACGCTGCCGCTGCACCAGCAGTACCTGGCCTGGGGCGTGAAGAAGGGGGTTTCCGTGGTGCTGCGCGGCGACAACATCCTCGACTTCAAGTGGATCCACGTGGCGAAGAAGGACTGACGCTCCGCTGCGCCGCGCCGCATCACGGCGGCGCGGCGCGCGCCTGACCCGATAGTCCGCAGATTCCACGCATGGTCCGGACCCTGCAGCGCTGGTTCGACAGCGACATCGGCTACAGCTTTCGCACCTCGCCGGTCGCGATCGCAGCGGCCGTGATCGCGTTCGTCTGCGTGTTCTGCGCGGTGTTCGCGCGCTGGGTCGCGCCGCACGACCCGTTCGACCTCGCGACGCTGGTGCTGTCGGACGCGCAACTGCCGCCCGCTTGGTATGCGCACGGGAGCGCGAAGTATCTGCTCGGCACCGACGACCAGGGGCGCGACATCCTGTCGGCGCTGATGTACGGCGCGCGCATCTCGCTCGCGGTCGGCGTCGTGTCTGTGCTGCTCTCGATGCTGATCGGCATCTCGCTCGGCCTGCTGGCGGGCTTTCGCGGCGGCTGGATCGACTCGGGCCTGATGCGGCTGTGCGACGTGATGCTGTCCTTTCCCGCGATCCTGATCGCGCTCTTGATCGCCGGCGTGGGCCGCGCGATGTTCCCCGACGCGCACGAGACGCTCGCGTTCGGCGTGCTGATCATCTCGATCTCGCTCAGCGGCTGGGTGCAGTACGCGCGCACCGTGCGCGGCTCAACGCTGATCGAGCGCAACAAGGAATACGTGCAGGCGGCGCGCGTCACCGGCGTCGCGCCGCTACGCATCATGACGCGCCACGTGCTGCCGAACGTGCTCGGGCCGGTGCTGGTGCTCGCGACGGTGCAGGTCGCGACCGCGATCATCACCGAGGCGACGCTGTCGTTCCTCGGGGTCGGCGCGCCGCCGACCCGGCCCTCGCTCGGCACGCTGATCCGCGTCGGCAACGACTACATGTTCTCCGGTGAATGGTGGATCGCGGTGTTCCCCGGCGTGATGCTGATACTGATCGCGCTGTCGGTCAATTTATTGGGCGATTGGCTTCGGGACGCGCTCAATCCGAGGTTGAGATGACCGGGCGCCGTGAATGAACCTGCTCGAAGTCAGCAACCTGATCGTCGAATTTCCGCAGCGCCGCGGCCTGCTGCGCGCGCTCGACGACGTGTCGTTCGCGATCGCGCCAGGCGAGATCCTCGGCATGGTTGGCGAATCCGGCGCCGGCAAATCGCTGACCGGCGCGGCCATCATCGGTCTGCTCGAGCCACCGGGCCGCATCGCCGGCGGGCAGATCGTGCTCGAGGGCGAGCGCATCGACCATTTGCCGCCGGAGAAGATGCGCCACGTTCGGGGCAAACGCATCGGCGCGATCTTCCAGGATCCGCTGACGTCTCTCAATCCGCTCTACACGATAGGGCGCCAGCTGGTCGAGACGATCCGCACGCACCTGCCGCTCACCGACCGGGACGCGCGCGCACGCGCGATCGCGCTGCTCGACAGCACGGGCATTCCAGCGGCGGCCGAGCGCATCGACCACTATCCGCACCAGTTCTCCGGCGGCATGCGCCAGCGCGTGGTGATCGCGCTCGCGCTCGCGGCCGAACCGAAGCTGATCGTCGCGGATGAGCCGACCACCGCGCTCGACGTGTCGATCCAGGCGCAGATCATCACGCTCTTGAAGCAGGTGTGCCGCGAACACGGCGCGGCGGTGATGCTGATCACGCACGACATGGGCGTGATCGCCGAAACCTGCGACCGGGTCGCGGTGATGTACGCCGGGCGAATCGCCGAGATCGGCCCGGTGCACGAGGTGATCAACCAGCCGGCGCACCCGTACACCGCCGGGCTGATGGCCGCGATTCCCGACATCACGGCCGAGCGCGAGCGGCTGAACCAGATCGACGGCGCGATGCCGCGGCTCAATGCCATCCCTGCCGGCTGCGCGTTCAACCCACGCTGCACGCAGGTGTTCGAGCGCTGCCGCGTCCAGCGTCCCGACCTGATGAGCGCCGGCGCGACGCGCGCGGCCTGCTGGCTGCACGATGTCCGTACGGAAGTGTCTGCATGAGCGAGACCACGGCGCACGGCTCGAACTCCTTCCCCCGCTGGGGGAAGGCGGGGATGGGGGCAACGTTGGTCAAACCTGGCGACGCAGCCAGCTTCCACCCCAACCCTCCCCCAGCGAGGGAGGGGGCCAATGCGCCGCTGGTGCAGGCGCGCGACCTGGCCAAGACCTTCGACGTGTCCGCGCCCTGGCTGAACCGCGTGCTCGAACGCCGGCCGCGCCAGCTGCTGCACGCGGTCGATGGCGTCGGGTTCGAGATCGAGCGCGGCAAGACGCTGGCGCTGGTCGGCGAATCGGGCTGCGGCAAGAGCACGGTGGCGCGGCTGCTGGTCGGCCTGTACCGGCCGACGCGCGGCAGCGTGCTGTTCGACGGGCAGGACGCGCACGCGGCGTTCGCGACCGCCGCGGGAAGGCAGTTGCGGCGGCGCGTGCAGATGATCTTTCAGGATCCGTACGCCAGCCTGAACCCGCGCTGGACCGTGGACGCGATCGTCGGCGAGCCGCTGCGCGAGCACGGCATCTGCACCGACGCCGCCGGGCTGCGCGAGCGCGTCGGCGCGCTGCTGCAGTCGGTCGGCCTCGCGGCGGCCGACATGGCCAAGTTCCCGCACCAGTTCTCCGGCGGGCAGCGCCAGCGCATCTCGATCGCGCGCGCGCTCGCGACCGAGCCCGACTTCCTGGTGTGCGACGAGCCGACCTCGGCGCTCGACGTGAGCGTGCAGGCGCAGGTGCTCAACATCATGAAGGACCTGCAGCGCAGGCAGGGCCTGACCTACCTGTTCATCTCGCACAACCTCGCGGTGGTGCGGCACGTGAGCGATGAGGTTGGCGTGATGTACCTGGGCCGCCTGGTCGAGGTCGCCGACAAGCGGCGGCTGTTCGCCGAGCCGCGCCATCCGTACACCCGGATGCTGCTCGACGCGATCCCGAAGATGCACGACACCGGCCGCGCCCGCACGCCGGTGCAGGGCGAGGTGCCGAACCCGCTCAACCCGCCGACCGGCTGCACCTTCCATCCACGCTGCCCGCACGCGGACGAGCGCTGCCGCAGCGAGCGCCCGGTGCTGCGCGAACTGCACGGTTCCCGAGTCGCCTGCCATGCGGTGGAAGAGGGGCGGATCTGAGTTCGGATCGAGCGCCGGGGCGAGCGACCTCGTCCCGTGCCGCATCTCCGCGGCAGCAGCGCGCCGCGGAGATGCTATTTATTCAGTAGCGCTCGATGCAATGCCCATACAGGCTCTGGCGCGATTTCGCTCTGAGAATCGCATGTGCTGGCGTTTCGGCACAGAGCGGCCTCAACACTCCTCGCTCCAGCAATAACCGTCGCGCGCGATCATCGCGCTCGCGGCGCTCGGGCCCCAGGTGCCGGCCGCATAGGGGCGCGGCGGTTCCGGGTCGGCGCGCCAGGCGTCCAGCGCCGGCTCGACCCAGCGCCAGGCTTCTTCCTGCTCGTCGCTGCGCACGAACAGGTTGAGCCGGCCGGCGATCACGTCGAGCAGCAGCCGCTCGTAGGCGCCGACCCGCTCGGTGCCGAAGCGCTTGTCGAAGTCCAGGTCCAGGTGCACCGGGGTCAGCACCTGCGCCGCGCCGTGCTGCCCGCGGCGGTGGTCCTGCCCCTGCGCGAGCAGGTGCAGTTCCAGCCCGTCCTTCGGCTGCAGGTTGATCACGAGGCGGTTCGCCGCGCCCGGCGGTGCGCGGAAGATCGCGTGCGGCGCGGGGCGGAAGTTGACCTCGATGTGCGCGTCGCGCGCGGCCAGTCGCTTGCCGGTGCGGATGTAGAACGGCACGCCGGCCCAGCGCCAGTTCGCGATCTCGGTGCGCAGCGCGACGAAGGTCTCGGTGCGAGTGTCGGCCGCGACGCCGGCCTCGTCGCGATACGCGGGCACCGGGTGTCCGCCAGGCTGGCCGGCCGCGTACTGGCCGCGCACCACGTGCTGCGCCACGCTGTGCGCGGTCCAGGGTTTCAGCGAGCGCAGCACCTTGAGTTTTTCGTCGCGGATCGCGTCGGCATGCGCGTTGATCGGCGGCTCCATGCCGATCGCGCACAAGAGCTGCAGCGCGTGGTTCTGCACCATGTCGCGCAGCGCGCCGGTGCCGTCGTAGAACGCGCCGCGCTTTTCGACGCCGATGTCTTCGGCGATCGTGATCTGGATGTTCGCGATCGTCTCGCGCCGCCACAACGGCTCGAACAGCGCGTTGCCGAAGCGCAGCGCGAACAGGTTCTGCACGGAAGGCTTGCCCAGGTAATGGTCGATGCGGAACACCTGGCGCTCGGGGAACGCGCGGCGCACCGTCTGGTTGATTGCGCGGTTCGACGCGAGGTCGTGGCCGAGCGGCTTCTCGAGCACGATGCGGGTGTTGGCCCGGGCGAGGCCGGCGGCGGCGATCTGCTCGCAGGTGGTCGCGAACAGCGTCGGCGCGGTCGCGACGTACATCACGACGGTGTCGGCGGCGCGCTCGGCCAGCCGCGCGGCAAGCCGCGCATAGTCGGCCGGTCGCGACAGGTCCATCTGCACGAACCGCAGCAGTTCGGCAAAGCGCGCGAACTCGTCGGGGTGCGGGCGCTTCTCGCCTTCGACCTGGCCAAAGCGCGTGTGGATCAGTTCGCGGTACTGCGCGTCGTCGAGCGCGTCGCGCGCGACGCCGATGATGCGCCCGCCATCCGGCAGCGAGCCGTGGCGGAACGCCTGGAACAGTCCCGGCATCAGCTTGCGCCAGGTCAGGTCGCCGGTACCGCCGAAGAGCACGAGGTCGAACGACATGGAAGGCTGCTTCGCTCGCTGAAAGGGTGATCTCGAATCGTTCGGGAAATTCTATTTCAGGGACAATCGAGCCGATGAATCAGCTCGACGCCCTGAAACAGTACACCACGGTGGTCGCCGACAGCGGCGACTTCAAGCAGCTTGGCCGCTACCTTCCGCACGATGCGACGACGAATCCGTCGCTGATCCTCAAGGCGGTGCAAAAGCCCGAGTACCGGCCGCTGCTGACCGGCACGGTCGCGCAGCACCGCGGCCGCGCGATCGATGAACTGGTCGACCGGCTGCTGGTGCGTTTCGGCTGCGAGATCCTCGCGATCATCCCGGGCCGGGTCTCGACCGAGGTCGACGCGCGGCTGAGCTTCGACACGCCGGCCAGCATCGCGCGCGCCGAGCGGCTGATCGCGCTGTACCGCGCCGAGGGTATCGAAAGCGAGCGCGTGCTGATCAAGGTCGCCGCGACCTGGGAGGGCATCGCCGCGGCGGCCGAACTCGAACGCCGCGGCATCCGCACGAACCTCACGCTGCTGTTCTCGTTCGTGCAGGCGGTGGCCTGCGGCGACGCCGGCGTGCAGCTGATCTCGCCGTTCGTCGGCCGCATCTACGACTGGCACAAGAAGGCGGCTGGCGCGGAGTGGATCGAGTCTGAGCATGCCGGCGCTCATGATCCCGGCGTGCAGTCGGTGCGCCGCATCTACGAGCACTTCAAGCATTTCGGCATCAACACCGAAGTGATGGGCGCGAGCTTTCGCAACACCGGCCAGATCGTCGCGCTCGCCGGCTGCGACCTGCTGACGATCAGCCCGGAGCTGATGGCCCAGCTCGCCGCGAGCGACGCGCCACTGAAGCGCGCGCTGGACGCAGAGGCTGCCCGTGCGCTCGATCTGCCCCCGGTGCATTTCGACGAGCCGGGATTCCGCTACGCGCTCAACGACGACGCGATGGCCAGCGACAAGCTGGCCGAAGGGATCCGCGCGTTCGCGGCGGACGCGGTGCGGCTCGAGCAGCTGATCAACGAAGCATGAGCACGGGATTGCCTACGCGTCCGCGCGCCGACCGCACGCCCGCCTGGCAGGCCCTGCAGCAGGTTGCGGCATCCGGTGCGATCGACCTGCGCGCCGCGTTCGCGTCGGACCCGGAGCGCTTTGCGGCGTTCAGCCAGGAGGCGCCGCACCTGTTCGCCGACCTGTCGAAGAACCTGATCGACGCGGACATCGAGGCGCTGCTGTTAGAGCTGGCCGAGCAGCGCGGCGTCGCCGCGCGGCGCGACGAGATGTTCGCCGGCGCGCTGGTCAACAGCACCGAGCAGCGCGCGGCGCTCCATTATTTGTTGCGATTTCCGGCGGAAGCCAAGGTGGTGTCTTCACCTAAAGCTATTAAAAACGGAGCAATCGACTTGCGCGAAGCGCTCGCTCAGGTGCACGAGACGCTGGACGCGATGCTGGCTTTTGCGGAAGTCGTGCGCGCCGACACGGGCATCACCGACATCGTCAACATCGGCATCGGCGGCTCGGACCTCGGACCGCAGATGGCGGTGCAGGCGCTCGATGCGTTCGCGTTGCGCGGCAAACGCTTCCATTTCGTCTCGAACGTCGACGGCCACGAACTCGCGGCGGTGCTGCGCGATCTGACTCCGCGGCGCACGCTGTTCCTGATCGCGTCCAAGACCTTCACCACCGCCGAGACCATGACCAATGCGCGGTCCGCCCGCGCCTGGTTTGAGGCAGGCGGCGGCAGCGACATTGCGCGCCATTTCGTCGCGCTGACCACGAATGTCGAGGAGGCGCGGCGCTTCGGCGTCACGACGACCTTCGGCTTTTGGGACTGGGTCGGCGGGCGCTATTCGCTTTGGTCGGCGATCGGGCTGCCGATCGCGATCGCGATCGGCGCCGGGCGCTTTCGCGAGCTGCTCGCCGGCGCGCATGCGATGGACGAGCATTTCCGCGCCGCGCCCGCGCGGCGCAACCTGCCGATGCGCCTCGGTCTGCTCGACGTCTGGTACCGCAACTTCCTCGGCTTCACCAGCCGCAGCATCGCGCCGTACCACAGCGCGCTCAGGCGCCTGCCGGCGTATCTGCAGCAGCTCGAGATGGAGAGCAACGGGAAAAGGGTGGATCTATCGGGGCAGATGCTGCCGTTCGGCACCGCGCCGGTGCTGTGGGGCGAGCCCGGCACGAACGGCCAGCATGCTTACTTTCAGATGCTGCACCAGGGGACCGACGTAGTGCCGGTCGAATTCGTCGCGGTGCGAAAGGCCCGGCATGCGCTCGCGGGACATCAGGAGCAACTGCTGGCGAACGCGCTGGCGCAGGCGCAGGCGCTGATGCAGGGCCGCTTCGACGCCGGCGGCCACCGCGACTTCCCCGGCAATCGGCCGAGCACCTTTTTGCTGCTGGACGAACTGACGCCGGCATCGCTCGGCGCGCTGATCGCGCTGCAGGAGCACCGCGTCTTCGTCAGCGGCGCGGTCTGGGGCATCGACAGCTTCGACCAATGGGGCGTCGAGCTCGGCAAGGTGCTGGCGCAGGACCTTGCGCCGCGGCTCGCCTCCGGCGACACGAGCGGCCTCGACGCTTCGACCGCCGGGCTGCTTGCGCGGCTGCGCCGAGGCTGATCTGCCGCCGGCGTTTCCGGCGGGGCGGCCGCCCGATATGATCCCGATGCGGGGGCCTTTCCCGAGGGATTCAAAGGAGCCGATCAATGAACTTTCAGCAAGCGATCAAGACCTGCTTCGGCAAGTACGTCGATTTTTCCGGCCGGGCGTCCCGTCCCGAGTACTGGTGGTTCGTGCTCGGCTACATCATCGTCGCCGTCGTGGCCGGCCTGATTCACCGCTATCTGTACAGCCTCGTGATCCTAGTCTTTGTGCTGCCGTTGCTGGCGGCCGGCGCGCGCCGCCTGCACGACATCGGCCGCAGCGGCTGGTGGCTGCTTCTTGGCTTGATCCCGGTGCTCGGCGGACTGGTGTTGCTGTACTTCGCCGTGCAGCCGAGCGAGCCTCAGCCCAACGCCTACGGCGCGCCGCCGGCCTGATCGGCCGTCGGGCCGCGGCCGGCCGTATCAGGCCGCAGGGGCCGGCCGCCACTTCAGCAGGCGCTTCTCCAACCAGGTCAAGAGCGAGTTGGCGACCAGCGCCACCGCGGCGAGCAGGATCATCGCCGCGAACACGCCGCTCGCGTTGAACGCGCCCTGCGCGGTCGAGATCAGCAGGCCCATGCCCTGCTTGGCGCCGAGGAACTCGCCGACCACCGCGCCGACCAGCGCGAAACCGAAGCTGACATGCAGACTGGCCAGGATCCACGACATCGCCGACGGAATCACCACTGCGGTCGTGACCTGCCTTGGTGACGCGCCGAGGATGCGCGCGTTCGCGATCAGGTATTTGTCGGCCTCGATCACGCCCTGGAACGCATTGCCGAACACGACGAAGAACACCATCACCACCGCGAGCGCGACCTTGGACGCCATGCCGAGGCCGAGCGCGATCACGAACACCGAGCCCAGTACCACGCGCGGAATCGAATTGGCGATGTTGATGTAAAGGCTGAACACGTCGGCCGCGAGCTTGTTGCGGCCCAGCAGAATGCCGCAGACGATGCCGCCGACGCCGCCGATGAAGAAACCGATGATGGTTTCTTCCAGCGTCACCGCGATCTGCACCCACAACGGCCCCTGCGCCGTGCCGTCACGCACCCATTCGACGATCTGCGCCCAGATCAGCGACGGCTGCGAGTAGAAGAACGGGTCGATCCACTTGCGCCGCGCGGCCAGTTCCCAACCGCCGAGCACCACGACCAGCACGACGAGGCGCAGGCCGATGATGACCGCGCGGCGACGCTTGAGCGCAGCCTGCGCGCGCAGCGACTCGCGCGCCAGCGCCTCGTCGCTGAGCGAGGCGGGCAGGGTGCCGCCGGGGAGAGATGCAGATACAGAGGTGTTCACGAAAACTCCCTCGCTCAGTGGATGGAGACTTCTTCGCGCAAATCAGCCCAGATCTGCTTGGACAGCTCGATGAAGTTCGGGTCGTAGCGCACCTCGGACATCACGCGCGGGCGCGGCAGGTCGATCGGGTAGACGCGCTTGAGCGTCGCCGGCCGCGCCGAGAGCACGAAGACGCGGTCCGCGAGCGCGATCGCTTCCTCCAGGTCGTGCGTGACGAACACCACCGAGCCGCCGGTGCCGGACCAGAGCTTGAGCAACTCGTCCTGCATCAGCGTGCGCGTCTGCATGTCGAGCGCCGAGAACGGCTCGTCCATCAGCAGGATTTCGGGGCTGTTGATGAAGGTCTGCGCGAGCGCCACGCGCTTTCGCATGCCGCCGGACAGCTGATGCGGGTAGTGACCGCCGAAGCCTTCGAGGCCGACGCGCGCAATCCACGCGGCCGCCAGCGCGTGCGCATCGCGCCGCCCTTGGCCGCGAAACAGCGGCCCCGCCGCGACGTTCTCCGCGACGGTGCGCCAGGGGAACACAGCATCGGTCTGGAACACGAAGCCGATGCGCGGGTCGATGCCGCGCACCGGCTGGCCCATCACCTGCACGCCGCCGACCGTGGGTTGCAGCAGGCCGGTGATCATGTTCAGCGTGGTCGACTTGCCGCAGCCGGTCGGGCCGACGATCGCGACGAACTCGCCGCGCTCGACTTCCATCGAGAAGTTGCGCAGCGTCACCGTTGCGGTGCCGTCGGCCGAGATGAAGCGCAGCGACACATCGTTGAACTCGATCGCCGGGGTGACGGCGCGTTGCAAGTCGTTCGCCATGCTCACTTCACCGCGGCGGCCAGGTAGGCGTTGGTGTAGGTTTTGGACAGGTCGATGTTCTTGGCCTTGACCAGCGGCTTGTAGGTGGCCAGCACCTTCAGCACCGTTTCCGGTCCGCCGGCGGGCATGCGCGCATCGGTCGTGAACATCGGCAGCGAGGCCTTCAGCGCCGCCACGTACAGCGGCTTGTCGTTGCCGTAGTAGTCGCGCGGCATCAGGTCTGCGATCTGCTCTGCGCTGTGCGTGTGGATGTACTGCATGGTCTTCGCGAACGCATGGGCGAGCTTGGTCGCCTGCTCCTTGTGCGATTCGGCCCAGCTGTTCGACACGTACAGGCTTGCCGCCGGGTACACCCCGCCCAGGGCTTCCTTCGTTCCGTCCTCGGTCCGCATGTCGACCAGCACCTTGGCTTCGCCGGTCTTCAGCAACTGCGAGACCGTCGGCTCGGTGGTCATGCCGGCCTGGATCCGATCCTGCTTGATCGCCGCGATGAAGGTGTTGCCGGCGCCGACCGGCAGCAGCGAATACTCCTTCGATTCGACGCCCTTGCGCAGCGCCAGATACCGGGTCAGGAACTCGGTCGACGAGCCCAGGCCGGTCACGCCCAGCGTCTTGCCCTTCGCGTCGGCCATCGACTGGAACGTCGGCGCTGCCTTGGTCGAGACCATCTCGACTTCGCCCGGCACCTTGCAGAACACCGCGATCGCCTCGGTTTCCTTGCCTTTGCTCTGCAGGTCGATCGTGTGGTCGTAAAAGCCCACCACGCCCTGCACCGCGCCGGCGATCAGCTGGTTCTCCGCATCGACACCGGCCGGCTGCGACTGCAGTTCGACGTTCAGCCCTTCGTCCTTGAAGTAGCCGAGTGCTTCGGTCAGCTTGGCCGGCAGGTAGATGATCTTGTTGATGCCGCCGACCATGATCGTGATCGGCGCATCGGCGGCCTGCGCGAGCGGTGCGGCCGCGGCGAACGCGGCGCACAGCGCGGCGGCGAGCAGGGTACGGCGTGTGGAATAGGGCATCTGCATCTCCTCGAATTGGGTGAACGGGCTGCGCGCCTGATCGCGCTGCAGGACGGCTTCAGTCTAGAAAGGGGCAACCTACGGCCAGCTTTCGGCGGACCTGCGGATTTCTCAGGGTTATCCCTGGCGCGCCGCGGCCGGCATGGCGGCGGCCGCACTCCCTAGAATGAAGCTGCTGCGTCATGAAGCTGCTGCTGATCGAGGACAACGAACAACTGTCGCACTGGCTGGCCAGCCTGCTGCGCGAGCAGGCGTTCGTCGTGGACCAGGTGCCCGACGGCGATGCCGCGGACCGCCAGTTGCGCGACGCGCGCTACGACCTGGTGCTGCTCGACCTGAACATTCCGCTGCTGTCCGGCAAGGGAGTGCTGCGGCGGCTGCGCGAGCGGCGCGACGACGTGCCGGTGCTGATCCTGACCGCGACCGCTTCGCTGGACCAGAAGGTGCAATGCCTGGAAATCGGCGCGGACGACTACATGGTCAAGCCGATCGAGGGACGCGAGTTGGTCGCGCGGATCAAGGCGCTGGTGCGGCGCCAGGTGCCGGGCCGCGCGAACGACATCCGCTGCGGGGATCTGGCCTACGACCTGCGCACGCGCCAGTTCAAGCTGGCCGAGCAGCCGCTCGCGCTGCCGCCGCGCGAGCGCTCGCTGCTGGAAGCCTTGATGCTGAAGGTCGGCAGCACCGTTGCCAAGCAGGCGCTGATCGACAGCCTGTTCGACCTGGACGACGAGCCGAGCGCCGATGCGGTCGAACTCTACGTGCATCGGCTGCGCAAGAAGCTCGAGTCCAGCCAGGCGACGATCATCACGCTGCGCGGCGTCGGCTATCTGCTGCGGGCCCGAGAGGACGCGTGATCTGCGACGCGCAGGGGTCGAGATGCTGACCAGTCTGCGCATGCGCCTGGTCGCCTGGCTGCTGTTGCCGCTGTCGCTGTTCGTCGCGGTCAGCGCGTATTTGAGCTGGCGCCACGCGGCCGAGGTGGCGGACTACGTGCAAGACCACGATCTGCTGGCGTCGGCCAAGGTGCTGTCGGACCGGCTGATCTGGGATGGCGGCGCGGTCGAGGCCAGCGTTCCGCCGGCGGCATTGGAGTTGTTCGCGTCAACCGCGCACGACCAGGTGTACCTGAGCGTGACCAGCGCCGATGGAACGCTGCTGGCCGGCATGCCCGGCTTTCCGCTGCCGGCCAGGCGCAGCCTGCAGGGCCCGGACCGGGCCCAGTGGTACGACGCACGCTTCGAAGGGCGACCGGTGCGCGCGGTGATCACCGAACGCTCGATGTACGACGTGGCCGGCGCGCGCGACATCACGATCGCGGTGGCCAAGACCACGCGCAGCCGCGACCAGATGGTGCGCACGCTCTGGTGGCCGACGTTGCGCTACCTGCTGATCGCGCTGGTGCTCGCGATCGTGCTCACCACGCTCGCGTTAACCTGGGAGCTACGGCCGCTGGTGCGCCTTAGTCGTCAGCTTGCGTTGCGCGACCCGCTGCACCTCGACTTCGCGGTCGATGCGCACGCATTGCACAGCGAGCTGCGGCCGGTGGCGGAGACCATCAACCAGTTCGTGCGCCAGCTGCGTGCGCATTCGCAGGCGCAGCGCCGCTTCATCGCCGATGCGGCGCACCAGCTGCGCACGCCGCTCGCACTGCAAGCCTCGCAGATCGAGTTCGCGCGCTATGTGCGGGAACACCGAAAGAACTGGGAGACGCGCCGGGCCGACATGGACGAACTGTGGCGCGAGATGCAGACCAGCAACCGTCGCTTGATTGCCGTCACGAACAAGCTGTTGCTGCTGGCGCAGGCCGAGCAAGGCGACGCGCACGCGCGGCTCGCGCCGGTCGATCTGGGCGCCGCGGCACTGCGCTGCGTCGAGCAGCTGGCCGCGTTGGCGGACCGTCGCCGCATCGACCTCGGATTCGACCTGGCACCGGACACGGCGGCGATCGTGCTGGCCGAGCCTGCACTGCTCGACGCGCTGATCACCAACCTGATCGACAACGCGCTGCGCTATACGCAGGAAGGCGGGCGGGTGACGGTGGCCGTGCGCAGCGCGGGAGCGCAGGTCGAGCTCATCGTCGAGGACAACGGACCCGGTATCCCCGCCGAAGCGCAGCAGCGGGTGTTCGACCGCTTCTACCGGATCTCGAACGACGTGGAAGGCACCGGCCTGGGCCTCGCGATCGTGCAGGAGGTCGCGCGGACCTGCGGCGCGAGCGTGCAGCTCGGTGCGAACCCGCGCGAGCCGCATGGGCTGCTGGTGACGGTGCGCTTCGCAGCGCAGGAGGCACCCAAGTCCTGAGCCTGCGGCCGCGCCGGGCAATCGGCGCGAAAGCCTGGCACCCGGCGAAGAAAAACCCCCGCAGGCTTGCCGCCGGCGGGGGTTTGCGAAGCAGGTTGCCGGTCGCGAGACCGGCCGTGACCTTGGGTGCAGGACCTTACATGTCCATGCCACCCATGCCGCCCATGCCACCCATGCCACCGGGCATGCCACCGGCGGGCGCCTCGTCCTTCGGCGCTTCGGCAACCATGGCTTCGGTGGTCAGCATCAGCGACGCGACCGACGCCGCGTTCTGCAGCGCGGTGCGGGTCACCTTGGTCGGATCCAGGATGCCCATCTCGATCATGTCGCCGTACTGGCCGTTCTGTGCGTTGAAGCCGTAGTTGCCCTTGCCGTTCAGCACTGCGTTCACGACGACGCTCGGCTCGTCGCCGGCGTTGAACACGATCTCGCGCAGCGGCGACTCGACCGCCTTCAGCACCAGCTTGACCCCGGCTTCCTGGTCAGGGTTGTCGCCCTTGATCGTGCCGGCCGCCTGGCGCGCGCGCAGCAGCGCCACGCCGCCACCGGCCACGATGCCTTCCTCGACGGCCGCACGGGTCGCGTGCAGCGCGTCTTCGACGCGGGCCTTCTTCTCCTTCATCTCGACCTCGGTCGCGGCGCCGACCTTGATCACCGCCACGCCGCCGGCCAGCTTGGCCACGCGCTCCTGCAGCTTCTCACGGTCGTAGTCGCTGGTGGCTTCCTCGATCTGCACGCGGATCTGCTTGACGCGCGCCTCGATGTCCTTCGCTTCGCCGGCGCCGTCGATGATCGTGGTGTTCTCCTTCGCGACCTCGATGCGCTTGGCCTGGCCCAGGTCGGCCAGCGTCACCTTCTCTAGCGACAGGCCGACTTCCTCGGCAATCACCTTGCCGCCGGTCAGGATCGCGATGTCTTCCAGCATCGCCTTGCGGCGGTCACCAAAGCCCGGTGCCTTCACGGCCACGACCTTCAGGATGCCACGCAGCGTGTTGACCACCAGCGTCGCCAGCGCTTCGCCCTCGACTTCCTCGGCGACGATGAGCAGCGGACGGCTCGCCTTCGCAACCTGTTCGAGCGTGGGCAGCAGGTCGCGGATGTTGCTGATCTTCTTGTCGAACAGCAGCACGAACGGGTTCTCGAGGATCGCGCTCTGCTTGTCGGGGTTGTTGATGAAGTAGGGCGACAGGTAGCCGCGGTCGAACTGCATGCCCTCGACGACTTCGAGTTCGTTGTCCAGGCTCTTGCCGTCCTCGACAGTGATCACGCCTTCCTTGCCGACCTTGTCCATCGCGTCGGCGATGATCTTGCCGATCGATTCGTCGCTGTTCGCCGAGATCGAACCGACCTGGGCGATTTCCTTGCTGGTGGTGGTGGGCTTCGATGCCTTCTTCAGCTGCTCGACCAGCACCGCGACCGCCTTGTCGATGCCGCGCTTCAGGTCCATCGGGTTCATGCCGGCGGCCACGTACTTCATGCCTTCGCGCACGATGGACTGGGCCAGCACGGTGGCGGTGGTGGTGCCGTCACCGGCGTTGTCGCTGGTCTTGGAAGCGACTTCCTTGACCATCTGCGCGCCCATATTCTGCAGCTTGTCCTTCAGCTCCACTTCCTTGGCCACGGACACGCCGTCCTTGGTCACGGTGGGAGCGCCGAAGCTGCGCTCGAGCACCACGTTGCGGCCCTTCGGGCCCAGGGTCACCTTGACTGCATTGGCGAGGATGTTCACGCCCTCGACCATGCGCGCGCGGGCATCGCCGCCGAAGACCACGTCTTTTGCTGCCATTTGATTACTCCGAATTCAGTTGCAATTGATGGATGAACGGATGGGCTGCGAATTACTTCTCGACCACCGCGAACAAATCCTCTTCCTTCATCACCAGCAGTTCGTCGCCGTCGACCTTGACGGTCTGGCCGCTGTACTTGCCGAACAGCACGCGGTCGCCGACTTTCACATCCATCTTGATGCGATCGCCGTCTTCGTCACGCTTGCCGGGGCCCACGGCGAGCACCTCGCCCTGGTCGGGCTTCTCGGCGGCGTTGTCGGGGATCACTATGCCCGACGCGGTCTTGGTCTCGCTCTCGATGCGCTTGACGATCACGCGGTCGTGCAGAGGACGAAGTTTCATTGCATCTCCTAAGGTTGAAAAACTGCGGGTAGCGAAAAGGCGCCAGCCGAAGCCGGCGCCGAACAAAGCGTGGAGCCCGTGCCGGCATGCTGCTAGCACTCACCTCCTGCGAGTGCTAATCATAAGGGCTTTTTGGGTGATTTCAAGCTGCCCGGATCGGCTTTCTATCGAAACTCGCGCCAATTAAAGGCCACCTTGATTGAGTGTCGCCGTACGCTCACCCTAGAATGCGCCGGCACGAGCCGTACCGGCGCCACCGCCCGCGCGGGATCAGAACGGCAGGCCTACGTAGTTCTCGGCCAGCGAGCGCTGCGCAGCGTCGGACGAGAACAGGTAGGCCAGGTCCGTCTGCTGCAGTTTCCGGTCGTACTCGATGCTGTCCGGGAAGGTATGCAGCAGCATCGTCATCCACCACGAGAAGCGCTGCGCCTTCCACACCCGGGCGAGTGCCTTGGCCGAATACTGCTCGAGTCCGCTGCTGTCGCGCTCCAGGTAATGCGCCGCCATCGCGTGGTACAGATAGTAGATGTCGGAGGCGGCGCTGTTGAGGCCGCGCGCGCCCGTCGGCGGGACGATGTGCGCGGCGTCGCCCGCGAGGAACAGGTTGCCGTAGCGCATCGGCTCGGCGACGAACGAGCGTAGCGGTGCGATCGACTTCTCGATCGACGGGCCGGTGATCAGGCGCGCGGCGACCTCGGCCGGAAGACGCCGCTTCAGCTCGCTCCAGAACGCGTCATCGGACCAGTCCTCGACGCTGTCGGACAGCGGAACCTGGATGTAGTAGCGGCTCAGCACCTGCGAACGCAGCGAGCACAGCGCGAAGCCGCGCTCGTGCTTGGCATAGATCAGCTCCGGTGACACGGGTTGGGTGCGCGACAACACTCCCAGCCAGCCGAACGGATAGACCTTTTCGTATTCGCGCAGCACGTTCTTCGGGATCGACTTGCGGCTCACGCCATGAAAGCCGTCGGCGCCGATCACGAAATCGCAGTCGACGCGGACGATGTCGTCGCCGCTGCGGTAGTTGACGTGCGGGCGCGCGCTGGCAAGGTCGTGCAGTTGGACGTTTTCGACATCGTGGATGACCATGCCCTTCATCCGCTCGCGTGCTTCGTACAGGTCCCGGGTCAGTTCGGTCTGACCGTACACGACGACCGAACTGCCGCCGCTGTACTTGTGCAGGTCGACCCGATCCAGCGCGCCGTCGTGCGCGATGAAGATGCCCTCGTGGATCTCGCCCTCGCGATCCATCCGTTCGCCGCATTGCGCTTCGCGCATCAGCTTGGCGAACCCGTGTTCCAGGACTCCGGCCCGGATGCGCGTCAGCACGTACTCACGGCTGTGCTTTTCCAATACGATGTTGTCGATGCCCTTCAGGTGCAGGAGCTGCGACAGCATCAGGCCCGAAGGTCCGCCGCCGATGATGCATACGCGTGTTTCCATTTCCGTGATCTCCTCGATTTGCGCAGGGTGGATGCCAGATTCCAGGACCACAAATCTACGCGCCGGGCGGCCTTGACGGAATAGCCGAATTGAGCGACTGGTTGGACGAATCGAACATGCGACACATCGCCGGGACCATCCGGACCTACAACCTGTTCGGCGAGTCGAGCGAATTGCCCGACGTGATGCATTGCGAAACGATTGCGGCGCGCTCGGCGCTGCACGACTGGGAACTGGCGCCGCACCGCCATGCCCGGCTGCATCAGGTGCTGCTGCTTGGCGTCGGCGGCGGAATCGCCCACGTGGAGGGCGAGACCTATGCGCTGCGGCCCGGAACGTTGTTGAACGTGCCGCCGGGGACCGTGCACGGTTTCCAGTTCGCGCCCAGCAGCGACGGCTTCGTCGCCACGTTCGCGGACGAACTGCTGGATGAAATTCTTGCCGGCGTCGGCGACGCGCGGCGCACGCTGGAGCGGCCGGGCATTGCCGTCGCGGACCAATCGATCACGCTGCTGTTGGAGCAGATCTGGAGCGAATTCACCGGCCTCGACAGCGCTCGAGCGCTGGTGCTGCGCGGGCTGTGTGCCACGCTGCTGGGTCGCACGGCGCGTGCACTGGCCGGCACCGCGCCGATCGAGGATGTCCATCCGAGCCCGCGGCTGTTCTCGCGCTTCGAGTCGCTGCTCGAAGCGCACTACACCGAGCACTGGCGGGTGGCGGACTATGCACGCGCCCTGTCCGTGTCACCGACGCACCTGAGCCGTATCACCCATGCCATGACCGGTGGGCCGGCGTCGCGCTTGATCGATGCGCGCATCGTGCGCGAGGCGCGCCGGCAACTTGCGTACACGACGATGAGCGTGACGACGATCGCCTATACCCTGGGTTACTCCGACCCCGCGCTGTTCACCCGGGTGTTCACCCGCGCGCTGGGCGTGTCGCCGCGAACGTTTCGTGCGCGACTGGGCGAACCCGCTGCGCCGACCGTTCGTCCGGCGGCGAATGGGTCCGCAGCCGAAGCTCGACTCAACTCCGGTCGCGGCTGCGAACCGCGTGCCAAACGCCGGACTTAGAGCCCGACCGCTGCACCCAGCGCGGCCGCCTTGTGGTGACCACTCACGTCGCTACGCGACGTGAGTGGTCCCCTAAGCGCAGTTTCAGGCTACGCCCGAGCGTGCCTCACTTGAGGCCCGCCGCTGCACGCAGCGCCTGCACCTTGTCCGTGCGTTCCCAGGTGAACTCGGGCTCGTCGCGGCCGAAGTGACCGTAGGCGGCGGTCTTCGAATAGATCGGGCGCAGCAGATCGAGCATCTGGATGATGCCCTTGGGCCGCAGGTCGAAATGCTCGTTCACCAGCGCCGCGATCCGGTCATCGCCGATCTTGCCGGTGCCTTCGGTGTAGATCGTCACGTTCATCGGGCGCGCGACGCCGATCGCATAGGCGACCTGAATCTGGCATTGCCGCGCCAAGCCAGCAGCGACGATGTTCTTGGCCACATAGCGCGCGGCGTAGGCGGCCGAGCGGTCGACCTTGCTTGGATCCTTGCCCGAGAACGCGCCACCGCCGTGTGGACAGGCGCCGCCGTAGGTGTCGACAATGATCTTGCGACCGGTCAGGCCACAGTCGCCTTGCGGCCCGCCGATGACGAACCGGCCGGTCGGATTTACCAGGTAGCGCGTCTCCTTCAGCCACTCCTTCGGCAGCACGGGCTTGATGATCTCCTCGATCACCGCCTCAATGAAGCTCGCCTTCATCTTCGTCGGCGTCTCGCTCTGGTCCGGGCTGTGCTGGGTCGACAGCACGACGGTGTCGATGCTGTGCGGCTTGCCGTCGACGTAGCGCATCGTGACCTGGCTCTTCGCGTCGGGGCGCAGGAACGGCAGGCGCCCGTCCTTGCGCAGTTGCGCCTGTCGTTCGACCAGGCGGTGCGCGTAGTAGATCGGCGCCGGCATCAGCTCGGGCGTCTCGTCGCAGGCGTAGCCGAACATCAGGCCCTGGTCGCCGGCGCCGGTGTTCAGATGGTCGTCGCTCGCGTGGTCCACGCCTTGCGCGATGTCGTTGCTCTGTTTGTCGTAGGCGACCAGCACCGCGCAGCCCTTGTAATCAATGCCGTAGTCGGTGTTGTCGTAGCCGATCCGTTTGATGGTGTCGCGCGCGACCTGGATGTAGTCCACGTGCGCATTGGTCGTGATCTCTCCGGCCAGCACGACCAAACCGGTATTGCACAGCGTCTCGGCGGCGACGCGGCTGCGCGGATCCTGCTCGAAGACCGCGTCCAGAACTGCGTCCGAAACCTGGTCGGACACCTTGTCGGGATGGCCTTCGGAAACGGACTCGGAAGTGAACAGGAAATCGTTCGCCATGGGGTAGATGCTCCTTCGGTAGCGAGTGGCCTTGGGTGTTCGCGCTGCCACTGGACCGGAGCCCCGGCGAACGCTTTAGCAGATTGATTCAGCGGGCCGACAGCTCTCTATACTGCGGCCCCAAGTCGCCCTGCAAGTGGTTCCATAACTCGGCGACTCATGGATTTTATCCGATCATGCTGTTGGTCTTTCGCGCGCTGTCCCTGTTTCCGCTGTGGCTTCTGCACGGCCTGGGCTGGGCCACCGGCTGGCTCACCTACCTCGGTTCGCCGACCTACCGCCGGCGCTTTGTCGCGAACGCGGCGCTGGCCGGCTACCGCCCCGGTGATGTCCGCGCGGCCATCGGTCATGCCGGGCGGATGGTCGCCGAGTTGCCGCGCCTGTGGCTGGGCGCGCCGGTGACCATCGAATGGAGCGACGAGGAGCGCGTCGATCGCGCCTATCGGGCCGGGCGTGGCGTCGTGTTCCTGACACCGCACCTGGGCTGCTTCGAAATCACCGCGCAGGCGCTGGCACAGCGCTACCAGACGCAGTACGGACCGATCACCGTGATGTACCGCCCGGCGCGTCAGGCCTGGCTGGCACGGCTGGTGACCGCGCTGCGGCACAGGCCGGGGCTGGACACCGCGCCGACCACGCTGGCGGGCGTGCGCCAGATGCTCAAGGCGCTGCGCCGCGGCCGCGCGATCGGCCTGCTGCCGGATCAGGTGCCGCCCGAAGGGCAGGGTCTGTGGACGCCGTTCTTCGGGCAGCCGGCGTACACGATGACGCTGGCCGCACGGCTGGCGCAGCAAGGAGCAAAGGTGCTGCTGGTCTGGGGCGAGCGGCTGCCGCGCGGGCGTGGCTACCGTCTGCATTTCCTCGAGCCCGAGCGGCCGCTGGCGGCCGAACTGGCGCAGGCGGTGGCGCAGATCAATGGCGAGATGGAGCGGATGGTGCGCGCCTGCCCGCAGCAATACCTCTGGGGCTATGCGCGCTACAAGCAGCCGCGCCAGGAAGTCGGCGAGCCATGAAGATCGCCAGCCACGCCGGCATCCTGTTCATGCGGGCGATCAGTCCACTGCCGCTGGCATGGCTGCGCGCTTTGGGCTGGGTCATGGGCGGCCTGCTGTACCTGCTCGCGGCGCCGCGCCGGCGCGTTGCTCGCACCAACCTGGAGCTGTGCCTGCCGCAACACAGCGCGCGCGAGCGGCGCGCACTGGTGCATCGCAACTTCGTCTGCTTTGCGCAGACCTGGCTCGACCGCAGCTGGCTGTGGCACGGCAGGCCCGAGGTCACGCGCCGGCGGCTGCGCCTGATCGGCGCGGTCGCGGAACTGGACGGCAACGCGCCGACGCTGCTGTTCGCACCGCATTTCCTCGGCATGGACGCCGGTGCGACCGCGCTGTCGCAGCAGGTGCCGCGGCAGTTCAACACCATCGTCACGCCGCAGCGCGATCCGATCGTCGACGACTGGATCTCGCGCGGCCGGCGCCGGTTCGGCAACGCGCGGCTGTTCACGCGCTTCGACGGCACCAAGACCATCGTCGCGAGCCTGCGCGCCGGCGAACCGCTGTACCTGCTGCCGGACATGAACTTCGGCCCGCAGGAATCGATCTTCGTGCCGTTCTATGGCGTCCTGGCCGCGACCGTGCCGTCGCTGTCGCGCTTCGCGCGGCTCGGGCGCGCGAAAGTGGTGCCAGTGCTGACGCGCATCACACCGGGCGGCTACGAAACCGAGGTGCTGCCGGCATGGACCGACTTTCCGACCGAAGACATCGAGGCCGACACCGCGCTGATGAACCGGCGCCTGCAGACCTACATCGACGCCATGCCTGAGCAGTACTACTGGGTGCACAAGCGCTTCAAGACACGGCCTGCGGGCGAGCAGCCCGTGTATTGACCTCGGCCTCAGGCTGCGCGGTTCGGTGGAGGAGCGGCGAGCTACGGGTGCCGCGCGATGAAGTCCTCGATCTCGCGCGCCGCCAGCGCGGGCTGCTCGTGCACGATCCAGTGCGTGGCGCCGGGCACTTTCTTCACTTCCAGCCGCGGCACGTATTGCTCCAGGCCGTCGAGCAGACCCGGCAGCAGCGCGAGGTCGTCCAAGGCCCACAACACCAGAGTTCGCGCCTCGACCCGCAGCCGCTCGGGCGGCAGCGACGGGATCGACGTGGACGGCTGGCCCGGCAGCGGCGGCCTCAAAGGCGTCACTCGGTACAGGTTGCAGGCGCCGGTGAGCCCCTGGTTCCAGACCGCGCGGTAGCGGTCCTTCACCGCGTCGGTGAGCCAGCCATGCCCGTCCGCTCCCGCCTTCATCGTGGTGAAGAAATTCCACATGCGCCGGTAGTCGTCGGCCGCGAGCAGCGCTTCCGAATCGGGTTGCGCCAGCCAGTTCATGTAGGCGCTTGCCTGCTGCTGCGCCGGGTTGCCCTGCAGCTCGCGCGCGAAGGTCGCGGGGTGCGGCGAGTTGATGATCACGAGACGACCAAGCTGTTGCGGCAGCGCGCTGGCAAAGCCCCAGGCGAACGCGCCGCCCCAGTCGTGCGCGACCAGCGTCGCGATGCGGCCTTGCGCGTCTTCGCTGGCGGCGAGCGCGGCAATGTCCTGGATCATCAGCGGCGCCTTGTACGCGTCGACTTCACGGGGTGCGCTCGATTTTTCGAACCCGCGCAGGTTCGGCGCGACGCAGCGGTAAGCCCCGTGCTCAGGCTGCGCGAAATGCTCGAGCAGTTCGTCCCAGATGAAGGCGGCCTCGGGAAAGCCGTGCAGGAACATCATCAGCGGCCGGCCGCGGCTGCCTGCGGCGCGGCAGCTCAGCGTGATGCCGTGCGGCAGCTTGCGCTCGAAGGTTTCGATCATCGCAGTTGCTCCATGATTGCTATTAATTAGATAGCTGATTGTAAAGATCCCGTACCGGCTTCAGCGCTTTTTATATCTGAAAATCCCGGATGCGCCCACTGCCACAGCAGCAGGCTGGTCTGATCGACACCGCGGCGCTTCTGCGTGGAAAACAGCATCGCCTCGCCGCCCGCAGTCTGCAGGCGCGCGATCGACAGCGCACGGCTGCCCTCGGCACGCGTCAGCTTGTCGGCCTTGGTCAGCAGCACCAGAAACTTGAGGCCGGCCTCGACGCGCGGGCGGACCAGCTCGAGCAGGCGCTCGTCCAGCGCCGTCAAGCCATGGCGCGGATCGCACAGCAGCACCACGCCGGTCAGGTTCGCGCGCGACACCAGGTAGTTCGCCATCACCTGCTGCCAGCGCAGCTTTTCCTGCTGCGGTACCGCCGCATAGCCGTAGCCGGGCAGGTCTGTGAGCACCGCGTCGGTCGCGCCCTGGCGTCCCAGCGCGAACAGGTTGATGTGCTGCGTGCGGCCCGGGGTCTTCGACGCGAAGGCCAGCCGGCGCTGCTGGGTCAGCGTGTTGATGCAGGTCGACTTGCCGGCGTTCGAGCGCCCGACGAATGCGATCTCGGGGACGTCCAGCGATGGCAACTGGTCGAGCCGCGCCGCCGTCGTCAGAAAGCGGGCCGTGTGCAACCAGCCGGCGGCCTGCAGCGCGGCTTCCGTCAGCGACATGGGGGCCGGCGGCGGCACGGGTTCGCGCGGCCGGCGGGGAGGGTGAGGGGCAGGGTCATCGCTGTCCGCTGTGGCATCGAGCCGTCGCGGGTGGCCCTCATTGTAGAATCAGCGCGTTTGCCAACACCAACAAACCGCACCATGAAGTTGCTTCGCTCGATGCTGACGGCTGCTGCTTTGGCAGCGTTCTCCATCGCCGGCCATGCGGCCGACGCAGCCGCCGCGCCGCCGGATCTGGCGCGGGGACAGCAGGTGTTCACCGCGACCTGCGCGGCCTGCCACGGCGCCGACGGCAACTCGACGATCGCGATGTATCCGAAGCTGGCGCAGCAGGTTCCGGAATACCTGATCAAACAGCTGCAGGACTTCAAGTCCGGCAAGCGCGTGAACGCGATCATGCAGGGCATGGCCGCGACGCTGTCCGACGTCGACATGCGCAACGTCGCCTATTGGCTGGCGTCGAACAAGGACAAGCCGGGCTTCGCCACCGACAAGAGCCTGGTCGCGATCGGCGAGCATATCTACCTTGGCGGCGCGGCGAACCGCCATATCCCGGCCTGCGCCGGCTGCCACAGTCCGAACGGCGCCGGCATCCCGGCCGAGTATCCGCGGCTGGCCGGCCAGCAGGACCCGTATACCGCCGCGCAGCTGACCGCGTTCCGCGACGGCACGCGCACGAACAGCCCGGTCATGCCGCAGGTGGCCGCTTATCTGACCGATCATGAAGTCAAGGCGCTGGCCGCCTACATCGCCGGCCTGCACTAGGCCTGCGTGCCGAGCCGGCGCAGGGCGGCAGCACAAACCCTAGCCGGGACCGGCGTATAGCCGGCGCGCAGTATCGGGCGCGCACGAGTCACGGACAATCGACCCCCATGTCAGTTTCGACCCAGGGACTACGCGTCAAGTCCAGTTCGCAGGCGCTGCGCAGCGCAGTCGAACTGCTGTCGTCGATGCGATTCTCGATCTCGCTGCTGACCATCATCTGCATCGCGTCGGTCATCGGCACCGTGCTCCAGCAGGAGGAGCCGTTCAGTAACTACGTGAATCAGTTCGGCCCGTTCTGGGCCGAAGTCTTTGGCGCACTTGGCCTCTACGCGGTCTACAGCGCATGGTGGTTTCTGCTGATCCTCGCGTTCCTGGTGACGAGCACCTCGCTTTGCATCGCCCGCAACACGCCGAAGATTCTCGCGGATCTGAAAACCTTCAAGGAAGACATCCGCGAGCAAAGCCTGCAGGCGTTCGGACACCGTGCGCAGGCGGAACTGAATGAGCGGCCGCAGGCCGCCGCCGAGCGCGTGCGCGGCACGCTGGCCGGCGCCGGCTGGCGCGTGAAGGTGCAGCAGCGGCCGAACGGGTGGATGGTCGCGGCCAAGAAGGGTTCGATCAACAAGCTCGGCTACATCGCGGCGCACAGCGCGATCGTGCTGATCTGCCTGGGCGGACTGGTCGACGGCAACCTGGGGCTGCGCGCGCAGATGTGGTTCGGCGGCAAGACGCCATACGTCGGGGGCGGGCTGATCTCGGACGTGAAGCCGCAGCACCGGCTGTCGCCGAGCAACCCGGCGTTCCGCGGCAACCTGCTGGTGGCCGAGGGGCAGACCGCGGGCACCGCGATCCTGAACCAGCCCAAAGGCGTGGTGCTGCAGGATCTTCCGTTCACGATCGAGCTGAAAAAGTTCATCGTCGAGTACTACTCGACCGGCATGCCCAAGCTGTTCGCGAGCGACGTGGTGCTGCGTGACAACGCGACCGGACGCACCAAAACCGCGCGCGTCGAAGTGAATCATCCGGTCAGCTTCGACGGTGTCGAGATCTTCCAGTCCAGTTTCGACGACGGCGGATCGAGCGTGCAACTGCAGGCGGTGCCGATGAATGGCACCGCGAAGCCATTCGTCGTCGATGGCACGATCGGCGGCTCGACCCAGCTCGCGCGCGCCGAGGGCGGCCAGCCGCTGACGCTCGAATTTGCCGGCCTGCGCGTGATCAACGTCGAGAACTTCGGCGACGATGCGGCGGCGCGCGGTGGCGCCGACGTGCGCCGCGTCAATCTGCGCCAGGCGATCGACAAGCGGCTCGGCGCGGCGGACCGGCTGACCAGCGACAAGGCGCTGCGCAATGTCGGACCGAGCGTCAGCTACCGGCTGCGCGATGCATCGGGCCAGGCGCGCGAATTCAACAACTACATGCTGCCGGTCGACATGGGCGACGGCGTTCCGGTGTTCCTGCTCGGTGTGCGCGACGCGCCCGACGCACCGTACCGTTATCTGCGGATCCCCGCCGATGACCAGAACGGCATCGAGGGGTTCGTCCGGCTGCGTGCTGCGCTGGCCGACCCAAAGCTGCGCCAGCAGGCCGCCGAGCGCTATGCGGCCGCCGCGGTGAGTTCGGACAAGCCGGCGCTGGTGCAGCAGCTGGCGGTGTCGGCGGAACGCGCGCTCGGCCTGTTTGCCGGCGCGTCCGTTGCGGCGAACGACGGCGTCGCCAGGCCGACCGGCGGCCTGCAGGCGATCTCGAACTTCATCGAGTCCGACGTGCCGCAGGCCGACCGCCAACGCGCCGGCGAGGTGCTGGTGCGCATTCTCGACGGCACGCTGTTTCAGCTCGAGCAGATTGCGCGCAGCCAGGCCGGCCAGCCGCCGCTGGAGCCGAGCGAGCGCACGCAGAAGTTCATGATGCAGGCGGTGCTCGCGCTGTCCGACGCGCAGTTCTATCCGTCGCCGCTGGCGTTCGAACTGAAAGACTTCAGGCAGGTGCAGGCCAGCGTGTTCCAGGTCGCGCGCGCGCCGGGGAAGAACATCGTCTACCTCGGCTGCGTATTGCTGATCCTGGGGGTGTTCTCGATGCTGTACGTGCGCGAGCGCCGGGTCTGGGTCTGGATCCGGCCGCAGGACGGCAGGGCGCACGCGACGATGGCGCTGTCGATGAACCGCAAGACGCTCGATGGCGAGCGCGAATTCGAGCAACTGAAGCACAATCTGATCGGTGCGAAGGACTGAGGACACCTGATGAATACCGCCACCACCCGGATCGAGACACTGGCCCTGAACGAGGGTTTCCTGTCGCGGCGCAACTGGCTCGACTGGCTGTTTGCCGCGCTGGTGCTCGCCGGCGGCGCGATCGCGTTTTCGCGCTACGGCACCTACATGGACGTCTACGAGCGCGGCATCCTGTTCGCCGCGATGCCGGCGGCGATCTGGCTTGGCTGGTTCTGGCGGCCGCTGCGGCTGCTGATGATGGCCGCCGCGGCCTTGGCGCTGCTGGGGATCTGGTCGTATCAGGTGGACGGGCAGGGCAGCCTGGCGCGGGCCGACCAAGTGTTCTGGCTTAAGTATTTCCTGTCCAGCCAGTCGGCGATCCTGTGGATGAGCCTGCTGATGTTCATGAGCACCGCGTTTTACTGGCTCGGCATGTTCGGCCGGAGCCGTAGCGGGGCGATGGAACTGATCGGCTCGCGCATCGCCTGGGTCGCGGTCACGCTGGCGCTCACCGGCACCCTGGTGCGCTGGTACGAAAGCTACCTGATCGGCCCCGACGTCGGCCATATCCCGATCAGCAACCTGTACGAGGTGTTCGTGCTGTTCTCATGGCTCACCACCACCTTCTATTTGTATTACGAGGCGCAGTACAAGACGCGCGCGATGGGCGCGTTCGTGATGCTGGTGGTCAGCGCGGCGGTCGGCTTTCTGCTGTGGTACACGGTGGTGCGCGGCGCGCAGGAGATCCAGCCGCTGGTGCCGGCGCTCAAGAGCTGGTGGATGAAGCTGCATGTGCCGGCGAACTTCATCGGCTACGGCTCGTTCTCGCTGTCGGCGATGGTTGCGTTCGCGTACCTGATCAAGCGGCAAGCCAGCGAGACCCGCTGGTGGCGGCTGACTCCGATCTGGCTGCTCGGCATGGCGCTGTGCTTCCTGCCGGTCGCGTTCCGCGAGCGCGGCGTCGGCGAGGCCGGCGGCAGTTACTGGGTCGGCTACGCGCTGGTCGCGGCGCTGATCGCCGCCGGCATCCTGTTCGGCCGCAAGCGCATCGCCGAACGGCTGCCGAGCGCCGAGGTGCTGGACGACGTGATGTACAAGTCGATCGCGATCGGCTTTGCGTTCTTCACCGTCGCGACCATCCTGGGCGCGCTGTGGGCGGCCGACGCCTGGGGCGGCTACTGGAGCTGGGACCCGAAGGAAACCTGGGCACTGATCGTCTGGCTCAACTACGCGGCCTGGCTGCACATGCGCCTGATGAAGGGCCTGCGCGGCACGGTCGCCGCCTGGTGGGCGCTGTCGGGCCTGGCTGTGACGACGTTCGCGTTCCTCGGGGTCAACATGTTCCTGAGCGGCCTGCACAGCTACGGCACTCTCTAGCCGGTTCGCGTTTTGGGGGAACTTTGTAAGAACCCTGGCTGTCCGACGACCAACGTGCATGGAAGGGCGGCAACATGTCGATCGGATCACGCTCTGAGAGCAAGAACCCACCACTGCCCAGCGAGATCACGCCGCTGGCGGCCTACCGCAGCCGCCGCGACCTGATCAAGATGGCGGCCACCGGCGTGGCCGGCACCGCGCTCGCCGCCTGGGCGCTGCGCGACGCGCGCGCGCAGTGGGCGCGCCCGGGCAAGCTCGCGCCGCTCGCCGGCCAGCCGTCGTCGGTGCCGGGCGCGACCACGGTCGAGAAGATCACCAGCTATGAAGACATCACCCACTACAACAACTACTACGAGTTCGGCACCGGCAAGTCCGACCCGGCCGAGTTCGCGCATACGCTGAAGACCCAGCCCTGGTCGGTCCGGGTCGAGGGCCTGGTCGAGAAACCCGCGACCTATACGCTGGAAGACCTGATGCGCCTGGCGCCGATGGAAGACCGCGTGTACCGGCTGCGCTGCGTCGAGGCCTGGTCGATGGTGATCCCCTGGGTCGGCTATTCGCTGTCCACGCTGATCAAGGCGGTGCGCCCGCTCGGCAGCGCGAAGTACGTCGAATACGTGACGCTGGACGACCCGAAGACCATGCCGTTCATCCGTTCGCGCGTGCTCGACTGGCCCTATGTCGAGGGGCTGCGCATGGACGAGGCGATGCATCCGCTGACGCTGCTGACCTTCGGCCTGTACGGCGAGGTGCTGCCGAACCAGGACGGCGCGCCGGTGCGCGTGGTCGTGCCGTGGAAATACGGCTTCAAGAGCGGCAAGAGTCTGGTGAAGATCCGCTTCACCGAACAGCAGCCGATCAATTCGTGGAACAAGGCGGCGCCGAACGAGTACGGGTTCTATTCGAACGTGAATCCGAATGTCGACCATCCGCGCTGGAGCCAGGCGACCGAGCGGCGCATCGGTGAAGGCGGGCTGTTCGCGAAGCGCCGCAAGACGCTGATGTTCAACGGCTACGAAGCCGAGGTCGGGCAGTTGTACGCCGGCATGGACCTGCGAAAGTATTTCTGATGGCGCGGCTGTCGCTTCCGTCGCGTCTGCTGCTGCACCCGGCCGCCAAGCCGCTGGTGTTCGCCTGCGCGCTGGTGCCGTTCGCCTGGCTGTTTTACGGCGCGGCCACCGACGGCCTCGGGCCGAACCCGGCCGAACACCTGAGCCACGCGACCGGCGACTGGACGCTGCGCTTCCTGTGCCTGACGCTCGCCGTGACGCCGCTGCGCGTGATGTTCGGCCTGCCCGCGCTGGCACGATTCCGCCGCATGCTGGGCCTGTTCACCTATTTCTATGTGGTGATGCATCTGCTGTGCTACGTGTGGTTCGACAAGGACTTCGTCTGGGCCGACGTCACCCACGACATCGCCAAGCGCCCGTTCATCCTGGTCGGGTTCGCGGCGTTCGTGCTGCTGACGCCGCTGGCCGCGACCTCGTTCAACCGCGCGATCCGGCTGCTGGGCGCGAAACGCTGGCAGGCGCTGCATCGGCTGGTGTATGCGATCGCCGGCCTCGCGCTGCTGCATTTTTACTGGATGCGCGCGGGCAAGCACAACTTCGCCGAAGTGCAGGTCTACGCCAGCATCGTCGGCGTGCTGCTGGCCTGGCGCGTCGCGCAGTTTCTGATCAAAAGGTGGCCGCAGCGAAGGTATCTTCTGCGCAGACAGCTATCGAAATAGAAGCAACGTAGGCCTGTCGTACAGGCTGACTGGGCGTGCCGGATTGGGCTGATTCGGGCTGTGATGGTCAGCGCAGCAGGCGCTCCGCCTGGAACAACTCGGCAGCGGTTTCACGCATACGAATCAGGTCCGCGCGCGCACCGTCCACCAGCACCTCGGCCGCGCGCGGGCGGCTGTTGTAGTTGCTGGCCATGCTCATGCAGTAGGCACCGGCCGACAACACCGCGAGCAGGTCGCCGGACCGCACACGCAACTCGCGGTCGCGGCCGATCCAGTCGCCGCTCTCGCACACCGGACCCACCACGTCGCAGGTCATCGCCGGCGCACTGCCGTGCCGGGCCAGCGGCACGATGCGATGGAATGCCTGGTACATCGCGGGCCTTGGCAGGTCGTTCATCGCCGCGTCGACGATGCAGAAGTTCTTCTGCTCGCCCGGTTTCAGGTACAGCACCTCGGTCAGGCACAGACCGGCGTTGCCGACCAGCGAGCGCCCGGGCTCGATCATGAACCGGCGCTCGCCGAAGCCGCGCGCGTCGACCCGCGCCAGCAGCGCGGCCCACAGCGCGTCGGCCGCGGGCGGCGTGTCGCCGGCGTAATCGATACCCAGGCCGCCGCCGAAGTCGATGTGCCCGATGGCGATGCCAGCGGCCTCGATCTGCTCGACCAGGTCGAGCACCCGGTCGACCGCGTCGAGGTAGGGCGCAACTTTGGTGATCTGCGAGCCGATGTGGCAGTCGATGCCCGCGACGCGCAGCGCCGGCAGCGCGGCCGCGCGCCGGTACGCAGCGAGGGCGCGCTCGTGCGCGATGCCGAACTTGTTGCCCTTCAGCCCGGTGGAAATGTACGGATGGGTCTTCGCGTCGACATCCGGATTCACGCGAATGCTGATCGGCGCGACGCGGCCGGCTTCTCGCGCGACCGCGCTCAAGACATCGAGCTCGGCTTCGCTTTCGACATTGAAACATTGGATGCCGGCATCCAGCGCCTGGCGTATCTCGGCGCGGGTCTTGCCGACACCCGAAAAAATCACATGACCGGCATCGCCGCCGGCGGCCAGCACGCGTTCGAGTTCGCCACCGGAGACGATGTCGAAGCCGCAGCCGGCGCGCGCGAACAGCTGCAGCAGCGCCAGCGAAGAATTCGCCTTCATCGCGTAGCAGATCTGCACCTTGCGGCCGGCGAAGCCGCGCTGGTAGGCGGCGAGCGCATCCTGCATCGCGGCCTTCGAGTAGACGAACAGTGGCGTGCCGTGTTCGCGGGCCAGGTCGGCCAATCGCACCTGTTCGACGAACAGTTCGTCGTCGCGGTAGGCGATGTGCGGCGTGCCCGGGAGGCCGGAATCGGTCATTTCGCCGGTTTGCATCGGTCGTGTGTCGTTGGAAGTTGCAGCCATGATCATTGCTCAACGGACGGCGCGGACGCGGCCGGCTTCGGCAACGCCGGGATCAGCGACTGCGGCAACGTGGCGCGGCCGGCAGCCGCCGGTTCGGTCGGCAGATACAGCGAACCCTTCTGGCCGCAGGCGCACAGCATCAGCGTCGCCGCCGTGAGCGCCACCGCGAGTGCGCTGCGGAGGCACACCGCGTGTCTTGCAGGGCGGGTGGTAGCCAGCATGAGAGCCTTGTCCAGGGCTTTGCTTGGCTTTAGTTCTTGAACATATCGAGAATGCGCTGGCGCTCGCTCTGCGGCGGCGCCTGCCCGGCCCCAGTGGCACCGCCGAGCATCGGCTGCGCGGCATCGGATGCCGGGTTGAGTCCGACGCTGCTGACTCCCGCGCCCTTCGCGTATTCGTCGTAATACCACTCGCCGCCGACGTTGATCACGCCTTCCGGCACCGGCGTCGCCGCGACCGGAACGTTCTTCAGCGCAGTCTGCATGAAGCTGATCCAGATCGGCAGCGCGGTTTCGGCGCCTTGGGCGTGGCTGCCGAGGCTGCGCGGCGTATCGAACCCCATCCAGGCAACCGCGGTCAGCGTCGGCTGGTAGCCGGCGAACCAAGTGTCGAGCGCATCGTTCGTGGTGCCGGTCTTGCCGTAGATGTCCGGGCGCTTGAGGATGCGCTGCGCCGCCGCGCCGGTGCCGGAGCGGGTCACTTCCTGCAGCAGGCTCTGCATGATGAACGCGTTGCGCGGCGAGATCGCCTCGGTCCGGCCCTGAGAGGGGGGCAACGCATCCGCCAGGTCGAGGCCGCGGCTGTCGGTGACCTTGGTGATCAGCGTCGGGTTCACCCGATAGCCGCCGTTCGCGAACACCGAATACGCGGTCGCCATCTGCAGCGGGGTGACCGAACCGACGCCCAGCGCGAGCGTAAGGTAGGCCGGCTGCTTGTCCGCGTCGAAGCCGAAGCGCGTGGCCCAGTCTTGCGCGTAGCGCGGCCCGATCGCCTGCAGCACGCGGATCGCCACGGTGTTGATCGACTTGGCCAGCGCACGGCGCAGCGTGACCGGGCCCTCGAACGTGGGCTCGAAGTTCTTCGGCTCCCATGGCTGGCCGCCGGTAACGCTGGCGTCGAAGAACAGAGGGGCGTCCTGAATGATGGTCGACGGAGTGAAGCCTTTCTCAAGCGCGGCCGAGTAGATGAATGGCTTGAAGCTCGAACCCGGTTGTCGCCAGGCCTGGGTCACGTGATTGAACTTGGATTTGTTGAAGTCGAAGCCGCCGACCAATGCCTTGATGCCGCCGGTGCCCGGATCCATCGCGATGAACGCGCCCTCGACCTCCGGCACCTGTGTGATTTCCCAGTGGCCCTTCGCGTTCTGCATGATGCGGATGATCGCGCCGCGCCGGATCTTCACGTTCGCGGGGGCCTTGTCGGCCAGCCCGGCGCGCGCGGGGTACAGACCGTCGCCGGTGATCTCGATCGTGTCGCCGTTGCCGTCCATCGCGACGACCTTCTTCGAACTGGCTTGCAGCACCACCGCGGCCACGAGATTGTCCTCATCGGGGTGGTCGACCAGCGCGTCGTCGATCGCGTCCTCGGCCGCCGCAGCGTCTGCTGGAAGATCGATGAATTGCTCCGGTCCGCGGTAGATCTGCCTGCGCTCGTAGTTCATGATGCCGTTGCGCAGCGCGTGATAGGCCGCATCCTGGTCCACGGAGCTCAGCGTCGTGTAGACATCGAGGCCGCGGGTGTAGGCGCTTTCCCCGAAATGCGCGACCATCGCCTGGCGCACCATTTCGGCGACATATTCGGCATGTACCTTGTCCTGCTGCGGGCCGGACTGGACGTTCAATTCTTCCTTCTTTGCCGCTTCGGCCTGGGCCGCGGTGATGTAGCCGTTGTCCTCCATGCGGTCGAGAACGTAGTGCTGCCTGGCGCGGGCGCGCGCCGGATTGGCGATCGGGTTGTACGCCGAAGGTGCCTTCGGCAGCCCGGCCAGCATCGCCGCTTCGGCGAGCGTGATGTCCTTCAGCGGCTTGCCGAAGTAGGTCTGGCACGCCGACGCGAAGCCGTAGGCGCGGTTGCCCAGGTAGATCTGGTTCATGTAGATCTGCAGAATCTGGTCCTTCGTCAACTCGTGCTCGAGCTTGAACGTGAGCAGGATCTCGTAAATCTTGCGCGTATAGGTCTTTTCCGTCGACAAGTAGACGTTGCGCGCGACCTGCATCGTGATGGTCGATGCGCCCTGACTCTTCGAATGCGCCAGATTCGCCAGCGCGGCGCGCACCACGCCTGCGTAGTCGACGCCGCCATGCTGGTAGAAATGCGCGTCCTCGGCCGACAGGACCGCATCCTTCATGATCGCCGGGATGTCCTGGATCGGCGTCATGTTGCGGCGCTCTTCGCCGAACTCGCCTATCTTCACGCCGTCGGCGGTGAACACCCGCAGCGGCAGCTTGGGCCGGTAATCGGTGAGCGCATTCGTGTCGGGCAGGTTCGGATAGGCGACCGCCAGCGCGATCGCGATCACGATCAGCAGCGAAAGCACGCCAGCGACCGCGGCGCCTGCGCCCCAGATCGCCGCGCGCCCAAGCCAGCCCATCCACGTCGTGGGGCTGTTGGGTTGTTTCGATGGTCGGGGGGATGGAGCGGATGCGCCGGAGTCGGAGCGGGCGGGCATAGGAGTCCAGTGAAGGTCGCAGCCCGATTATAGAAATCGGGGCATCGCCCTTCTGACTTCGAGCGGCGCTATCGTTTTTGCTGCATGTGCAGTGGAAAGCGTCAATATTTCACGCCGCGTCTGCTTTTGACAACGATTCGAGCGAAAACGCGACGCGAAGTTCTAGTGACCCCTGGGTCTTGCTGATAGCATTGCCGGCAATTCTTACGCAAGCTCGGTTGTCTTACAGCCGGTTACCGGGGACTGTCTTGCTCTCAATGGGTTCGCTATTCAGCCGTCAGCCGGCTCCCTTGCTGGGTCTGGACATCAGTTCCTCCAGTATCAAGCTGGTCGAATTGGGACGCGACGCCGATGGCACGCTGGTGCTGGAACGCTGTGCAATCGAACCGCTGGAGCATGGCTGGGTAGCCGACGGCAATATTGAGAAGTTCGACGAGGTGGCCGACGCGGTGCGACGGCTGGTGAAGAAAAGCGGGACCCGCGCGAAGAACGTCGCGCTCGCACTGCCGCCGTCGGCGGTGATCACGAAGAAGATCATCCTGCCGGGCGGCATGTCGGAGGCGGAACTGGAGATCCAGGTCGAGTCCGAGGCGAACCAGTACATCCCATTCTCGCTCGACGAGGTGAGCCTGGATTTCTGCGTGGTGGGCCCCAGCGCGACCTCGGCCGGGGACGTCGAGGTGCTGATCGCCGCTTCGCGCAAGGAGAAGGTGCAGGATCGCCAGGGCCTGGCCGAAGCTGCGGGCCTCAAGCCGGTGATCATCGACGTGGAATCGTACGCGTCGCGGCTCGCGACCGGTCGGCTGATCGAAAACCTGCCGAATCGCGGCCTCGACACCATCGTTGCGCTGTTCGAGGTCGGGGCCTACACGACCAGCATGCAGGTGATACGCAACGACGATCTGCTCTACGAGCGTGACCAGGCTTTCGGCGGCGCGCAGCTGTCACAGCTGATCGTGCGCCAGTACGGCTTCTCCCCCGAGGAGGCAGAGGCCAAGAAGCGCAACGGCGACTTGCCTGAGGACTATCGGGCCGGCGTGCTGCAGCCTTTCGTCGAGAACATGGCGCAGGAGGTCGGTCGCGCGCTGCAGTTCTTTTTCACCAGCACGCCGCACAACCGGGTCGACTACATCCTGCTCGCCGGCGGATCGGCCGCGCTGCCCGGCCTGACCGAAGCGGTCACGCAGCACACCTCGTTCGCCTGCAGCATCGTCAATCCGTTCGAAGGCATGGAAGTCGGCACCGGCGTGCGCGAGAAGAAGATGCTGCGCGAAGCCTCGTCGTATCTGACCTCCTGCGGACTGGCCATGCGGAGGTTCCTGCAGTGATCCTGATCAACCTGCTGCCGCACCGCGAGGCAGCGCGCAAACAGCGCCGCGATGCGTTCTATGCGTCGCTCGGCGCTGCCGCGCTGATCGGCGTCCTGCTGTCTGGCGCGGTGTACCTGTGGTATCAAGCCGCGATCTCGAATCAGGAGAGCCGCAACAGCTTTCTGCAGGCGGAGAACAAGCGGCTGGACGCGCAGATCAAGGACATTGCGTCGCTGCAGACCGAAATCACCGCGCTGCGCGCACGCCAGCAGGCGGTCGAGGATCTGCAGGCGGACCGGAACATGCCTGTGAATCTGCTCAACGAACTGGTCAAGCAGATTCCGGATGGCGTGTACTTGACCAGCATGCAGCAGGAGAATCAAAAGGTGACGCTGAAGGGCGTGGCGCAGTCGAACGAACGTGTGTCCGACCTGCTGCGCAACCTCGCGAACAACAGCCCTTGGCTCGACCGTCCCGAACTGGTGGAAATCGTCGCCGGCTCGATCGCGCTGTCACCTAGAGACCAGCGCCGGGTTGCGAATTTCACGCTGCGGGTCGAACTCAAGCGCCCGACCGATGCCCAGAAGACGGCGCCTGCGGCCAGTGCCGCGCCTGCGGCCTCGCGGCCGAAGACCTGACGGACTGCGCCATGGCAACCCGAATGAGAGTCAACAGCGAGCTTTCCGCGACGCTGGGCCGTCTGCAGTCGCAGTTCCGTGGCCTGAACCCGAACGACCCGGCGTCCTGGCCGGCGCTGCCCCGTTTCCTGCTGGCAGTCGCGGTGGCCGTGCTCGTGGTCGTGGTGCTCTGGTTCGTCTGGCTGAACGGCTCCGATGACGAACTCAACGCTGCACGCGCGAAGGAGGTCACGCTGCGCGCGGACTACAAGAAGAAGGTGGCTCAGGCGGTCAATCTCGATGCGTTGAAGCAGCAGCGCGCGCAGGTGCAGCAGTATGTAACCCAGCTCGAGAAGCAGCTGCCGAGCAAGGCCGAAATGGACGCGCTGTTGTCAGACATCAACCAGGCGGGCCTCGGTCGCAGCCTGCAGTTCGACCTGTTTCGCCCGGGTCAGGTCGTCGTGAAGGACTATTACGCCGAATTGCCGATTGCGGTCCGCGTCAACGGCCGCTACCACGATATCGGCGCGTTTGCGTCGGACATCGCCAACCTGTCGCGCATCGTGACCTTGAACAACATCAACATCGTGCCGGCGAAGGATGGAACGCTGACCATGGACGCCACCGCCAAGACCTTCCGCTACCTTGACCAGGAGGAAATCGAGGCGCAGCGCAAGGCGACCCAGGCCAAGAAGCCGGGGGCCAAGAAATGACCGCGCTGCGATGGCTCGCGGCCGGGGCGATCGGGCTGCTGCTGGCCGGCTGCGGGGCCTCGGACCACGAGGAACTGCAGCAGTGGATGACGGCGCAACGCAATGCGGCCCGTCCGCATGTCACGCCGATTTCCGCGCCGAAGCAGTTCGTTCCGCAAAGCTACACCGAGGCGAACGCGACCGATCCGTTCAGTCTCGAGAAGCTGACGCAGGCACTGCGCCGGGATTCGAACCAGGCCGCATCGAACGCTGCGCTGGTGGCGCCTGAACTGGCTCGTCGCAAGGAGCCGCTCGAGGCGTTCCCGCTGGATTCGATGACCATGGTCGGCAGTTTGGGTCGTCCTGGCAAGCCGGTCGCTCTGGTGCGGGTCGACAATCTTCTGTACCAGGTCCATTTGGGAGATTACCTCGGGCAGAACTATGGTCGCGTCACGAAAATCACCGAAACCCAGGTGGCTCTGCGTGAAATCGTGCAAGACGCTGCCGGCGAGTGGGTGGAACGCCAGGCGACATTGCAGCTGCAAGAAAAGGCGAAATAGCATGCATCATCAGAACAAGAACGGCTCCTGGCATGTGGCACTGCGCCGCGCCTGGCACGCAGTCGCGATCGCCTTCGGTGCCGCACTGCTTTCGCTGGCGGCCCATGCGCAGAATGCGATCGAATCGGTCTCAGGGTCGGCGATGGGCGGGTCCGACGTGATCCGCATCGACCTCGCGCAGCCACTCGCCGAGTTGCCGACAGGCTTTTCGATCCAGACCCCCGCGCGGATCGCACTCGACTTCCCTGGCGTGACGAATGGGATGGGCCATTCCACCGTCGACCTGAGCCAGGGCAACGTCCGGTCGGTCAACGTGGTGCAGGCCGGGGATCGCACGCGCGTGGTGCTCAACCTCAAGCAGATCACGACCTACAAGGCCGAGATCCAGGGCAAATCGCTGTTCATCTCGTTGGCACCGCCGGCGCTGCAGGCCGCGGCCGCGAGCAACGCGCCGATGTTTGCCGAAAGCCGCAATGTCGACAACCTGCCCATCAAGAACGTCGACTTCCGGCGCGACGGCGATGCCGGCAAGGTCGTGGTCGATCTGGCGAACAACCAGGTCGGCGTCGACATCCGTCAGCAGGGTCAGACGCTGGTCGTCGATTTCCTGAAGTCGACGCTACCCGCAGGGTTGCGCCGCCGGCTCGACGTGGCGGATTTCGGTACACCGGTGCAGACCATCACGACCTTCCAGCAGGGCGACCGGGTCCGGATGATCATTGAACCGCGCGGGGCATGGCAACACAGCGCCTACCAGGCGGACAACCAACTGGTCGTTGAGATCAGGCCCTTGAAGGTCGACGCTTCCAAGCTCACGCAAGGCCCCGGCTACAGCGGCGAGAAGATATCGCTGAATTTCCAGAACATCGACGTTCGTTCGCTGCTGCAGGTGATCGCGGACTTCAGCAACTTCAACGTGGTCACTTCCGACAGCGTGACCGGCTCGCTGACGCTGCGCCTGAAGGACGTGCCGTGGGATCAGGCGCTGGACATCATCCTGCAGGCCAAGGGTCTGGGGATGCGCAAGAGCGGCAATGTGCTGTGGATCGCGCCGAAGGACGAACTCGACGCAAAGGAAAAGAAGGATCTCGAAGCGCAGGCTGCGATTCAGAATCTCGAGCCTTTGCAGACGCAATCGTTCCAGTTGAACTACGCGAAGGCAGTCACGATTGCGGCACAGCTCAACGGCGCGGGGGTGCCGGGTGCAGCAGGAGGGGCGCCCGGCGGTATCGGCGGTGCGGCGGGGCTAGGCAGCGCGCGCATCCTGAGCGCGCGAGGCAGCGTGATCGCTGAACCGCGCACGAACCAGCTGTTCGTGTCTGACATTCCGTCCAAGCTCGAGCAGGTGCAGCAGCTGATCACCAAGCTAGACATCCCGGTGCGCCAGGTGCTGATCGAGGCGCGCATCGTCGAGGCAACCGATACCTTCAGCAAGTCGCTCGGCGTGCGCCTGGGCGGCGGCATTCTGAACCCGCGCTCGTCGTTCGGTACGACGCCGGTTCTGCCGGCGGGGTCGCAGACCAATAATGCGACCTACTCAGTGACCAATACTGGCGGCATCACGACCTCAACCGCGACCGCGACGAATCCGCTGTTCAATACCGGCAACTTCGTGAACCTGCCAGCCACGTCGAATGACAGCAACCTGCCGGGCGCGTTCGCGATCTCGCTGTTCAATTCCAGCGTGTCGCGGATGTTGAACCTGGAGATCTCGGCGCTTGAGGCCGACGGCAAGGGCAAGGTCGTGTCGAGCCCGCGCGTCGTCACCGCGGACCAGACGAAGGCGATCATCGAGCAGGGCACCCAATTGCCGTACCAGACGGCGACCTCCAGCGGCGCAACCTCGATCGCGTTTCAGAAGGCCAATCTCTCGCTCGAAGTCACCCCGCAGATCACGCCGGAGGGCAACATCATCCTCGACCTCGACGTGAGCAACGACTCGGTCGGGCAGGCCACGTCGGCCGGTTTCGCGATCAACACCAAGCATGTGAAGACGCAGGTGCTGGTCGAGAACGGCGGCACGGTGGTGATCGGCGGCATCTACACGCTGACCGAAACCAACAACACCGACAAGGTACCGCTGCTCGGGGACATCCCGGTCGTAGGGAACCTGTTCAAGACCAATTCGCGCGTGTCGAACAAGCAGGAAATGCTTGTGTTCATCACACCGAAGATGATCACGGAGCGCAGCGCGATGCGTTGACGGCAATGTGCGCGGCATAGCCTTGATCGGGCTGCCCGGCTCGGGCAAGTCCACCGTCGGGCGCCAACTGGCACGGCGGCTCCAGTTTCCTTTCGTCGATGTCGATCACGCGATCGAGCGCCGTCTCGGTTGTTCGATTCGCGCCTACTTCGAGAGCGAAGGCGAGCAGAGCTTTCGCGACATCGAGGAGTCGGTGCTCGATGAATTGACCCTCGCGCATGCCGGTGTGCTGTCGACCGGCGGCGGTGCGGTGCTGCGCACTGCGAACCGCGACCGGCTGCGCCAACGCACGCAGGTGATCTACCTGCGCTCGTCGCCGGATGATCTGTTCCGCCGTCTGCGGCACGACACCAGGCGTCCGCTGCTGCAGGTCGGCGATCCGCTTGCCCGGCTGCGTGACCTGTATGCACAGCGCGACCCTTTGTACCGCGAAACCGCGCATTTCGTGATCGAGACCGGCCGCCCTTCGGTGGCCACGCTGGTCAACATGATCGTGATGCAGTTGGAACTCGCGGGCATCGTTCCTCCACGCTAGATTATTCGACGCTCTTCCGGAGCCACGCGAGTTGCGGCGCTACCGCCACGAAATCAGGGCACTGTCGCCTACACTTGGAGCCATGCCAGCCACCTTCGCCGTCGCAACCCGGATCGAGCCGATCCGCATCGAACTGGCCGAGCGCAGCTATCCGATCTTCATCGATGCCGGGTTGCTGCGCGCAGCCGAGCCCTGGGCGTGGCTGCCGCAGGCAGCCGCGGCCGTGATCGTCAGCAACGTCACGGTGGCGCCGTTGTATGCGCAGCGCCTGCAGGCACGGCTGCGCGGTCGCTATCCCGCGGTCCATACCGTGGTGCTGCCCGATGGCGAGCAGTACAAGACCTGGGCGACGCTGAACAAGATCTTCGACACGCTGCTGCAGCAGCACTGCGACCGCAAGACCGTGCTGATCGCGCTCGGCGGCGGCGTGGTCGGCGACATCACCGGCTTCGCCGCCGCGAGCTACATGCGCGGCGTGCCCTATGTGCAGGTGCCGACGACGCTGCTCGCGCAGGTCGATTCATCGGTCGGCGGCAAGACCGCGATCAACCACCCGCTGGGCAAGAACATGATCGGCGCGTTCCACCAGCCACGGCTCGTGGTGTGCGACCTCGATACCTTGCGCAGCCTGCCGGCGCGCGAACTCAGTGCCGGTCTTGCCGAGGTCATCAAGTACGGACCGATTGCCGATATGGCGTTCTTCGACTGGGTCGAGGCGCATCTGGATGCGCTCGTGGCGCGCGTGCCGACCGCGCTCGCCGCAGCGGTGCGGCGCTGCTGCGAAATCAAGGCGTCGGTGGTCGGGCGCGACGAGCGCGAATCGGGCGAGCGCGCGATCCTGAATTTCGGGCATACGTTCGGCCACGCGATCGAGGCCGGTCTCGGCTACGGCGAATGGCTGCACGGCGAAGCCGTCGCGTGCGGCATGGTGATGGCGGCGACGCTGTCGCAGCGGCTCGGCGGTGTCGACGCCGCGTTCGTGCAGCGGCTGACGCGACTGCTTCGCGCGGCCGGGCTGCCGGTGAAGGGTCCGCGGCTGGCGGCCGACGACAACGCCGGTCGCTACCTGGAACTGATGCGCGTGGACAAGAAAGCCGACGGCGGCAAGCTGCGCTACGTGCTGCTCGAGCAGCCGGGGCGCGCGAGCGTGCGCGACGCGCCGGATGCGCTGGTCCGCGAGGTGATCGACGCCTGCTGCGCCTGATTTGCTATTGGAAGAGTAGCAAACTATGGGCGCGGTCATTCGGCTTGCTGGGCAATTGGGTGATGAACCCGGACGCTCAGTAACGCGTCGGCTGGCAGACTATGCCAGCCGTGCCGAGTGCACGCGCGGGCGGCGGCATGCGGAACCGGCAGCGCCGACCCGCAGCGAATTTCAGCGTGATCGCGATCGCATCGTGCATTCGACAGCGTTCCGCCGGCTGGTCTACAAGACGCAGGTGTTCCTCAATCACGAGGGCGACCTGTTTCGCACGCGCATGACGCATTCGCTGGAAGTCGCGCAGCTCGCCCGTTCGATCGCACGGCCGCTCGGCCTTGACGAGGACCTGGTCGAGGCGATCGCGCTGGCGCATGACCTCGGGCACACGCCGTTCGGCCATGCCGGGCAGGACGCGCTCAACGACTGCATGCAGGGGCATGGCGGGTTCGAGCACAACATGCAGAGCCTGCGCGTGGTCGACCGGCTCGAGCAGCGCTATCCGGCCTGGGACGGCCTGAACCTGAGCTTCGAGACGCGCGAGGGCATTCTCAAGCACTGCTCGCGCGCTGCCGCGGAGATGCTGGAGGCTGCCGAGCCCGGTGGGGTCGGCCGGCGCTTCCTGGAGCGGACCCAGCCCAGCCTCGAGGCGCAGCTTTGCAATCTGGCCGACGAGATCGCGTACAACGCCCACGACATCGACGACGGCGTGCGCTCCGGGCTGATCACGCTCGAGCAGCTCGAGGTGGTGCAGCTGTTCGACGTGCACCGTGCGGCGGCGCTTGCGCAATACTCGAAATTGAGCGGCCGGCGCCTGCTGTACGAATCGATCCGGCGCATGCTCAGCACCCAGGTGTACGACGTGATCGATGCGACCCGCGCCGCGCTTTCGCGGGCAAGGCCGGCGAACGCGGACGAGGTTCGCGCGCTGCCGCCGCTGGTCGCGTTCAGTGACGTGATGCGCCGCGATTCGGCCCCGCTCAAGCAGTTCCTGTTCCGCAACCTGTACCGCCATCCGCGGGTGACGGAAACCACCGACCTGGCGCAGCAGGTGGTGCGCGAACTGTTCGCTGCGTACCGGGCCGAACCGGCGCAGATGAAGGCCGATTTCGCCGCGCGTCCCGATTCGGCCCGCGCGGTGGCCGACTACATCGCCGGCATGACCGACCGGTTCGCGACGCACGAACATCACCGGTTGACCGGGCGCAGCCTGTTCGCATGACCGAAGGGCCGGACAGTCGCGGAGTCAGGCCGGCGTTGCTGGTGGTGCTTGCCGGCGTCAGCGCCGCGCTGCACGTGGGCAAGCTTCCACCCGCAATTCCAGTGCTGCGTGAAACCCTGGGGGTGACGCTGGTCGAGGCCGGCTTTCTGCTGTCGCTGGTGCAGTTCGCTGGCATGACGCTTGGCCTTGCGGTCGGGCTGGCCGCCGACGGGCTCGGCCTGCGGCGCTGCATGGTCGTCGGCTTGATCGTGCTGTCGGCCGCGAGCCTGCTTGGAGGCTGGGCGCACGATGCGGCGACGCTGCTCGTGCTGCGTGCCGCCGAGGGCTTTGGCGTGCTGGTGGCCACGGTGCCCGCGCCCAGCCTGATCCGGCAACTGGTGCCGGCGCGCGGTCTCGCGGTGATGCTCGGGCTGTGGGGAACCTACATGCCGTTCGGCGCCGCGCTCGCGCTGCTGATCGGGCCGGCGTTCATCGCCGCCTGGGGCTGGCCGGCCTGGTGGTGGCTGCTGTCGGCCCCTTCCTTCGTGATGGCGCTGTGGTTGCTGCGTGCGGTACCGGCCGACGGCGTACGGCGCCGGCAGGCGAGCGCCAGCGCAGGTGCGCGTTCGGCGCCGTTGCCGGGTTGGCCGCAGCGTCTGCGCCAGACACTCGCCGCGCCCGGGCCCTGGTTGGTCGCGGGCTGCTTTGCGGTTTATTCCAGCCAATGGCTTGCGGTGGTCGGGTTCCTGCCGTCAATCTATGCGCAGGCCGGCTTTTCGGGCGCGGCGACCGGCGCGCTGACCGCGCTCGCGGCTGCGATCAACATGGTGGGCAACGTCGCATCCGGCCGGCTGCTGCAGCGGCAGGCTCCGGCACCGGCGCTGCTCGCTATCGGTTACATCGTGATGACGGCAGGGACGATCGCTGCCTTCGCCGCCTGGCACGGCGCATCGTTGCCGCCGCTGCTGCGCTACCTGGCGGTGCTGCTGTTCTCGATGGTCGGCGGGGTGATTCCCGGCACCTTGTTTTCGCTGGCGGTGCGGCTTGCGCCGAGCGAGCATGCGGTCTCTACCACGATCGGCTGGGTGCAGCAGCTGTCGTCGCTGGGGCAGTTCCTGGGGCCGCCGCTGGTGGGCTGGGTTGCGGGGCGGGCGGGAGGCTGGCAATGGACCTGGGCCGTCTGCGGCGGCTGCTCGCTGCTGGGGCTGCTGATGGCCGGCCGGATCGCGCGACTGCTGCGCACGCCGGCGCACGCGCACTGAGATGGCGGGCCGGCGACGTCTGGGCAGCGGGTCCCTGCGTCAGGTCATTTGCCTGGGCCGGCAAAGCTGCCTAAACTTGCGCGCTCGGATCCCATCCAGGAGTTGCTGCCGTGGTCCATATCCTCGCCAAGATTGTCGCCAAACCCCAGGCCGTCGCCGCCGTACGCGATGCCTTGGTCGAACTCGTCGGCCACTCGCGCAACGAGGTTGGTTGCGTTTCCTACCTGCTGTACCAGCGCGGCGACGACCCTGCGCAGTTTCAGACCGTCGAGGAATGGCGGGACGCCGCGGCTGCCGATGCCCACATGCAGACGCCCCACATAGGCGCGGCGCTGGCGAAGGTCGGTTCGTTGCTCGCTGTGGCGCCCGAGATCGTCCGCTTCGACAAACTCCTTTGACGGTCCCGGCAGGCAGCCTCCGCCTTCCGCCGGCGCGGGCCGACGAGGGTCGTCCGCTGGCGAGCGCCGGATCATCCACGCGCCGCCTTTGCATGCAATGGCCCGCCTGCCTCGACTGACCCTTGCGGGCTGCGCGCATCATGTGATCCAGCGTGGCAACAACCGCCAGCAGGTGTTCGCGTCGGCGGACGACTACCTCGCGATGCTGGATCTGCTGCGCGAGCAGGGTCGCAGGTTCGACGTCGCCGTTCATGCATACGTGCTGATGAGCAACCATTTCCATCTGCTCGCGACGCCCGGGACGAACGATGGAATCCCCAGGATGATGCAGGCGATCGGTCGCAGCTATGTGCGCCGATTCAACGATGCCCATGGCCGCAGCGGCACGCTGTGGGAAGGGCGCTACCGGAGCACGCTGATCCAGACCGAGCGCTACCTGCTCGCCTGCATGGTCTACATCGATATGAATCCGGTGCGTGCGGGCCTGGTCGCGGCGCCGGCCGACTACCCCTGGTCCAGCCACGGCCACTATGTCGGGCTGCGCAGCGAGCCTTTGCTCACGCCTCATCCGCTGTACTGGGCGCTCGGCAACACGCCGTTTGCGCGCGAAGCCGCCTATGCCGAGCTGGTGCACGCCGGCCTGAGCCGGGAGCGGCAGGCGGCGCTGAGCGAATCCGTGCTGCGCGGCTGGGCGCTCGGCGAACCCACGTTTGTCGCCGATCTGCAACGGCGTACTGGGCGGCGCGTGAGTCGCGCGTCTGCAGGACGCCCCAGGCGGCCCACGCCGAACTAACGGCACCGGCCGATATTCAGGGCTGGGCGGGTATTTGTCCTGCTATCCACAGGAATTAATGTGTCCCCAATAATTTAACTGGAAATATGAAGTGAATTAAAACGGAGTCTGACCCCAATTAATTTTCTTGGGTGCGCCTGTATTCGGCTTTAAACTTCATTTTCTGCGAATCATTCAGGAGTGCGGCATGACGACTGCTGCCGAAATCTTTCATCTGCAACAGAACGGCCTATATTCACCCGAGCACGAGCACGATGCCTGCGGCGTCGGCTTCGTCGCGCACATCCGCGGGCAGAAGTCGCATGCGATCGTCGAGAACGCGCTGAAGATCCTGGAGAACCTCGATCACCGCGGCGCGGTCGGCGCCGACAAGCTGATGGGCGACGGTGCCGGCATCCTGATCCAGATGCCGGATTCGCTGTACCGCGAGGAAATGGCGCGCCACGGCGTGGTGCTGCCGCCGCCGGGCGAGTACGGCGTCGGCATGATCTTCCTGCCGAAGGAGCACGCGTCGCGGCTGGCCTGCGAGCAGGAACTGGAGCGCGCGATCAAGGCCGAGGGCCAGGTGCTGCTCGGCTGGCGCGACGTCCCGGTGAACCGCGAAATGCCGATGTCGCCCACGGTGCGCGCCAAGGAGCCGGTGATCCGCCAGGTCTTCATCGGCCGCGGCGCCGACGTGATCGTGCAGGACGCGCTCGAGCGCAAGCTCTACGTGATCCGCAAGACCGCCAGCGCCCACATCCAGAACCTGCGGCTCAAGCACAGCAAGGAGTACTACGTTCCGAGCATGTCGAGCCGCACGGTGATCTACAAGGGCCTGCTGCTGGCGGACCAGGTCGGCACCTATTACCTCGACCTGCAGGATGCGCGCTGCGTGTCGGCGCTGGGGCTGGTGCACCAGCGCTTCTCCACCAACACCTTCCCGGAATGGCCGCTGGCGCATCCTTACCGCTACATCGCGCACAACGGCGAGATCAATACGGTCAAGGGCAACTACAACTGGATGAAGGCGCGCGAGGGCGTGATGAGTTCGCCGGTGCTGGGCAGCGACCTGCAAAAGCTCTATCCGATCACCTTCCCCGGCCAGTCCGACACCGCGACCTTCGACAACTGCCTGGAACTGCTGACGATGGCCGGCTATCCGATCAGCCAGGCGGTGATGATGATGATTCCCGAACCCTGGGAGCAGCACCGCACCATGGGCGAGCGCCGTCGCGCGTTCTACGAATACCACGCCGCGATGCTCGAACCCTGGGACGGGCCGGCGTCGATCGTGTTCACCGACGGCCGGCAGATCGGCGCCACGCTCGACCGCAACGGCCTGCGCCCGTCACGCTACTGCGTGACCGACGACGAACTGGTGATCATGGCGTCCGAGTCCGGCGTGCTGCCGGTGCCCGAGAACCGGATCGTGCGCAAGTGGCGGCTGCAGCCCGGCAAGATGTTCCTGATCGATTTAGAGCAGGGGCGCCTGATCGACGACGAGGAACTGAAGGCGACGCTGGCGCACAGCAAGCCGTACAAGCAGTGGATCGAGAACCTGCGCATCCGGCTCGACGACGTCGAGGTGCCGGTCGCCGGCGAGTCGTTCAACGAGGCGCCGATCAGCGGCGGCGAGTTGCAGTCGGCCGGCCTGGAGCGGGTCAGCACCGACCTGCGCGACCGTCAGCAGGCGTTCGGCTACACCAAGGAAGACATCAAGTTTCAGTTGGGGCCGATGGCCGCGAACGGCGAGGAGGCGATCGGCTCGATGGGCAACGACAGTCCGCTGGCGGTGCTCTCCAGCCGGACCAAGCCGCTGTTCAACTACTTCAAGCAACTGTTCGCGCAGGTCACGAATCCGCCGATCGATCCGATCCGCGAGGCGATCGTGATGTCGCTGGTGTCGTTCATCGGCCCGAAGCCGAACCTGCTCGACATCAACCAGGTGAACCCGCCGATGCGCCTGGAGGTCAGCCAGCCGGTGCTGACCGCGGCCGACATGCAAAAGCTCCGCGACATCGACAAGCAGACGCAGGGCAAGTTCCGCAGCTACACGATCGACATCACCTATCCGCTCGCCTGGGGGCGCGAGGGGGTCGAGGCCAAGCTGGCATCGCTGTGCGCCGAGAGCGTGGACGCGATCCGAAGCGGCAAGAACATCCTGATCGTCAGCGACCGCGCGGTCGGCCCGACGCAGGTGGCGATTCCGGCGCTGCTCGCGCTGTCGGCGATCCACCAGCATCTGGTGCACGAGGGCCTGCGCACCACCGCCGGCCTGGTGGTCGAAACCGGCTCGGCGCGCGAGGTGCATCACTTCGCGCTGCTGGCCGGCTACGGCGCCGAAGCCGTGCATCCCTACCTTGCGCTGGAAACGCTGGCCGGCATCGCGCCGAGCCTGCCGGGCGAGATCGGCGCCGACAAGGCGATCGCGAACTACGTGAAGGCGATCGGCAAGGGCCTGTCCAAGGTCATGTCGAAGATGGGCGTGTCGACCTACATGAGCTACTGCGGCGCGCAGCTGTTCGAGGCGATCGGGCTCGACAGCGAGGTGGTCGACAAGTACTTCACCGGCACCATGAGCCGGGTCGAGGGCATCGGCGTATTCGAGATTGCCGAGGAAGCGATCCGCATGCACAAGGCCGCGTTCGGCAGCGACCCGGTGCTGTCGCAGATGCTGGAGGCGGGCGGCGAATACGCGTGGCGCGTGCGCGGCGACGAGCACATGTGGACGCCGGACGCGATCGCCAAGCTCCAGCATTCGACCCGCGCGAACAACTGGAGCACCTACAAGGAGTACGCGCAGCTGATCAACGACCAGAGCCGCCGTTTCATGACGCTGCGCGGCCTGTTCGAGTTCAGGATCGATCCGGCGAAGGCGATTCCCGTGGACCAGGTCGAGCCCGCGGCCGAGATCGTGAAGCGCTTCGCCACCGGCGCGATGTCGCTCGGCTCGATCAGCACCGAGGCGCACACCACGCTGGCGATCGCGATGAACCGCATCGGCGGCAAGAGCAACACCGGCGAGGGCGGCGAGGATCCGAATCGCTACCGCAACGAACTGCGGGGTATTGCGATTCGCGAAGGCGACACCGTCGGCGGCGTGATCGGCGAGGCCAATGTCGAGGTCGAGCAGGAGCTCGCGGGCGGCGACTCGCTGCGCAGCCGCATCAAGCAGATCGCGTCGGGGCGCTTCGGCGTGACCGCCGAATACCTGGTGAGCGCGGACCAGATCCAGATCAAGATGGCGCAAGGAGCCAAGCCCGGCGAAGGCGGCCAGCTGCCGGGCCGCAAGGTGTCCGAATACATCGGCCAGCTGCGCCATTCGGTGCCCGGCGTCGGCCTGATCTCGCCGCCGCCGCACCACGACATCTACTCGATCGAGGACTTGGCGCAGCTGATCCACGACCTGAAGAACGTCGCACCGCATTCGAGCGTCAGCGTCAAGCTGGTGTCCGAGGTCGGCGTCGGCACCGTCGCGGCCGGCGTCGCCAAGTGCAAGAGCGACCATGTGGTGATCGCCGGCCACGACGGCGGCACCGGCGCGTCGCCGTGGTCGTCGATCAAGCATGCGGGCTCGCCCTGGGAGATCGGTCTCGCCGAAACCCAGCAGACACTGGTGCTGAACCGGCTGCGCGGGCGCATCCGGGTGCAGGCTGACGGCCAGATGAAGACCGGCCGCGACGTCGCGATCGGTGCGCTGCTCGGCGCCGACGAATTCGGCTTCGCGACCGCGCCGCTGGTGGTCGAAGGCTGCATCATGATGCGCAAGTGTCACCTGAACACCTGCCCGGTCGGCGTCGCGACGCAGGATCCGGTGCTGCGCAAGAAGTTCACCGGCAAGCCCGAGCACGTGGTGAACTACTTCTTCTTCGTCGCCGAGGAGGTGCGCCAGATCATGGCGCAGCTCGGCATCGCCAAGTTCGACGACCTGGTCGGCCGCGCCGACCTGCTCGACATGCGGCGCGGCATCGAACACTGGAAGGCGCAGGGCCTGGACTTCAGCCGCCTGTTCGCTCAAGCCGAGGTGCCGGCCGAGGTCGCACGCCGGCATTGCGAGAGCCAGGACCACGGGCTCGAGCGCTCACTGGACAACCTGCTGATCGAGCGTTCGCGGCCGGCGATCGAACGCGGCGAGAAGGTCAAGTTCATGGAGGTCGTGCGCAACGTGAACCGCTCGGTCGGCGCGATGCTGTCGGGCGCGCTGACCCGGGTGCATCCGCAGGGGCTGCCGGACGACACGATCCGCATCCAGCTCGAAGGCACCGGCGGCCAGTCGTTCGGTGCGTTCCTCGCGCGCGGCATCACGCTGTACCTGATCGGCGACGCGAACGACTACACCGGCAAGGGCCTGTCGGGCGGGCGCGTGGTGGTGCGCCCGAGCATCGACTTCCGCGGCGCCGCGACCGAGAACATCATCGTTGGTAACACCGTGATGTATGGCGCGACCAGCGGCGAGGCGTTCTTCGGCGGGGTTGCCGGCGAGCGCTTCGCGGTGCGGCTGTCCGGCGCGACCGCGGTGGTCGAGGGCACCGGCGACCACGGCTGCGAGTACATGACCGGCGGAACGGTGGTGGTGCTGGGCAAGACCGGACGCAACTTCGCGGCCGGAATGAGCGGCGGCGTGGCCTACGTGTACGACGAAGACGGACAGTTCGAGCAGCGCTGCAACACCGCGATGGTCACGCTCGAGCGGGTGCCGACCAGCGCCGAGCAGCAGGCCGAAGGCGATCGGGCGCTGTGGCACCGCGGGCAGACCGACGAGGAGCAGCTGCGCCAGCTGCTGGAAGAGCACAACCGCTGGACCGGCAGCCGGCGCGCACGCGAACTGCTCGACGACTGGAACCGTGCGCGCACGCGCTTCGTCAAAGTGTTCCCGAACGAATACCGGCGTGCGCTGCCCGAGCTCGCCGCCCGCGCCGCGGAATCTGCATCAAAAGCCGTCAAAGCGGCGATGCAGCCTGAGCAGGTTGCTTCCAAAAACGTAGCGGTCGCAGCGAAGTAGTCATCGCCAATTGACGGGCCGCGGCCGCGAGGAAACGCGGCCGCCGGCGAAAAACGCAAACGGACAGGACATCATGGGAAAGATCACTGGCTTCATGGAATTCGCGCGCGTCGAAGAGAGCTACGCGCCGGTTGCCGAGCGTGTCAAGAACTACCACGAGTTCGTCGCAGGGCTGGAAACCGCGCAGGCGCGGATCCAGGCCGCGCGCTGCATGGATTGCGGCACGCCGACCTGCAGCAACGGATGCCCGGTCAACAACATCATCCCCGACTTCAACGACCTCGTTTACAACGACGACTGGAAGAACGCATTCACGGTCCTCGATTCGACCAACAACTTTCCCGACTTCACCGGCCGCATCTGCCCGGCGCCGTGCGAGGCGGCCTGCGTGCTCAACATCAACGACGATCCGGTCGGCATCAAGTCGCTGGAGCGCGCGATCATCGACCGCGCCTGGGCCGAAGGCTGGGTCACGCCGCAGTTTCCGAAGCACCGCACCGGCAAGAGGGTGGCCGTGGTCGGCTCCGGCCCGGCCGGCATGGCGGGGGCGCAGCAGCTCGCGCGCGCCGGCCACGACGTGACGCTGTTCGAGAAGAACGACCGGATCGGCGGCCTGCTGCGCTACGGCATTCCCGATTTCAAGATGGAGAAGACGCATATCGACCGCCGCGTCGACCAGATGCAAAAGGAAGGCGTGCGCTTTCGCACCGGCGTGCTGGTCGGCGCGCTCACCAATGACACCAAGGTGCAGAACGACGCGAAGGAGACGGTCACGCCCGAGCAGTTGCGCCGCGAATTCGACGCGGTGCTGCTCACTGGCGGCGCCGAGCAGTCGCGCGATCTGCCGGTGCCGGGGCGCGACCTGACCGGCATCCATTTCGCGATGGAGTTCCTGCCGCAGCAGAACAAGGTCAACGCCGGCGGCAAGGTCAAGGGACAGATCTCGGCCGCCGGCAAGCACGTGATCGTGATTGGCGGCGGCGACACCGGCTCGGACTGCGTCGGCACCAGCAATCGCCATGGCGCGAAGAGCGTGACCCAGTTCGAACTGCTGCCGCAGCCGCCGCTGCACGAGAACGGGCCGCTGACCTGGCCGTACTGGCCGATCAAGCTGCGCACTAGCTCCAGCCACGAGGAGGGCTGCGAGCGCGAGTTCGCGATCGCGACGAAGTCGTTCGCCGGCGAGAAGGGGCGCGTCACCGGCCTTGCGACGGTGCAGGTCGAATGGAAGGACGGCTGGATGACCGAAGTTGCCGGCACCGAGCGCGTGTTTCCGGCCGAACTGGTGCTGCTTGCGATGGGCTTCGTCGCGCCGGTCGCCAGCGTGCTCGACGCGTTCGGCATCGAGCGCGACGCACGCGGCAATGCGAAGGCCGGCACCGACGTGATTGGCGGCTACGCGACCAGCGTGCCCGGCGTGTTCGCGGCCGGCGACATGCGCCGCGGGCAGAGTCTGGTCGTGTGGGCGATTCGTGAGGGTCGGCAGGCGGCACGGGCCGTTGACGAGTTTCTAATGGGCTACTCCGAGTTGCCCCGGTAGTCCCTCACGAATCGCCCTTCGGGCGCAAGAGGAACACGCGCGCTGACCGCGTGCGTGGCGGGAAGGCCGCCACGCCGTCCGAGAGTGCCTGGCAGGCCGACCAGTATTTCGGTGGATTTCCACGCGTTGCCGCACGGAAACTTGTGTAACGCGGGCACTTGGTGCGTGCCTTCGGGCCCGGCGCGCGCGCCTGCAACTGGCAAACTTATCCCTTATCATGCATCGGCCGGAGCGTCTCCGGCTTTTTTTGTGTGCGCATGGATAGCAAAGGCTCCGACCCGATCGTCGACATCCGGCACCTGTGCTTCGGCTACGGTGAGCGGTTGGTGCTGGACGACATTTCGTTCACCGTGCCACGCGGCAAGGTGACGGCGCTGATGGGTGCGTCGGGCGGCGGCAAGACCACGGTGCTGCGCCTGATCGGCGGCCAGCAGCGGGCGCAGCGCGGCGAGCTGCTGGTGAACGGGGCCGACGTGGCCCGGATGGACCCGGCTGCACTGTATGCGGCGCGCCGGCGCATGGGCGTGCTGTTTCAGTTCGGCGCGCTGTTCACCGATCTGAACGTGTTCGAGAACGTCGCGTTCCCGCTGCGCGAGCACACCGACCTGCCCGAGCCGCTGATCCGCGACATCGTGCTGATGAAGCTTGGCGCAGTCGGCCTGCGCGGGGCGCGCGCGCTGATGCCGTCCGAGATCTCCGGCGGCATGGCGCGCCGGGTCGCGCTGGCGCGCGCGATCGCGCTCGACCCGGAACTGGTGATGTACGACGAGCCGTTCGCCGGGCTCGACCCGATTTCGCTCGGCACCGCGGCGCGGCTGATCCGACAGCTCAACGACGCGATGGGTCTGACCAGCATCGTGGTCTCGCACGACCTGGATGAGACCTTCCGCATCGCGGACCAGGTGATCGTGCTGGCCAACGGCAAGATCGCCGCGCAGGGCACGCCCGACGCGGTGCGGCACGGCGAGGATCCGCTGGTGCGGCAGTTCGTCAACGCGCTGCCGGACGGGCCGGTGCATTTCCACTATCCGGGCCCGACGATAGAGCAGGACTTCGGCGCCGAGCCGTCGCGACGGAGGCGGCCATGAGCTGGGCCGGCCCGTCCGACCTCGGCTTTGCAGTGCGCTGCAAGCTGGCCGACATCGGGCGCGCGACGCGGCTGTTCGCGCGGCTGCTCGCGCTCGCCGGCCCGAGCTTTCGCCGCTTCGGGCTGATCCGCGATCAGGTTCATTTCCTCGGCAACTACTCGCTCGCGATCATCACCGTCTCCGGCCTGTTCGTCGGCTTCGTGCTCGCATTGCAGGGCTACTACACGCTGCAGCGCTATGGATCCTCCGAGGCGCTGGGTCTCTTGGTCGCGCTGAGCCTGGTGCGCGAGCTCGGGCCAGTGATCACCGCGCTGCTGTTCGCCGGGCGCGCCGGCACCTCGCTGACCGCGGGCATCGGACTGATGAAGGCCGGCGAGCAGCTGTCGGCGATGGAGATGATGGCGGTCGATCCGGTCAGCCGCATCCTCGCGCCGCGCTTCTGGGGCGGCGTGATCGCGATGCCGCTGCTGGCAGCGGTGTTCAGCGCGGTCGGCGTGATCGGCGGCTGGGTGGTCGGCGTCGTGATGATCGGCATCGACCCGGGCGCGTTCTGGAGCCAGATGCAGGGCGGGGTCGATGTGTGGAACGATGTCGGCAACGGCGTGCTCAAGAGCCTGGTGTTCGGCCTGGCGGTGACCTTCATCGCGCTGCTGCAGGGTTTCGAGGCGGTGCCGACGCCCGAGGGCGTTTCGCGCGCGACCACGCGCACGGTGGTGATGGCGTCGCTGACGGTGCTCGGTCTGGACTTCATCCTCACTGCGCTGATGTTCAGTGTCTGACGGAAAGAATTCGCATGCAACGCTCGAAGCTTGATTTATGGGTCGGTCTGTTCGTGGTGCTCGGCATCGCGGCGCTGCTGTTCCTGGCGCTGCAGGCTGCCAATCTGCTGTCGCTGAATTTCCAGTCGACCTACCAGATCACGGCCCGGTTCGACAATATCGGCGGCCTCAAGCCCAAGGCGCCGGTCAAGAGCGCCGGCGTCGTGGTCGGACGGGTCGAGGCGATCGGGTTCGACGACAAGACCTACCAGGCCCGCGTCATGCTCGCGATGGACAAGGCCTACCAGTTCCCGAAGGACAGCTCGCTGAAGATTCTGACCAGCGGCCTGCTCGGCGAGCAGTACATCGGCATCGAGGCCGGCGCCGACGCGAAGATGCTCGCCGCCGGCGACACGGTCACCAACACTCAGTCGGCGGTGGTGCTGGAGAATCTGATCAGCCGGTTGATCTTCAACAAGGCGGCAGAAGGGCCCGCCGGAGACGCGAACGGGAAGAAATGAGCCGCGACGACGATCGTCGGTTTGCTTCAAAAAGCATAGCAAACCGCCCAGCAATGGCAGCGGCCATGGCCGCATTCATGCTGATTTCCGGCTGCGCGACCGGACCGAACGCGAACCCGCACGATCCGTTCGAGCCGTACAACCGCAGCATGTACAAGTTCAACGACGCGGTGGACCGCGCGGTGCTGAAACCGGTGGCCACCGCCTACGTGCAGGTGACGCCGTCGTTCGTGCGCAAGGGTGTCAGCAACTTCTTCGGCAACCTCGGCGACGCGTGGTCCGCGGTGAACAGCGTGCTGCAACTGCGCGGGCAGGACGCGTTCGACAATTTCGTGCGCTTCTCGTTCAACACGGTGATCGGTTTCGGCGGCCTGCTCGATATCGCGGGCGAGGCCGGCGTGCCGCGCCACAAGCAGGATTTCGGCCGCACGCTGGGTCGCTGGGGCTTTCCGGCCGGGCCGTACCTGGTGCTGCCGCTGCTCGGGCCTTCCACCGTGCGCGACACCGCCGCGCTGCCGGTCGACTGGCAGGGCAACCTGATCCGCTACGTGACGCCGGTCGACGACCGCAATGCGCTGTACGGGCTGCAGACGATTTCCGCGCGCGCGAATCTGCTGCGCGCATCGTCGCTGCTCCAGCAATCCGCGCTCGATCCGTATGCCTTCCTGCGCGACGCCTATCTGCAGTCGCGCGGTGTCAGGCTCGGCAACGAGGAACCGAGCGGCACCGAGCAGAGCCCGACGCCGCAGAACCAGAACGTGCCGCTGTTCCAGTGGAACCTGCCGTCTCCGCTGCGTTGAGCGCCGATGCACCCGACGCATCAGAGGTCTCGGGCCAACAGCTTGTTGCACAAGGTTGCATAGCCTGACCGGATCGCAACGAAACCGGTAGGCGCGGCTCTGGTCCAATTCGTTATTCGAGAACGCGGGTTTGGCCCGCTTCGCGTGCAGGAGGAACCATGATGATGAATAGACGTGTTCTGGCCCGACTGGGCATGGTGCTGGTGGCGGCGCTCGCGGCCGGCGGCGCGCTGGTCGCGCGCGCTGCCGATGCGACGGCGCCGGACGCGCTGATCAAGCAATGGGCAACCGAGGTGCTGACCAGCATCCAGAGCGACAAGTCGATCCGCTCCGGCGACACAGCCAAGGTGATGGCGCTGGTCGACAGCAAGATCATGCCGAACACTGATTTCGAGCGCATGACCGCATCGGCGGTCGGCCCGGCCTGGCGCCAGGCGACGCCGCAGCAGAAGGAAAAGCTGCAGGCGGAATTCAAGACGCTGCTGGTGCGCACCTACGCGGGCGCGCTGTCGCAGGTCAGCAGCGACCAGACGATTTACGTCAAACCGCTGCGCGCTGACCCGGGCGACGCTGACGTCGTGGTGCGCACCGAGGTGCGCGGCAGCGGCGATCCGATCCAGATCGACTACCGGATGGAGAAGACGCCGGGGCAGGGCGCGGGCTGGAAGATCTACAACTTCAACGTGATGGGCGTGTGGCTGGTCGATACCTACCGCAGCCAGTTCGCCGAGCAGATCAACAAGAACGGGATCGACGGCCTGATCTCCAGCCTCGCCGCGTTGAACAAGGCGAACGCGGCCCGGAGCTGAGCATGCTGGTGCTGCCCGCCGAACTGACCCAGGCGCAGGCGAGCGCCTGCCTGCAGATGCTGGCGCAAGCGCTGCGCGCCTTGCCGGACGAGGTCGTGGTGGTCGACGCCGGCGCGCTGGAGAAGTTCGATACCTCGGCGCTGGCGGTGCTGCTCGAATGCCGGCGCCAGGCGCGCACCTTGGGCAAGACATTCGGCGTGCGGCGGCTGCCGGCGCGGCTGCGCGAGCTTGCCGGCCTGTATGGCGTCGGCGAACTGCTGCCTGCATCGCCCTGAGCCGCATCCCGGGTCGGTAGCCCGGTAGCCCGCGCCGGCGCGTTCGCCGGACGGCCCGCCGCGCTGCGCGCCGTAAAATCACGGGTTCCCATGCCCGCCGTCTCGTTCCAGTCCGTCTCGAAGATCTATGCCCTGCCGCACGGCCAGCCGCTCAAGGCGCTGGACCAGGTCGCATTCGACATCGAAGAGGGTGAATTCTTCGGGCTGCTCGGTCCGAACGGCGCCGGCAAGACCACGCTGATCAGCATCCTCGCCGGCCTCACGCGCGCCAGCGGCGGCCGCGCCCTGGTGCAGGGCCATGACGTGATCGCCGACTACGCCCAGGCGCGGCACCGGCTCGGCGTGGTCCCTCAGGAGCTGGTGTTCGACCCATTCTTCAGCGTGCGCGAGACGCTGCGGCTGCAGTCGGGCTACTTCGGCGTGCGCCGCAACGACGCCTGGATCGACGAGCTGCTGAACAACCTGGGCCTGGCCGACAAGGCCGACGCCAACATGCGCCAGCTCTCCGGCGGCATGAAGCGGCGCGTGCTGGTCGCGCAGGCGTTGGTGCACAAGCCGCCGGTGATCGTGCTCGACGAACCCACCGCCGGCGTCGACGTGGAGTTGCGCCAGACGCTGTGGCAGTTCGTCGATCGGCTGAACCGCCAGGGCCACACCGTGCTGCTGACGACCCACTACCTGGAAGAGGCCGAGGCGCTGTGCGGGCGCATCGCGATGCTGCAGGCCGGCCGCGTGGTCGCGCTCGCGCCGACCTCGGAGTTGCTGAACTCGGCGTCGAGCAACGTGCTTCGCTTCAAAATCGATAGCGACCTGCCCAAGCATCTCGCGGACAAGGCGCGCATTACCGGCCGCATCGTGCAGGTTCCGGCGAACAGCGCGAACGAGATCGAGCAGTACCTGGCCGCGGTGCGCGAGGCCGGGCTGCAAGCGCATGACATCGAAGTGCGCAAGGCGGATCTGGAAGACGTGTTCCTGAACGTGATGGCCGGCCACCCCTATGGCGCGGTGCCCGGCGCCGGCAGCGACGGCGACCACGACCCCGCCGCCGCGGCCGACGCCGCCGCGCGCGAGTCGGCCAGCATCGGGGAGAGTCCATGAGCGCCGCCCGGCCGCCCGAAGGCGCGAACGCCCCTCTGGGGGGCAGAGAACCACGCGTAGCGGGGAGCGTGGGGGCAAACATGAGCGCAGCGTGGAAGGTCGTCCAATGAACGGTTGGCAGACCCTGCTGTACAAGGAGGTGTTGCGCTTCTGGAAGGTCGGCTTCCAGACGGTGGCGGCGCCGGTGGTCACCGCGATCCTGTACCTGCTGATCTTCGGCCACGTGTTCCAGGGCCGGGTCACGGTGTTCGGCAGCGTCGGCTACACCGCGTTCCTGGTGCCGGGGCTGGTGATGATGAGCGTGCTGCAGAACTCGTTTGCGAACAGCTCGTCGTCGCTGATCCAGAGCAAGATCATGGGCAACCTCGTGTTCCTGCTGCTCACGCCGCTGTCGCACTGGACCTGGTTCATCGCGTACGTCGGCTCGTCGGTGCTGCGCGGAGTCGCGGTCGGCACCGGGGTGCTGGTCGCGACCTGGTTCTTCATCCACCCGGGCATGGTCGCGCCGCTGTGGGTGCTGATGTTCGCGGTGCTCGGCGCGGCGATCCTCGGCTCGCTCGGCGTGATCGCCGGTCTCTGGGCCGAGAAATTCGATCAGATGGCCGCGTTCCAGAACTTCATCATCGTGCCGATGACGTTTCTCTCCGGCGTGTTCTACTCGATCAACTCGCTGCCGCCGTTCTGGCGTACCGTGAGCCACCTGAACCCGTTCTTCTACATGATCGACGGGTTCCGCTACGGTTTCTTCGGCGCCAGCGACGTCTCGCCCTGGCTCAGCCTGGGCGTCGTTGGCGCGGCGCTGGCGCTGGTCGGTGCGATGGCGGTGCATCTGCTGCGCATCGGGTACAAGCTGCGTACTTGAGGCGTCATCTCTACAGGAAATTTCATGACGGCAGACGAACTCAAATCGCTGATCTCCGCGGGCCTGCCCTGCGAGCATCTCGAACTCGACGGCGACGGCCAGCATTGGTTCGCGACCATCGTGTCAAAGGAATTCGAAGGCAAGCGCGCGATCCAGCGCCACCAGCGGGTGTACGCGGCGCTCGGCACGCGCCTGCAGACCAACGAGGTGCACGCGCTTTCGATGCGCACCTTCACGCCGGCCGAATGGGCGGCCGAGCCCCACTGAGTCCATGGACAAATTGTTGATACGCGGGGGCCGCAAGCTCCACGGCGAGGTGCGGATTTCCGGTGCGAAGAACGCGGCGCTGCCCGAGATGTGCGCCGCGCTGCTGACCGACGAGGCTGTGCACCTGCACAACGTGCCGCGGCTGCACGACGTCGCGACGATGCGCCGGCTGCTCGACCACATCGGCATGCAGACCGAGACGCACGGCGAGCGCGGCGGCATGTCATTCCGCGCGGCGGAGCCGATAACGCCCGAGGCGCCGTACGATCTGGTCAAGACCATGCGCGCATCGATCCTCGCGCTTGGGCCGCTGCTCGCGCGCTTCGGCCATGCGCGCGTGTCGCTGCCCGGCGGCTGCGCGATCGGCTCGCGTCCGGTCGATCAGCACATCAAGGGCCTGTCGGCGATGGGCGCCGAGATCGCGGTCGAGCACGGCTACATCGTCGCGCGGCTGCCGCAGGGGCGCAGGCGCTTGCAGGGCGCGCGCATCGCGACCGATATGGTGACGGTGACCGGCACCGAGAACCTGATGATGGCCGCGACGCTGGCCGAGGGCGAAACCATCCTCGACAACGCGGCGCAGGAGCCCGAGATTCCCGATCTCGCGCAGATGCTGATCAGCATGGGCGCGAACATCGAGGGCCACGGCACGAGCCGGATCCGCATCGTCGGCGTGGATCGGCTGCGCGGCTGCACGCACGAGGTCGTGTCGGACCGGATCGAGGCCGGCACCTTTCTGTGCGCGGTGGGTGCGACCGGCGGCGACGTGCTGCTGCGCCACGGCCGCGCCGACCATCTGGATGCGGTGATCGACAAGCTGCGCGAGGCCGGCGTCACGATCGAAGCCAACGGCGCCGGCATCCGCGTGCAGTCACCGGGCGCTGGCCAACTGCGCGCACAGGGCTTTCGCACCACCGAATACCCGGGCTTCCCGACCGATATGCAGGCGCAGTTCATGACGCTCGACTGCATCGCGCAGGGCTCCAGCATGGTGACCGAGACCATCTTCGAGAACCGCTTCATGCACGTCAATGAATTGATCCGTCTCGGCGCGAACATCCAGATCGACGGCAACGTCGCGATGGTCGAAGGCGTGCCGCGGCTGTCGGGTGCGACCGTGATGGCGACCGACCTGCGCGCGTCGGCCAGTCTGGTGATCGCCGGTCTCGTCGCCGACGGCGAGACCCGGGTCGATCGCATCTACCACCTGGACCGCGGCTACGACCAGATGGAGATCAAGCTGCATCAGCTCGGCGCCGATGTCGAGAGAATCAAATGATCACGCTCGAAACACCGGAGGCGCAATCGTGATCACGCTTGCTTTGTCCAAGGGCCGCATCTTCGACGAGTCGCTGCCGCTGCTCGCGCGCGCCGGCATAGCGCTGCGCGACGACCCGGAAACCTCGCGCAAGCTGATTCTCGCGACGAACCACGAGCAACTTCGCGTGCTGGTGGTGCGCGCGACCGACGTGCCGACCTACGTGCAGTACGGCGCCGCCGATCTCGGCGTGACCGGGCGCGACACGCTGCTCGAGCACGGCAGCCTGGGCCTGTACCAGCCGCTCGATCTGGGCATCGCCAGGTGCAGGATCAGCGTCGCGGTGCGCGCCGGCTTCGACTACGCGGACGCGGTGCGTCAGGGCAGTCGGCTCAAGGTCGCGACCAAGTACGTCGCGATCGCGCGCGAATTCTTCGCGGCCAAGGGCGTGCACGTGGACCTGATCAAGCTCTACGGCAGCATGGAGCTGGCGCCGCTGACCGGCCTCGCCGACGCGATCGTCGACCTGGTGTCGACCGGCAGCACGCTGCGCGCTAACAATCTGGTCGAGGTCGAGCGCATCATGGACATCTCGGCGCGTCTCGTGGTGAACCAGGCCGCGCTCAAGCTGAAGCAGGCGCCGCTGCGCCGCGTGATCGACGCGTTTGCCGCGGCAGTCGCGGTCACAGCCTAGCGAGAGTGATGCTATGGAATTGAGAGCTTCACCGCTACACCTGAAAACGGCCAGTGCCGATTTTGATTCGCAATTCGAGAAGCGATTGCACTGGTCGGCCGAAGCCGACGCAGCGATCGAGCAGCGCGTCACCGAGATCGTGGACGACGTGCGTGCGCGCGGCGACGCGGCCGTGCTCGACTACACCGCGCGCTTCGACGGCGTGCAGGCGGCCAGCGTCGCTGAGCTGGCGCTGAGTGCCGTCGAACTGAGGACCGCGTTCGACGGCTTGCCGACCGAGCAGCGCGAGGCGCTGGAGCAGGCGGCCGCACGCGTGCGCCGCTACCACGAGTGGCAGAAAAAGCAGGGCGGCGAAACGGCCACCTTCCGCGACGCGGACGGCACGCTGCTGGGGCAGAAGGTCACGCCGCTGGACCGCGTCGGCATCTACGTGCCGGGCGGTAAGGCGGCGTATCCGTCGAGCGTGCTGATGAATGCGATTCCGGCGCAGGTGGCTGGCGTCGCCGAAATCATCATGGTCGTGCCGACGCCGGCCCGCCGGGACGGCTCGTCCACGGGCTCGAAAGGCGAGAAGAACCCGCTCGTGCTGGCTGCAGCGCACGTGGCCGGCGTCACCCGCGCCTACACCATCGGCGGCGCGCAGGCCATTGCCGCGCTGGCCTACGGCACTGCGACGATTCCGAAGGTGGACAAGATCACCGGCCCCGGCAATGCATATGTCGCCAGCGCGAAGAAGCGCGTGTTCGGCCAGGTCGGCATCGACATGATCGCCGGCCCGAGCGAAATCCTGGTGCTGGCCGACGGCAGCACGCCGCCCGACTGGGTCGCGATGGATCTGTTCAGCCAGGCCGAGCACGACGAACTGGCGCAAAGCATTCTGCTCAGCCCCGACGCCGCGTACATCGACGCGGTGCAACACGAGATGGACCGCCTGCTGCCCGCGCTGCCGCGTGCCGGGATCATCGCGAAGAGTCTGTCTGGCCGCGGCGCGCTGATCCATACCCGTAGCATGGAAGAAGCCTGCGCGATCGCGAACCGCATCGCGCCCGAGCACCTGGAGGTGTCGAGCCGCGCGCCGCACAAATGGGAGCCGCTGCTCAAGCACGCCGGCGCTATTTTTCTGGGCGCCTACACCAGCGAGGCTTTGGGCGACTACTGCGCCGGCCCGAACCACGTGCTGCCGACCAGCGGCACCGCGCGCTTCTCGTCGCCGCTGTCGGTGTACGACTTCCAGAAGCGCAGCAGCTTGATCGAAGTCAGCGAAGCGGCCGCAGAGCAGCTTGGCCGCATCGCGAGCGTGCTGGCGCACGGCGAAGGGTTGCAGGCGCACGCGCGCGCGGCCGAACTGCGGCTCAAGCCGTGATTCGATCGCGGATCTCGGTGAACAGCTTGGCAGGCCCGTGGGAGAGCGATGCGTCGCTGAACACTTCCACGCCATCGCGGCGCCGTCCGGTCGGTTGGCAACGGGCGGCCTGACGGATCATTCAATCAATACGCGGTGCGCATTCAGTAAGCGACCGAAAAGCGCTGGCGCGAATGCGCGGGCTTTTCCAGTTCGTCAATCATCGCCACCGCATAGTCTTCGACCGAGATGCGGCTTTCGCCCGCGGCGTCCGAGAGCAGTTGATCGGCGCCCAGGCGGAACCTGGCCGTCCGGGTTCCCGGGTCGAGATGCGCGGCCGGACTCAGCATCGTCCAGTCCAGCGTCGCTTCCTGCTGCAGCAGCTTCAGCGCCTGGCGCGCGCCTTCCGCGGTTGGCTTCCACTGCGCAGGAAAGCCCGGCGTATCCATCAGTTGCACACCGGGGCCCACTTCCAGGCTGCCTGCGCCGCCGACCACCAGCAGGCGCGGCACCGCGGCCCGCCGGGTCGCTGCAATGATCGCGCGTATGCCCTGCAGGTAGTAGCCGAGGATGTCGCTCTGGGCGTGGCCGCTGAAGGCACTGATGACGGCCTCATGCCCCTTCAGTTGCCCGACAAGCCCTGCGACATCCAGCGCGTCGGCCTGCACTGCGGTCAGATTGGGTTGCGCGCCGAGCTTTTCCGGATGCGCGACGAGCGCCGTGACGGCATGGCCGCGCGTCAGAGCCTCCTTGAGCAGCCCCGATCCCACGTAGCCGGTGGCGCCGATCAATGCGATTTTCATGGTGATGTCCTTTGCGTGATGTGTATCCGACGAAGCCGATGATCGCAGCTTGGATTGATTTGATAAACAGGACAATCAATAATTCATCGTTTTTTATTCGGAGACAATCAACGCACCATGAATGCTCTCTCCAGCCTGGACCTGAACGCTCTGGTCGCCTTCGACGCGGTCGCACAGCAGGGCGGATTCACGGCGGCGGCGGAGCAGCTCGGCGTGACCAAGACCAAGGTCAGCCTGCAGATCAGCCGCCTCGAAGCGGCACTGGACACCTCGTTGTTCACGCGAACGACGCGTCAGGTCCATCTCACCGATGCCGGCCAGGCCCTGCACGCGCAATGCGGGCCGCTGCTGCACCGGCTGCAGGATGCGCTGGACCGGAGCGGCTCCGGCCGCGCCGGCCTCGGTGGAACGCTGCGGCTCGGCACGACCGTGGACCATGCGGTGCAATCGCTGGGGCCGGCGATCGCCCGGTTTGCCGAACTGCACCCATCGCTTCGGATCGACCTGCGCACCAACGACCGGGTGGCGAACTTGGTGGGAGAAGGCATCGACGTCGCGGTCCGCATGGGCTGGCTGCGGGACTCGTCTCTGCATGCCGCCAAGCTCGGCGAATTCCGGCAATGCGTCGTCGCCGCGCCCCGGCTCGCGCAGCAGGTCGGCCGGCCGGCGCACCCCAGCGATCTCGCGTCTTTCGAGTGGATTGCGCTGTCGCTGCTGCCCGCTCCGTTGACGTGGAAATTCAGCGCCCGCGATGGCAGCACCCAGACCGTGCAGGTCAAATCGCGCATCCGCGTGGACTCCACCGGCGCGTTGCGCGCCATGCTGCGCGAGGGTGCCGGGATTTCCGTGCTCGACGAACCCAGCGCGGCGGACGATCTCCGCTCGGGGCAGTTGGTACGGCTGCTGGACGGCTGGTCGCTGCCGCAGGGCGGCATCTACGCTGTCTACCCGCCCGGCCGCCACGTGTCAGCCAAGATTCGCGCGTTCGTCGATTTCTATCGCGAGTATCTGCGCAGTGATTCGTACCGGGCACGGATCGATCCGGCGCGGCGCACGCCGGTTTGATGCAGCGCATGGGCCGCGGTCTGGCCGCCGGCTATCGTAGGGGCTCCTCTTATGAGCGAGGCAACGACGATGACGATCACGATGTATTCGGCCAGCGTGCCGCGGCTGGTGAACCTGCTCGGCAACCTCTCCGCCATCCTCGACAAGGCGCAGGCGCACGTGGCCGCCGGCAAGGCCGACGAGGCGGCGCTGATGAGCTACCGGCTGATAGCCGACATGTACCCGTTCGCCAAGCAGGTGCAGATCGCTTGCGACAAGGCGCGCAGCGTCGTCGCCCGTCTCGCCGGCATGGAAGTGCCGCGCTACGAAGACGACGAGCGGACGCTAGCGCAACTCAAGACCCGCATCGCGAAGACCATCGCCTTCCTGCGCAGCGTGCCTGCCGAGTGCATTGACGGCACCGAAGACAACGAGATCGAACTGCCCGTCACCGGCAGGTCGACGCGCTACAAGGGCTTGCAGTTGCTGCTCGGCCATTCGATGCCGAACGTGTACTTCCACGCCGTGACGGCCTACAACATCCTGCGGCAGAACGGCGTGGCGATCGGCAAGCGGGATTTTCTGGGCGAGCCCTGAGCAGGGCGTGCTGCGTGTCGAGGCTTAACGGTGCGGTCAGGCCAATACGGATTCCGGGGAGAGGTGTCAGATGCAACGACGGCTCTTAGCCGTCACCCAGCGCTGATGGTATGAGAGTGTGAACCGGGCGGCACTGCCCGTCTCTATGGATGATGGCGTGACAGTTCGCGCATACGACTGCGAGGTCTTCCAGCGTTGTGAAGGTCGGCGCGGCTGCCTCAGCAAGTGGGCGCAAGTGATGTACATGGGCGAAACCTGCACCGACAGGACCATACGTTGCTTCAAAGTCGAAACCACAACGAGGTACTTCACAGCGAATGCGGCCGTCAGCGGCTTTGGACCGTGCTTCAGCAAGCTTTGCATCTCGCAGTGCCCGCTCGCGGGCGCGATGGCTTACGAACCGGCTCCTGAGGCCACCTTCCATTGCGCCCAACTCGGGATCCCCTTTCCCGAGTGGCTGGTCATCGCTACCAAGGTGCTTCGACCATGCCTCGGACAGCGCTACGGCAATAACATCCGGAATGGAGTTGCCGGAAGCCGGCGCATCGATGCGCACTTCTGAAAGCGGCCCTGCTGCGAAAGCTCGGAGATCGAGCGGCTTCGACGCTTCGGGATTGAGCACAGCGTCAGCGGCGAAGCTGACAAAGTACGCTTGCTTACCGCTTGCAGCGCGATCAGTGTCCCAGTGCGCTGCTGCATACGGCGGTTTCGTTATCCAGCCGGATGCAATGATTCCCTTGGGCTCGACTCCCTGGCGCAATAGGAACACCCTAGAACCAACTGCGATACTTCGCGAGTTGCCACAGCTCCAGCGCTGCTCCACAGGCAAGCCGTCCCGTAGCTTGCGTGCGATCGTTGGGAGTTCGGCCCAACGCCAGTGCTTTGGATTCCAGGTGAGCAGGTAGGCAGGCATAGGTGTAGTGACGGCGAGCGTTCAAGTCCACCCGCAGGCAACGGACGCCAAAGGCGTCTGTTGAACGCTGGGTTCAGCAAGGTTTGGCTTCACGAGCGCGCGTGCATGCGGGCGAAGTGCTTCATGAACGACGACGTAAGCTCAAGGACCAACTCAACCTCCTCGTTTGGCACGGCATCGTCGTGTTTGACGTAGGTGTTCTGATACTTCGTGTAGTAGTCGATCAGCTTTTCCAGCATGTTCGAAAGTTCCTTGGAACCACCCTTGGACTTGACGAAATGGCCAAGAGCGGGGACCTGGTTCTCCAATGAACGCTCGTTGCCAAGGATTTCTTGTAGCAGCAGCTCCAGCGCGAGGCGCAGATCGTCGAGCGCGTTGCGCAAGTAGACGCCTGCATTGTGCTTCTGCAGGGCCTCGACATACAGTTTCTTGACGTTAGGATGCTCGTCGAGCCAATGTCGCGCCTCAACCGTGAGCGGACCTGACCATGCGTTTCCTGTGTCTGGCGAGAGGTGTGAGTAGCGCGAAACAAGCATGAGCTTGACTTCGGCGACCGCTGGCACCTGCGCGGTCTGCGACGCCCGATCGCAGAGCTCGGCAATTACCTGGTACTGCACAGACGCAGGCAGGGCACGCAGATTCTCGAGAAGCGCGGTTCGCTTGTTTGGCGCTTGAAACGGGTAGGTCGGGTGCGGCAGATCAAGACCGTACTCGGCGGCATAGGCCACCGTGACCTGGACGATGATGTTGCCGCTGACGGCCGACCCGAGAACTTCACTCGCCCGAGACAGGAACGGCACGGGGATGTGCTGTAAGGTCTCCACTGTCAAGTCTGATTTAGATGTGGCTAATGGAACCTACCGCATCGAGTCACACAACGCCGGGGGAGCCTGTCCTGAATTTTGTGTGCGAGGCATAGGATGACGACCAGGAGCATGTATGCCAAGCAAGACGAAGATGAAGAACGCGGCCATAGCCGCCAGGTCGGCGGCGCTGCCGTCGATCCCGAGGGAACTGATTGACCGGTTCGTGACCGGCCCGATGAGCGGCGAGGCGGTCAACGCCGCGTCGATGGCGTTCAAGAAGGCGCTGATCGAGCGCGCGCTGGGCGCCGAACTCGGCCACCACCTGGGCTACCCGAGCGGCGACGCCAAGCCCGAGGGGGCGGCCAACCAGCGCAACGGCAAGAGCGCCAAGACCGTACTGACCGATGATGGCCCGCTGCGCATCGAGGTGCCACGCGATCGCGAAGGCAGTTTCGAGCCGCTCTTGATCCCCAAGCACGAGCGCCGTTTCACCGGCTTCGATGACAAGATCATCGCCATGTACGCGCGCGGCATGACCATGCGCGAGATCCAGGGTTTCTTGCAAGAGAGCTACGGTGTCGAGGTCAGCGCCGAGTTCATCAGCTCGGTCACCGACGCGGTCATGGCCGAGGTGACGGCTTGGCAAGCGCGGCCCTTGGAGCCGATGTACCCGGTGGTGTTCTTCGACGCGCTGCGCGTGAAGATCAGGGAAGACGCGGTGGTGCGCAACAAGGCCATCTACCTGGCCCTGGGGATCCTTCCCGACGGTACGCGCGACATCCTGGGGCTGTGGATCGAAGGCACCGAGGGTGCCAAGTTCTGGATGAAGGTGTTCAACGACCTGAAGACCCGCGGCGTGGGCGACATTCTGATCGCCGTCACCGATGGCCTCAAGGGCATGGCCGAGGCCCTGGGCGCGGTGTTCCCGGCCACCACGCTGCAAACGTGCATCGTGCACTTGATCCGCAACTCGCTGGACTACGCGAGTTGGAAGGACAGGAAGGCGCTGGCCGCGGCCATCAAGCCGATCTACACGGCCACCAGCGCCGAGGCGGCACAGGCCGAGCTCGATGCCTTCGAGCGCGGTCCCTGGGGCCAGAAGTTCCCCACCGTCGCGGGCGCCTGGCGCCGGGCCTGGGATCGCGTGATTCCGTTCTTCGCGTTCCCGCCGTCCATCCGCAGAGTGATCTACACCACCAACGCGATCGAGAGCATCAACGCGCGGCTGAGGAAGATCATCAAGACCCGCGGCCACTTCCCCAGCGACGACGCGGCCACCAAGCTGATCTGGCTGGCGCTGCGCAACATCACGGCCGACTGGAGCCGCGCGGCGCACAACTGGAAGGAGGCAATGAACCAATTCGCGATCCTCTACGAAGATCGGTTCACGAAGGCCGGTGCGTAAGATGGAGACCGACTTGCCCACCGCGGCTTTGCGTTCGTCGCAAGCGACGCACGCCGCCGTGGACAAGTCTCCGAGCACCTCGCACACAAAAATTCAGACACTCCCCGCCGGGGGCGTCATCGCATTCCGACACAAGCGGCGCACAGTACCCGTCTGGTTCAACTTAAGATTCACGGACTGAGCACGCCGGCGCATGCCTCGGAGGCAATGTCAGCGCTGCGCCCCCTCGATTGCCGAATTAAACGTCCCGCTCGGCCGCATCACCGCCGCGCATTGCTTGTGGTCCGGCAGGTAGTAGCCGCCGATGTCGGCCGGCTTGCCCTGCACGCCGTTCAGTTCGGCGACTATTCTTTGCTCGTTGTCGGCCAGCGTCCTGGCGAGCGGCGCGAAATGCGCCTTCAGCTCGGCATCGTCGTTCTGCGCGGCCAGCGCCTCGGCCCAGTACAGCGCGAGGTAAAACTGGCTGCCGCGGTTGTCGAGTTCGCCGCTCTTGCGCCGCGGGCTCTTGTCGTCTTCCAGCAGCTTGCCGGTCGCGGCATCGAGCGTCTGCGCGAGCACCTTGGCCTTCGCGTTGTTGTTCTTCAGCCCCAAGTCTTCCAGGCTGACTGCCAGCGCGAGGAACTCGCCGAGCGAATCCCAGCGCAGGTGGTTTTCTTCGACCAGCTGCTCGACATGCTTGGGCGCCGAGCCGCCGGCCCCGGTCTCGTACATGCCGCCGCCGGCCATCAGCGGCACGATCGACAGCATCTTCGCGCTGGTGCCCAGTTCCATGATCGGGAACAGGTCGGTCAGGTAGTCGCGCAGGATGTTGCCGGTGACGCTGATCGTGTCCAGCCCGCGGATCACGCGCTCGAGCGTGTAGCGCATCGCGCGCACCTGGCTCATGATCTGGATGTCCAGGCCACTCGTGTCGTGGTCTTTCAGGTAGAGCTTGACCTTCTTGATCAGCTCCATCTCGTGTGGGCGGTACGGGTCGAGCCAGAACACCGCCGGCATGCCCGAGTTGCGCGCGCGCGTGACGGCGAGCTTGACCCAGTCGCGGATCGGCGCGTCCTTCACCTGGCACATGCGCCAGATGTCGCCTTGCTCGACGTTCTGCGTCATCAGCACTTCGCCGGTCGCGATGTCGGTGATGTTGGCGACGCCGTCTTCTGAAATCTCGAAAGTCTTGTCGTGCGAGCCGTATTCCTCGGCCTGCTGCGCCATCAGGCCGACGTTCGGCACCGTGCCCATGGTCTTCGGATCGAACGCGCCGTGCCACTTGCAGAAGTTGATGATCTCCTGGTAGATGCGCGCGAACGTGCTCTCGGGCATCACGGCCTTCACGTCCTTCAGGCGGCCGTCGGCGCCGTACATCTTGCCGCCGTTGCGGATCATCGCCGGCATCGACGCGTCGACGATCACGTCGTTCGGCGAATGGAAGTTGGTGATGCCCTTGCTGGAGTCGACCATCGCCAGCTCGGGGCGATGCTCGTGGCAGGCGTGCAGGTCGGCCTTGATTTCGTCCTGCACGCTCTTGGGCAAGCTCGCGATCTTGTTGTACAGGTCGACCATGCCGTTGTTGACGTTCACGCCGAGCTGGTCGAACAGCTTGGCGTGCTTCGCGAACGCGTCACGGTAGAAGATGCGCACGCAGTGGCCGAACACGATCGGGTGCGAGACCTTCATCATCGTCGCCTTCACGTGCAGCGAGAACATCACGCCGGTCTTGCGCGCATCCTCGATCTGCGCCTCGTAGAAGTCGAGCAGCGCCTTCTTGCTCATGAACATGCTGTCGATGATTTCGCCGTCGAGCAGATGCACCTTCGGCTTGAGAACGACGGTCTTGCCGCTCTTGGTGACGAGCTCCATCTTCACGTCGCGCGCGCGGTCCAGCGTCATCGACTTCTCGCCGCTGTAGAAGTCGCCGTGGTGCATGTGCGAAACGTGGCTGCGCGAGGCCTGGCTCCACTCGGCCATCGAATGCGGGTGGTTGCGCGCGTATTCCTTGACCGCGCGCGGAGCGCGGCGGTCCGAATTGCCCTCGCGCAGCACCGGGTTCACCGCGCTGCCGGTGCATTTGTTGTAGCGCGCGCGGATGTCTTTTTCTTCGTCGGTCTTCGGGTTCTCGGGGAAGTCGGGAATCGCGTAGCCCTTGGCCTGCAGCTCCTTGATGCAGGCCACGAGCTGCGACACCGACGCGCTGATGTTCGGCAGCTTGATGATGTTGGTGTCGGGCTCGAGCGTCAGCTTGCCTAAAGCGGCAAGGTTGTCCGGCACGCGCTGCTCGGGCTTGAGCCGCTCGGGGAACTGCGCCAGCACGCGCGCGGCCACCGAGATGTCGCTCTCGGCCACCTCGACGCCGGCCGCGCCGGTGAAGGCCCGGATCACCGGCAGGAAGGCGCAGGTCGCCAGGAACGGCGCCTCGTCGGTCAGGGTGTAGATGATGGTTTGCGACTTGCTCATGCGCGGGGCTCCTGGGTTCTCGGTTCAGGGACGGTCGTCTGATTGAGGGCCGGCTGGCGCTTGGCCAACGGTTGCCCGCGCGCGGCGGGCGTGCCGTCTCCGGCCCATGCGCCGATGTTACGCGGTGGGGCCAGCGTCTTTTCGGCACATGCCGCACGGATCAGGATTTCCTGATCGAGCGCAAGCCCGAATCGGTCCGGAGCGGACAACGTCAGATAAGACTTTGTTGACACGAGTTTCGTGTGACACGAATTTCGTGTAAACTGCCGCGTCATGAAGAACGTCACCATCACCGTTGAAGAGGGCGTCCTCGAGTGGGCGCGGATCGAAGCGGCCAAGCGCGGCAGCAGCGTCTCGCGCATGGTGGGCGAAATGCTGGCCGAGAAGATGCGCGTTGACGACGCCTACGAACGGGCCTACCGCGAATGGAAGGCCGAGGTGGGGCAGGGGGGCCTGAATTCAGACGCCCGGCCGTACCCGAAGCGCGACGAGATCCATGCCGAGCGAACCGACCGTTTTCGTTGACACCAACGTCCTGATCTACGCGGACGACGTGGCCGATCCGGCCCGCCAGCAGCAGGCCGTGGCCTGGCTCGATGCGCTGTGGGCGCGGCGCTGCGGGCGCCTGTCCACGCAGGTGCTGAACGAGTTCTATGTAGTCGCCACGCGCAAGATCCGGCGTCCGCTGGCGCAGGGCGATGCGCGCGCGCGGGTGCGCCGCTACCAGTTGTGGCAGCCGTGGCAGATCGACCACCAGACGGTGGAGACCGCCTGGGGCGTGGAGGCGCGCCATGGGCTGAATTACTGGGACGCGCTGATCGCCGCGGCCGCGATGCACAGCGGCGCCACGGTGCTGCTGACCGAGGACTTGCAGCACCAGCAGAAGCTCGATGCGCTGCTGGTCGTCAACCCTTTCATGACCGTTCCGACCGAGTGGTTCCCCGATGAAGCCTGAAGTGCAGCCGCCCACCCATTCCCTGGCCAACCCCCTGGCCCGCATACGCCACGACATCCAGTCGATGCACGCCTACGCGGTGCAGGACTCGCACGGCCTGCTCAAGCTCGACGCGATGGAGAACCCGCATCGGCTGCCGCCCGTGCTGCAGGCCGAGCTGGGCAGGCGCCTGGGCGCGCTCGCGCTGAACCGCTATCCGGACGGGCGCATCGACGACCTGCGCAGCGCGCTCGCCGCGTATGCCGGCATGCCTGCTGGGTACGACATCATGCTCGGCAACGGCTCCGACGAGCTGATCTCACTGCTCGCGATGGCCTGCGACGTGCCCGGTGCGAGCATCCTCGCGCCGGTGCCGGGCTTCGTGATGTACGCGATGAGCGCGAAGCTGCAGGGCCTGGCGTTCCACGGCGTGCCTTTGACCGCCGACTTCGAGCTCGACGAAGCCGCGATGCTGACCGCGGTGCGCCAGCACCGGCCTTCCATCGTCTACCTTGCGTACCCGAACAACCCGACCGCGAACCTGTGGGACGACGCGGCAGTCGCCGCCGTGATCGACGCGCAGCGCGAGGCGGGCGGCCTCGTCGTGATGGACGAGGCGTACCAGCCGTTTTCCAGCCGCAGCTGGATGGATCGAATCCGCAGCGACCCGGCGCGGCACGCGCACGTGCTGCTGCTGCGCACGCTCTCCAAGTTCGGGCTGGCCGGTGTGCGTCTCGGCTACCTGATCGGGCCGGAGGCGCTGGTGCGCGAGATCGACAAGCTGCGTCCGCCGTACAACATCAGCGTGCTGAACTACGAATGCGGGCTGTTTGCGCTCGAACATGCAGAGGTTTTTGCTGCGCAGGCCGAGGAAATACGGGCGCAGCGTGCTATTCTTTTGAAAGCATTGCGCGAATGGCCGCAAGTCAAGGTCTGGCGCAGCGACGCGAACATGATCTTGTTGCGGGTACCCGACGCGGTCCGGACCTTTGCCGGTCTGCGGCAGCAGGGCGTGCTGGTCAAGAACGTTTCTACAATGCATCCTCTGCTCGCCAACTGCCTGCGCCTGACGGTCGGCACCGCGTCCGAAAACCAGTCGATGCTGGCCGCGCTCGAATCCTCGCTATGACCAAAACGACTCCCGCCGCGCGCACCGCCGAAGTGACGCGCAAGACGGCCGAGACCCGGATCACCGTCCGCGTCAACCTCGACGGCACAGGCGCCTCGAAGCTGGCCACCGGCATCGGCTTCTTCGACCACATGCTGGACCAGATCGCGCGCCACGGGCTGATCGACCTCGACATCCAGGCCGAGGGCGACCTGCACATCGACGGCCATCACACGGTGGAGGACGTCGGCATCACGTTCGGCCAGGCGCTGTACCAGGCGGCGGGCGACAAGCGCGGCATCCGCCGCTACGGCCATGCCTTCGTGCCGCTGGACGAGGCGCTGAGCCGGGTCGTGATCGACTTCTCCGGCCGCCCCGGGCTGGTGATGGACGTGCCGTTCCGCAGCGCAATGATCGGCACGTTCGACACGCAGCTCGCGCACGAGTTCTTCCAGGGTTTCGTGAACCACGCGTTCGTCACGCTGCACATCGACAACCTGAAGGGCGAGAACGCGCATCACCAGGCCGAGACCGTGTTCAAGGCGTTCGCGCGCGCGCTGCGCCAGGCGCTGGAGATCGATCCGCGCGCCGCCGGCGTGGTTCCATCGACCAAGGGCAGTCTGTGACTCCCCCCCGAAGCGCCTTCGGCGCCTCCCCCTCAAGGGGGCGACGCCAGCAGCCCGGCGAAGCCGGCTTTGCGGCGTCCTTGCGGTCGTGCGCATGAGCGATCAGGTCGTCGCCGTGGTCGACTATGGCATGGGCAATCTGCGCTCGGTGTCGCAGGCGGTGCAGGCCGCGGCCATGGATAGCGGCTGGCGCGTGATCGTCACCGCGCGCGCGGACGAGGTGCGCGCCGCCGCGCGCGTGGTGCTGCCGGGCCAGGGCGCGATGCCCGACTGCATGCGCGAACTGCGCGAGTCCGGCCTGCAGGGCGCGGTGCTGGAGGCGGCTCAAACCAAGCCGCTGTTCGGCGTCTGCGTCGGCATGCAGATGCTGCTCGACCGGAGTGGCGAGGGCGATACGCCCGGCCTGGGCCTGATCCACGGCGACGTGGTGCGCTTCGAACTCGCCGGCCGGCTGCAGCCCGACGGCAGCCGCTACAAGGTGCCGCAGATGGGTTGGAACCAGGTGCGCCAGCAGCCGCAGGACGGCGGCCGGCTGCACCCGATCTGGCAGGGCGTGCCGGATGCGAGCTATTTCTATTTCGTGCACAGCTACTATGCCAGGCCGTCGGATGCGCGCCACAGCGCCGGCACGGCCGACTACGGCGGCGCTTTCACCGCCGCGATTGCACGCGATAATATTTTCGCGACCCAGTTCCACCCCGAAAAAAGCGCCGCGCACGGCCTCGCCCTGTACCGCAACTTCCTGCACTGGAACCCGTGACTTCTCGCCGCGGCCGGCGGCGTTCTGCCCCGATCTCTCCGCTCCCATGCTGCTGATTCCCGCCATCGATCTCAAGGACGGCCATTGCGTGCGCCTGAAACAGGGCGACATGGACCAGTCCACCACGTTTTCCGAAGACCCGGTCGCCGTCGCGCGCGGCTGGGTCGACCAGGGCGCGCGCCGCCTGCACCTGGTGGATCTGAACGGCGCGTTCGCCGGCAAGCCGAAGAACGAGGCGGCGATCCGCGGCATCCTGCGCGAGGTCGGCTCCCAAGTCGACGTGCAGCTGGGCGGCGGCATCCGTGACCTGGACACGATCGAGCGGTATCTGGACGCCGGGCTGCGCTACATCATCATCGGCACCGCCGCGGTGAAGAATCCCGGCTTCCTGCAGGACGCCTGCACCGCGTTCGGCGGCCACATCATCGTCGGGCTGGACGCGAAGGACGGCAAGGTCGCGACCGACGGCTGGAGCAAGCTGACCGGCCACGAGGTGGTCGACCTGGCGCGCAAGTTCGAGGACTACGGCGTCGAGTCGTTCGTTTACACCGACATCGGCCGCGACGGCATGCTGTCGGGCATCAACATCGACGCCACGGTGCGGCTCGCGCAGGCTTTGAGCGTCCCCGTGATCGCCTCCGGCGGCCTGGCCGGCATCGCCGACATCGAGCGGCTGTGCGAGGTCGAGGACCAGGGTATCGAGGGCGTGATCTGCGGGCGCGCGATCTACAGCGGCGAGCTCGACTTCGCGCGCGCGCTGGCGGTGGTCGACGGCTCCGGCGATTGATCGCGGCCATGCTCGCCAAACGCATCATTCCCTGCCTCGACGTGACCGGCGGCCGCGTGGTCAAGGGCGTCAACTTCGTCGAGCTGCGCGACGCCGGTGATCCGGTCGAGATCGCTGCGCGCTACAACGAGCAGGGCGCGGACGAGCTCACTTTCCTCGACATCACCGCGACCAGCGACGATCGCGACCTGATCCTGCCGATCATCGAAGCGGTGGCCTCGCAGGTGTTCATTCCGCTGACCGTCGGCGGCGGCGTGCGCACAGTCGAAGACGTGCGGCGCCTGCTGAACGCCGGCGCCGACAAGACCAGCTTCAACTCGGCCGCGATCGCGAATCCGCAGGTGATCTCGGACGCGTCGGCCAAGTACGGCGCGCAGTGCATCGTGGTCGCGATCGACGCGAAGCGCCGCGTGGGCGAAGACGAACGCCGGCATGGCGCCGGTTGGGACGTGTACAGCCACGGCGGGCGCAGGAACGCCGGGCTCGACGCGGTGCAATGGGCGGCCGAGATGGCGCGCTGCGGCGCCGGCGAAATCCTGCTGACCAGCATGGACCGCGACGGCACCAGGGCCGGATTCGACCTGGAACTGACACGCGCCATCAGCGACGCGGTCGGCGTGCCGGTGATCGCGTCGGGCGGGGTCGGCAGCCTGGACGACCTGGCCGACGGCATCCAGATCGGCGGCGCCGACGCGGTGCTGGCGGCCAGCATCTTCCATTACGGCGAGTACACGGTAGGCCAGGCCAAGCGCCATTTGGCCGCACGCGGCATCCCAATCCGCCTGTGACGCGCTGACGCGGCCCGGCTGCCCGTGAGGCGGTGCCGCAGCGAATCCGCGACAATGCGAGGATGAGTTGGCTCGACGAAGTGAATTGGGACGCGCAGGGCCTGGTGCCGGCGATCGCGCAGGAGGCGGAAAGCGGCGACGTGCTGATGATGGCGTGGATGAACCGCGAGGCGCTGCAGAAGACGGCCGAGCTCGGCCGCGCGGTGTACTGGAGCCGTTCGCGCGGCAAACTGTGGTTCAAGGGCGAGGAATCGGGCCACGTGCAGCAGGTGCACGAACTGCGCATCGACTGCGACCGCGACGTGGTGCTGCTGAAGGTCACGCAGCTCGGTCACCAGCCCGGCATCGCCTGTCACACCGGTCGGCACAGCTGTTTTTTCAGCCGCTTGCAGGACGGCGGCTGGCAGGTGATCGATCCGGTCTTGAAAGATCCGCAGGCGATCTATAGCTAAGGGCGCAATGAGTTCGACCGATACGTTGGAGCGCTTGGCTACCGTGATCGAGGGGCGCCGGCCCGAGCGCGGCGGCGACCCCGAAACCAGCTACGTCGCGCGACTGCTCGCGCGCGGGCCGGATGCTTTCCTGAAAAAAATCGGCGAAGAGGCGACCGAGGTCGTGATGGCGGCGAAGGACGCCGAGCACGGTGGCGACGCCGCCCGGATCGTCGCGGAAGTGGCCGATCTGTGGTTTCACAGCATGATCGCGCTGGCGTACTACGGGCTGTCGCCAAAGGACGTGGTCGCCGAGCTCGCGCGCCGCGAAGGAATGGGCGGCATCGAGGAAAAGGCGCTGCGCAAGGCCGAGCGGCGCGAACACGAGGCGCGCGCCGACCGGCGCGAAGGAGGATCGCCATGACCGAAGTCATCGACGTCGAACCGGCGGGCAGCGACAAGGCCGAGTCGCTGAAGACGATAGGCTGGGTCAGCTACATCCTGCACCTGGTGGTCGCGATCGCGGCCGTCGTGCCGGGCGCGCAGGTCAGCCTGGGCCTGTTGATCGTGGCGCTGGTGATCGACCTGGTCAAGCGGGACGACGCGGCCGGCACCTGGCAGGCAAGCCATTTTTCCTGGCGCATCCGCTCGGTGATCGGCGCCGGCGTGCTGTACCTGCTGACGCTGCCGCTGTGGTTGCTGTTCCTTGTGCCGGGCTGGATCGCCTGGTGCGTGATATCGATCTGGTTCCTGTATCGCATCGTGCGCGGCATGGTCGCGATGAATGATGGCCGCGCGGTGAGCAACTCACAATGACCCAAGATCCGGACTGCATTTTCTGCAAGATCGCCGCGGGCAAGATCCCGTCGACCAAGGTCTACGAAGACGACGAAATCTTTGCGTTCAACGACATCCACCCCTGGGCGCCGGTGCATTTCCTGATGGTCCCGAAACGGCACATCGCGTCGATGGCGCAGGTCGGACCGGGCGACGCCGCGCTGCTCGGGCGCATGATGGTGCTGGCGCCCGAACTTGCATCCAAAGCCGGCTGCGAGCCGTATCCCGAAGGTGGATTCCGGATCATGGTCAACACGGGCGCGCAGGGTGGGCAGGAGGTGCAGCACCTGCATCTGCACGTGATCGGCGGTCCGCGCCCGTGGCGCAAGGGCTGAGTAAGGTTAAACCCCGGTTCGTTGGCGGCCGGTGTTGCGCCATCTAAAATTGCATAGTCTCGTCAGGAGAAATCCATGGGAATCTCAACCACACATTTGCTCATTTTTCTGGTCATCATCATCCTGATCTTCGGCACCAAGAAGCTGAAGAACATCGGCACCGACATCGGCAGCGCGGTCAAGGGCTTCAAGGACGGCATGAAGGACAGCCACAACGCGGACCCGGAAGCCGCGCCGACGCCCGCGCAGCAGGTGACCGATGGCACGACGACTGCCAAGGAAACGATCGACGTCGAAGCCAAGACCAAGGGATGACCACAGCCCCATGAGCCGGAGGCCGTCCCCGTGATCGACATCGGCGTCACCAAGCTCATCATCATCGGCGGCATCGCGCTGATCGTGATCGGCCCGGAGCGGCTGCCGGTGGTCGCACGCACCGTCGGCACGCTGCTCGGCCGGGCCCAGCGCTACGTGGCCGACGTGAAGGCCGAGGTCAGCCGCTCGATGGACCTCAGCGAGCTGAGCAAGATGAAAACCACGGTCGAGGAGGCGGCACGCGACGTCGAGCAGTCGATTCGCGCAGGCGCCTCCGAGTTCGACAAGCAGGTGTCGGGTGCGGCCGGTGATGCCGGCGCGACGGATGCGCTGGAGACGGTCAACTACCCGCAGTACCGCCACCCGCGCAAGAAATGGCGCGTCAAGCGCGGAGCGATCCCGCAGTGGTACAAGTCGCGGTCCGGCGTGCGCACCAAGGCGCTGTCCGGCGCGGCGCGGGTCGCGCGCTACCGGCCGAAGCTATTCGAATAGGGAGCGCAGCCGGGCGCTTCGGCGACGCGCGCATCGCGGCGCTGGGCCCCACGCTCGCAGCTCTTGCACCATGTCCGATCCGAAAAAGACCGAAGAAGACGAACTCGCCGGCACCGAACAGCCGTTCGTGCAGCACCTGATCGAGCTGCGCAACCGGCTGCTGTACGCGTGCTACGGCATCGGCATCGTGCTGGTCGGCCTGTTCATCTATCCCGGCCCGTCGCACCTGTACGACCTGCTGGCGCTACCGCTGGTGAAGGCGCTGCCGCAGGGCTCGACGATGATCGCGATCGGCGTGATCTCGCCGTTCCTGGTGCCGATCAAGGTGACGGTGCTGACGGCGGTCGCGGTCGCGCTGCCGTGGATCCTGTACCAGGTCTGGGCGTTCGTCGCGCCCGGGTTGTACCGGCACGAGCGCCGACTCGTGCTGCCGCTGATCGTGGCCAGCACGGCGCTGTTCTATGTCGGCGCTGCGTTCTGCTACTTCTTCGTGTTCGGCCAGGCGTTTCCCGAGATCCAGCGGCTCGCGCCGCATTCGGTCGCGATCACGCCCGACATCGAGTCCTACCTGGACTTCGCGATGACGATGTTCCTCGCGTTCGGCATCGCGTTCCAGGTGCCGGTGGTCATCATCATCCTCGCGCGCATGGGGGTGGTCAGCGTGAAGCAGTTGCGCTCCTGGCGGCCGTACTACCTGGTCGCGGCGGCGGGCGTCGCCGGGCTGGTCACGCCGCCCGATCCGCTGTCGATGCTGTCGCTGCTGGTGCCGATGTACATGCTGTACGAAGTCGGCATCTGGGCCGCGCAGTTCTTCATCCGCTTCAGCAAGAAGCCGGAAGAGGGCGCCGAGACCTCGAAGGAAGTGTCCGAGGTCTGAAGTAGCGACCACCGCGGGTCGCGGTCGATCGCAGGCGCCGTCAGCGCCGCGCCTGTTGCGGCCGCGGGCGCTGCGCGGGCGTGATTTCGATTTCCGTGCGCCCCTGCTGACGCAGCACGCCGAACTTCGCGGGCGTGCCCGGTTTCAGTGCCGACACCGTGGTGAGCAGTTCGCTGACGTTGCCGATGGCCTTGCCTTCGACGCTGACGATCACGTCGCCCGGCCGCAGGCCCGCCTGCGCTGCCGGCCCGTTCTGCAGCACGCCGGTGATGATCACGCCGGCCAGCGCGCCGCTGCCCTTCGGCGCCTTCAGGCCGAAGGTCTCGGCCAGTTCCGGCGACAGGTCGTTCGGCTCCACGCCGATCCAGCCGCGCGTGACCCGGCCGTCCTTCACGATGCTCTCGAGCACCTGGCGCGCGGTCGAGACCGGGATCGCGAAGCCGATGCCCATGCTGCCGCCCGAGCGTGAGTAGATCGCGGTGTTGATTCCCATCAGGTTGCCGTTGACGTCGACCAGCGCGCCACCCGAGTTGCCGGGATTGATCGCCGCGTCGGTCTGGATGAAGTTCTCGAAGGTGTTGATGCCCAGGTGGTTGCGCCCGAGCGCGCTGACGATGCCGCCGGTCACGGTCTGGCCGACGCCGAACGGGTTGCCGATCGCCAGCACCTGATCGCCGACCTGCAGCGCATCGGAATGGCCGAGCGTGATCACCGGCAGCCGATCCAGGTCGATCTTCAGCACCGCCAGATCCGTGTCGGGGTCGGTGCCGATCACCTTCGCCTGCGCACGTCGGCCGTCGTTGAGCGCGACCTCGATCTCGTCGGCGCCCTCGACCACGTGATTGTTGGTCAGGATGTAGCCGTTCGAGCTGACGATCACGCCGCTGCCCAGGCTGACCTGCGGCTGGCCGCGGCGGTCGCCGAAGAAGAACTTGAACCAGGGGTCGTCGTCGTACAGGTTGCGCGGCGCGAGCTTGGCTGAGTTGATGCTTACCACCGCCGGCGCGGCCTTCTTCGCCGCGGCGGCGAAGCTGCCCGGCTCCGCCGTCGCCGAACGGGCTGCCGGCGCCTCGATCAGCGACACCGCGCCGCTGCCCAGCGACCCCCGGCGCACCCAGTCCGGATGCAGCGTGGCCACGACGAAGTACGCGGCCAGCAGCACGGTCACCGATTGCGCGAACAGGAGCCAGAGACGTTTCATGCCGTGATTGTCCACGACCGCATGCGCTTTGGCCGACAATCACGGCAAATCCCCGGTCCGCCCCTGGCCGGTCCCCGACGCGCATGGTTGAACGAAATCTGCTGCACGCTGCCTTCGATACGCTGCTCGAGCCGTCGCGCTTCGCCGACTACGGCCCGAACGGGCTGCAGGTCGAGGGGCGAGCGAAGATCGGGAAGATCGTCTCCGGCGTCACCGCGAGCCGTGCGCTGATCGAGGCGGCGGTCGCCGCCGGCGCCGACGCGGTTTTCGTGCACCACGGGCTGTTCTGGCGCGGTCAGAACGGCACGGTGACCGGCTGGCTCCGGCAGCGGCTCGCGCTGCTGCTCGGGGCCGACATCAACCTGTTCGCGTACCACCTGCCGTTGGACGCGCACCCGGTGCTGGGCAACAACGCGCAGCTCGGCCGCGTGCTCGGGCTTGAGGCGTCGGACGGCCCCGCGGGCCGCTTCGGCGAGCAGGGCCTGGGCTTTCTCGGGCGGCGCGAGGACGGCGGCGCGTTTGCCGGCGGGCAGGCGCTGGCGGCGCATCTGCAGGAGCGATTGAATCACTCAGTCGTGCTGGTCGACGCTGCGCCGGGTGCTATTGAAAGAGTAGCGTGGTGCACCGGCGGCGCGCAGGGCTACTTTGAGGCGGCGATCGCCGCCGGCGCGCAGGCCTTCATCACCGGCGAGATTTCCGAGCCGCAGGCGAACGTAGCGCGCGAATGTGGGGTCGCTTACCTCGCCTGCGGCCACCATGCGAGCGAACGCTACGGCGCGCCCGCGGTCGCGGCACATGTGGCGGCGCAGTTCGGCCTGGCGCACGAATTCATCGATATCGACAACCCGGCATGAATGCAGCAGCGCCCACCGGCGCGCCGCGCGCCGCGAACGAACCCGCGCCGGCCGCAGCGCCGAAGCGGCCACTGGTGATCACGATGGGCGATGCGGCCGGCATCGGCCCGGAAATCATCGCGAAGGCGTTCCGCGATGCGCCGGATCTCGTGTGCGGCTGCGTCGTCGCCGGCGATGTCGCGACGCTGCGTCGCGCGGCCGCGTGCATCGCCGCGCCGGGGCAGCCGCCGTTGCCGGTCGCGCAGTTCGATGCGGCGGCCGAGGCGTTGGAAGCACTGCCGCGCTGCATCCCGGTGCTGCAGGTGGCGCCACCGTTTGCGCAGCCGGTTCCGTTCGGGCAGCTGAGCGCGCCGGCCGGCCGGTTCGCCGCCGACTGCGTGCGCTGGGCGGCACGCGCGGCGCTGCGCGGCGAGATTGCGGCCCTCGTCACCGCGCCGCTGCACAAGGAGGCGCTGGCCGCGGCCGGTGTCGGCTATCCGGGCCACACCGAACTGCTGCAGGCCGAGGCGGCGGCGCATGCCGGCGTGCCGGTGGCGGCGATGCCGGTGCGCATGTTGCTGGCGAACGAAGAGCTGCGCACCGTGCTGGTCAGCATCCATTTGTCGCTGCGCGCCGCGATCGACGCGGTGACCTGCGACAACGTGCTGCAGACGCTGCGCATCACGCACCGTTGCATGCGCGGACCGGCTGACGACGGGCGCCGTGGTAATCCGTGCATCGCCGTCGCAGGGCTGAACCCGCATGCCGGCGAGGGCGGGCTATTCGGCCGCGAGGAGATCGACGTGATCGCGCCGGCGATCGCCGCGGCGCGCGCCGAGGGCATCGACGCGCACGGCCCATTCGCGCCGGACACGGTGTTCATGCGCGCGCGCGCTAGCCAAGGGCAGCCGGGCGCGTTCGACGTGGTGGTCGCGATGTACCACGACCAGGGCCTGATTCCGGTGAAATACCTCGGCGTCGAGCACGGCGTGAACGTCACGCTCGGCCTGCCGCTGGTGCGCACCAGCCCGGACCATGGCACCGCGTTCGGCATCGCCGGCAGCGGCCGCGCCAGTGCCGCGAGCCTGCTAGCGGCGATCCGCGTCGCGCGCCAGCTTTGCGAATGAAAAATCGGCTGGAGTCATTGATTTATATCGATAGGATGCTACTTAATATGTAGCGCGGCACGTGGCGAACCACGTGGCGAACCACCCGACATAAAGTGCCGGCTACTTCTTCAGGCTGTCGCGGATCTCGCGCAGCAGCACGATGTCTTCGGGCGTTGCAGCGGGTGCCGGCGGCGGCGCCTCCTTCTTCAGCCGGTTCATCTGCTTGACCATGATGAAGATGACGAACGCCAGGATGATGAAGTACAGCACCACGGTGATGAAGTTGCCGTACGCGAACACCGCGCCGCCCTTCTTCGCCTCGGCCAGCGTCAGCCCCGACGCCTGACCCGACAGCGCGATGTAGTAGCTGGAGAAGTCGAGCCCGCCGAACACCTTGCTGACCAGCGGCATGATCAGGTCGTTCACGATCGAATCGACGATCTTGCCGAACGCGGCGCCGATGATCACGCCGACCGCCAGGTCCATCGCATTGCCCTTGACGGCAAACTCCTTGAATTCCTTCAGCATGCTCACGGCGGACTCCTGTTCGAGTTGGAATGGCGTCGCATTCTGCACTGGAGCAGCGGCCGCGTGCAAGCCGCAGCGCTCGCGTTCGCGCGAAGGGCTCGGCTACAATCGTTCGCCGATGCCCTGAGGGCGTGCCACGTTGAGGACCTTCATGAGTGACGCTGCAGTCGATAAAAGCAAGAGAACCTGGTTGATCACGTCCGGATGTGTGGGTGCCGTCGGCACCGTGTGTACCGCGGTTCCGTTCGTGGAAAGCTTCGAACCTTCGGAGCAGGCGAGGGCCGCCGGCGCGCCGGTCGAAGCCGACATCTCGGGCATCAAGCCAGGCACCAAGATCACCGTCGCGTGGCGCGGCAAGCCGGTGTGGATCGTGCACCGTACCCCCGAGGAACTGGCCGGGCTGCCGAAGAACGACCCCGAACTCGCCGACCCGAAGTCGCTGCTGGAGCCGGACACCTATACGCCGCCCTATGCGCAGAACGAGTGGCGCTCGATCAAGCCCGAGATCCTGGTGATGGTCGGCATCTGCACGCACCTGGGCTGCTCGCCGTCGGACCGCTTCACGCCGGGGCCCGGCCAACCGGGGCTGCCAAGCGACTGGCGCGGCGGCTGGCTGTGCCCCTGCCACGGGTCGATCTACGACCTCGCCGGCCGCGTCTACAAGAACAAGCCCGCGCCGTTCAACATGGAGATACCGCCGTACACGTTCCTGTCGGACACCCGGGTGCTGATCGGCGAACACCACAAGCCGAAGGCCTGAACGCGCGCAACCCGGAGCAAGACATGGCCCAACTCAAGGAAGTCTCCCCGAACGCCAGCGCGGGTACGAAGCTGCTCAACTGGATCGACAACCGGTTCCCGCTCAGCAAGCTCTTCAAGGAGCACATGAGTGAGTACTACGCGCCGAAGAACTTCAACTGGTGGTACATCTTCGGCTCGCTCGCGCTGTTCGTGCTGGTGATCCAGATCGTCACCGGCATCTTCCTGACGATGAACTACAAGGCCGACTCGCGCCTCGCGTTCGCGTCGGTCGAGTACATCATGCGCGACGTGTCGTGGGGTTGGTTGATCCGCTACATCCACTCGACCGGTGCGTCGGCGTTCTTCGTCGTCGTTTACCTGCACATGTTCCGCGGCCTGCTGTACGGCTCGTACAGGAAGCCGCGCGAGCTGGTCTGGATCTTCGGCTGCGCGATCTTCCTGTGCCTGATGGCCGAGGCGTTCATGGGCTACCTGCTGCCCTGGGGCCAGATGAGCTACTGGGGCGCGCAGGTGATCATCAACCTGTTCTCGGCGATCCCGTTCGTCGGACCCGATCTGTCGTTGTGGATCCGCGGTGACTACGTGGTCGGCGACGCGACGCTGAACCGCTTCTTCAGCTTTCACGTGATCGCGGTGCCGCTGGTGCTGCTCGGCCTGGTCGTCGCGCACATCATCGCGCTGCACGAGGTCGGCTCGAACAACCCGGACGGCGTCGAGATCAAGGGCCCGGACGCGCCGAAGGACGCAAACGGGCATCCGCTCGACGGCGTGCCGTTCCATCCGTACTACACGGTGCACGACATCTTCGGTGTCAGCCTGTTCCTGCTCGTGTTCAGCGCGATCGTGTTCTTTGCGCCGGAAGCGGGGGGCTACTTCCTGGAAGCGAACAACTTCATTCCGGCCAATCCGCTGCAGACACCGGCGGAAATTGCGCCGGTCTGGTACTTCACGCCGTTCTACTCGATGCTGCGCGCCGTCACCAGCGAGATGATGTATGCGTTGATGGCCTGCGTGGTGGCAGCCGCCGCGTACGCGGTGTTCAAGTCGAAGATGGCGGCCGTGGGCAAGACGGTCACGGTGATCATCGCCGCCATCGTGATCGCGCTGATGATCAATCTCGAAGCCAAGTTCTGGGGCGTGGTGGTGATGGCCTCCGCGGTGCTGATCCTGTTCTTCCTGCCTTGGCTGGACCGCAGCCCGGCCAAGTCGATCCGCTACCGGCCGGGCTGGCACAAGTGGGTCTATGCGGTCTTCGTGGTCTACTTCTTCGTGCTCGGCTACATCGGCACCCGGCCGCCGACGCCTTCGTTGAACTTCATATCGCAGATCGGGATCCTGTATTACTTCGGCTTCTTCCTGTTGATGCCTTGGTGGAGCCGCCTGGGCGAGCAGAAACCGGTGCCGGCCCGAATCAATTACGCCGGGCACTGAGCAGGAGCTTTGCAACAATGAACCCACTGAAGAAACTGTTGCTGGGCCTGGTCGCCAGTGCCGGGTTGATCGCCGGAGCGCATGCGGAAGGGCCGCTCGTTCCGTTGGACAAGGCGCCGAACCTGACGAACGACCTGGCGGCGCTGCAGATTGGCGCCAAGCTGTTCGTCAACTACTGCCTGAACTGCCACTCGGCCGCGTTCATGCGCTATACGCGGCTGCAGGAGCTCGGCCTGAGCAAGAAGCAGGTCGAAGACAACCTGCTGCTGACCGACAACAACATGAGCGAGACCATGGTCTCCGCGATCGACCCGGTGCAGGCGAAGGAATGGTTCGGCACGAATCCGCCCGACCTGACGCTGGTCGCGCGCTCGCGCGCGGGCCACGGCGGCACCGGCGCCGACTACCTCTACACCTACTTGCGCAGCTTCTACCGCGACGACAGCAAGGCGACCGGCTGGAACAACCTGGTATTCCCGAACGTCGCGATGCCGAACGTGCTGTGGGAACTGCAGGGCCAGCGCAAGGCGAGCTTCGACAAGGTCAAGAAGGAAGATGGCGAAGAGGTCGAGGTGTTCCGCGGCTGGCAGCAACTCTCGCCGGGCACGCTGACGCCGCCGCAGTTCGACCAGGCCGTCGGCGATCTGGTCGGCTACCTGCAGTGGATGAGCGAGCCGACGCATAACACCCGCATCCGCGTCGGGGTCTGGGTGATGATCTTCCTGCTGCTGCTGACGCTGGCCACCTGGCGACTCAACGCCGCGTACTGGAAAGAGGTCAAGTAGCCGACAACATCGCCGGCGCCGCACGGCTGCGGCGTCCGGCCCGTCCGGAGTGGGAGCGCCTTCGCGGCTTCCCACTCCTTTTGATTTTCAGGAGCTAACCGCCATGATGGTGTTGTATTCAGGAACCACCTGCCCGTTTTCCCACCGATGCCGCTTCGTGCTGTTCGAAAAGGGCATGGACTTCGAGATCCGCGACGTCGACCTCTACAACAAGCCCGAGGACATCGCGGTGATGAACCCGTATGGACAGGTGCCGATCCTGGTCGAGCGCGACCTCATCCTGTACGAGTCGAACATCATCAACGAATACATCGACGAGCGCTTCCCGCACCCGCAGTTGATGCCCGGCGATCCGGTCGACCGCGCCCGCGTGCGACTGTTCCTGCTCAATTTCGAGAAGGAGCTGTTCGTGCATGTCTCCACGCTGGAGAACCGCGCGTCCAAGAGCAACGAGAAGGTGCTGGAGCGCGCGCGCGCGCATATCCGCGACCGGCTGACTCAACTCGCGCCGGTGTTCCTGAAGAACAAATACATGCTCGGTGAAAACTTCTCGATGCTCGACGTCGCGATCGCGCCGCTGTTGTGGCGGCTCGACTACTACGGCATCGACCTGAGCAAGAATGCCGCGCCGCTTTTGAAGTATTCGGAACGGGTGTTCTCGCGTCCGGCCTATATCGAGGCGCTCACGCCTTCCGAGAAGGTGATGCGCAAGTGAGGTAAGCTGAACGCCTCGAACGCTTGCTCGGCTCTTCGTAGAATGATGAATCCCCTGGACGCCACCTCGACCCGGCCCTATTTGATCCGCGCGCTGTACGAGTGGTGTACCGACAACGGGCTCACGCCCTATGTCGCGGTACTGGCCGACGAGTCGGTGCAGGTGCCGCGCGAGTACGTGAAGAACGGCGAAATCGTGCTCAACATCAGCTTCGACGCGACCAGCGCGCTCAAGCTCGGCAACGATTTCATCGAGTTCAAGGCCCGCTTCGGCGGCACCGCGCGTGAGATCATGATCCCGGTCAGCCGCGTCATCGCGATCTATGCGCGCGAGAACGGCCAGGGCATGGCGTTTCCGGTGGGGGTGCCCAGCAGCACGCCGGCCGACGAGCCGACCAAGGCGCCTGCGCTGAGCCCGGTGCCGGATGGCGCGGCGAGCGGCGACGCGGGCCGCGTGGTTCCGATCGCCCCGGCCGAGTTCGCAACCACCCCTGCCGGTGACGACGAGCCGCCGCGCCCGCCGGGCGGCGGACGCCCCTCGCTCAAACGCGTGAAATGACGGGGTGCGGCGCGCGCTTTCAGGAGCGTGCGCGGAATCTGGCAACGGTCCGCGGGCCAGCGCACGATGGCGGCACCGGACGCCCCTTAGAATCGGTCGGTCGTCCCGTGACGACCCTTGCCGCTTTAGCTCAGTTGGTAGAGCAACCGCCTTGTAAGCGGTAGGTCGTCAGTTCGAATCCGACAAGCGGCACCAGTCGCCTCACTGCCGACCCGGCGCACGCAGGCCTTCAGCGCCGCGGCAGCACCTTCAGGCGGATCGTCTCTACTTCCCAGCCGCTGCTGCGCAACTGCGCGAGCAGGGCGGGCAGCAATTGCCGCAGCTTGGCGGCGGCGGCGCTGCTGCCGACCAGCAGGCACCAGGTTCCGCCGTCGATCGGCCCGGCCTGCAGCGCGGGTCGCAGCGCCGGCGGAATCAGCGGCTCGATGGCCGCGAGCCGGCGCGCCGAGTCGCGCGCGAGTTCGGCCAGCCGCGCCAGCGTCGGCGCCTGCTGCACGGCCTGCTCGAGCGATATTGCGTGCTGCGGCCGCTGCTGGGCCGGGGCGGTCGGAGCGGACCGGGAAGTGACCATGGTTGCGGGATTATCGCGGCCCCGGCGGCACGGGTCCCCGGCAGTAGAATGACTGGTTTGGTCGACGTTGCCAGCCGGGCTCAGCCGGTCTGCACGCTTGCATTGCAGGGCAACGCCCCCACCTGAATCCAACACATTCTAGGGATTTGGGTCGCTCCGCAGGCTGCGAGGCTGCCGGAGCGGTCCGGTTTTCGCATGGCCACCAACGTTCTCACCAAGATTTTCGGCAGCCGCAACGATCGGCTGCTGCGGCAATACGGCAAAGTCGCCCAGACCATCAACGCGATGGAGCCGGCCCTCGAGAAGCTCGGCGACGACGAGTTGCGCGCCAAGACCGAAAGCTTCAAGCAGCGCATCGCCGGCGGCGAGTCGCTCGACGCGATCCTGCCGGAGGCGTTCGCCGTGGTGCGCGAGGGCTCCAAGCGCGTGATGAAGATGCGGCATTTCGACGTGCAGCTGATCGGCGGCATGGCGCTGCATGACGGCAAGATCGCAGAAATGCGCACCGGCGAGGGCAAGACGCTGACCGCGACGCTGCCGGTCTACCTGAATGCGCTGACCGGCAACGGCGTGCACGTGGTCACGGTGAACGACTACCTCGCGAACCGCGACGCGCAGTGGATGGGGCGTCTCTACAACTTTCTCGGGCTCTCGGTCGGGGTGAACCTGCCGCAGCTGCCGCGCGAGGAAAAGCAGGCCGCATACCGCGCCGACATCACCTACGGCACGAACAACGAGTACGGCTTCGACTACCTGCGCGACAACATGGTGTACGAGGTACAGGATCGGGTGCAGCGCGGACTGAACTACGCGATCGTCGACGAGGTGGATTCGATCCTGATCGACGAGGCGCGCACGCCGCTGATCATCAGCGGGCAGGCGGAGGACCACACGGCGCTCTATATCACGATGAACAAGGTGGTGCCGTCGCTGACCCGGCAGGAGGGCGAGGCCGATCCGCGCACAGGCGAGGGCGTGACCAAGCCAGGCGACTTCACCGTCGACGAGAAGACCCATCAGGTGTTCCTGACCGAGCGCGGCTATGAGAACGCCGAGCGCATCCTCGCCGAGCTCGGCCTGATTCCGGAGGGCTCGACGCTGTACGACCCGGCCAACATCACGCTGATCCACCACCTGTACGCAGCGCTGCGCGCGAACCACCTGTACCACCGCGACCAGCACTACGTGGTGCAGAACGGCGAGATCGTGATTGTCGACGAGTTCACCGGCCGCCTGATGGCGGGGCGGCGCTGGAGCGACGGCCTGCACCAGGCGGTCGAGGCCAAAGAGGGCGTGAACATCCAGGCCGAGAACCAGACGTTGGCGTCGATCACGTTCCAGAACTACTTCCGCCTCTATCACAAGCTCGCAGGCATGACCGGCACCGCCGATACCGAGGCCTACGAATTCCAGGAAATCTACGGCCTGGAGACGATGGTGATTCCGCCGAACAAGCCGAGCCGGCGGGACGACCAGCTCGACCGGGTCTACAAGACCACGCGCGAGAAATACGAGGCGGCCATCAAGGACATCCGCGAATGCCACGAGCGCGGCCAGCCGGTGCTGGTCGGCACCTCGTCGATCGAGAACTCCGAGATCATCAGCCAGCTGCTGCAGAAAGAGAAACTCCCGCACCAGGTGCTCAACGCGAAGCAGCACGCGCGTGAGGCCGACATCGTCGCGCAGGCCGGGCGGCCGAAGATGATCACGATCGCGACCAACATGGCCGGCCGCGGCACCGACATCGTGCTCGGCGGCAACGTCGACAAGGCGATCGAGGCGCTCGAGGCCGACGACGCGCTCGACGAGGCGGCGAAGACGGCGCGCGCCGACCAGATGCGCGCCGACTGGGCGCGCGACCACGAGTTCGTCAAGCAGCAGGGCGGTCTGCGCATCATCGCGACCGAGCGCCACGAGTCGCGGCGCATCGACAACCAGTTGCGCGGGCGCTCCGGTCGCCAGGGCGACCCCGGTTCGTCGCGCTTCTACCTGGGTCTCGACGACTCGCTGCTGCGCATCTTCGCCGGCGACCGCGTCAAGGCGATCATGGAGCGGCTGAAAATGCCCGACGGCGAGGCGATCGAGGCCGGCATCGTCACGCGCAGCATCGAGAGCGCGCAGCGCAAGGTCGAGGCGCGCAACTTCGACATCCGCAAGCAGCTGCTCGAGTACGACGACGTCGCGAACGACCAGCGCAAGGTGATCTACCAGCAGCGCAACGACATCCTCGATGCGAGCGACCTGGGTGCGCAGATCCAGGCGCTGCGCGAAGGCTGCATGACCGACCTGGTGCGCCAGTACGTGCCCGAGGAGTCGATGGAGGAGCAGTGGGATCTGGCGGGCCTGGAGAAGGTGCTGCGCGAGAACTGGCAAATCGTGCTGCCGTTGCAACAGCAGGTGCAGGAGGCGAGCGCGATCACCGACGAAGACATCGTGCAGAAGGTGATCGATGCGGCGAACACGGTGTTCACCGGCAAGGTCGAGCAGATCGGCGGCGAGAACTTCACGCAGTTCGAGCGCATCGTGCTGCTGCAGAGCCTCGACTCGCACTGGCGCGATCACCTGAGCGCGCTCGACTACCTGCGCCAGGGCATCCACCTGCGCGGCTACGCGCAGCAGCAACCGAAGCAGGAGTACAAGCGCGAGGCGTTCGAGCTGTTCGGGCAACTGCTCGACCAGGTCAAGAACGACGTCACCCGGCTGCTGCTGACGGTGCAGGTGCAATCGAACGAACAGCTCGGCCAGGCCACCGAGGAGATCGGCAGTCGCGCCGACAATATCGTGAACGTGACCTACAGCGCGCCGACCGAGACCGGCGAGGTCGAGACCACGGTCGACGAGGCGACGATCAAGGGCCAGCGCCTGCGGCCGACCGCGGTTGCTGCGGCAGCCGTCGCGCGGGTCGGCCGCAACGATCCCTGCCCCTGCGGAAGCGGCAAGAAGTACAAGCACTGCCACGGCAAGCTGAGCTGAAGGAATCGCGCCATGCCCGTCAACCTCACCGCTCCCGATCCGGCCACGCTTTACCCGATCGCCGGGGTGCGGCTCGGCGTGGCCGAGGCCGGCATCCGCAAGGCCGGCCGCAAGGACTTGACCGTGATGCTGCTCGACGCCGGTTGCGACGTGGCCGGCGTGTTCACGCAGAACCGCTTTTGCGCGGCGCCGGTGCAGGTCTGCCGCGAGCACCTGGCGCGCAGCGATGGCGTGCGCGCGCTGCTGATCAACACCGGCAACGCGAACGCCGGCACCGGTGAGGAGGGGATGGCGAACGCGCGGGCCAGCTGCGCGCTGCTCGCGCGTCACCTGGGCGTCGCTCCGGTGCAGGTGCTACCGTTCTCGACCGGCGTGATCATGGAGCCGCTGCCGCTTTCGCGCATCGAGGCCGGCCTGCCGGCCGCGCTCGCCGATGCGCGAGGCGACCATTGGCTGCGCGCGGCCGAGGCGATCATGACGACCGACACCGTGCCCAAGGCCTGCAGCGCGCGGCTCGAGATCGGCGGCAAGGCGGTCAGCATCACCGGAATCGCGAAGGGCGCCGGCATGATCCGGCCCAACATGGCGACCATGCTCGGCTTCATCGCGACCGATGCGCGCATCGATCCGGGCCTGCTGCCGCAGCTCGCGCGCGAATTGGCCGAGGCCTCGTTCAACCGGATCACCGTCGACGGCGACACCTCGACCAACGACTCTTTTGTGCTGATCGCAAGCAACCGGGCCGGGCACACGCCTATCACCTCGCTCGACAGCGCGGACGGCCGCGCGCTTGCGGCCGCGCTCACCGATGTGGCACGAAATCTGGCGCAAGCCATTGTCCGGGATGGAGAGGGCGCTACTAAATTCATAGCGATTGAGGTCGAAGGCGGACGCAGCGCGGAGGAATGCCGCACCGTCGCCTACGCGATCGCGCATTCGCCGCTGGTGAAGACCGCGTTCTACGCGAGCGACCCGAACCTGGGCCGCATCCTGGCTGCCGTCGGCAACGCCGGCATCGCCGACCTGGACGCGGACCGGATCGACCTGTACCTGGACGAGGTGCATGTCGCGACGCGCGGCGGACGCCACCCCGCGTACCACGAGGAAGACGGCCAGCGCGTGATGAAGCAGAGCGAAATCCGAGTGCGCGTGGCGCTCGGCCGCGGCAGCGCGCAGGGCACCGTGTGGACCTGCGACCTGAGCCATGACTACGTCAGCATCAACGCCGACTACCGGTCGTGACCACCCCCGCTTATGAGTGACAAGCTTGAGCAGTTGATCGAGCGCGCCGAGCAACTGATCGCGCGCATCGAGGCGGTGCTGCCGCAGCCGCTCGGCGCACCCGACTGGGGCCAGGCCGTGGCGTGGCGCTACCGCAAGCGCAGCTCGGGCCACGGCTTGCTCGCGCCGGTGCGCCATCTGGGAGCGATCGGCTTGGGCGACCTGAAGGAGATCGACGCGCAGAAGGAGAAGGTGAGGCTCAATACGCTGCAGTTCCTGCGGGGGCGGCCGGCGAACAACGTGCTGCTGACCGGCGCGCGCGGCACCGGCAAGTCGTCGTTGATCCGGGCCAGCCTAAATGCCTATGCGGACCAGGGGCTGCGGCTGATCGAGGTCGATAAGGCCGATCTGACCGATCTGCCCGACATCGCCGAGGTGGTGGCCGCTCGTCCGGAAAAATTCATCGTCTACTGCGACGACCTCAGCTTCGACGAGGGCGAGCGCGGCTACAAGGCGCTGAAATCGATTCTCGACGGATCGGTGGCGCAGGCGACGCCGAACATGCTGATCTACGCGACCAGCAACCGCCGCCACCTGCTGCCCGAGTACATGAAGGAAAACCTCAGCTACCGGCACACCGAAGATGGCGAGGTGCATCCGGGCGAGGTGGTCGAGGAGAAGGTTTCGCTGTCCGAACGCTTCGGCCTGTGGGTCAGCTTCTACCCGTTCAGCCAGGACGAGTACCTGGCGATCGTCGCGCAGTGGCTGTCGTCGTTCGGCGTGAGCGCGCGAGAAGCGGCCGACGCGCGCGCGGAATCGCTGGTCTGGGCGCTCGAGCGCGGCTCGCGCAGCGGGCGCGTCGCGTACCAGTTCGCGCGCGACTACGCCGGGCGGCACGACCTGCGGCCATGACGTCGGCGCCGAGTCGGCCGCTGGTCGCCGATGCCGATCGCCCGCGCGAGGGCGGCGCGGACCGCGCGCTGGTCGAGGTCGCGGTCGGCGTGCTGATCCGCGGCGGCGACGAGTTTCTGCTGACCACGCGGCCCGCGGGCAAGGTCTATCCCGGCTACTGGGAGTTCCCGGGGGGGAAACTCGAAGTGGGTGAATCGGTCGTGCAGGCGCTGCGCCGTGAACTGCACGAGGAGATCGGGATCGAGATCGACGATGTTCGACCCTGGAAGTCGCAGCGGGTCGACTATCCGCATGCGCTGGTGCAACTTCATTTCTGCAAGGTGCTCGGCTGGCGCGGCGCATTGCAGATGCGCGAGGGCCAGCAGTTCGCTTGGGCTTGTCTGCCGGTGCGGCTCGAACCGGTGCTGCCCGGCGCGGTGCCGGTGCTGGGCTGGCTGGCGGAGGAATTCGGATTCGCTGGCGCTATGCAATCGATAGCGCAACACGAAGATAAGTAATCGACTTGCGGCCCATTCGTTTCTGAATTTCTCAGGCGTCCGCGCGCTTCGGGTCACCGAACTCGAGGTCGTCCGGCGTGGCCTGCGTCGGCACCCGAAACTGCTCGCTGGCCCAGGCGCCGAGATCGATGTTGCGGCAGCGTTCGCTGCAGAACGGCCGCCAGCGGTTGCTCGGCGCATAGACGCTCTCGCCGCCGCAGGTCGGGCAGACGACGCGCCTCAGGGTGTTTCGTTCGGCAGGCATTGCGTCGCGCTCGCTTGCGCGATCAGCAGCACAGCGTCATCTCGAACGCGGTGTCGTCGCCGCTGGCGCGCAGCTTGTCGTCCGCGTCGTGGCGCATCAGCCGCACCGACACCATCAGCCGGTTGCCGCTGATTTCGGGGATGAGCTTGAGCAGCGGGTCGATCCGCAACTGCATCAGTTGGAAAGTCCGTCCCTGCGGCAGCGCCTGCTGGAACTGGCCGGCGGACGCCATCACCTTCTGCGGCACGCCCGATTCGCGCAGCAGCCGCAGCAACCGGTGGATCGACTCGGCCAGCGGCCCCAGCGTCGACGCCCAGCGTTGCAGGTCGGCTTGACGCTTGTCGGCGCTCTCATGCTGCCACGCGTAGTAGGCCGGCAGGTCGAACTCGCAGGTGCCGCCGGGGATGCCGGCGCGGCTGCGTATGCTCATCAGCCAATCGTTCTCGGTCAGCGACTGGCCGGCCTTGCCGGGCAGCTTGTTGACCGCATCAAAGCAGGCGTCGAGCTCGGCGATCACCTGATCGAGCATCGCCTCTGAAATCGCCGGATTGCCGCGGTAGCCGTTCAGCGCCTGCTTCTGCCGATCCAGGTCGCGCATCACGTCCGCCTTCAGGTCGGCGCGCGTCGCGACGTCCATGATCTCGAAGATCGTGGTCAGCGCGTAGTGATGGTCGAGCGGATGGGAGCGTGCAACCAGTTCGCCGAGCCTGCGGAACAGCTGCTCGAGGCGCAGATAGGTACGGATGCGCTCGTTGAACGGGTATTCGTAAAGTATCACGCGGTCGGTCACGCTGCGGGGTGCACGCCCCGCATCATAGCCCGATGCGGCCGGCGATCTGCTCGACCGCGATGCGCAGCTGCGCAGGCGCGAGAGCGTCGTTGAAGATCACCATGTCGGCTGCCGCCAGCCGGGCGAGCCGGGAGGCCTGCGCCGCGACGATTTGTTCGACCGCGGTGCGCGTGAGGCCACTGCGCGCGACCACGCGATCGACCTGGGTCTGCGGGGTGCAGTCGAGCACCAGCACCTGATCGAGCAGGCGCCGCCAACGGCCCGACTCGACCAGCAGCGGAATGTCGAACACGACGCAGCGCCGCCCGGCCTGCAGCGCGGCGTCGGCCTGGCGCCTGGCCTCTGCGCCGACCAGCGGATGGACGATCGCCTCCAGCCGCAGCTTGACCTCTGAATCGCCGAAGGCGGCGGCACGCATGCGGTCACGGTCGAGCGCGCCATCGGCGGTGATGAAGTCCGGACCGAATTGCGCGCGGATCGCGGCGATCGCGCCGCCACCCGGCGCGGTGACCCCGCGCGCGATCTGGTCGGCGTCGACGATGGCAGCGCCCAGTTCCTGCAGGATCGCGGCGACCGTGCTCTTGCCGCTGCCGATGCCGCCGGTGAGCCCGATGCGCCTCGCCTCCGGCATCGCGCTACAACCCCACAATGCGCAGCAGGGCTTGCGGTTCGAACAGCATCGCGATCAGCCCGGCACCGGCGAGGAACGGACCGAACGGCACGTAGCCGCCTTCGCGCAGCCTGCGTGTGAGCTTGAGCGCGATGCCGACCACCGCGCCGACCAGCGATGCGATCAGGATGATCGGCACCAGCGCTTGCCAGCCGAACCAGGCGCCCAAAGCGGCGAATAGCTTGAAGTCGCCATAGCCCATGCCTTCCTTGCCGGTCGCCAGCTTGAACACCCAATAGATCAGCCACAGCGACAGATAGCCCGCGGCCGCGCCCCAGAGCGCGCTCGCCGGCGGCACGCCGGTCCATCCCAGCGCCGCGGCCAGCAGTCCGGCCCACAGCAGCGGCAGCGTGATGTCGTCGGGCAGCAGCGTCGTGTCCCAGTCGATCAGCGCCAGCGCGACGATCGCGCCCGAGAAGCCGCACCAGACCAGCGCCGTCGGCGTCGCGCCCCAACGGTGGAAGCACCAGAAGAACAGGGCGCCGGTGGCGAGTTCCACCAGCGGATAGCGCAGCCCGATCGATGCGCCGCAGCTCGAGCATTTGCCGCGCAGCGCCAGGTAACTCAGCAGCGGGATGTTCTCGTACCAGCGGATCTGGTGGCCGCAATGCGAGCAGCGCGACCGCGGCACCATCAGATTGAAGGTCGGCGTGGCCTCGGTGGCCTGCGGCGTCTCGCCGGCCATCTGCGCGCACTCGGCCGCCCATTGCGCCTCCAGCATCTTCGGCAGGCGGTAGATCACGACATTGAGGAAACTGCCGAGCAGCAGTCCGAGCACGCCGCCGATCGAGGCGACGAGCCACTGCGAAGCGTCCATCAAACGACTGCGCCCAGCTTGAAGATCGGCAGGTACATCGAGATCACGATGCCGCCGATCACGATCCCCAGCACCACGATGATGATCGGCTCCATCAGGCTGGACAGCCCGGCGACCATGTCGTCCACCTCGGATTCATAGAAATCCGCCGCCTTGCCGAGCATGTGGTCGATCGAACCCGATTCCTCGCCGATCGCGCACATCTGCAGCACCATGCTCGGAAACACGTGGGCATTGGTCATCGCCGCGGTGAGGCTGGTTCCGGTGGAGACTTCCTGCTGGATCTTCTCGGTCGCGATCGCGTAGACCGAATTGCCGGACGCCCCGCCGACCGAATCGAGCGCCTCGACCAACGGCACGCCGGCGGCGAACATCGTCGACAACGTGCGGGTCCAGCGCGCGACGCAGGACTTGTCGATCAGCACGCCGAAGATCGGCAGCTTGAGCAGCATCCGATCCATGAACCGCTGGACCTTCTCGTTGCGCTTCCAAGCCTGCAGGAAGAAGTACAGGCCGCCGCCGATCCCGCCGAAGATCAACCACCAGTATTTGACGAAGAACTCGCTCATCCCGATCACGAACAGCGTCGGCGCAGGCAGGTCGGCGCCGAACGAGGTGAATACCTGCTTGAACGAAGGGATCACGAAGATCATGATCACCGACACCACGACGAACGCGACGATGATCACCGCGGTCGGATACATCAGCGCCGACTTGATCTTCGACTTGATCGCCTCGGTCTTCTCCATGTAAGTCGCAAGCCGGTCCAGCAGTTGGTCCAGGATACCGGCCGCTTCGCCGGCCTCGACCAGGTTGCAGTACAGGCTGTCGAAATACATCGGAAACTTGCGGAACGCGGCGCTGAGCGAAGTGCCGGTCTCGACATCGGTGCGGATGTCGTTGAGCAGCTTGGTGACACTGGGGTTCGGGTTGCCGCGCCCGACGATGTCGAACGCCTGCAGCAGCGGCACTCCGGCCTTCATCATGGTCGCCAGCTGGCGCGTGAAGATCGCGAGGTCCTTCGGTCGGATGCGCTTGCCCGCGCGCATCTTGCGCTTCCTGATCTTGCTCGGCAGCACGCCCTGGCGGCGCAGCGACGCCTGCACCTGGTTCTCGCCGGCGGCGCGGGTCTCGCCGCGGACCAGCTTGCCATTGCGGTCCTTGCCTTCCCACTCGAAGACGAATTCCTTGATGTTGCTGGCTGCTGCAGTTGCCATAAATCCCTTTGGGTGATCCCCGTCATTCGTTGGTCACGGCCAGCACTTCCTCGAGCGAGGTCACGCCGGTCATCACCTTGTGCAGGCCCGACTGGCGCAGCGTGCGCACGCCCTCGCGCTGCGCCTGCTCGTCGATATCGAGCGCGCTCGCGTCGTTCAGGATCAGCCGCTGGATTTCTTCGCTGATCGGCATCACCTGGTAGATGCCAACCCGGCCCTTGTAACCCTCGTTGCAGGCCGAGCAGCCGACCGGCCGGTACGGCTTCCAGCTGCCGTCGATATCGTCCTCTTTGAAGCCGGCGTCGAGCAGCGCCTCGTACGGCACGTCGACCGGCTCCTTGCAGTTGACGCACAGGCGCCGCGCCAGCCGCTGCGCGGTGATCAGGATCACGCTCGACGCGATGTTGAACGGCGCGATGCCCATGTTGCGCATTCGCGTGAGCGTCGCCGGCGCATCGTTGGTGTGCAGCGTGGACAGCACCAAGTGCCCGGTCTGCGCGGCCTTGATCGCGATGTCCGCGGTTTCGAGATCGCGGATTTCGCCGACCATGATGATGTCCGGATCCTGGCGCAGGAACGAGCGCAGCGCCACCGCGAACGTCAGGCCCGCCTTGTCGTTGACGTTGACCTGGTTCACGCCGGGCAGGTTGATTTCGGACGGATCCTCGGCGGTGGCGATGTTTACCCCCGCCTTGTTCAGCATGTTCAGGCAGGTGTAGAGCGACACGGTCTTGCCGGACCCGGTCGGGCCGGTGACCAGCACCATGCCGTACGGCCGGTTGATCGCCTTGACCAGACGGTCGCGCTCCTCGGGCTCGTAGCCGAGCGCGTCGATGCCGAGCTTGGCGCTGCTCGGGTCCAGGATGCGGATCACGATCTTTTCGCCGAACAGCGTCGGCAGCGTGCTCACGCGAAAGTCGATCACCCGCTCCGGCCCGATCTTGAGCTTCATGCGGCCGTCCTGCGGCACGCGCTTTTCCGAGATGTCGAGCCGCGAGATCACCTTGATGCGCGACGCCAGCTTGTCCTTGATCGCGATCGGCGGCGTCGCGATCTCGCGCAATTCGCCGTCGACGCGAAAGCGCACCCGATAGAACTGCTCATACGGCTCGAAGTGCAAATCCGACGCACGCATGCCGATCGCATCACGCAGCATCTTGTGCAGGAACTTGACGACCGGCGCGTCCTCGACTTCGGCGGTGGTGGTGTTTTCGCCGCTGTCGGGTGACGCGGCCTCCATCGCCGCCTCGTCGAACTCGAAGTCCTCACCGACCAGGTTGTCGATAGCTTCGGTCGCCGAGGTCGCGGCGGCCTCGACCAGCTTGGACAGCTTGTCGAATTCGACGACGACCCAGTCGACATGCAATTGGGTCGCGAACTTGATCTTCTCGGCGGCCTGGCGATCCGACGGGTCGGCGCTGGCCACGCTCAGCCGGTTGCCGCGTTTGTTGAGCGCGACGACGCGGTAGTCGAGGCAGGTCTTGCCGTCGAGCAGGCCCTTGGGCAGCCGGTCCACGTCGATCGCATCGAGGTCGAGCAACGGCGCCGCGTAGGCAGTCGACATGATGTGCGCGAGGTCGCGCGCCGACACCGTACCCGAGCCGGTCAGTTCGGCGATGAAGCTGGTGCGGCTGGTCTGCGACTTGCGGTAGATCTCCTCGGCGCGCTTTTGCTCGAGCTTGCCCGCGGCAACCAGCGTGCGGCCCAGCCCGGGCAGCGTGCCCGGAGCCATGTCCTTGATGATCGAGTCGACGACGGCCATCTGTCGAGAAAGTGCAGTGCGTTCGGGTGGCTGTATGGCAATGTAAACGGCATGTCAATCATCGCCGATTGACCAGCCACTGTAAATTGAAAAGCGGCACCCGTCTCGCGCCGAAGTTGGCATAAAGGCACAATAATTCACGCCGGCTGCCGGATCGGGGCGAGGATCCGAGAAGGTCGGTCAACCGCGAGCAAGCAGCCGTGGGCGCCAGGATCTCGCAGGCAGGCAGGTTGCCATACCGGATGCGTGCGGGTCGCCGTCACGAACCCGGGAAACCTGGTCGGGGTGAGAGGATTCGAACCTCCGGCCTCTACGTCCCGAACGTAGCGCTCTACCAGGCTAAGCTACACCCCGATGGCCCGTGAGGGCCGGATACCTTGATGGCCCGTGAGAGCCGGGTCGACCGCGGGAGCGCCGTCGCCACGAGAGGGCATTCAGGACCGGCGCTCGAGAAGCTGAGCCGCCAATTCTAGCAAACCGTCGCGGTACGGATTGTCCGGCAGTCGCCGCACAGCCGCGATCGCACGCGTCGCTTCGGCCGCCGCGGCCTGCCGGGTCACGGCTAGCGCGCCGGTCTCGCGCACGATCGCGACGATGCGGTCGAGCTCGGCGACCGCGCCGGTTTCGATCGCGGTGCGCACGATGCTCCGCTCTTCGGCGTTGCCGCGCTGCATCGCGACGATCAGCGGCAGCGTCGCCTTGCCCTCGCGCAGGTCGTCGCCGAGGTTCTTGCCCATCTCGGTCGCGTCGCCGTCGTAGTCGAGCAGGTCGTCGATCACCTGGAACGCGGTGCCGAGCGCCTGCCCGTAGTCGGCGCAGGCCTGCTCGATCTCGGACGACGATGCGGCCAGCACCGCGCCGAGCCGCGCGCTGGCCTCGAACAGCTTCGCGGTCTTGGAGCGGATCACGCGCAGGTAGCCGGCCTCGTCGAGCGAGGCGTCGTGCATGTTCATCAGCTGCAGCACCTCGCCCTCGGCGATCACGTTGGTGGCGTCGGCCAGGATCTCCATCACGCGCATCGAGCCTGCGTCGAGCATCATCTGGAACGCGCGCGAATACAGAAAGTCGCCGACCAGAACGCTGGCCGGGTTGCCGAACGATTCGTTGGCGGTGGCGCGCCCGCGGCGCAGCGTCGACTCATCGACCACGTCGTCGTGCAGCAGCGTGGCGGTGTGGATGAACTCGACGATAGCGGCCAGGTTGAAGCGCTGCGTGCCGGTGTAGCCGAGCGCGCCGCAGGTCAGCAGCAGCAGCGCTGGGCGCAGTCGCTTGCCGCCGGCGGCAATGATGTAGCGCGAGACCTCGCCGACCAGCGCCACGCCCGAGTCGAGGCGGCGCGCGATCTGCCGGTCGACTTCGCGCATGTCGCTCTCGATCAGCGCGAGGACTGCCGCAGTGCTGGAAGAATGGGCGGACAAGGCAAAAAGGGCGAGGACAGCGGCGGGGCAGGGTGGCAACGCCGGGCGCACGGCCTACCGCCAGATCAAGGTTTGGCGAGGCCCGGTCAACGATTATAGGAAGGCCGAGCCGGCCGGCCGGCCCGGCACAGCCCGCCTCCGGCGACATCGTTGAACCCCGCTATAATCTAGGGCTCCGTGGAAATTCGTCCATGGAACTTCCACCATAGAGGTCAGGGCATGTACGCGGTCATAAAAACCGGCGGCAAACAGTATCGTGTTGCCACCGGCGAGAAGATCAAGGTAGAACAGATTGCTGCGGACGTCGGCCAGGAAATCGTGATCGACCAGGTGCTCGCCGTCGGCGATGGGGAGCAGATCCGGGTCGGCACGCCATTGGTTGCCGGCGCGACCGTCACCGTCACGGTGCTGGCGCACGGTCTGCGCGACAAGGTACGCATTTTCAAGATGCGCCGCCGCAAGCATTATCAGAAGCGCCAGGGGCATCGTCAGCAGTTCACCGAATTGCAGATCGGTGCGATTGCGGCGTAAGGAGAAGGTTTCATGGCACAGAAAAAAGGCGGCGGCTCCACGCGCAACGGGCGCGATTCGCAACCGAAGATGCTCGGCGTCAAGGTGTTCGGCGGGCAGCAGATTTCTGCCGGCGCGATCATCGTGCGCCAGCGCGGCACGCGCTTTCATCCGGGCACGAACGTCGGGGTTGGCAAGGACCACACCTTGTTCGCTCTGGTCGACGGCCATGTGTCGTTCGACGTGAAGGGCGCGCTGAACAAGCAGACTGTCAGCGTGACGCCGGGCTGACACCGGCGCAGCACGGCTGCGACTCAAAGCCCCGCCTGGCGGGGCTTTTGTGTTTTCGCGGCATCGGTGGATCGTTCCTCTGTAGACTGCTCGGGCCATGAAGTTCGTCGACGAAGCCTTTATCGATGTTGCAGCCGGTGACGGCGGCAACGGCTGCGTCGCGTTCCGGCACGAGAAGTTCAAGGAATTCGGCGGCCCGAGCGGCGGCGACGGCGGGCGCGGCGGTCATGTCTATGCCCTGGCGGATGCCAATCTGAACACGCTGGTCGACTACCGGTTCTCGCGGCGTCACGAAGCGCGGCGCGGCGAGCATGGCATGGGCTCCGACATGTTCGGCGCGGCCGGCGCCGACATCACTTTGAGGATGCCGGTCGGCACCGTGATCAGCGACGTGGCCAGCGGCGAGGTGCTGCACGAGCTGCTGGTGCCGGGCGAGGTCGTGATCATCGCGCGCGGCGGCGACGGCGGGTTCGGCAACCTGCGTTTCAAGAGCGCGATCAACCGCGCGCCGCGCCAGAAGACGCCGGGCTGGCCCGGCGAGAAGAAGAGCCTGAAGCTCGAACTCAAGGTGCTGGCCGACGTGGGCCTGCTCGGCCTGCCGAACGCCGGCAAGTCGACCCTGATCTCGGCGATCTCGAACGCGCGCCCGCGCATTGCCGACTACCCGTTCACGACGCTGCACCCGAATCTCGGCGTGGTGCGCGCCGGCCCCGAGCAGAGCTTCGTGGTGGCCGATCTGCCCGGGCTGATCGAGGGCGCGTCGCAGGGCGCGGGCCTCGGCCATCTGTTCCTGCGGCATCTGCAGCGCACGCGCCTTCTGCTGCACGTGGTCGATCTGGCGCCGTTCGACGAAGCGGTCGATCCGGTCGCGCAGGCGCGGGCCATCGTCGCCGAGCTTAAAAAATACGACGAGAAGCTGTACCGCAAGCCGCGCTGGCTGGTGCTGAACAAGATCGACATGGTGCCGGCCGGCGAGCGCGCCGCGCGCGTGCGCGAATTCGTGCGCCGGCTGCGCTACAAGGGGCCGGTGTTCGAGATCTCGGCGCTGACGCACGAGGGTTGCGCGGCGCTGGTCCATGCGGTGTACCAGCAGCTCGCGCAGCTGCAGGCGGCCGACGCGGCACCGGCGCAGCCCGACCCGCGCTTCGCGGATCGTTCCCATGCATGATTGCTATTGTTTATATAGCATACTGTACATGATTGAAGCCGGCTCCAGGCACAAATGACCAAGAAAGACGGATCCCGACTGCTGCGTGACGCGCACCGCATCGTGGTCAAGGTCGGCTCCAGCCTGGTCACGAACGAAGGGCGCGGGCTCGACGCGGCCGCGATCGGCGAATGGTGCCGGCAGCTGGCGGCGCTGGTGCATGGGGGCCCCTCAGCGGCACCGGGCGCTGCGTCCGCGAATCGCGCGCGCCGGCGCGAGGTGGTGATGGTGTCGAGCGGCGCGATCGCCGAGGGCATGAAGCGCCTGGGCTGGCCGCGGCGCCCGCGCGAGGTGCCTGAGTTGCAGGCCGCCGCCGCGGTGGGCCAGATGGGGCTGGCGCAGATGTACGAGACCAAGCTGCGCGAGCACGGCCTGGGCAGCGCGCAGGTGCTGCTGACGCACGCCGACCTGGCCGACCGCGAGCGCTACCTGAACGCGCGCTCGACGCTGCTGACGCTGCTGCGCCTGGGCGTGGTGCCGGTGATCAACGAGAACGACACCGTGGTCAACGACGAGATCAAGTTCGGCGACAACGACACGCTGGGCGCGCTGGTCGCGAACCTGATCGAAGCCGACCTGCTGATCATCCTGACCGACCAGCCGGGCCTGTTCACCGCGGACCCGCGCAAGGACGAGAACGCGAAACTGGTGCGCGAGGCCCGGGCCGGCGATCCGGCGCTGGAGCGGCTCGCCGGCGGCGCCGGCAGCCAGATCGGCAGCGGCGGCATGATCACCAAGGTGCTGGCGGCCAAGCGCGCCGCCGGTTCCGGCGCTTCCACCGTGATCGCCTGGGGGCGCGAGCCGGACGCGCTGCTGCGCCTCGTGCGCGGTGAGGCGATCGGCACGCTGCTGATCGCGCAGACGCAGAAGCTGCAGGCGCGCAAGCAGTGGATCGCCGACCATCTGAAGCTGCGCGGCGCGGTCGTCGTCGACGACGGAGCGCTCGTCAAGCTGCGCGACGAGGGCAAGAGTCTGCTGCCGATCGGCATGACCGCGGTCGAGGGGGAATTCTCGCGCGGCGACGTGATCTCGGTGCGCGACGCCACTGGGCGCGAGTTCGGACGCGGCCTTGCGAACTATTCCAGCGCGGAGGCGCGGCTAATCTGCCGCAAGCCGTCGAGCCGATTCCAGGCGCTGCTCGGGTACGCGGCCGAACCGGAGATGGTGCACCGCGACAACCTGGTGCTCACCGGTTCGCTGCGCTGAAGAAATCGCAAGGAGACTGGGGATTCAGTAATAGCGCTGCTGGCCCAGCGGCGGGCCCTTCAACTGCTGCACCATCGCATCGACCGAGCGCGCGGGAGCCTTGCCGTTGCACAGGCCCTGCTCGGCCAGCACGATCGCGTAGCGTGTCGACGAGCTCGCGTAGATCGAGCGCCAATGCGCTTGCTCGACCGGATGCCAGTCGCCGGCCGTGGTGGTACGCGCGTAGGTCTTGATCTCGCTGGTGGCGCAGCGAAGCCCTTCATACATCGCATTGACCGCGCCGCTACCGCTGTTGCTCGAGGCGACCACCACGTAGCGCACGACCCCATCCGCGGAGATCGCCAGGCTGATTGGGTCGACACCGAAATGCAGCCGCGCGTCCTTGCCCATGTCGAGCGTGATCAGCCCGCGCGTGTGCAGCGGCGGTGGCGGCGGCACCGCGCTTTCGGTCCAGCCGGATGCGCCGCCAGCGTTCTGCGCCAGCACAGCGCCGGCCGCCGCTGTCAGCAGCAGCGCGGCCAGCGCGCGCTCAAGAAGCGGCACGCCGGCCTCGCCCGGGCGCGTGCGGGAATTGCAGCTGTGGATCGGGCTCGAACGTGGCGCCCGGAGGCAACTCGAACGCAGGCCGGTGTTCACGCTCGCCCGCGGGCGGCATCTCGTGGTCGCGCGTGCGCAGGCCGCTGCGCAGATAGCGGTTGCGGTGGTCGTGGCGCGGCAGAAAGCGCGCCAGCTCGGTCAACGCCATCTGGTAGACGGCACGCTTGAACTCGACCACCACTTCCAGCGGCACCCAATAGTCGTTCCAGCGCCAGGCGTCGAATTCCGGATGGCTGGTCGCGCGCAAGTTCAGGTTCCAGTCGTGGCCGACCAGTTGCAGCAGGAACCAGATCTGCTTCTGCCCCTTGTAGAAGCCACGTGCATCGCGCCGGACGTAGCGATCCGGCACTTCATAGCGCAACCAGTCACGGGTCCGAGCGACGATGCGAACATGCTCCGGCAGCAGGCCGACTTCTTCCTGCAGTTCGCGGAACATCGCCTGCTCCGGGGTTTCGCCCCGGTCGATGCCGCCCTGCGGGAACTGCCACGAGTGGCTGCGGATTCGCTTGCCCCAAAAAACCTGATTCTTCTGGTTGAGCAGGACGATGCCGACGTTGGGCCTGAAGCCTTCCCGGTCAAGCATAATCGAACCCCAAATTTAAGAACTGAGTTCATTATGCACCGCGAGCCGCATGCGGCAAGCGGCGCGGTTGTATTCGCGCGCGAAAAACCCCCTATGAAAGCCTCCCAGTTCCTGATTTCGACGCTGAAGGACGCGCCGGCCGACGCCGAGGTCATCAGCCACCAGTTGATGACGCGCGCCGGCATGATCAAGAAGCTCGGCGCCGGCATCTACAGCTATATGCCGATGGGCCTGCGCGTGATCCGCAAGATCGAGGCGATCGTGCGCGAGGAAATGAACCGCGCCGGCGCGGTCGAACTGCTGATGCCGGTGGTGCAGCCGGCCGAGCTGTGGCAGCAGAGCGGGCGCTGGGCCAAGATGGGGCCGGAGCTGCTGCGGCTGAAGGATCGGCATGAGCGCGACTTCATCATTCAGCCCACGAGTGAGGAAGTTGTCACGGATATCGCGCGCCAGGAGCTGCGCAGCTACAAGCAACTGCCGAGGAACTTCTACCATATCCAGACCAAGTTCCGCGACGAGCGGCGTCCGCGCTTCGGCGTGATGCGCAGCCGCGAATTCACGATGAAGGACGCCTACAGCTTCGACCGCGACGCGCAATCGGCGAAGCAGAGCTACGAGGTGATGGCGCAGGCCTACCGGCGCATCTTCGACCGCTTCGGCCTGCGCTACCGCGCGGTCGCGGCCGACAGCGGCGCGATCGGCGGCGACCTGAGCGAGGAATTCCAGGTGATCGCCGCGACTGGCGAGGACGCGATCGTCTACTGCCCGGCCAGCGACTACGCGGCCAACATGGAAAAGGCCGAGGCGCTCGCGCCGCGCGGGCCGCGCCCGGCGCCCAAGCAGTCGCTGGCGAAGACGCCGACGCCGGGCAAGGCCACCTGCGCCGAGGTCGCCGAACTGCTGGGCGTGCCGCTTGCCACCACGGTCAAGTCGCTGGTGCTGGCCACGGACCGGGTTGGCGACGACGGCAAGCCCGCCGGCACCGTGATCTGGCTGCTGCTGCTGCGCGGCGATCACGACATGAACGAGGTCAAGGTCGGCAAGGTGCCGGGACTGGACGCGGGCTTTCGCTTCGCGACGACGGCCGAGATCGCCGAGCATTTCGGCACGCGGCCCGGCTACCTGGGGCCGATCGGCCAGCAAAAGCCGGTCAAGATCGTCGCCGATCGCGAGGTGGCGCTGATGGCCGACTGGATCTGCGGTGCGAATGAGGAGGACTTCCACTTGATCGGCGTCAACTGGGGCCGCGACCTGCCCGAACCCGACGCGGTGGCCGATCTGCGCAACGTGGTCGAGGGCGATGCCTCGCCGGATGGCAAGGGGCTACTCGCCATCGAGCGCGGCATCGAGGTCGGCCATGTGTTCTACCTCGGCACCAAATACAGCAAGCCTTTGAGCGCGAGCTTCCTCGACGAGACAGGCAAGCCGCAGCTGATGGAAATGGGCTGCTACGGCATCGGCATCACGCGGCTGCCGGCCGCCGCGATCGAGCAGAACCACGATGCGCGCGGCATCATCTGGCCGGACGCGATCGCGCCGTTCACCGTCGTGCTGTGCCCGATCGGCGCCGACCGTAGCGCGGAAGTGAAGGCGGCCGCCGAGCGGCTGCATGCGCAGCTCGTGGCCGACGGCGTTGACGTGATCCTGGACGACCGCGGCGAGCGCCCGGGCGTGATGTTCGCCGACTGGGAACTGATCGGCGTGCCGCACCGCGTCGCGATCGGCGAGCGCGGCCTGAAGAACGGACAGCTCGAATACCAGCACCGCCGCGACACCAGCGCGGTGCAGGTGCCGGTGGACGCGATGCCGGCGTTCCTGCGCGAGCGATTGCAGGGCGCGGCGTAATGGCATCGCAGCAGCCGGTCCTTCCACAAATCAGTCGAAGAAAATGGCTGCTGTCGTTGCCTGTTGCCGGTGTTCTGCTATCGATTCAGAAGCAATCCTGGGCCGGTGACCAGATCGAGGAGCCGCTGTCGGACGCAGTGCGAACCGCGCTCAGTGCCGCCGTCGCTGACCAGGGGCCGCCGACGCCGGTGTTCGTCGACACACAGGCCTACCTCGGTTACCTGCGCTGGCTGGAGCAGATGAGCTGGCGGCTGCGCCAGCGCAAGCCCGACCGGCTGGTGCGCACCGACTTCCTGCAGACCGTCTGGTACGAGAGCCGCCGCGCCGGGCTGTCGACCTCGCTGGTGCTGGGGCTGATCCAGGTCGAGAGCAATTTCAGGAAGTACGCGGTATCGAGCGCGGGCGCGCGCGGCTACATGCAGGTGATGCCGTTCTGGGCGCGCCTGATCGGCAACGGCGACGCGAGCGTGCTGTTCAAGCTGCAGCCGAATCTGCGCTTCGGCTGCGTGATCCTGCGCCACTACCTGGACCAGGAGCGTGGCAACCTGTTCATGGCGCTCGGGCGGTACAACGGGTCGCGCGGGCTGGCCGCCTATCCGGACGCGGTGCTCGGCGCCGCGCGGCGCTGGGAATTCGAGGGAACCGAGCCGGTGCGGGTCGCGCTGCCCTGATCTTCCGATCGGGACTCAGCCGGCCCGGCGGGCGAGCACCTGCTGCAGTTCGCCCTTCTCGTACATCTCCATCATGATGTCCGAGCCGCCGACGAACTCGCCGCGCACATAGAGCTGCGGAATGGTCGGCCAGTTGCTGTAGGCCTTGATGCCCTGGCGAATTTCCTCGTCGTCGAGCACGTTGACGGTCCTCAGGCTGTCCATGTCGACGCCGCAGGCCTTGAGGATCTGGATCGCGCGGCCCGAGAAGCCGCACATCGGAAAGTTCGCGTTGCCTTTCATGAACAACAGCACGTCGCTGGACTTGACCAGATCGTCGATGCGTTGCTTTACCTGCCCGATGTCGTCACTCATGTCGTGTGCTCCTAGCTCTGCGGATATCGCCGTTTCGGATTATTTCACTTCCCAGGTGCCGCCGCTGTCGGGCGAGAATAGCCCCCGTGCCCGATCGACGCCCGATCCGGTGCTCCACTCAACGCAAGATTGCAAATCATGAAAATCGAAAAAAACACGGCGGTTACGCTGCGCCTCCAGGTGTCGGACGCGGCGAGCGGCCGCCTGCTGGATGCGGGCCGCGAACCGATGGTTTATCTGCACGGCGGCTATGGCGGCATCTTCCCGAAGATCGAGGCCGCGCTCGAAGGGCGCGAGCCTTTGTTCCGGGTCAGTGTCGATCTGGCGCCGCAGGACGCGTTCGGCGAGCGCGACGAGCGGCTGGTGCAGACGATTGCCAAACACCAGTTCCCGCCCGGCGTCAAGGTCGGCGGCCAGCTGCAGGGGCCGGCCGAGGACGGGCGCGTCATTGCATTCACGGTGATGAAGATCAAGGGCGACAAGGTACTGCTCGACGGCAATCATCCGCTCGCCGGCCGGACGCTGCGCTGCCGCATCGAGATCCGCGATGTGCGCGCCGCGACGCCCGAGGAGATTGCGCACGGCCATGTACACGGCGCGCACGGGCATCAGCACTGATACGGTTTTGCATTCAAACGCATAACTGCGTTGGGGCGCCTTGCCGTGCGTCAGCACTGTCTGCGGCGCCCCGCCTTGTTCTGCGCTCGAATGCAAAACCGTACAAGGCCTCCCACATCAGCCGTCCGGCTCGTCGGCCATCAGTCCGGCCAGATGGAAGCACAGCAGTGCGACCGCAACGCAGAGCACGATCAGCGTCCAGGCCAGCCGCCGCCCGTGCCACAGCGACAGGAACCAGCGGTGAAACTCCAGCGCGTACACCGCCGGCTTGCCGCCCAGGCGCTCGACCTGCTGCATCTCGGCTGAGTTTTCGTCGGGGCTGGCGAACACCTGCCCGCCGACGATGTTGTAGTTCGCCGCATCGCCGCTGCTGCGTGCCGGCGCGACCCGGTAGATGGTGAGCGCGGCCGCCAGCCCGACGGCCAGCACGACGACACCGGCCCATTTCAGGCGGCGGGCGGCGCGAGCAGACTTGGAGCCGTTGGTCACGATGACGGTCGACGCTGTCGATGACGGGCCCGGGAATTGTCGCATTGAGGGGTTTTGCGGCCCGGAGTAGAGTGCCAAGTGATTGCCACCCAATTGCCGAAGGACTGAGACCATGAGCACACAGACGAACAATGCGGACGCGTTCCTTGCGGCGCGCGACGTGCTGCTCGCGAACCGCAGCGATTACACCCGGGCGTACCGCGATTTCCGCTGGCCGCAGCAGCAGGAATTCAACTGGGCGCTCGACCATTTCGACCGCATGGCGGCGGGCAACGACAAGCCTGCGCTGTGGATCGTCGAGGAGTCGGGCGCCGAGCAGAAGGTCAGCTTCACGCAGATGGCGCAGCGCTCGAACCAGGCCGCGAACTGGCTGCGCGGACACGGCGTGCGGCGCGGCGACCGCGTGATGGTGATGATGAGCAACGAGGTCGCGCTGTGGGAGGCGATGCTGGCCTGCATGAAGCTCGGCGCGGTGATGATTCCCTGCTCGAACCTGCTGACGCCGCAGGATCTGGCCGACCGCATGACCCGCGGCGACGTGCGGCATGCGATCGTCGCGGCCGCGAACGTGCAGAAGTTCGCCGACCTCGCCGGCGGCTACACCCGCATCTGCGTCGGTGCCAAGGCGGCAGGCTGGCTCGACTTCGCCGATTCGAAACAGGCGCCGGCCAGCTTCGCGCCGGATGGTGCGACCCGCGCGAGCGATCCGCTGCTGCTGTACTTCACCTCCGGCACCACGTCTAAACCGAAGCTGGTGCTGCACACGCACCAGAGCTATCCGGTCGGCCACCTGACCACGATGTACTGGATCGGCCTGCAACCGGGCGACATCCATCTGAACATCTCGTCGCCGGGTTGGGCCAAGCACGCATGGAGCTGCTTCTTCGCGCCGTGGAATGCCGGCGCCTGCGTGTTCATTTACAACTACGCGCGCTTCGACGCGCCCGCGCTGCTCGGCGCGCTCGCGCAGTTCAAGGTCAACACGCTGTGCGCGCCGCCGACCGTGTGGCGCATGCTGATCCAGGAGAATCTGGCGGCGCACAAGGCAAAGCTCGCGCTGCGCGAGCTGATCAGCGCCGGCGAGCCGCTGAACCCGGAGGTGATCGAACAGGTGAAGGCCGCCTGGGGCATCACGATCCGCGACGGCTACGGCCAGACCGAAACCACCGCGATCGTCGGCAACTCGCCGGGGCAACCGGTGCACCCCGGATCGATGGGGCGGGCGATGCCGGGCTACCAGATCGTGCTGATCGACGCCGATGGCCGCGAGGGCGACGAAGGCGAGATCGCGCTGCGGCTCGATCCGCGCCCGACCGGGCTGATGGACGGCTACTTCGGCGACGCCGAGAAGAACGCGCAGGTGATGCAGGGTGGCCTGTACCGCACCGGCGACGTCGCGATGCGCGACGCCGGCGGCTACATCACCTACGTCGGCCGCGCCGATGACGTGTTCAAGGCGGCGGACTATCGCATCTCGCCGTTCGAGCTCGAGTCGGTCGCGATCGAGCACGAGGCGGTGGCCGAGGCCGCGGTCGTGCCGAGCCCGGACCCGGTGCGCGCCGCGGTGCCGAAGATCTTCGTCGCGCTGCGCCAGGGCTACAGCCCGTCGCCGCAGCTGGCCGAAAGCATCCTCGCGTTCCTGCGCGACCATCTTGCACCGTACAAGCGGGTGCGCCGACTCGAGTTCGCCGAACTGCCGAAGACCATCTCTGGAAAGATCCGCCGCGTCGAGCTGCGCCATGGCGAGGAGAAGCGCCGCGCCGCGGGCGAGAAGGGCGCGGGCGAATATTTCGAGGAGGATTTCCCCGGCCTCAAGGGCGGCGACGGGAAATCCGTATCGGGCCGAAGCTGATGGCGCTGCGCGGCGTGCGCGCGTTCGCGGCCGTCGTCGCTCTGGCGCTGCTGCTCGCGGGCCGCGCCGGCAGCGCCACCATCGAAGGCCCGGCCTTTTCTCCCGATGCAGGTGCGGAAACGCTGGTTCTGCGCGTGCTCGATGGCGCGCAGCATTCGATCCGGATGGCGGCCTATGTGCTGACTTCACCACGCGTGGTGCGGTCGCTGCTGGCGGCGCAGAGGCGCGGCGTCGACGTGGCGGTCGTCGCGGACTATCGGGTGAATGTGCTCGAAGACAAGAGCGGCCGGTCGCGCGCTGCACTGCGCCTGCTGGTCGGCGCCGGCATCCCGACGCACCTGGTGTCGCGCTACGCGGTGCATCACGACAAATACATCATCGCCGACGGCGACACGGTCGCGACCGGGAGCTACAACTACACCTCGGCTGCCGCGCATCAGAACAGCGAGAACGTGGTGGTGATCCACGATGACGCCGCGGTGGCGCGCGCCTACCTGGCGCATTGGCAGAGTCGTTTAGACGAGGGTTTCGAGTTCCGGGGTTGACCGGCGTCGGCCGTCATCGGCGCAAGGCGGGCCGCGTCTCGCCGCCGATCCGCTCGTCAGCGCGTCGGTCGGGCGGCATGCGCCCGCCGCTGCAGCGCTCCATGCCCGCGAGGTCGGGGCGCGACTGCACCTGTTCCAGCGCGGCCGCAGCCAGCAGCGTGCGCACGGCCGCGGCCTGGTCCCAGCCGTGTTCCAGCAGCAGCCAGCCGCCGGGATGCAGGTGCCCGGGCGCGTGCTCGACGATCTGGCGCAGATCATCGAGCCCATCCGGGCCGCTTACCAGCGCCGAGCGTGGCTCGTGGCGCAGCGCCGCGAGGTGCGCGTCGTGCTGCGCGACGTACGGCGGGTTCGATACGATCAGGTGGTAGCGTCCTTGCGCCGCGTCGAACCATGAACCTTGCGCGAATTCGAGCGCGAGCCCGAGCCGCCGTGCGTTCGCCTGCGCGACGGCGAGCGCGTCGAAGCTGGCATCGGTCGCGGTCACGTCGAGCGCCGGCCGCGCGGCCTTGAGCGCAAGCGCCACCGCGCCCGAGCCGGTGCCGAGATCCAACACGCTGCAAGGCAAAGTCCGCGCGCACGCCTCGGGCCGATCCAGCAGATCGAGCGCCCAGTTGACCAGCGTCTCGGTGTCGGGTCGCGGCACCAGCACTCGCGCATCGACCGTGAGCTCCAGGCCGTGGAACTCCTTGACCCCTGTGATGTAGGCCAGTGGCTCGCCGTCCCGTCTGCGGCGCACCAGCGCTTCGAACCGGTCAGCAGCAAGCCGTGGCAAGTCGTCCGTGTCGTGCGCAATCAGCCACGCGCGGTCGCCAGCTTGGCGGCCGAGCGCATGCAACAGCAGCAGTTGCGCATCGAGCCGGTCCACACCGCGCTGCTCGGCTCGCTGCTGGATTTGCCGGATGCTGGCCAATGTCAGTTGCTATCAAAAAGCTAGCTAACTGCGCTGATGGTGCACTGGCTTCAGGCCGATTTCACTCGGAAACCAGCCGCAGTCAGGCATGCGCCGCCTGTTCCAGCTCGGCCAGTTGCTGCGCCGCCTCGTACGCGTGCAGGGCCTCGATCAGTTCATGAAGGTCACCGTCCATGATCGCCGCGAGCTTGTACAGCGTCAGGCCGATCCGGTGGTCGGTCAGGCGTCCCTGCGGGAAGTTGTAGGTGCGGATCCGGTCCGAGCGGTCGCCGCTGCCGATCAGGCTCTTGCGCTCGGCCGCGTGCCTGGCGGCGCGCTCGCTGCGTTCGCGCTCGGCAATGCGCGCGGCCAGCACCTGCAGCGCGCGCGCCTTGTTGCGGTGCTGGCTGCGGTCGTCCTGGCATTCGGCGACGATGCCGGTCGGCAGGTGCGTGATGCGCACCGCCGAGTCGGTCTTGTTGATGTGCTGGCCGCCGGCGCCGCTGGCGCGAAAGGTGTCGATGCGCAGCTCGGCCGGGTTGATCTGCACCGCCTGTTCCTCGTCGGGCTCGGCCAGCACCGCGACCGTGCAGGCGCTGGTGTGGATCCGGCCCTGGGTTTCGGTGCTTGGCACGCGCTGCACCCGGTGCCCGCCGGATTCGAACTTGAGCGCGCCGTACACCGCGTCGCCTGCGACGCGCAGCACCGCTTCCTTGTAGCCGCCGAGTTCGCTCATCGATGCGGAGAGCAGTTCGGTCTTCCAGCCGCGGCGCTCGCAGTAGCGCGTGTACATGCGCAGCAGGTCGCCGGCGAACAGCGCCGATTCGTCGCCGCCGGTGCCGGCGCGGATTTCGACGAAGGCGTTGCGCGTGTCGTCCGGGTCCTTGGGCAGCAGCATGCGCTCGAGCTGCGCATCGAGGCTTTCGAGTTCGGCCTCGGCGGCGGCGATTTCCTCTCGCGCCATCTCCGCCATCGCCGCGTCCTGCGCCGGGTCGTCCAGCATTGTTTGCGCGGCGGCGAGGTCGCGCTCGCGCCCCTGCCGGCGCTCGAAGCGCGCGACGATCGGTGCGACCTCGGCATGCTCGCGCGAGAGCGCGAGGAACTGGCGCATGTCGGCCATGATGTCTTCGCGCGACAGCAGGAAATCGAGTTCGGCCAGCCGTTCGACGTAGCGCTGCAGCCGCGCGCGCAGGAACTCCTTCATTGGAGGCCCCTAGCGGCTCTTGCGCAGGAAGAAATGCTCGATCGCGGCGCCGGCACGCTCGCGCGCCGCGTGGTCGCCCGCATGCAGCTCGGCCAGCGCGCCGTGCAGCATCTTCTGCGTGAGGCCGCGCGACAGCGCCTCGAGCGCCGCGTCGACGCTCTCGCCGCGCGCCAGCATGCGGCGTGCGCGCGCCACTTCTTGCGCGCGCCACGCGTCGGCTTGGTCGTTCAGCTCGCGGATCAGCGGCACCTGGCCGCGCTGGTCCATCCAGTGCATGAAGCTTTGCACGCCCGCGTCGATGATGGCCTCCGCTTGCGCCACCGCGGCCTCGCGCAGCGACTGGCCGGTCTGCACCACCGCCGCGAGATCGTCGATCGTGTACAGGTAGACGTCCTGCAGCGCGCGCACCTCGGCCTCGATGTCGCGCGGCACCGCGAGATCGACCATGAACATGGGCCGGTGCCGGCGCGCCTTCAGCGCGCGCTCGACCGCGCCCAAGCCGATCAGCGGCAGCGTGCTCGCGGTGCAACTGACGACCGCGTCGAACTCGTGCAGCCGCTGCGGCAGGTCAGCGAGGCGCATCACCTCGGCGCCGAACCGGCTCGCGAGCTTTTCGCCGCGCTCGAGCGTGCGGTTCGCGATCACGATCGCGCGCGGCTCCCGGGCCGCGAAATGGGTCGCCACCAGTTCGACCATCTCGCCGGCGCCGACGAACAGGATGCGGATGCGGCCAAGGTCCTCGAACAACTGCCCGGCGAGACGCACCGCGGCCGCGGCCATGCTGATCGAATGCGCGCCGATCTCGGTCGAGCTGCGCACCTCCTTCGCGACCGCGAACGAGCGCTGGAACAGCTGGTTCAGCGTCGCCCCGAGCGCGCCGGCCTGTTCCGCCTCGCGCACCGCATGCTTGATCTGGCCCAGGATCTGCGGCTCGCCGAGCACCATCGAATCGAGGCCGCTCGCGACGCGGAATGCATGGCGCGCGGCGGTCCCGTTCTCGAGCGTGTAAGTGTGCACGCGCAGCTGCTCGGGCGCGACGCCGCCCTTGCCCGCGAGCCAGTGCAGCGCGTGGTCGGCGTCCAGTTCGTCGCCGGCGCAGTAGATTTCGGTGCGGTTGCAGGTCGAGATCAGCGCGAGCTCCGGGTGCACCGGCAGCGACGCGCGCAGGCCGGCGAGCGCCGGCCGGATCTGGTCGACCGCGAACGCCAGGCGGCCGCGCAGATCGAGCGGCGCGGTCGCGTGATTGAGCCCCAGGGCCAGGACAGCCATTTGCAGATTATAAAATTCGCGGCCTCCGGCCCGCAGGAGGGCCGTAGAAAGCCATCGGCGGCGGCCGTGGCGACGAATCTGCCGTCAGGCCACCCCCGCACCCCTTCACCCGCAGCCCCTGCCACCACCGTGCCATGCAAGCCCTGGACCTGCTCGACCAACTGCTGAACTTCTTCGCGCCTGCGCTGTTCGTCGCGCTGTGCGTGGTGCTGGCGGCGCGGCTGGCCGGTGCCGGCCCCGCATTGGTTCGGCGCTGGTGGGCGCAGGTCGCGGTCAATTTCGCGGTCGGCGCGGCGGCGCTCGGCGCGGGGCTCTGGTTCTTCGGCTACGACGGCAAGCTGGCGAGCTACGGCGCGCTGGTGGTCGGCTGCGCGACCAGCCAGTGGCTGATGCTGCGCGGCTGGCAGCGCTGATGCAGGCCGGCGATCCCGGCCGGCACGCCGTCAACCGGCCGGCGCGAACAGGTCGACCCGGTCGGTGATGATCGCGTCGGTGCCGGGCCGCCGCAGCCGCTCGGCGACCCAGGGGTCGTTCACGGTGTAACTCAAGGTTCGTAGCCGCGCGGCGCGGGTCTCGGCGACCGTGGCGGCGTCCCACAGCGCGTAGTTGCAGACGACCGCAACGCAGCCGAGCCGGACCGCGGTTTCGCACCAGTCGGGGCTGAGCTGGTCCAGCAGCAGCCCGCGCGGCAGTTCGGGCGCGGCGGCGAGCGCCCCTTCCAGCGCGGCGACGCTGAACGAGGTGAGCAGCGGCGGCACGGACGCGTTCTGCCACAGCCGTGTCGCGTGGCGCGCGACCTGCTCGCCGGTAGTGTGCTCGGTGCCCGGCGTCGGCTTGATCTCGATGTTCAGCATCAGGCCGTTGTGCAGGCAGTAAGCGGCAATCGACGCGAGGCTCGCCAGCGGCTCGCCTGCGAACGCGCGCGAATGCCAGGCGCCGGCGTCGAGCTGCGCGAGCTCTCCCCACGAGTAGTCGCCGCCGACGCGGCTAGCCGATGCATCCAGCCGCGTCGCAGCATTGGTCGTTCGATCCAGCGTGGCGTCGTGCATCAGGAATGGCACGCCGTCGGCGGACAGCTTGACGTCGCATTCGAACATCCGGTAGCCGTACGAAGCGCCGAGCCGGAACGCGGCCAGCGTGTTCTCCGGCGCCAGTTTGCCTGCGCCGCGGTGCGCGACGAAGCGCGGATACGGCCAGCGGTCATAGTCGACAGGTTGCCATGTCATGGTTCAGGTGCGGATCTGGTTCAGGCGGGTGTCGCGAGCAGCGGCGGAGGGCGGTTCAAAGCCGCTTGCCGCTGCCGGCGTCGAACCAGTGCAGGCGGTCGGCGCGCGGCGTCACGTGGATCGTGCTGCCGGGCGCCGGCGCGCGCTGGCTCTCGTCGGTGCGCAGCACCAGCGGCTCGCCATTGACGCGGCCGTAGACCAGCCGCTCGGCGCCGAGCATTTCCAGCGTTTCGACGTCCATCGGCCAGCCCTCTGGTGTGATGTCGAGATGCTCGGGGCGGATCCCCAAGAGCGCCTCCGCTGGCCCGTCCATGGCGGTGTTCGGCGCATTCTTCAACAGGTTCATCGGCGGCGCGCCGATAAAGCCGGCGACAAAGGTGGTTGCCGGGCGCGCATAGACCTCCTCGGGCGTTCCGATCTGCTCCATGCGTCCGGCGTTCATCACGATCATGCGCTGCGCCAGCGTCATCGCCTCGACCTGGTCGTGCGTGACGAACAGCGAGGTGATGCCGAGTTCGCGGTGCAGCTTCTGGATTTCCAGCCGCGTTTGCACGCGCAGCTTCGCGTCCAGGTTCGACAGCGGTTCGTCGAACAGAAACACCTGCGGCTGGCGCACGATCGCGCGGCCCATCGCGACGCGCTGGCGCTGCCCGCCCGAGAGTGCGCGCGGCTTGCGCTCGAGCAGGTGCGCCAGCTCCAGGATCGCCGCCGCCTTGTCGACGCGGGCGCGGATCTCGGCGGTGGGCACCTTCGCGATCTTCAGGCCATAGGCCATGTTGTCGAACACGCTCATGTGCGGATACAGCGCGTAGTTCTGGAACACCATCGCGATGTCGCGCTTCGCGGGCTCGAGGTCGTTCACCACGCGCTCGCCGATCGCGATCTCGCCGCCGCTGACTTCCTCCAGGCCGGCGACCATGCGCAGCAGCGTCGATTTGCCGCAACCCGACGGGCCGACGATCACGACGAATTCGCCGTCGGCTATTTGTGCGTCGATGCCGTGCAGCACCTGCACCGCGCCGTGGCCGCTGCCGTAGCGCTTGACGACGTTTCGGAGGGAGATTGCGGCCATGGCCGATCTATTTCGCCTTGTGTCTATTTTTCCGTGTCGACCAGGCCCTTGACGAACCATTTCTGCATCAGGATCACAACGAGTGCAGGCGGAATCATCGCCAGCATGGCGGTAGCCATGACCAGATTCCAGGGGGTCAGAGATTCGCCACCCGCAATCATGTAGCGAATGCCGATCACGATCGGGTACATGTTGTCGCTGGTGGTGGCGATCAAAGGCCACAAGTACTGAGTCCAGCCGTAGATGAACTGGATCACGAACAGCGCGGCGATGCTGGTGCGCGACAGCGGCACCAGGATGTCTTTGAAAAAGCGCATCGGCCCCGCGCCATCCATGCGCGCCGCCTCTGCCAGCTCTTCCGGCACCGTCAGAAAAAACTGTCGGAACAAAAAGGTTGCGGTGGCAGACGCAATCAGGGGGATCGTCATGCCCGCAAAGGTGTTGATCAAGCCTAGGCTGGCCACCACGTGGTAGGTCGGCCCGACGCGCACTTCCACCGGAAGCATCAGCGTCGCAAAGATCGCCCAGAAGCACAACATGCGAAATGGGAAGCGGAAGTACACGACCGCGAACGCCGACAGCAGCGAGATGGCGATCTTGCCGATCGCAATGGTGAGCGCCATCACCAAACTGACGAACATCATCCGGGCTACTGGCGCGTTCGACCCCTGTGCATCACCGGTGCCAAGCAGCGCTTCGCGGTAGTTTTGGAGCAGGTGCGATCCCGGCAGCATCGGCATGGGGGCCTGGAAGATTTCAGCCGCCGTGTGGGAGGAAGCCACGATGGCGACATAGAGCGGAAACGCGATCACCACGATGCCGAGAATCAGGATCACGTGGGCGAGGAGGTCCAGCTTGGGACTGCGTTCAACCACGCGGCAATTCCTTCGGCGCCATCAGTAGTGCACCTTGTTTTCGACGTACTTGAATTGCACCACCGTGACCGCAACGAGGATCAACATCAGCACCACCGACTGCGCCGCCGAGCCATTGAGATCCAACGCTTTGAAGTCATACACCAGCTTGTAAACCATGATGGCCGTGGACGTGCCCGGCCCACCTTGGGTGGCCGCGTCCACGATGGGAAAGGTCTCCAGAAACGCATACACCGCGTTGATGGAGAGCAGGAAGAACACGGTGGGCGAAAGAAGCGGCAACTGGATGGTCCAGAACCTGCGCCACGGCCGGGCGCCATCAATGGCAGCGGCTTCGATCAGGGAGTTCGGAATGCTCGCCAGCCCCGCGAGGAAGAACAGGAAGTTGTACGAGATCTGCTGCCAGACCGCCGCCACCACGATCAATGCCATGGCATCGGTGCTGTTGAGCAGGCTGTTCCAGGGAATGCCCAGCGCATGCAGCCAGTACGAGATGATACCGACGCTGGGAGAGAACATGAACAGCCAGAGCACTCCCGCAATGACGGGCGGCACCGCGTAAGGCCAGATCAGCAGTGTCTTGTAAAAGCTCGAACCCCGCACCACCCGATCGGCGAAAACCGCCAGCAGAAGGGACAAGCCTAGCCCCAGGCCGACCACCAGCACGGAGAAGATCACCGTGGTCTTGAACGAGGCCATATACACAGGGTCGCTCCACAGCGCCCTGAAGTTGTCCAGCCCCACCCAGCTGACGGAACCGCCGAACGCGTCGCTTTGTTGCAGCGACTGCAGAAGCGCCTGGCCCGCCGGCCAGAAGAAGAACACGGCAATCACCACGCCTTGCGGCGCCAGCAGCAGCCAGGGTAGCCAGCGCGAGCGGAAGACAACCCGCTTTTCGACGGCCATGGGAGACGGTTCCTGCGCTGCTGCTACGGCCGCGAATCAGTCCTTGTTGGCCTGCTGGAACCTGGCCAGCAGGACGTTGCCGCGCTCGACGGCCGAGTCCAGCGCCTGCTTGGCCGTTTTCTTGCCGTTCCAGACCTGTTCGAGTTCCTCGTTGATGATCGCGCGGATCTGCAGGTAGTTGCCCAGGCGAATGCCGCGCGACTTGTCCGTGGTCTTGCGAACCATCTGGTTCACGGCCACGTCGGTGCCGGGGTTCTTCTGGTAGTAGCCGGATTTTTCGGTCAGCTCGTACGCCGCCGTGGTGATCGGCAGATAGCCGGTGCGTTGGTGGCTCGCGGCCTGCACCTCCGGACTGGAGAGGTACGCGAAGAAGGCCGCCACGCCCTTGTTCTGGGCCGCCGGCTTGCCGGCCATGACCCACAGGCTGGCGCCGCCGATGATGGTGTTCTGCGGCGCGCCCTTCACGTCCGCGTAGTAGGGCAGCGGGGAGAGGGCAAACGCAAATTTAGCGACGTTCTTGAGCTGCCCGTAGGTGCTTGACGAGCCCATCGACATCGCGCATTCACCGGAGATGAAGGCGGCATCAGGCACGTTGCCGCGGCCCTTGTACACGAACAGGCCTTCTTTTTCCATGTTGGCCAGATCCTGGATGTGGCGCACCTGGAGCGGGCCGTTGAACTCCAGCCGCGCGGCGGTGCCGCCGAAGCCGTTGTTGTGGCTCGCGAACGGAACGTTGTGCCAGGCCGAGAAGCTCTCCAGTTGGGTCCAGCTCATCCACGAAGAGGTCAGGGGGCATTTGCTACCGCTCGCCTTGAGCTTGATGGCGTCTGCCTTGACCTCTTCCCAGGTCAAGGGTGGCTTGTTCGGATCGAGACCGGCGGCCTTGAACGCATCCTTGTTATAGAAGAACACGGTGGTCGAACTGTTGAAGGGCAGACTCAGCATCCTGCCGTTCGGGGCGGTGTAGTAACTGGCCACCGCGGGGATGTAGGACTTCTCGTCGAACTTCTGCCCGCCCTCCTGCATGATTTTCCAGACCGGCACGATCGCGCCCTTGCTGGCCATCATGGTCGCGGTGCCCACTTCGAAGACCTGCAAGATGTTCGGCGCATTGCCGGCGCGGTACGCGGCGATGCCCGCCGCCATGGAGTCGTCGTAGGTGCCCTTGTAGGTGGGTATGACTTTGTATTCCTTCTGGCTTTCGTTGAACCCCTTGGCCAGATCGTTCACCCATTCCCCCAGCGGGCCGCTCATGGAATGCCACCACTGGATTTCGACCTGTGCGTGGGCTGGGATGGCCAACGCCAGTGCCAGCGCGGCGAAGGTGAGTTTGAATTTCATGGGATCTCCTAGTTGAATCGTGCCGCCTGCGGCGGAGCGCATTTTGCGAGGCCGATTTGACACGACGGTGACGTGGCGCGGCAAGCGGGTTTTCATGGGTGGGTTTCCGGGCGGCGCAAGGTCCGCCGCGACCATGCTGCGCTGCGGTAACATGCACGAGCGGCGCCAATGTGCGCCGTATTGCGCTTGCCCGACCCGATGAACGCTCCGACCACGATCAACCAGCTGATGGCCGTCGGCGACGCGCCGCGGCTGCGCGAAATTCCGTACAACTACACCTCGTTCTCGGACCGCGAGATCGTGATCCGGCTGTTAGGCAGCAGCGCCTGGGACATGCTCGAGCAGCTGCGCGGCGAGCGCCGCACCGGGCGCTCCGCGCGCATGCTGTACGAGGTGCTCGGCGACATCTGGGTCGTGCAACGCAACCCGTACCTGCAGGACGATCTGCTCGATAACCCGGCGCGGCGGCGCCTGCTGGTCGGCGCGCTGCTGCACCGGCTGCGCGAAGTCGAGAAGCGCCGCACGCCGGACGCCGACGCCGCGCGCGACCATCTGGTCGGCGAGTTGCTGCGCTCGGCCCACGCGGCGGTGCGCGCGTTCGACGCGATGTTCATCGAACTGGCCGAGCTGCGCCGGCGCACCCGTCGCCGCCTGCGCAAGTGCACCGCCGACGACAACGTCAAGTTCGACGCGCTGTCGCGCGTGTCGCACGTGACCGATGCGACCGACTGGCGCGTCGAGTACCCGTTCGTCGTGCTCACGCCCGACACCGAGGCCGAGATGGCCCAACTGGTCAAGGGCTGCATCGAACTGGATCTGACCATCATCCCGCGCGGCGGCGGCACCGGCTACACCGGCGGCGCGATTCCGCTCACCTGGAAGAGCGCGGTGATCAACACCGAGAAGCTCGAAACCATGAGCGAGGTCGACCTGCGGCACCTGCCGGGCGCCCTGCACGAGGTGCCGACGATCTGGACCGAGGCCGGCGTGGTCACGCAGCGCGTCGCCGACGCGGCCGAGGCCGCGGGCTACGTGTTCGCGGTCGATCCGACCAGCGCCGAGGCCTCGTGCATCGGCGGCAACATCGCGATGAACGCCGGCGGCAAGAAGGCGGTGCTCTGGGGCACCGCGCTCGACAACCTGGCGAGCTGGCGCATGGTCACGCCCGACGCGCAATGGCTGGAGGTGGTGCGCCTCGACCACAACCTGGGCAAGATCCACGACGCCGAGGTCGCGAGCTTCGAGCTGCGCTACTTCGAGGCCGACGGCAGCACGCCGGTGCGCACCGAGCGGCTCGACATCCCGGGCTCGACCTTCCGCAAGGAAGGCCTGGGCAAGGACGTGACCGACAAGTTCCTCTCCGGCCTGCCCGGCGTGCAGAAGGAAGGCTGCGACGGCCTGATCACCAGCGCGCGTTGGGTGCTGCACCGGATGCCCGCGCACACCCGGACCGTGTGCCTGGAATTCTTCGGCAACGCGCGCGACGCGGTGCCGAGCATCGTCGAGTTGAAGGACTTCATGTTCGCCGAGCAGAAGCGCTCCGGCGTCCTGCTCGCGGGCCTGGAGCACCTGGACGACCGGTATCTGAAGGCCGTCGGTTACGCGACCAAGAGCAAGAAGGGTGCGACGCTCGGGTCGCCTCACGGCTCGGGCGGCCTGCCGAAGATGGTGCTGGTCGGCGACATCGCCGGCGACGACGCCGACGCGGTGGCGCGCGCCGCCAGCGAGGTGGTGCGGATCGCGAACTCGCGCCACGGCGAAGGCTTCATCGCGATCAGCGCCGAGGCGCGCAAGAAGTTCTGGCTGGACCGCAAGCGCACCGCGGCGATCAGCCGCCACACCAACGCGTTCAAGATCAACGAAGACGTGGTGATTCCGCTGCCGCGTATGGCCGAATACACCGACGGCATCGAGCGCATCAACATCGAGCTGTCGCTGCGCAACAAGCTGAAAATTTGCGACGCGCTCGGCGAATTCTTTCGCCGCGGCAACCTGCCGCTGGGCAAGAGTGACGACGACGGCGCGATTCCGTCGGCCGAACTGCTGGAAGACCGGGTCGCCCATGCGATCGCGCTGATCGAGGAAGTGCGCGCGCTGTGGGCCGGCTGGCTGGCCGACATCGACGCCTTGTTCCCGCAGCTGCAGGACCACAGCCTGCGCGCGAGCTGGAAGACGCAGCTGCGCGCGCCGCTCGCGGCGATCTTCGCCGGCGACGCGTTCCGGCCGATCCTCGAGGAATGCAGCGCGGTCCACAAGCGCGTGCTGAAAGGGCGGGTCTGGGCCGCGCTGCACATGCACGCGGGCGACGGCAACGTGCACACCAACATCCCGGTCAACAGCGACGACTACGAGATGCTGCAGACCGCGCACCAGGCGGTGAAACGCATCATGGCGCTGGCGCGCTCGCTCGACGGCGTGATCTCGGGCGAGCACGGCATCGGCATCACCAAGCTCGAGTTCCTGAGCGACGCCGAACTGGCGCCGTTCGCCGCGTACAAGCGCCGGGTCGACCCGGACGGCCGCTTCAACGACGGCAAACTGCTACGAAATGAGGAGCTACATACCAAGAATGGACAAGGGCTAGAGCACGATTTTGTTCAAAAACGGCTGATGTTCGCGGATCTGACCAACGCGTACACGCCGAGCTTCGGCCTGATGGGCCACGAGTCGCTGATCATGCAGCAGAGCGACATCGGCGCGATCGCCGACAGCGTGAAGGACTGCCTGCGCTGCGGCAAGTGCAAGCCGGTGTGCGCCACGCACGTGCCGCGCGCGAACCTGCTGTACAGCCCGCGCAACAAGATCCTGGCGACCTCGCTGCTGGTCGAGGCCTTCCTGTACGAGGAGCAGACGCGCCGCGGCGTATCGATCCGGCATTGGGAGGAGTTCGAGGACGTGGCCGACCACTGCACCGTGTGCCACAAGTGCCTAGCGCCGTGCCCAGTCGACATCGACTTCGGCGACGTGTCGATGAACATGCGCAACCTGCTGCGCAAGATGGGCAAGCAGTCGTTCCGGCCCGGCAAGGCGGCGGCGATGTTCTTCCTGAACGCGACCAGCCCGCAGACGATCCGTCTCGTGCGCGCCGCGATGGTCGGCGCGGGCTTTCGGGCGCAGCGCTTCGCGAACCGGCTGCTGCGCGGCGCGGCGCGCGCGCAGACCGCGAAGCCGCCGGCCACCGTCGGTACCGCGCCGGTGCGCGCGCAGGTGATCCACTTCATCAACAAGAAGATGCCGGGCGGCCTGCCGAACAAGACCGCGCGCGCGCTGCTCGATATCGAGGACAAGGCCTACGTGCCGATCATCCGCGATCCGAAGGCGACCAGCGCCGAGACCGAGGCGGTGTTCTACTTCCCCGGCTGCGGCTCGGAGCGGCTGTTCAGCCAGGTCGGGCTCGCGACGCAGGCGATGCTGTGGCATGCCGGCGTGCAGACCGTGCTGCCGCCCGGGTATCTGTGCTGCGGCTATCCGCAGCGCGGCGCCGGCCAGTACGACAAGGCCGAGAAAATCATCACCGACAACCGGGTGCTGTTCCACCGCGTCGCGAACACGCTGAACTACCTCGACATCAAGACCGTGGTGGTGAGCTGCGGCACCTGCTACGACCAGTTGCAGGGCTACGAGTTCGAGAAGATCTTTCCGGGCTGCCGGATCATCGACATCCACGAATACCTGCTGGACAAGGGCATCACCTTGCCGGGCGGCGGCGCCTACCTGTACCACGATCCTTGCCATACGCCGCTCAAGAAGCAGGAGCCGATGAAGACCGTGCGCGCGCTGCTCGGCGACAAGGTGTTCAAGAGCGAGCGCTGCTGCGGCGAATCGGGCACGCTCGGCGTCGCCCGGCCCGACATCTCGACCCAGGTGCGCTTTCGCAAAGAGGAAGAGCTGCGCAAGAGCGAAACCCAGTTGCGCGGCAGCGGACTGGTCGGCCCGCAGGACGACATCAAGATCCTCACCAGCTGCCCGAGCTGCCTGCAGGGGCTGCAGCGCTACGGCGACGACCTGCAGAGCGGCCTGCTCGAGGCCGACTACATCGTGGTCGAGATGGCGCGCAAGATCCTCGGCGAGGACTGGATGCCGCAGTACGTCGCGGCGGCGAACGCCGGCGGCATCGAGCGGGTGCTGGTCTGACGGCGGCGCCCGCGCCGCGGCATATTCGTTGTCCGTCGAGGCCAGGCCGGGACGGCGCCGGGGGCATCGCCTCGGTGGGACAATCCCGAAAGGTTTCCACGATCCATTCCCCGCGGGTGACAAACGCATGGCAGGTCTGCAATCGGGCGCTCCGACGCCGACGAACATCACGGTGCATGAGCAGTCGCGCATGCTCGAGGTCAGTTTTACTGATGGCGCGGTGTTTCGCCTACCGTTCGAGCTGATGCGCGTGTATTCGCCGTCGGCCGAGGTGCAGGGCCATGGCCGCGGCCAGGAGGTGTTGCAGACCGGCAAGCGCGACGTGAACCTGGTCGCGCTCGAACCGGTCGGCAACTATGCGGTGCAGCCGACCTTCTCGGACGGGCACGACAGCGGCATCTATTCCTGGGACTACCTGTACCACCTCGGCACGCAGCAGGACAAGCTGTGGTCCGACTACCTCGCGCGGCTCGCAGCCGCCGGGCGCGACCGCGACGAGCCGATGCCGGCCCGGCCGTCAGCCCACGGCCATGGACATCGTCACGGTTGACCGGAGCCGGCGCACGAATTGCTATCGTATCGATAGCTGACAACGCAGATTCCATCCTCGCTTTCGGCAGATTTTTTTAGGAATCTCGTCGGATTCCCGAGCAATTCCCCGCTGAATGCAAGGTTGTGGCCGTGCGCGCGGCGTTTCCGCTCTAGCATCCGGGCCATGACGGCGACGCATTTCGGATACGAGTCGGTCGACGAGCGCGACAAGGCGCGCCGCGTGCGCGGCGTGTTCGACTCGGTCGCGCCCAGATATGACCTGATGAACGACCTGATGTCGCTCGGCCTGCACCGGCTCTGGAAGAGAGTTGCGGTGATGGCGGCCGATCTGCACGAGGGCGACCGGGTACTCGACATCGCCGCCGGCACCGGCGACCTGGCGCTGGCGTTCGCGCGGCGCGTCGGCGCATCGGGCCAGGTGGTGCACACCGACATCAACGAGGCGATGCTGCGCGCCGGGCGCGACCGGCTGCTCGACGCCGGCGTGGTGCTGCCGACGCTGGTGTGCGACGCCGAGCAGCTGCCGTTCGCCGACGGCTCGTTCGACCGGGTCAGCGTCGCGTTCGGCCTGCGCAATATGACGCACAAGGACCGTGCGCTGCGCGAAATGCAGCGGGTGCTGCGCCCGGCCGGCAAGCTGCTGGTGCTGGAATTCTCGAAGGTGGCCAAGCCGCTTGAGCGCGTGTACGACTGGTATTCGTTCGAGGTGTTGCCGCAGCTCGGCCGCTGGGTCGCCGGCGATGCAGCGAGCTACCGCTATCTGGCCGAGTCGATCCGCATGCATCCGGATCAGGAGACGTTGAAGACGCTGATGCAGTCGTGCGGGTTCGGCCATGTCGACGTTCACAACATGACCGGCGGCGTGGTCGCGCTGCATGTCGGCATCAAGTGCTGATCGACCGTTGTAGGACAGGCTTCACGCGGTGCGTCGGCGCATCGCGCGCTAACCAAGGGGGAAGAAAATGAAACTCTGGTCACTGATGGTGCTGGTGCTGGCACTGACCCTGGCGCTCGCCGGGCAGGATGCGGATGCGCGCCGTCTCGGCGGCGGGCGCTCGGTCGGCCAGCAGTCCGGCCATGTGACGCAGCGCGAGGCCGCGCGGGCGCCGGGCACCGGCACTCAAAACGCGAACCAGGCGGCGCCGGCGCAACCGGGTGCAGCAGCGGCCGGTGCGGCGAGCCAGGCGCGCAAGCCCTGGGGCGGCCTGCTTGGCGGGATCGCGGCCGGTCTGGGCCTGGCCTGGCTCGCGCACACCCTCGGGTTCGGCGCCGCGTTCGGGCAGTTCCTGCTGATCGCGCTGATCGTGCTGGTCGCGCTGGTCGCCTGGGGCGCGCTGGCACGCTCGCGCCGCGTGGCCAGAAGCAGCGCGGCGCCGTTCGCGTTCGAGGCCGCGGCGCCAGCTCCGGCGCCGGTGACGCCGCGCCAGTACAGCCCGAACAACGTCGGCAACGACGCATCGGCGCGGCCCTGGGAGCGCAGCGGCCTGCCGCTCGACGCCATGGCACGCGGCAGCACGCCGGTGATCGGATCGGCGCTGGGCGGCGCGCAGACCTGGGGCATTCCCGCGGGGTTCGATGCGGACGGATTCCTGGCCGCGGCGAAGCGCAACTTCGTGACGCTGCAGGCGGCCTGGGACCGCTCCGACGTGAGCACGCTGCGCACCATGATGACCGACAGCATGCTCGGCGAGATCAAGACGCAGCTGGCCGAACGCGAAACCCATGCCGGCGGCCAGCCTAATCACACCGAGGTGGTGATGCTGCAGGCCCAGTTGCTGGGCATAGAAGACCTGGGCGGCGAGTATCTCGCCAGCGTCGAATTCTCCGGGATGATCCGCGAGGAGCCGTCCGCCGGGCCGAGCCCGTTCCGCGAGGTCTGGAACATGTCCAAGCCGAAGGACGGTGCCAGCGGCTGGTTGGTGGCCGGCGTGCAGGCGCTGCAATAGCGGCCCCCCGGCAGGCGTGCGCCGGGGGCGCGCCTCTTTCGGGGAATAATCGGGGGCCATGGCAGCTCCCCCATCCCCACTCGATGCCCTGACCGAAGCCCTCGACAAGTTCGCCGCGAACCTGCGGCCGCCGGCTTGGCTGGTGGGTGAGTTGCAGCGCCGGCTGGTGCTGTTCCTCAATCACGTTCTGCAGCAGGAACCCGAGGCGATGGCCCGGCTGGCGCGCCAATCGGGCCGCGTCGTGCTGGCGCAGTGGCGCGCGTTCTCGATCCGTCTCGTCACCACACCGGCCGGGCTGCTGGACCTCGCCGCGCCGGAAGCACCGGCCGATCTGACGCTGACGATGGTGCAGCAATCGCCGTTCGATCTGGCGCGGTCGGTGCTGCGCGGCGACCAGCCCGGCGTGCGGATCGAGGGCGACGTGCAGCTCGCGACCGAGGTCAGCTGGCTGGTCGACCACCTGCGCTGGGATGCCGAAGAAGACCTGTCGCGGCTGGTCGGCGACGCGCCGGCGCATGCGCTCGCCGAGGCCGCGCGCGGCATCGCGGCCGCGCTGCGCCGCTTCGTCCCCAACCGCCCGGGAGCGGGCGGCGATGCGCCGCGGACGTGACATGCGTTTCATGAGGCGCGGCCGATGAGGCGCATGCTGCGGGGCAGCTTCATCCTCCTGATCGCGCTGCGCTACGGGCTCGACGAGCTGGTGCTGACCAGCTTCCAGAAGCCGTGGCTGCGGATGTTCGCGCGCGTGGTGTCGGTCGGGCGCAACCTCGACGCGCCGCGCGGCCAGCGGCTGCGCGAGGCGCTCGAGCGGCTCGGTCCGATCTTCGTCAAGTTCGGGCAGGTGCTGTCGACGCGGCGGGATCTGCTGCCGGCCGACATCGCCGACGAGCTCGCCAGATTGCAGGACCGGGTGCCGCCGTTCGATTCCGCGATCGCGATCGCGACCATCGAGCGCGCATTCCGCAGGCCGGTCGACCTGATCTTTTCCAGCTTCGAGCGTGAGCCGGTCGCCAGCGCTTCGATCGCGCAGGTGCACTTTGCGACGCTGCGCATGCGCAGCGGCGAGGAACGTCCGGTGGCGGTCAAGGTGCTGCGCCCGAACATGCTGCCAGTGATCGAGAAGGACCTCTCCCTGCTGCGCATGATGGCAACCTGGGTCGAGCGGCTGTCCGCCGACGGCAAGCGCCTGAAGCCGCGCGAGGTGGTGGCCGAGTTCGACAAGTACCTGCACGACGAGCTTGACCTCGTGCGCGAGGCGGCGAACGCGGCGCAGCTGCGCCGCAACATGCAGCGGCTCGACCTGGTGCTGATCCCGGAGATGATCTGGGACTACTGCATGCCCGACGTGATCGTGATGGAGCGGATGGTAGGGGTGCCGATCAGCCAGACCGAGCGGCTGCGCACGGCCGGCATCGACATCGCGAAACTGGCGCGCGACGGGGTCACGATCTTCTTCACCCAGGTGTTCCGCGACGGCTTCTTCCACGCCGACATGCACCCGGGCAACCTGCAGGTCAGCATCGATCCGGAGACGCGCGGGCGCTACATCCTGCTCGACTTCGGCATCGTCGGCACGCTGACCGAGTTCGACAAGGAATACCTGGCGCAGAATTTCACCGCGTTCTTCCGGCGCGACTACAAGCGGGTCGCCGAACTGCATATCGAATCGGGCTGGGTGCCGGCCGGCACCCGAGTGGACGAGCTTGAATCGGCGATCCGCAGCGTCTGCGAGCCGTACTTCGACCGCCCGCTGAAGGAGATCTCGCTCGGCATGGTGCTGATGCGGCTGTTCCAGACATCCCGGCGCTTCCAGGTCGAAATCCAGCCGCAGCTGGTGCTGCTGCAGAAGACCCTGCTCAACATCGAGGGGCTGGGCCGGCAGCTGGACCCTGATCTCGACCTGTGGCTGACCGCCAAGCCTTTTCTCGAGCTGTGGATGCGCGAGCAGATCGGCCCGAAGAAGCTGATCGAGCACCTGAAGGATCAGGCGCCGCGCTACGCCAAGATGCTGCCGGAACTGCCGCGGCTGTTGCACGACTACCTGCTGCGCAACTCGACCGACTCCAAACGCGAGCTGCTGGACCTGCTGGCCGAGCAGCGGCGCACGAACCGGCTGCTGCAGGGGCTGATCTACGGCGGCATCGGCTTCGCGCTGGGCCTGATCACGATGCAGATCGTGCTGCGCGTGCGCCTGTTCTGACAGCGGCTTTTGCAGCCTGCGCCGGCCGGTTCGGCGCCCCTCCCATGCCCGATAATCCGGGCCACTGAAAAGGAGCCCGCCGCCGTGCTGCTGACCCTGGTCATCGTCTACCTGCTCGTCACGATCGCGATCGGCTTGTACGCCGCGCGGCGCGTGAAGAACTCGGCCGACTATGCGATCGCCGGCCGGCACCTGCCGCTGGTGATGATCGTGACCACCACGTTCGCGACCTGGTTCGGGTCGGAAACCGTGCTCGGCATCCCGGCGAAGTTCGTCGGCGGCGGCTTGCACGGCGTGATCGAGGACCCGTTCGGCGCCGGCACCTGCCTGATCCTGGTCGGCCTGTTCTTTGCCGGACGTCTCTACAAGATGAACCTGCTGACCATCAGCGACTACTACCGGGAGCGTTACGGCAGGGTGGTCGAGGTGGTGTGCTCGCTGATCATCATGCTCAGCTACCTAGGCTGGGTGTCGGCCCAGGTCACCGCGCTGGGGCTCGTGTTCAACCTGCTGTCGGGCGGCGCGATCGGCGTGCCGACCGGCATGGTCATCGGCGTGGTGTCGATCCTCGCCTATACGCTGTTCGGCGGCATGTGGTCGGTCGCGGTTACCGACTTCATCCAGATGATCATCCTGGTCGCCGGCCTGGGCGTGCTGGCCGTGTTCGCCGGCCACCAGGCAGGCGGTGCCGATCGGGTGATCGCGCTTGCGGCCAACCAGGGGTTGTTCCGCTTCCTGCCCGAGCCGCGTGCGAAAGACGTGATCGCTTTCTTCGCCGCCGCGATCACGATGATGCTCGGGTCGATTCCGCAGCAGGACGTGTTCCAGCGCGTGATGTCGGCGAACAGCATAGGCGCGGCCAGGAAGGGTCCGGTGATCGGCGGCGCCTGCTACATCCTGTTCGCGTTCGTGCCGATGTTCCTGGTCGTCAGCGCCTTGATCATCATGCCGGAGCAGGCCGCGCTGCTGCTGAAGGACGATCCGCAGAAGGTGCTGCCGATGCTGGTGCTCGGCCACATGCCGTTCGCGATGCAGGTGCTGTTCTTCGGCGCGTTGCTGTCGGCGATCAAGTCGACCGCGTCGGCGACCCTGTTGGCACCGAGCATCACGTTCACCGAGAACATCTGGCGTCAGTTCCGTCCGCGCTTGAGCGACCGGCAGGAACTGCGCCACATGCGCATCACGGTTCTGGTGTTCAGCGTGCTGGTGCTGGCCTACGCGATCAGGATGGAAGGCACCTCGATCTACGAAATGGTGTCGGGGGCGTACCAGGTCACGCTGGTCGGTGCGTTCGTCCCGCTGGTGTTCGGGCTGTACTGGAAGCGCGCGACCACCCAGGGCGCGGTGTTTTCGATCGTGCTTGGGTTGCTGGCCTGGCTGCTGTTTCTCGCGACGCCGGCCGGCGAGGAATTTCCCGCGCAACTGGCTGGCCTGCTGGCCGCGCTCGTCGCGATGGTGATCGGATCGCTCGGGCCACAGGCGATCAGGAACAGCCACGCGTCGCACCATCGGCTCGCCACCTCGGGTTGACGACGCGACCGCGCGCATGCCCGCGCCGGGCTTGATTCCGGCGCGGTTGCCTATAATTTAGGGTTGCGCGCGGCACTTGCGCGCTCCAGAGTCATGCCAATCTACGCTTATCGATGCGAATCCTGCGGCTACAGCCGCGATGTGCTGCAAAAGCTCGCGGACGCTCCTCTCACCATCTGCCCGCATTGCGGCGCGCCGGCCTTCAAGAAGCAGGTGACGGCGGCCGGGTTCCGGCTGAAGGGCTCGGGCTGGTACGTGACCGATTTCCGCAACGAAGGCAACGGCAAGGCGAACGACGCCGCGCATGGCAAGGCCAACGGCGCGGGCGCGGCGAACGGTTCGGCCGACGCGGCGGCGACATCGCCCGCATCCGGACCGGCGGCGGCGGACAATGGCGGCACGGCGGCCGGCGGCAAGGCCGATGCCGGTACCGAGACCCGGGCGCCGGCTGCGCCCAGCGCCGACGCCGGCGGCACAGGCTCCAAATCCTGACCGCCCCCCCATGATGGCTCGCGTGCGCAAATGGCTGCTGTCCGGCCTGCTGGTGATCGTGCCGATCGCGATCACGCTGTGGGTGCTGCAGTGGATCATCGGCACGCTGGACCAGACCCTGCTGATCCTGCCCGCGAGCTGGCAACCTGACAAGGTATTCGGCTTTCACATCCCGGGTCTGGGGACGTTGCTGGCGTTGGTGCTGGTGCTGGGGGTCGGCGCGGCCACCAGCAATTTCCTCGGCGAGCGGTTGCTCGACTGGTCCGATGCGCTGCTGCAGCGCATCCCGTTCGTACGCTCGATCTACACCGGCGTCAAGCAGGTGTCGGACACGCTGTTTTCCGGCAAGGGCAATGCGTTCCGCACCGCGGTGCTGGTTCAGTGGCCGCATCAGGGCATGTGGACCATCGGTTTCGTGACCGGCCTGCCCGGAGGCGATGTGGCCAACCACATTCCGCCGGATAGCCTCAGCGTCTACGTTCCGACCACGCCGAATCCGACCGGCGGCTACTTCGTGATGCTGCCGCGCAGCGACTGCATCGAGCTCAAGATCAGCGTCGACGAGGCGCTCAAGTACGTGATCTCGATGGGGGTCGTCGCGCCGGGGCCGGTCGAACCGGCACCGCAGCGATCGCGCCCGCGCTAGATCGGCCGCAACTGCAATTCATACGACAGAGAACCCGAGAACAGACGACATGGCGATGCGATCCCACTACTGCGGTCTGGTGACCGAAGCCCTGCTGGGCCAATCCGTTTCGTTGTGCGGCTGGGTCAATCGCCGACGCGATCACGGCGGCGTGATCTTCGTCGATCTGCGCGACCGCGAAGGGTCGGTGCAAGTGGTCTGCGATCCGGATCGCGCCCAGACGTTCCGCCTGGCCGAGGACCTGCGCAACGAATACTGCGTGCAGGTCGTCGGCCTCGTGCGCGAGCGGCCCGAGGGCACGGTCAACCCGCAGCTGCGCAGCGGCAAGGTCGAAGTGCTGTGCCACGAACTGAAGGTGTTGAACCCCTCGGTCACGCCGCCGTTCCATCTGGAAGACGACAACCTGTCCGAAACCACGCGCCTCACGCACCGAGTGCTCGACCTGCGCCGGCCCTACATGCAGCGCAACCTGATGCTGCGCTACCGGGTCGCGATGGAGGTGCGCAAGTTCCTCGACGGCAACGGCTTCATCGACATCGAGACCCCGATGCTCGGCAAGAGCACGCCCGAGGGCGCGCGCGACTACCTGGTGCCTTCGCGCGTGAACGCCGGCATGTTCTTCGCGCTGCCGCAGTCGCCGCAGCTGTACAAGCAGATGCTGATGGTCGCCGGTTTCGATCGCTACTACCAGATCACCAAATGCTTTCGCGACGAGGATCTGCGCGCGGACCGGCAGCCGGAGTTCACGCAGATCGACATCGAAACATCGTTCCTCGGCGAGGAGGAGATTCGCGCGCTATTCCAGCAGATGATCGTCACCGTGTTCAAGAACGCGCTGGGCGCCGACCTCGGCGCGTTCCCGGTGCTGAGCTACCACGAGGTGATGCACCGGTTCGGCTCGGACAAGCCGGATCTTCGCGTCAAGCTCGAATTCACCGAGCTGACCGATCTGATGGCCGGCGTCGAATTCAAGGTGTTCCAGAGCGCCGCGCAGATGAAGAACGGCCGGGTGGTCGCGCTCTGCGTGCCCGGCGGCGCGCGTGACGGCTCGGGCCTGTCGCGCGGTGAAATCGACGGCTACACCGAGTTCGTGAAGATCTACGGCGCCAAGGGGCTGGCCTACATCAAGGTCAACGATGCGTCGCAGGGGCGCGAGGGTTTGCAGTCGCCGATCGTGAAGAACCTCGACGACGCAACGCTGGCAGAACTGCTGCGTCGCACCGGCGCGCAAAGCGGCGACCTGCTGTTTTTCGGCGCGGACCGGGCGAAGGTGGTGAACGACGCGATCGGCGCGCTGCGGCTGAAGATCGGCCACAGTGAGTTCGGCAAGAAGAGCGGCCTGTTCGATGAGCGCTGGGCGCCGCTGTGGGTGGTCGACTTTCCGATGTTCGAGTTCGACGAGGGCGAGGCGCGCTGGGTCGCGGTGCACCATCCGTTCACCAGCCCGAAGGACGGCCATGAGGAGCTGATGGACAGCGACCCGGGTGCCTGCATGGCCAAAGCCTACGACATGGTGCTCAATGGCTGGGAACTCGGCGGCGGCTCGGTGCGCATCCACCGCGCCGAGGTGCAGAGCAAGGTGTTCGACGCGCTGAAGATCGGGCCGGACGAGGCGCGTGCGAAGTTCGGCTATCTGCTCGATGCGCTGCAGTACGGCGCGCCGCCGCACGGCGGCCTGGCGTTCGGCCTGGACCGCATCGTCACCTTGATGGCGGGCGCCGATTCGATTCGCGACGTGATCGCGTTCCCGAAGACGCAGCGTGCGCAGGACCTGCTGACGCAGGCGCCGTCGCCGGTCGACGAAGACCAGTTGCGCGAACTGCATATCCGCCTGCGCAATCCGGAGCCGGCCCGGTCCGCATAGGCCTGTCGACAACTGCGGCAACGGGGCCCGCGCACAATGGAAGGGTGTGCGGTGCCGCGCTGCTGCTATGTCCAAGCATTACAAGATCCCCGAGTCGGTGCTGGTGGTGATCCACACCGCCGCGCTCGACGTGCTGCTGATGCGCCGTGCCGACGCATCCGACGCGTTCTGGCAGTCGGTGACCGGATCGAAACGCACGCCTGAAGAACCGCTCGCGGGCACCGCGCTGCGCGAGGTGCGCGAGGAGACCGGCATCGACGCCGCCGCTCCCGGCTGCGCGTTGCGCGACTGGGGCCTCGCGAACGTCTACAGCATCTATCCGCAATGGCGGCACCGCTACGCGCCTGGCGTGATGATGAACACCGAGCATGTGTTCAGCCTGCAGGTGCCGGCGGAGACGGCCGTGGTGTTGAATCCCCGCGAACACACCGCATATGCATGGCGGCCGTGGCGCGAGGCGGCCGACAAGTGCTTTTCCCCGTCCAACGCGGAAGCGATCCTGTTGCTACCAAGATTTCTGGAGTAGAGTTTTCGGCATGACGACCCTGCGCGTGGCGACCTACAACATCCACAAGGGGGTGCAAGGGATCGGACCGAACCGCCGCCTCGAGATTCATAACCTCGGCCAGGCGATGGAGGTGATCGACGCCGACATGGTGTGCCTGCAGGAGGTGCGCAAGCTCAACCGCCGCGACGAGGCGTACTTCACGCTGTGGCCCGATCTGCCGCAGGCCGAGTACCTCGCGCCGGACGGCTACGAATCGGTGTACCGCACCAACGCGGTGACCCGTTATGGCGAGCACGGCAACGCGTTGTTGTCGCGCTGGCCGGTGGTCGAGACCCAGCACGAGGACATGTCCGACCATCGCTTCGAGCAGCGCGGCCTGCTCCATGCAACGGTGCAGGTGCGCGAGCGGCCGGTGCATGTGATCGTCGTGCACCTGGGGCTGATCCCGGCCAGCCGCACGCGCCAGGTCGCGCAGCTGGCGCGGTTCATCGAACGCGAGGTACCCAAGGGAGAGCCGCTGCTGGTGGCCGGGGACTTCAACGACTGGGGTGCGCGCATCCGGCGCTCGATGCGCGACATCGACCTGATCTCGCTCGAGGACGCGCGCAACGCGACCTTTCCGGCGCGCATGCCGATGGTGCAGCTCGATCATGTCTACGCGCGGGGCTTGAAGCCGCTGCGCCAGTTCATCCCGAAGGGGCGGTCCTGGTGGCGCATGTCGGACCATCTGCCGCTGATCGCTGAATTCGAAATCTGAAATGGCCGATCCGGGTTCGCCGCGTTCCCGGGGGCACCGCATCCAGCTGCTGCAGGGCAGCCGGGAATTGTTTCCGGCGCTGATCGCCGCGATCGACGGCGCGTTGGCCGAGGTCCGGCTCGAGACCTATATCTTCGATTTCAACGCGAGCGGCGCCGATGTCGCGCACGCGCTGATGCGCGCGGCCGAGCGCGGCGTTGCCGTGCACCTGCTGGTCGACGGCGTCGGCACCGGCCAACTGCCGGCCGACTGGCGCTCGCGCTTCGACCGCTCGGGCGTGCAGTGGCGGGTGTACGCGCCGCTGGGAGCCCTCGGGTATTTGGCGCCGAGCCGCTGGCGCCGGCTGCACCGCAAGCTGTGCGCGGTCGACGGCCGCATCGCGTTCTGCGGCGGCATCAACATCCTGGACGACCTGCACGATCCCGGCCGCGGCACGCTGGCCGCGCCGCGGCTCGATTTCGCGCTGCGCGCGCGCGGCGCGCTCGCGCTCGAGGTGCGCGGCGCGATGGCGCGGCTGTGGTGGCGCATGCAGCTGATGCGCGACGTGCGCCGCCGCGACCTGCCGGCGGCGCTAGACAGTTTGCGCGCGCCGGCCGCGCTCAGTGCCCGCGGCGCCCGTCGCATGCTGCGTGTGCGCCGCACGGCCATGACCGGCCTGCGGCGCAGGCGGCCGATTCGCGCGCTGCTGCTGCTGCGCGACAACCTGCGTAACCGCGGCCGGATCGAGCGCGCGTACCGTAAGGCGATCGCCGAGGCGCGGCAGGAGATCGTGATCGCGAATGCGTATTTCGTGCCCGGCGCCAAGTTGCGCCGCGCGCTGGTGCTGGCGGCCCAGCGCGGCGTGCGCGTGCTGCTGCTGCTGCAGGGCCGCTACGAATCGTTCATGCAGTTCCACGCGACCCGACCGGTGTACCGTCAGCTGCTCGATGCTGGCGTCGAGATCCACGAGTACGACGCGAGCTTCCTGCACGCCAAGGTCGCGGTGATCGACGGGCATTGGCTCACGGTCGGCTCGTCCAACCTCGATCCGCTGTCGCTGCTGCTCGCGCGCGAAGCCAACGTGGTGGTCGACGACGCGGCCATCGCCGCCGACCTGCGCGCGCGGCTGCTGGCCGCGATGGAGCACGGCGGCCGGCGTATCGATCCGGCCGACTACGAGAACCGCCCCTGGCGGCAGCGCTTCGGCGAGCGCATCGCGCTCGCTCTGATGCGCGCCGCGCTGTTTCTGACCGGCATGCGCTACTGATTTAATAGCTACAAACGCAGCAGGGTCGCGCGCTTGATGGCGAAAAGGCATTGAATTTCAATCGCTGGTACCATGCTGCGATGTTGCAGAAATCCCCCGACACGTTGAGCGCGGCGGCCGCCGCCGAAAGCCGGCCGGTGTCGGCACGGATCCGCGAACGCCTGCTCGCCGCGCGACGCCGCTTTCATTCGAACGACAACATCGCCGACTTCATCGAACCAGGGGAACTCAACCTGCTGCTCGACGAAGTCACCGAGAAGATGAAGGGCGTGCTCGACAGCATGGTGATCGACACCGACGGCGACCACAATACGCGCAACACCGCGCGCCGCGTCGCCAAGATGTACCTGCGCGAAGTGTTCGCCGGCCGCTACGTGCAGCCGCCGGCGATCACCGAGTTTCCGAACGTCGAGCACCTGAACGAGTTGATGATCGTCGGACCGATCGTCGTGCGCAGCGCCTGTTCGCACCATCTGTGCCCGGTGATCGGCAAGCTGTGGATCGGCGTGATGCCGAACGAGCACACCAACGTGATCGGGTTGTCGAAGTACGCGCGTCTCGCCGAATGGGTGATGGGGCGACCGCAGATCCAGGAAGAGGCCGTCGTGCAACTGGCCGACCTGATCCAGCGCAAGACCCAGCCCGACGGGCTGGCGATCGTGATGCAGGCCAGCCATTACTGCATGGCGTGGCGCGGCGTGAAGGACCTGGACAGCCGAATGATCAATTCGGTGATGCGCGGCGTGTTCCTGAAGGACCCGAACCTGCGCCGCGAATTCTTGTCGCTGATTCCGCAGAAGGATTAGAAGGATTCAAGCAACCATGCTCGTGCGCTTGCTCTATACCAGCCGCGCGGTCGACGCGAGCCCGGCCGCGGTCGAGGCTATCCTGGCGTCCGCGCGGCAGCACAACCCCGCCGGCGGCATCACCGGCATCCTGTGCTACGGCAGCGGCGTGTTCCTGCAGGCGATTGAAGGCGGCCGCATGCGGGTGAACGAGCTGTACGGGCAGATCCTGCGCGATCCGCGGCACAAGGACGTGATGCTGCTCGGGTACGAGGAAATCGCCGAGCGCCGCTTTGGCGGCTGGACCATGGGACAGGTGAACCTGTCGCAGATCAACGCGAACATCCTGATGAAGTATTCCGAGCGGCCCGAGCTCGACCCGTATGCGGTGTCGGGCCAGGTGTCGTCGAGGAACTGGCGGCGACCGCCGCGATCTGCGGCCGCACCTGACCGGGCCGTGGGGCAGAGCAGGCGCGCGTGCCGTCGGGCGCAGCAGTTGACGCGCTTCGCGGCTGTCCGCCATGTCCGCTAGCGCGCTGGCGCTGGTGCTGCTGGCCGGACTGATCCACGCCGGCTGGAACATCGCGGCAAAAAAGGCGGGCGGCGACGTCCGGTTCGCGGCGCTCACCAGCCTCGCGCAGATGCTGTTCTGGGCGCCGCTCGGCATCTGGCTCGCTGCGCGCGACGTGCCGGGCTGGGGCGTTGCAGAGTGGCGGCTGATCGTCGCGAGCGCGGCGCTGCACTGCCTGTATTTCGTCGCGCTGCTGCGCGGCTACCGCAAGGCCGACCTCACGGTGGTGTATCCGCTCGCGCGCGGTTCGGGCCCGCTGCTCGCGTCGCTCGCGGCGATCGCGCTGCTCGGCGAGCGCCTCACCTTGGGTAGCGCGCTCGGCATCGCCGGCGTCGTGTTCGGCGTGTTCCTGATCGCGGGCGGACCGCGCATCTGGCTCGGCGCGCGCGACCCGGTGCAGATGCGCCGGCTGCGCGCCGGCCTGCGCTACGGCCTGCTGACCGGCGTGTTCATCGCCGGCTACACCGTGATCGATGGCGTCGCGGTGAAACTGCTGGCGCTGTCGCCGATCCTGGTCGACTACGTCGGCAACATCGTGCGCCTGCTGTTCTTCGCGCCGGCCGTACTGCGCGATCGCCCCACGACGGCCGTGCAGTGGCGCCGCCAGTGGAAGTACGCGCTGCTGGTCGGCGTCGTCAGCCCGGTCTCGTATGTGCTGGTGCTGTACGCGATGCAGCGGGCGCCGCTGTCGCACGTCGCGCCGGCGCGCGAGGTGTCGATGCTGTTCGCGGCGCTGCTCGGCGGCCAGTTGCTCGGCGAGGGCGACCGCCTGCCGCGCCTCGCTGGCGCGCTGCTGATCGCGTGCGGCGTGATCGCGCTGGCGCTGGGCTGAGCGGCGTCGCCGACATTGCCGTGCACGAGCCGACGTTCCAATCCACGGGCTCCGATCCGCTGCTGCTCGGCTGCGACTTCTCAAGCAGCCCGCGCCGCGCAAAGCCGATCGTTTTCGCGCTCGGGTCTAGGTCCGGTAGGCGTATTGTGCTATCGAAACTGGAGCAAATCGAATCGTTGGACGCATTCGGGCGCTGGCTGCATCGGCCAGGCCCGTGGGTCGGCGCATTCGACTTCCCGTTCGGCCTGCCGCGTGAACTGGTCGCGTGGCTCGGCTGGCCTTTGCAGTGGGAGGCCTGCATGCAGCGCTACGCCGAGCTGAGCCGCGACCAGATCCGCGAGCGCTTCGCCGCGTTCTGCGCGGCGCGGCCGGCCGGCGCCAAGTTCGCGCACCGCAAGACCGACGGCCCGACCGGCTCGAGTCCGTCGATGAAATGGGTGAACCCGCCGGTCGCGCTGATGCTGCACGCCGGCGTGCCGCATTTGAGCGCGGCCGGCGTGCATCTGCCGGGGCTGCAGGACGGCGACCCGGCGCGGGTCGGGCTCGAAGGCTACCCCGGGCTGCTCGCGCGCGAGATTCTCGGGCGGCGCAGCTACAAGAGCGACAGCGCCGCGAAGCAGACCGCCGATCGCCTGCTTGCGCGCCGCGCGCTGATCGAAGCGCTGGAAAACGGCCGCACGCGCCTGGGCCTGCGGCTGCAACTCGATGCGGCGCAGCGCGAAGCGCTGATCGAAGACGCGCGCGGCGATCGGCTCGACGCGGTGCTGTGCCTGCTGCAGGCCGGCTGGGCCGATCTGCAGCACGCGCGAGGGGCGCCGCTTTACGGACTGCCGTCGGACATGGATCCGCTGGAAGGCTGGATCGTTACGGCCTGAGCGCCTCGGCGTTCGCGTCCGCGACAGCAGGCGCAGAGTCGGTGCTCGCCGCGATTTCTCTCATCGCCTGCAGCGCCTCCGCGTCGGTGCGATAGAGCCTGAGCAGCGGCCCTTCGCCCAAGTCGCCGCTGCGCTGGAGCGCGATCTCGACCGGCAACTTCATACCGGCGATGTGCAGCACGATGTCGCGCTCGGCCAGCGTGTGGCGCAACTGGGCGAAGCATTCGACGCCGGTTGCGTCGATGCGGTTGATCGAGCCGGCGAACAGACACAGATGCTCGGTGTCGGGCGCGTTGCCCAGGTGCTCGGTCAGCACGCGCTCGAAATCGGCGGCCGACGCGAAGTCGAGCGCCGCGTCCATGCGCACCGCGTAGACGCGCGGCGCGAGCGGCGGCAGCTGCCAGCGCTCGCGTTCGCGCAGGCTGCCGTCCGGGTGCAGACCGACCTCGACGATGCGCGGGTGCAGCCGCTGATAGAGGAAATGGCTGAGGCTCATCAGCATGCCGGCGATCACGCCCCAGTACAGGTTGGGCGCGGTCAGCACGGTCACCGCGAACGTGACGGCGGCGATCAGCGCCTCGACGCGCGAGACGCGCCAGACCCGGGCGAAAGCGGAGGGTTTCAGCAGGCCGTAGGTGGCCGCGACCACCACCGCGCCCAACACCGCCTGCGGAACGTAGCGCAGCACCGGCGTGAGGAACAGCAGCACCAGCAGCACCACGGCGACCGAGACGATCGTGGCCCAGCCGGTCTTCGCGCCGGCGTAGAGGTTCAGCGCCGAGCGCGAGAACGACGAGCTGGTCGGAAACGCCCCGCACAGGCCGGACGCGATCTTCGCCAAGCCCTGGCCGATCAGGTCCTGGTCCTGGTTCCAGCGCTTGCCGCCGCGCTGGCTGTCGACCTTCGCGCTCGACGCGGTTTCGAGGAAGCTCACCAGCGTGATCACCAGCACCGGAACCACCAGTTGCCCGAACGTGGCCCACGGCAGCGCGGATGGAATGTGGAGCGCCGGCAGGCCGGCCGCGAGCTGGCCGACGACGCGGCCGCCGCCGGCCTCGAAGCCGATCAGCGCGCTCAAGCCCGACGCGGCGAGCACCACCAGCACCACCGCCGGAAAGCGCGGCGCGAAGCGGCGCGAGACGATCAGCGCCGCGAGGCTGGCCAGGCCGAACAGCGCGGCGAGCCAATGCAGATCCGGGTGCGCAATCATCCGGCTCCAGCCGCTGCGAAAGCCGAACAGCGCCGGGACCTGCGAAGCCAGAATCAGGATCGCCGCCGCCTGCGTGAAGCCCATCAGCACCGGCGAGCTGACCACGTTCAGCAGCCAGCCGAAACGCACGCAGCCGAGCACCACCTGGGCCAGGCCCGACAGCAGCGCAAGCCAGACCGCGAGGTTGACCCATTCCGTGCTGCCCGGCTGCGCCAGATCGATCAGCGACGAATACACCAGCAGGCAAGAGAGCGCCGTCGGCCCGACCGAGAGCCGGACCGACGAACTCCACAGCACCGCGACCAGCGCCGGCAGCATCGACGCATAGATGCCGGTCACCAGCGGCATGCCGGCCAGGCCCGCGTAGGCGACGCCCTGCGGGATCACCATCAGGCCGACCGTGATGCCGGCCCACAGTTCGCCGTTGAGCGTGCCGAGGTCGGGCCGGGGCCAGTCGAGAAAGGGGAACCAGCGGCCGAGCCGCCAGCGTCTAGCGTTCATCGGCACCGATGCTAACCGTATCGGCGGCCACGCCGGCTGCTTTTCAGCGCTGCGGCATGTCCTTGTACGAGTAGCCGAGGCTCACAGTCGCGTCTTCAGGAATCGGCGGCATCGTGTCGTTCCACGCGAGCCAGGCGGCGCGCATCGCATCGAGCCGCAGCGGCTCCAGCTTCGCGCGGTTCGCGCGCTCGCGCTCATCCTGCGGAATGTCGAACAGGTATTCGTTGCCGTCGACCATCAGGTATTTCCAGTCGCCGTCGCGCAGCGCGCGCTGGCCGCGATGGTTCATGCGCCAGTACAGCGGGCGAGGAAAGCGGTGGCTCGCGTCGCGCAGCACCGGCAGCAGCGACACGCCGTCGAGCGGGTAGTCGGGGTGCGCGGCGACGCCGGCGGCGGCCAGCATCGTCGCCGACCAGTCCATCGTCATGCACAGCTGCCTGCTCACCCCGCCCGGCCTGATCACGGCCGGCCAATGCGCGATCCACGGCACGCGGATGCCGCCTTCGGTCAGGTCCATCTTGCCGCCGACCAGCGGCCAGTTGTCGGAAAAGCGCTCGCCGCCGTTGTCGCTGGTGAACACGATCAGCGTGTGGTCGAACTGGCCGGTGCGCCGCAGCGCGTCCATGATCCAGCCTATGCCCTCGTCCATGTGATGGATCATGCGCCGGTACACGTGGATGTTGCCGCTGGCCAGGTCGAACAGGTTGTCCCGGATTGCAGGCGCCCTGGCCGCGTCGTCGCGCGTCTCCCAGGGCCAGTGCGGCGCGGTGTAGGTCAGGCTGAGCAGGAACGGCGCGCTCTGCTTCGCCATCCGCTCGACGTAGTCGACCGCGCGGCGCGAGAACAGGTCGGTGAGGTAGCCTTCCTCGTGATGATCTTCGCCGTTCAGCAGCAGGTCATGCCGGCCGCTGGAATCGCAGTGCGTGAAGTAGTCGACGCCACCCGACGTCGGGCCGAAGCTTTCCTCGTAGCCCGACTTGAGCGGCCCGAAATGCGGCGGAAAGCCCAGGTGCCACTTGCCGAACAGCGCGGTGCGGTAGCCGGCGCCGCGCAGCAGCGAGGGCAGCGTCGGGTGCTCGGGCGGCAGCCCGAGCGTCTTGCTGCCGCGGCTCTTGCTGTTGATCGGCTCCTCGGCCGCGCCGCGCAGCCGGTACTGGTAGCGCGCGGTCATCAGCCCGAAGCGGGTCGGCGAGCATACCGGCGAGTTGGAATAACCCTGCGTGAACAGAATGCCCTGGGCCGCCAGCCCATCGAGCACCGGCGAGACCGGGCCCCAGGGCTCGTCGCGCCCGCCGTAGCAGCCGAGGTCGGCGTAGCCCAGATCGTCGGCGACGATGAAGATGAAATTCGGTCGCTTCATGATGGATTTCCGTTGGCCGCGCTCATTCAACCTTCATGCCGGTGTCCTTGATGATGCGGCCGTAGCGCTCGGACGCGTCTTTCAGGATCCGGGCCGCATCGGCGCCGGTCGCGCCGTTCGGCTGGATGTCGAGCAGGTTCATGTGCTTCTGCACCTCGGGGCGCTTCATCGCATCGGCGAATGCGTGCGCCAGCGTCTGCACCACCGCGTCGGGCGTCGCCGCCGGCACCATGGCGACGTACAGCACGTCCTGCTGCAGATCCTTGTAGCCCGCCTCGGCAACGGTCGGCACCGTCGGCGCGAGCTTGGAGCGCTGCGGGCTGGTGACCGCGAGCGCGGTGATCTTGCCGTCCTTCACGTAGGGGATCATTCCCGGCGTCGCCAGCACGCCGCCGTCGACCTCGCCGGAGAGGATCGCGGCAACGGCCGGCGAGTTGCCCTTGTACGGAATGTGATTCAGCTTGGATTTGGTCACCTCGTCGAAGATCGAGATCTCGAGCTGGCCCGGGCTGCCGTTGCCGCCGGAGCTGAAGTTCAGGTTCTTCGACTTGGCCGCCTTGACCAGTTCGTCCATGGTCTTGAGGCCGGTCTTCGGGTTCACGCCGACCAGCAGGCCGGAGCTGGCCAGGATCATCACCGGCTTCAGGTCGCCGGGCTTGAACGGCATCTTCTTGTAGATGTACGGATTGACGGTGAACGTGGTGCCGATGCCGAACATCACGGTGTAGCCGTCGGGACGGCTGTTGGCCACGTAGGCCGCGCCGATGTTGCCGGCTGCGCCGGGCCGGTTCTCGACGATGAAGCGCTGCTTGAGCGCGGTGTCCAGCGACGCCGCAATGGACCGCGCGAGGATGTCCGAGGGGCCGCCCGGCGGGAACGTGTTCACGAAGGTAACCGGCTTGTCCGGGTAAGCGCCTTCGGCGTGGGCCGCAGGCGTGCCAAAGCCGACTGCCAGCAGCAGCGCGGAACCGGCGCAGGCGACGAATGATTGACGGCGTGTGAGCGGATGGCGGAGGGACATGGCTGCAACCTTTCCAACGATGGCGTGTTTGTCGGCGGAGCCGGCGCGCGGATCGATCATTCGATCTTCATGCCGGTAGCCCGGATGATGCGCCCATAGCGCTCGGAGTCCTCGTTCAGGATTCGGGCCGCATCGGCGCCGGTCGCGCCATTGGGCTGAAGGTCGAGCAGGTGGATGCGCTTTTGCACCTCGGGGCGCGTCATCGCGTCGGCGAACGCGTGCGCCAGCGTCTGCACCACCGGATCGGGCGTTGCCGCCGGCACCGTCGCAATGAACAGCACCTCCTGCTGCAGTTTCCCGTAGCCCAGTTCGGCCACGGTCGGCACGCTCGGTGCGAGCTTCGAGCGTTGTGCACTGGTCACTGCGAGCGCGGTGATCTTGCCGTTGTCGAGGTAGGGAATCATTCCCGCCGTCGCCAGGATGCCGCCGTCGACCTGGCCCGAGACGATAGCCGCAACCGCCGGTGCGTTGCCGCTGTACGGAATGTGGTTGAGTTTCGTCTTCGTCATCTGCTCGAACTCCGCCAGCACCAGATGGCCCGGGCTGCCGATGCCGCCGGAACAGAAATTGAGTGTCCGGGTTTTCGCCGCTTCGGCCAATTCCGCTACCGTGCTGATGCCGGTCTTCGGATTCACGCCGATCATCAGGCCGGAACTGCCCAGGATCGTCACCGGCTTCAGGTCGCCCGGCTTGAACGGCATCTTCTTGTACAGGTGCGGATTCACGGTGAACGGGCTGTCGATGCCGAACAGCACCGTGTAGCCGTCCGGGCGGCTTCTGGCGACATAGTCCGCCGCAAGATTGCGCGCCGCGCCGGGCTTGTTCTCGACGATGAAGTGCTGCCCCAGGCTCGTGTCGAGCACCGAGGCGATCAGTCGGGCCAGGATGTCCAATGGGCTTCCGGGCGGAGCCCCGGTCACGATCGTGACCGGCTTGCGCGGATAGGCGCTTTGCGCTGCGGCCGGCGCTGCGGCTACGCCGAGCGCCAGCAGCAGCGTGGTGCCGCCAGATGCGGCCAGCATCTGCCTGCGAGTGGGTTGAAGTTGGATCGACATGGCGGGGAAGAGAGGGGAGCGATCAATCGCCGATTAAGCGGACTCGCTGGCCGGCGCGTCGCCGCAGACCTTGCAGGCCGGATCCCTGGCAACGCGCATCTCGCTCCAGCTCATCGTGCGTGCGTCGAGCAGCAGCAGCCGGCCGGCCAGCGAGCGGCCGGTGCCGGCCAGCAGCTTCAGTGCCTCGCAGGCCTGCATCGCGCCGATCACGCCGACCAGCGGCGCGAACACGCCCATCGTCGCGCATTGCGTCTCCTCGAATTCATCATCTGGCGCGAACACGCAGGCGTAGCACGGCGAGTGGACATCGCGCGGGTCGTATACCGCGACCTGGCCGTCGAAGCGGATCGCAGCGCCCGACACCAGCGGCTTGCGGTGCGCAACGCAGGCTGCATTGATCGCATGACGGGTCGCGAAGTTGTCGCTGCAGTCGAGCACGACGTCGGCCTGGCCCACCCATTCGGCGAGCAGTGCGCTGCCGGCGCGCTGCTCGAGTGCCGTGACGCGCACGTCGGGGTTCAGCGCGGCGATCGCGGCGCGCGCCGACTCGACCTTCGGCACGCCGATGCGAGCGGTGACATGCGCGATCTGTCGCTGCAGGTTCGTGAGATCGACCGTGTCGTTGTCGACCAGCGTGATGCGGCCGACGCCGGCGGAGCCCAGGTACAGCGCTGCCGGCGAGCCCAGGCCGCCGGCGCCGACGACGAGCGCATGCGCTGCGAGCAGACGCTGCTGGCCCTCGATCCCGATCTCGTCGAGCAGGATGTGGCGCGAGTAGCGCAGCAGCTGCTCGTCGGTCAATTGTCCTTCTTCTCCGTCTTGGTCGCGCCCGGCTTGCTCGCGCCGGGTTTGGCGCTGCTCGCCTGGGCCTTCTGCGCGTCGCGCTCGGCCGCGCTCTTGCTGATCACCACCGGCTTGCCCTGCAGCAGGTTCAGCGCCTGGATCAGCGGGAAGTCCTTGTCGCTACCGTATTCGGGGATCTTGGGCTCCTTCTTGTTGAGCATTTCGAGCTCGAGTTCCTTGCGCGCCTGCTCGCGCGCCTGCTCGCGCGCCGCGTCCTTCGCGTCCGACGACGCGCCGTTCGTCAGGTGGTGCTGCAGATCGACCTCGCGCGTCATCAGCTCGTTGAACACGTCGCCCTTCGCGGTCTCGTCGACCGGCACGTCGGGCACGATGCCGGTCGCCTGGATCGAGCGGCCGCTCGGCGTGTAATAGCGCGCGGTCGTCAGCTTCAGCGCGGTGTCGGGGCCGAGCGGGCGCACGGTCTGCACCGAACCCTTGCCGAAGGTGCGGCTGCCCATGATCGTCGCGCGCTTGTAGTCCTGCAGCGCGCCCGACACGATTTCGCTCGCCGAGGCCGTTCCGGCGTTGACCAGCACCACCATCGGCACCGTCTTCAGCGCGGCCGGCAGGCTGCGCAGCGGGTCCGGGTCGCCGGGCCGCTGGTAGTACTGCGGCGAAGCCTTGTACGTGAAATTGCTCTCCGGCAGCTGGCCCTTGGTCGACACCACGGTGACGTCCGGCGGCAGGAACGCGGCCGACACCGCGACCGCCGAGTCGAGCAGGCCGCCGGGATCGTTGCGCAGGTCGAGCACCAGGCCCTTGATCGTCGGATCCTTCTTGTAGATCTCGTCGACCTTGCGCACGAAGTCGTCCACCGTGCGCTCCTGGAACTGCGAGATGCGCACCCAGGCATAGCCCGGCTCGATCACCTTGCCGCGCACCGACTGGGTGACGATCTCCTCGCGCGTCAGCGTGACCGTGAAGGTGCGGTTCTCGTCCTTGCGGAAAATCGTGAGCTGCACCTTGGTGTCAGGCTTGCCGCGCATCTTCTTGACCGCTTCGTTCAGCGTCATGCCCTTCACCGCGGCGTCCTCGATCTTCGTGATCAGGTCGCCGCTCTTGAGTCCGGCGCGAAACGCCGGCGAGCCCTCGATCGGCGAGACGATCTTGACCAGCCCGTCCTCCATCGTGATCTCGATGCCGACGCCGACGAACTTGCCGGTTGTGCCCTCGCGGAATTCGGCATAGGTCTTCTTGTCGAAGTACTGCGAATGCGGGTCCAGGCCCGACACCATGCCGGTGATCGCGTCCGAGATCAGCTTCTTCTCGTCGACCGGATCGACGTAGTCGGTCTTGATCATGCCGAACACCGACGCGAGCTGCTGCAGCTCGTCGAGCGGCAACGGCGCGAGCGCGCTGCGCGCGATCGTCTGCAGCGATACCGTGGTCAGCGCGCCGGTCAGGGCTCCGACTGCAATCCAGCTGGCAATCTTCAGTTTGTGACGCATAGAAGGGAAGAAGGGGTTGCGATTCCAATATACACCCCGGCCGTGGCGCCGCCGGGGCGGTGGTTCGAGCGGTTCGAGCGGCGCGGGCGCGGTTGGTTCAACAGAGAACCTTCGCGCTGACGCGCTGCGGTGCGAGCGCCTTCGGGCGGCCGGGCGGCGCTCATGCATCCGCCTGGGCGCGGCCCTGGGCCACCATCGCGGCAGCGGCGCGCGCCGCCGCGTTCGGATCGCCGAGGTAGAAATGGCGCAGCGGCCGCAGATCGTCGTCGAATTCGTAGACGAGCGGAATGCTGTTCGGGATGTTCAGGCCGACGATCTCGGCTTCCGGCACGTCGTCCAGATACTTCACCAGCGCGCGGATCGAGTTACCGTGCGCCACCACCAGGATGCGGCGCCCGGACTTGATCGCCGGCGCCATCGATTCGGTCCACAGCGGCACGACCCGCGCCACCGTGTCGCGCAGGCATTCGGTCAGCGGCACTTCGCCGGGCTTGAGCTTCGCGTAGCGCCGGTCTTTGCGCTCGCAACGCGGGTCGGACGGCTCCAGCGCCGGCGGCGGCACGTCGTAGCTGCGCCGCCAGGCCAGCACCCGTTCCTCGCCGTAGATGCGCGCCATCTCGGACTTGGAGAGGCCCTGCAGCGCGCCGTAGTGGCGCTCATTGAGCCGCCAGCTGTGCACGACCGGAAGCCAGGTGCGGTCCATCTCGTCGAGGCAGTGCCAGAGCGTGCGCGTCGCGCGCTTGAGCACGCTGGTGTAGGCGATGTCGAAGTCGTAGCCCTCGGCGTGCAGCAACTGCCCGCTCTGCTTGGCCTGCGCGATGCCGGTCGCGGTCAGGTCGACGTCGGTCCAGCCGGTGAACCGGTTCTCCAGGTTCCAGGTCGACTCGCCGTGGCGCAGCAGTACCAGTTGGTGCATGTGGGGTCCGCCCGCTTTCGGTCGTCCGTCCGGGGCGTCAATTCCGACGCGAATTCAGGTGCAAAGCCCTGCATTTTAGAATGAGCGGCTTTATCCCAAATAGCCGACAAGGAACTGCGTGAAATTCATCATTGAAAACTGGCTGCTGCTGTGCGTGGTGCTGGTGTCCGGCGGCATGCTGCTGTGGCCACTGCTGAACCGGCGCGGCGGCGGCGGGCTGGACCCGGCGGCGGCGGTGCAGTTGATCAACCGCGAGCGCGCGGTGGTCGTCGATGTCAGCGAGCCCGACGAATTCGCCGCCGGGCATATCGGCGGCGCGAAGAACCTGCCGCTGGGCCAGTTCGAGGCGAAGCTGGCCGACACCGTGAAGAACAAGACCGTGCCGCTGATCCTGGTCTGCGCCACCGGCGTGCGCGCCGGCCGCGCGCTCGCCGCCGCGCGCAAGCTCGGCTTCGAGCACGCGCAGACGCTGGGCGGCGGCCTGAAGGCCTGGAAGGACGCGAACCTGCCGCTGCAAACTTCCTCCCGATGAGTACCCGCGCCATGCAACCGGTGACGATGTACACCACCGCCGTCTGCCCTTACTGCATTCGCGCGAAGCAGGTGCTGCGCGAGCGCGGCGTGACGCAGATCGACGAAATCCGCGTCGACGAGGATCCGGCGCAGCGGGTTCTGATGATGCAGCGCACCGGCCGGCGCACCGTGCCGCAGATCTTCATCGGCGAGACCCATGTCGGCGGCTGCGACGATCTGCTCGCGCTCGACTACCGCGGCGGCCTGATGCCGCTGCTCCATACGCCCTGAGATAATCGCTGGCGCAGTGCGGCGCGCTGCAACATTCGACGCACCCCGCACCGGTCCGAACCGACCGCCCCTTGACTTGAGAGAGATCCCATGGCCGACGAAGCCCCCGTGTTCCAGATCCAGCGCGTCTATCTGAAGGAAGCCTCGCTGGAGCAACCCAACTCGCCGGCGATCCTGCTCGAGCAGCAGCAACCGACCGTCGACATTCAGCTCGGCGTCAACGCCGGTCAGGTGACCGACGGCCTGTTCGAGGTCACCGTCACCGCCACCGTGCAGACCAAGATCGGCGAGAAGACGGTGTTCCTGGTCGAGGCCCGCCAGGCCGGCATCTTCGAGTTGCGCAACCTGCCGGCCGAGCAGACCGGCCCGATCCTCGGCATCGCCTGCCCGCAGATCGTCTACCCGTACCTGCGCGGCAACGTCGCCGACCTGATCCAGCGCGCCGGGTTTCCGCCGGTGCACCTGACGGAAATCAACTTCCAGGCGATGTACGAACAGCAGCAACAGCAGGGCGGCGACGGCGCGGCGCAGCCGCCGGCGGTCGCGGCCCAGTAGGTTTTCATCATCATTTCGGCCTGAAGCCGATACCCATCCTGCGCAGTATGCTATGAAAATCATAGTTGTCGGCGCGGGCGCCTGGGGTACCGCGCTGGCGGCCGCGGCGGCCGGCGACGCGTCGGCGCGGCATCGCGTCACGCTGTGGGCGCGCGACGCAAAGCAGGCCGCGGCGATGCATTCGCAGCGCGTGAACGCGCGCTACCTGCCGGGCGTCGTACTGCCGGCCGCGCTTTTCCTGCAGAGCGGCCCGCTCGCCGCCGCGCTGGCCGGGCAGGAACTGATCGTCATCGCGACGCCGATGTCCGGCCTGCGCGATCTGCTCGTGCAACTGCAGGGCGCCCAGCAGCCGCTGGCTTGGCTTTGCAAGGGGTTCGAAACTGGAGCTGCCGGAGCCACCGGCCTGATGGCGCACGAGATCCAGCAGCAGGTCGCACCCTCCTTGCGCGCCGGCGTGCTCAGCGGGCCGAGCTTCGCGGCCGAGGTCGCGCGCGGCCAGCCGACCGCACTGGTCGCGGCAAGCGCGCATCAGAGTGTGCGTACCGCGCTGGTCGACGCGTTCCACGGCCCGCGGCTTCGCGTCTACACGAACGACGACGTGACCGGCGTCGAGGTCGGCGGCGCGGTGAAGAACGTGCTGGCGATCGCCACCGGACTGTGCGACGGCCTGGGCCTGGGGCTGAACGCGCGCGCGGCGCTGATCACGCGCGGCCTGGCCGAAATGACGCGGCTCGGGCTTGGCTTAGGCGCGCGCGCCGACACCTTCATGGGGCTGTCGGGTCTCGGCGATCTGGTGCTGACCGCGACCGGCGACCTGAGCCGCAACCGCCAGGTCGGGCTGGCGCTGGCGCGCGGCCAGACGCTGGCGCAGGCGGTCGCGTCGCTCGGCCATGTCGCCGAAGGTGTGTACTGCGCGCGTGCGGTGGTGCAGCGCGCCGCGCAGCTGGGCGTTTCGATGCCGATCGCCGAAGGCGTGGTGGCACTGCTGGACGGCACGCTCGATGCGCGCGCGGCGGTCGCCGCGCTGATGGAGCGCGAGCCGACGAGCGAGCGCCCGTAGAGCGCCCGCCCTTCGCCCGCCGCGCCGCCGGATCGCGGGCGCCGCCTCGCGAAAAGTATCCGCAGCGCTGTCGAAACCGCGGTCGGCCGTCCGACATTGTCAGGATCGCGCACGGTGCGCGATCACGAACCAAGGAGCTTGCAATGGAATACATGCTGCTGATCCACGTCGATCCGGCCGGGCTTGCGGCGTTGCGCGAGGCCGAGCGCGGGGCCGCGCTTGCCGCTTACGGCGCCTACACCGAAGCGCTGACGCAGGCCGGCGTGATGCGCGCCGGCAACCGGCTGCGGCCGGCCGACACCGCGACCACGGTCAAGATGCGGGATGGCCGCACCGAGGTGCTGAACGGCCCGTTCATCGAGACGCGCGAACAGCTCGGCGGCTACTACCTGATCGACGTGCCCGATCTCGACGCCGCGCTGTCCTGGGCCGCCCGCTGCCCTGCGGCCAGCCACGGCGCGGTGGAGGTGCGTCCGGTCTGGCCGATGGACGCGCCCTGAGCGGCGTGAGCGGTGTGTCAGTGGACGCCGCATCCGCCGCCCGCGCGCAGGCCGAAGGCGCCGCGCGGCGCAGCTACGGCAAGCTGGTGGCGGTGCTCGCGGCGCGCACCCGCGACCTCGCCGGCGCCGAGGACGCGCTCTCCGACGCCTTTGCCGCCGCGCTCACCGAATGGCCGGCGCGCGGCGTGCCGGCGAACGCGGAGGCGTGGTTGCTGACGGTCGCGCGCCGGCGCCTGGCGGACGCGTGGCGCCGGCGCAGGCTGGGCGAGCAGGCGAGCGCGCATCTCGCGCTGCTCGATCAGCTGGCCGAGCCGAAAGCAGATGACGCGCTGCCGGACCGCCGGCTCGAACTGCTGTTCGCCTGCGCGCATCCGGCAATCGACCGCGGCGTGCGCGCGCCGCTGATGCTGCAGACGGTGCTCGGCTTCGATGCGGCGACGATCGCCTCCGCGTTCCTGATCGCGCCCGCCGCGATGGGGCAGCGGCTGGTGCGGGCGAAGGCCCGAATCCGGCAGGCGGGGATCGGCCTCGAGGTGCCCGGGCGCGCGCAGCTGCCCGAGCGGCTCGACGCGGTGCTGGAGGCCATTTACGCGGCCTACGCCGAAGGCTGGGTCGATGCCGGCGGCGCCGATCCGCGCCGGCGCAACCTGGCCGACGAGGCGATCTGGCTCGGGCGGCTGGGGGCGGCGCTGCTGCCGCAGGAGCCCGAGGCGCTCGGGCTGCTCGCGCTGATGCTGCACGCCCACGCGCGCCGGGCGGCGCGGCGCGACCCCGCCGGCGACTACGTGCCGCTGGACGCGCAGGACACGGCGCTGTGGGATGCCGACCTGATCGCCGAGGCCGAAGACCTGCTGCGACGCGCCGGGGGACTCAAACGCATGGGGCGGTTTCAGCTCGAGGCGGCGGTGCAGTCGGCCCATTGCGCGCGGCGCCGGATCGGCCGCGCCGATTGGGATGCGATCGTGACGCTGTACGACGCGCTGCACGCGCTCACCGGCTCACCGGTGGCGGCGCTGAACCGGGCGGTGGCGCTGGCCGAGCGCGACGGCGCGACCGGTGCCCTGACCGCGCTCGATGCGCTGGCGCAGGACCCGCGGCTGGCCGACTACCAACCGTATTGGGCGGCGCGCGCCGATCTGCTCGCGCGCAGCGGAGACGATCGTGCGGCCGTTGCGGCTTACCAGCGGGCGATCGGCCTGGAGAGCGATGCCGCAGTGCGCCGCTTCCTGCAGCGGCGCGTAGCCGCGCTGCAGGCGACGCGTTGAGACTGGTGCGACGTCCGAACCGCGGCGCAGGCCATGCCAGCGGCCGCCGCGGATCGGGCTTTGCTCGGCCGCTGGCGGGCCTTGCAGGCCGCGGCGGCGCCAGAGGCACCGCCCCTTCGGGCCGTCCAAGCCTGCGCAGGCAGGCTCGGAGTCGCGGCCCTCAGCCCCCTTCAGGGGGTTGGCGGAGCGACACGCAAGTAGCGCGCAGGCTGGGGGTGGATCCTCCATCAAGCCGACGCGAACGCGAGCCGCAGGTAGATCGGCGCATAGCCTTCCGCCTGCGTGACCTCGATCAGCGCCTCCTTGGCCAGTTCGAGCACGGCGATGAAGGTGACCACCAGCACCGGCGCGCCCAGCGCAGGGTCGAACAGGGTCTCGAACTCGACGAAGCGTCGGCCCTGCAGGCGGCGCAGCACCAGGCTCATGTGCTCGCGCACCGACAGTTCCTCGCGGCTGATCCTGTGGTGCTGCACCAGCCGCGCCCGCTTCAGGATGCTCCGCCAGGCTTCCTGCAGGTCGATCACGTTGACGTCGGGAAAGCGCGGCTGCAGCGCCTGCTCGATGTAGACCTCGGCCTTCAGGAAATCGCGTCCAAACTGCGGCAGGTCATTGAGCCGTGCCGCCGCGAGCTTGATGCGCTCGTACTCGAGCAGCCGGCGCACCAACTCGGCGCGCGGGTCTTCCGGTTCTTCGCCCTGCGCGAGCTTCTTCGGCGGCAGCAGCATGCGCGACTTGATCTCGATCAGCATGGCCGCCATCAGCAGGTACTCGGCCGCCAGTTCCAGATTGCGGCCGCGGATCTCGTCGACGTAGACCAGGTACTGGCGCGTGAGCGCGGCCATCGGGATGTCGAGGATGTTGAAGTTCTGCTTGCGGATCAGGTACAGCAGCAGATCGAGCGGCCCTTCGAACGCCTCCAGGAACACTTCGAGCGCGTCCGGCGGGATGTACAGGTCCTGCGGCAGCGCGAACAGCGGTTCGCCATACAGCCGCGCGAGCGCGACCTGGTCCACCACCTGCGGCATCGCGGCCGGATCATCGGCCGACGCCCGCAACGCGTCGGCCTCGGGCGAGGCGCTCATCCGGCTGTGTCGCCGGCCGGCTCCGGCTCCGGCGTCGTGCCGCGCGTGTTCTTGACGTTGTCGTAGTACACGTAGGGCTTCTGCGGCACCTCGGCCTTTTGGTAACCGACCCAGGCCGCGCGGTTCACGTTCGTGTCCCACAACAGCGAGCGGCCAAAGCGCTGCCCGGCTTCCAAGTTCGGCCGCTCGGTCTTGAGCTGGTCGATGAACTGGGTCACTTCAGACCGGTAGTCGGGGCGGCGGAATAGATGCATGGGCTGAAACCTCTGCCTCGATTCTACCGGGGGGTGCCGCGGCGACCCGGCTGGGTCGGTGGTCGCAACAGGTGTGCAGATCGTCCCAGACCAGCCGTGCGATCGCAAGCGGCAGCAAACCGACTAGCGCACGGTCGTCATGTGGCCGATCGCGCGATCGCCGCTGACACTCATCTATAATGTGCTTGATATGGTAACAACATTACCATAGAGAGACTTCATGGAACTCAAGACGGCGCGGCTGACGCTGCTCATCGATCCGAACAAGAAGGCGGCGTTCGAGCGCCTGTGCGCGCAGCAGGACCTGACGCCGTCGCAGGTCGTGCGGCAGCTCATCCGCGAATACCTGGCTCAGCATGGCGTCCAGTACGTGGCCAGCGGGCTGGTCGCGAACCAATCCATGCCCGCCGGCGAGGCGGCTGCGCCCGAGGCGAAGTCGCCTTCGAAGGACGGCGCCCCGGCTCCCGCCAAGCGGCGTTTAGGGCGCACGAAGCGCGCGGATGGCTGAGCGGTGAGTGGCCTGGCTCCGTTGACGCAATGGCTCTGCCTCGACTGGATGCTCGTGGTGCTGCTGGCCTGGCTGCTCGTGGGTGTTGCTGGGGTGTTCGCCCTGCGTCGACTCGCACTGGTGGCCCAGGTGCTGTTTCCGGTCGGCGGACTGCTCGGGCTGGCGCTGTTCGGTCTTGCGCTGAGCGCGCTGCCCGGCACCCCCGAGGTCGCGGTGCTCCCGATCGGCCTGCCGGCGCTGCCGTTCCATCTGCGACTGGACAACCTCGCTGCGTACTTCCTGATGGTCATCGGCGGAGCCGCGGCCGGCATTTCCGTCTTCGCGGCGGGCTACTTCCGCAGGGGCGAGGGCACGCCGCCGGGCCTGCTGTGCCTGGAGTACCACGTGTTCCTGGCCAGCATGGCGGGAGTCGTGCTGGCCGACGACGCCTACTCGTTCATGGTGATGTGGGAGACGATGGCGCTGTCGTCGTTCTTTCTGGTGACGGCGAACCACCGCATTGCCGAGGTGCGCAGCGCCGGCTACCTCTACATCGTGATGGCGCACATCGGCGCGATCGCGGTGCTGCTGTGCTTCGCCGTGCTGCAGGCCAACACCGGCGACTACACGTTCGGCAACATGCGGGCGCAGGCGCTGACGCCGTTCTGGGCATCGGTTGGTTTCCTGCTGGCGCTGTTCGGCTTCGGCGCCAAGGCCGGCATCCTGCCGCTGCACGTCTGGCTGCCCGAGGCGCACCCGGCCGCGCCGTCACCGGTGTCGGCGATGATGAGCGGCGTCATGCTCAACACCGCCATCTACGGCTTGCTGCGCGTGTCTCTCGATCTGCTGCACCTGCGGCTTTGGTGGTGGGGCGGGGTGCTGCTGGCCGTCGGCCTGGTCACTGCGATGGTGGGCGTGGTGTTTGCTGCCGTGCAGACCGACATGAAGCGGCTGCTGGCCTATTCGTCGATCGAGAACATGGGGCTGCTGTTCGCCGGCATGGGCCTGACGCTGATCTTCTCGGGCTACGGCATGAAGCCCCTGGCCGCGCTGGCCTTGACGGCCACGCTCTACCACGTTGCCAGCCACGCCTGCTTCAAGAGCCTGCTGTTCCTCGGCACCGGCAGCGTGCTGCACGCCACGTCGGAGCGAAGCCTGGGCAAGTTGGGAGGCCTGATCCGGACCATGCCCTGGGTGGGCTGGCTGATGCTGCTGGGCGTGCTGGCCAGCGCCGGCCTGCCGCCGCTCGGCGGTTTCGTGTCGGAGTGGCTGCTGCTGCAGAGCTTCCTGTTCACGACTGGGTTGCCAGTGCCGCTGCTGACCATGCTGATCCCGGTGGTCGCGGCGCTGATCGCGCTGGTGGCGGCGCTGGCAGGCTACACGATGGTCAAGTTCTTCGGCGTGATCTTCCTCGGCCAGCCGCGTGAGGACAAGCTCGCGCACGCGCACGATGCCGGCGGCTGGGAGCGCGCCGGCATGGTGTGGCTGGTGCTCGGCTGCGTCGCGCTCGGCCTGCTGCCGACCCAGTTCATCCAGTGGATCGACCCGGTGACGCAGCAGCTCGTCCACGCGGGCCTGGGTGAGCGCGCGGCAGCCAGCGGCTGGCTGCTGGCGCCGAACAGCCTGCAGCAGGCGAGCTACGGCCCGATGATCTTTCTGCTCGGCATCCTGGCGAGCTTTGCGCTCGCGTACCTGCTGGTGCGCGTGTTCTACCACGGGCGGATGCGGCGCGGTCTGCCCTGGGCCTGCGGCTATCCGTGGGTGACCGCGCGCATGCAGGACACGGCCGAGGGCTTCGGCCAGCCGATCCGCCAGATCTTCGAGCCGTTCTTCCGGATGCGGCGCGATCTACCGACCCCGTTCGACGCGCAGCCACGCTACCGCATGACGATCGAGGACCATTTTTGGTACTGGCTGTACCTACCGATCATGGATCTGACCCAAGCCCTCGCGCGCCTGTTCGGAAAGATGCAGCAGGGCCGCATTTCCGTCTACCTGCTGTACAGCTTCGTGACGCTGGTCGCGACGCTGCTGGTGGTGTCGACATGAATTTTGCCGGATTCCTGTCGCAATCGATCGAGGTCGTGATCGCGATCCTGCTGGCCCCGCTGCTGACCGGCTGGGTCAATCAATGGCGCGCCTGGCTGCAGAACAGGTCGGCGCCCGCGCTGTGGCAGCCGTACCGGGTGCTGCACAAGCTGTTCAACAAGGAGTCGATAGTCGCGGACCACGCGTCGCGGCTGTTCCGCGCCGCGCCGTACGTGATGTTCGGCTGCATGGTCGTGGCCTGCGCCATCACCCCCACGTTGTCCGTCGACTTGCCACTGGCGCGTGCCGCCGACGCGATCGCATTGGTGGGACTGTTCGCGCTGGCGCGCGTGTTCATCTCGCTGGCCGCAATGGATATCGGCGTCGGCTTCGGCAGCATGGGAGCGCGCCGCGAGATGTTGATCGGGTTTCTCGCCGAGCCGGCGCTGCTGATGGTGCTGTTCTCGGCCGCGCTGATCTCGAAGTCGACCTCGCTGCCGACCATCGTCCAGACGCTGACCCATCGCGAGCTGGCGATCTATCCCAGCCTCGCATTTGCAGGCGTTGCTTTCACGATGGTGTCGCTGGCGGAGAACGCGCGCGTGCCGATCGACAACCCGGCCACGCACCTCGAGCTCACGATGATCCACGAAGCGCTCGTCCTCGAGTATTCGGGCCGTCATCTGGCGCTGCTCGAATGGGCCGCGAGCCTCAAGCTGTTCGCTTACTCCTGCATCGGCCTGGCGCTGTTCTTCCCCTGGGGCGTCGCCGAGGTCCAGGCGCCGGCGGCGATGCTGCCGGCACTGGCCGTGCTGGTGTTTAAGCTCGCCATCGGCGGCTTCCTGCTGGCCTTGCTGGAGACGCTGAGCGCCAAGATGCGCATCTTCCGCGTGCCAGAGTTCCTGGGGACCGCCTTCCTGCTGGCGGTGATCGGCATGCTGGTGCAGTTGCTGCTGAGCCATTGACATGAGCCAGCTGCTGACCCAGTTCGTCAACCTGCTCGGCGCGGTGCTGCTGCTGCTCGCGTTCGCGATGATCGCGCAGCGCCGCATCGTGTCGCTGATCAACCTGTTCACGCTGCAGGGCGCGACGCTGGCGCTGGTCACCGCCGTGGTCGGCTACGTGACGCACCAGCACGACCTCTATCTGTCGGCCGGACTGACCTTCGTGCTCAAGGTGCTGCTGATTCCCTACCTGCTGAACCGTGTCGTCAACCGGCTCGACATCCGCTGGGACGTCGAGACGCTGATCAACATCCCGACCATCCTGCTGATCGGCATCGGGGTGGTGATCTTTTCCTTCAACCTCGCGCTGCCGATCTCGCGGCTGTCGACGGCGCTGGCCAGCGGCACGCTAGGTATCGCGCTGGCCTGCGTGCTGCTGTCGTTCCTGATGATGATCACGCGCGCGAAGGCGGTGCCGCAGGTGATCGGCTTCCTGGCCGTGGAGAACGGCCTGTTCTTCGCCGCCACCTCCGCCACCTACGGCATGCCGATGGTGGTCGAACTCGGCATCGGGCTCGACGTCCTGATCGGCGTGGTCATCCTGGGGGTGTTTATGTTCCAGATCCGCGAGCAATTCGACAGCCTGGACATCCACCACCTCGAGAAGTTGAAGGAAGACTAAGTTGAATGCGCTGGCCTTCCTGCTCGCAACGCCGCTCGCCGGCGGGCTGGTGTTGGCCCTGGTCGGCCATCGCGACAGTGCGCGCGACGTCAACGTCTTGTTCAGCCTGGGCACCTTCATCGCTGCATGCGTACTGACGGCGCAGGTCATCAGAGACGGCCCGATGCTGGTGTGGAACCGGGAGTTCTATATCGACCCGCTCAACGTTTTTCTGGTTGCGCTGACGGCGTTCGTGGGCCTGACCACGTCGATTTTCTCGCGGCCCTACATGCGCATCGAAAGAGACCACGGGAAGATGACGCCGCCGCGCTTGCGCCTGTACCACAGCATGTACCAGTGCTTCAACTTCACGATGCTGCTGGCACTGACGACCAACAACATGGGCATCGTCTGGGTTGCGATGGAAGCGGCCACGTTGACCACGGTGCTGCTGGTCAGCGTGTACCGCACGGCCGCCAGCCTGGAGGCCGCATGGAAATACTTCATTCTGTGCGGTGTCGGCATCGCGCAGGCGCTGTTCGGTACGGTGCTGCTCTACATGGCGGCCGAAAAAGTCATCGGCGCCGAAGGCGGGGCCCTGCTGTGGAGCAACCTCGACGCGCTGAAGGGCCAACTCCATCCGGGGATCATCACGCTGGCGTTCGCCTTCCTGTTCATCGGGTACGGCACCAAGGTCGGCCTGGTGCCGCTGCACAACTGGCTGCCCGACGCGCATGCCGAGGGGCCGACGCCGGTGTCCGCCGTGCTGTCGGGCCTGCTGCTCAACGTCGCGCTCTACGCGATTTTGCGCTGCAAGGTCCTGACTGACGGCGCGTTGCACAACAACCACCTGACCGGCCGGTTGATGATGGGCTTCGGCCTGCTGTCGGTGGTGGCGGCGGTGTTCTTCCTGGTCCGGCAGAAGGACGTCAAGCGCATGTTCGCCTATTCGTCCATCGAGCACATGGGAATGATGACCTTTGCGTTCGGCCTCGGGGGGCCGATTGCCAGCTTCGCCGGACTGCTGCACATGACGGTGCATTCGCTGATCAAATCCGGGATCTTCTTTGCCGTCGGGCACGCCACGCAGACGGCCGGCACCCAGCTCATGGAATCCATCCGCGGCCTGCTCAGGGTCAATCCGACGGTCGGCTGGGGCCTGATGCTCGGCACGCTGGCGATCCTGGGCATGCCGCCGTTCGGGGTCTTCGCCAGCGAATTCCTGATCATCACTGCGACCATGCACGAGCAGCCGTGGGCGGCGCTGTTTCTGCTGATCGCGCTCGGTGTGGCGTTCGCGTCTATTTTCAGCCGCGTCCAGCCGATGGTGTTCGGCCCGACCAGCGTCAGGCCGCTCGCGCATCCGCCGGCGCTGATCCCGGTGTTTGCGCACCTCGGGCTCGGGCTGATGCTGGGCCTGTACATACCGCCCTATCTCGACGCCTGGTATCGGCAGGCGGCTGCGATGCTGGGGAATTAGTTCCATGGCATTGGCGGACCTGGGATTCGAACTGCGGCGCCTGCAGGCGCCGCTGCCGATCTGGCACGGGGTGGTGCGCGACGCCGGCTGGCACGCCGTGGCACGCACCGTCGCCGCCTCGGGCGGGCGGCTGGTCGCGGCCTGGGGTGTCGACCGCGGTGCCGTGCAGCAGGGGATGGCCGTGTGTGCCGCCTATGCCGTGCCCGAGGGGCTGGTCTGGGTCGAATCACGGCTCGGCGACACGACGCGAAGCTTTCCGGATCTGGCGGACATCTTCCCATCTGCGGGCCGGATGCAGCGTGCGATGGCCGACCTGCTGGGCCTGCATGCCGACGGAGCCGGCGACACCCGCCCGTGGCTGGACCATGGCGTGTGGCCGCCCGGGCCGCCGCCGCTGCAGCGCGACGGCGGGGCCCGGTCAGCCGCTGCCGGCGGATTGCCCGCCGACTATTCCTTCGTGCGCGTCGAAGGCGACGGCGTGCACGAGGTCGCCGTCGGCCCAGTGCATGCCGGCATCATCGAGCCCGGCCATTGGCGCTTCTCGGCAGTTGGGGAGAAGGTGCTGCGGCTGGAAGCGCGCCTGGGCTACGCGCACAAGGGCATCGAGCGGCGCTTCACCGAGCTGACGCCACAGGATGCCTATCGGCTCGCAGGCCGCGTGTCGGGCGACACGACCGTGGCCTATGCCTGGGCCTACTGCATGGCGCTCGAATCGGCCTGGCGCTGCGAGATTCCCGACCGGGCGATCTGGCTGCGCGCGCTGATGCTGGAACGCGAGCGCGTCGCCAACCACCTGGGCGACCTCGGCGCCCTGGGCAACGATGCGGGTCTGGCCTTCGGGCTGGCGCAGTTCTCGCGCCTGCGCGAAGACTGGCTGCGCCTGTCGAAGGAGGCGTTCGCCCATCGCCTGATGATGGATGCGGTGGTGCCCGGCGGCGTCGCGCGCGATCTGGAACCGACGATGCTCGATCGCCTGCGTCGGCAGTGCGACGTGATCGAGCGGGAGGTGCGTGCGCTGAAGGTCGTGTACGACGAGCATGCAGGCCTGCAAGACCGTTTCCATACCACCGGGCGGGCGACACCGGAACTGGCTGCCCAACTCGGTCTCACGGGCCTGGCCGGGCGTGCCAGCGGGCAGTCGGCCGATTTGCGGTGCGACCACGGATGGTCGCCCTATGACCGGCTCGAGGTCGCGATGGCCACGCACCGCGACGGCGATGTCGCGGCGCGCGTGGTCGTGCGCTTCGACGAGACGCTCGAATCGCTGCGGCTCATTCGTCACCTTTGCGAAGGCCTGCCTGGTGGAGCGATTCGCGCCGAGTTGCGGGCTCCGGATGCTGCCTGCATCGGCGCAGGGTGGGTGGAGGGCTGGCGCGGCGAGGTTTTCGTGGCACTCGAAATCGGGGGGGATGGCCGCATCGTGCGCTGCCATTGCCACGACCCGTCGTGGCAGAACTGGCCGGTCATCGAGCACGCCATGATGGGCAACATCGTTCCTGACTTTCCGCTGATCAACAAGTCCTTCAATCTGAGCTATTCCGGGCACGACCTCTGATGTGGCACCTACTCAAGCAGATCGCCCGCACCGGCACCGTCACGGAGCCGGTGCCGAGCGTAGCCGACGCTGACGACGGAAACGATGCAACCATTCGCCGCATCCATCAGGACCTTCTCGGCATCCTCGGCCAAGCACTGACCATCCGCGTGGTCGATGCGGGGTCCTGCAACGGCTGCGAGCTGGAGATCAACGCGCTCAGCAATCCTTACTACAACATCGAAGGACTGGGCATCAAGCTTGCCGCCAGCCCGCGCCATGCCGACATGCTGCTGGTGACAGGGCCGGTATCGCGTCACATGGAGGAAGCACTGCGGCGCACCTTCGATGCGATGCCGGCGCCGAAGCTGGTGCTCGCGGTGGGCGACTGCGGCTGCACGGGCGGCATCTTCGGCGAGAGCTATGCCAGCTGCGGCAGGGTCGCCAACGTGATTCCGGTGGACGGCGTGGTGCCCGGCTGCCCCCCTGCGCCGGTCGAGATCCTGCGCGGAATTCTCGGCGCCGTGCGGCAACGGCAGGCCACGTCCGGCAAGCGCTAGCGCACGCGCATCCCCGGCACCGCGCCGGTCCCGGGGTTCAGGATGTAGATGCCGGGCCGCGCCTTTTCGTCGGCGTCGCTGGCGGCCAGCACCATGCCTTCGCTGGTGCCGAACTTCATCTTGCGCGGCGCAAGGTTCGCGACCAGCACCGTCAGCTGACCGATCAACTCCTCCGGCTGGTAGGCCGAAGCGATGCCGCTGAACACGTTGCGCGTGCGCCCCTCGCCGGCGTCGAGCGTGAGCCTGAGTAGCTTGGTCGAGCCGTCGACCCGCTCGCAGGCGACGATCTTCGCGATGCGCAGGTCGACCTTCGAGAAGTCGTTGATACCGATCATGGGCGCGATGCTCTCGCCACCGGGCGCTATCGATTCAGAAGCTGATTGCGTAGATTCGGCAAGGGCTGGCGCCTCAAACAAGGCCTCAATCTGCTTGATATCGACGCGCTGCATCAGGTGCTTGTACTCACCGATCTGATGCCCCGACGGAAGGACATTCAGGACATCGGATGTACTCAGTGGCTTTGGAAGACGAAGAAATGCTTCTGCATCTTGAGCCAACTTGGGCAGGATTGGTTTCAAATGCAGTGTGAGTAGCCGGAAACCCTCAATGACCGTAGAGCAGACAAGGTGCAGGTACGTTGGGTCACTGGGGTTAGCGGGAGTAGAGAATTTTTTCGAGAGTTCCCAAGGCTTCGCACTGTCCCAGAATTCATTGATCTCGTCAGCCAATCTCATGATCATCCGAACTGCCAAGCTGAACTCTCGGCTCTCAAAACACTGCAGTATCGAAGCGCTGGTTCTTTGAAAGTTTTGGATCGGTATGTCGTAGAGCGGACCGGTTGTCCGGCCATTCGCTCCTACCGTACCTGACGATAGCTCTCCAATGCGACCCGCAAAATGTTTGTGTAAAAAGCCGGCCGCCCGGCTCGCGATGTTGACGTACTTGCCGATCAGGTCGCTGTTCACCCGCGCCATGAAATCGTCGGCGTTGAAATCGATGTCCTCGTTGCGCCCGTTCAGCTTGGCGGCCAGGTAGTAGCGCAGCCACTCGGGGTTCATGCCGAGGTTGAGGTATTTCAGCGGGTCCAGCCCGGTGCCGCGGCTCTTGCTCATCTTCTCGCCGTTGTTCACCGTGAGGAAACCGTGCACGAAGATCTTGTCGGGCGTCTTGCGGCCGCTGAACTTCAGCATGGCGGGCCAGAACAGCGTGTGGAAGGTGACGATGTCCTTGCCGATGAAGTGGTACTGCTCGAGCAGCGGATCGGCCATGTAGGCGTCGTAACTCTGGCCGCGCTTGCCCAGCAGGTTCTTCAGCGACGCCAGGTAGCCGATCGGCGCGTCCAGCCAGACGTAGAAGTACTTGCCCGGAGCGTCGGGAATCTCGATGCCGAAGTAGGGCGCGTCCCGGCTGATGTCCCAGTCACCCAGGCCCTCGCTGGTGCTGCCGTCGGGGTTGGTGCGCACGCTGAACCATTCCTTGACCTTGTTGGCCACTTCGGGCTGGACGTGTTTGCCGTTTTGCGTCCATTCCTGCAAAAACGCCACGCAGCGCGGATCGGACAGCCGGAAGAAAAAGTGCTCGGAGCTTTTCAGCACCGGCTTGGCGCCCGACAGCGCAGAGTAGGGGTTGATCAGGTCGGTCGGCGCGTATACGGCGCCGCAGACTTCGCAGTTGTCGCCGTACTGGTCTTTCGCGTGGCAATTCGGGCACTCGCCCTTGATGAAGCGGTCCGGCAGGAACATGTTCTTCTCGGGGTCGAAGAACTGCTCGACGACGCGGGTCGCGATCAGCCCGGCCTTCTTGAGGTCGAGGTAGATCTGCCGCGCCAGCGCGTGGTTTTCCGGCGCGTCGGTCGAATGCCAGTTGTCGAACGCGATGTGAAAGCCGTCCAGATAGGGTTTGCGGCCGGCCGCGATGTCGGCGACGAACTGCTGCGGCGTCTTGCCGGCTTTCTCGGCCGCGATCATGATCGGCGCGCCATGCGCGTCGTCGGCGCCGACGAAATTCACCTCGGCCCCCTGCATTCTTTGAAAACGCACCCAGATGTCGGCCTGGATGTACTCCATGATGTGGCCGATGTGAAAGTTGCCGTTGGCGTAGGGCAGCGCCGTGGTGACGAACAATCGGCGGGGTGCGGGCATGGGTATGTTCCGGCGAAAACCGGTTATTTTAGAAGTTGTCGCTAAACTCGCTGCGCTTTGCCAGGAACCCTTTTCAAGAGCCTTCCAATGCCTACCCAAGAGCAGATCCTCGCCGCGCTCTCCGCGGTCAACGACCCGAACACCGGCCGCGACTTCGTATCGAGCGGCGCGGTGAAGAACCTTGCCGTCGACGGCGGCGACGTGGCGTTCACGGTCGAGGTCGGCTATCCGATGAAGAGCCAGCTCGCAGCACTGCGCCAGGCGCTCACCGCTGCGGCGCGCGGCGTGGCCGGCGTGCAGAACGCGTCGGTCGAGATCGTGACGCGCGTCGAGGCGCACGCGGTGCAGCGCGGCGTCTCGCTGCTGGCCGGCGTGAAGAACATCGTCGCGGTCGCGTCGGGGAAGGGCGGCGTGGGAAAAAGCACGACGGCGGCGAACCTCGCGCTGGCGCTGGCGGCCGAGGGTGCGCAGGTCGGGCTGCTCGACGCCGACATCTACGGCCCCAGCATCCCGATGATGATGGGCGTCAGCGCGAAGCCCGAGACCAGCGACGGCCAGACCATGGAGCCGCTGCTGAATTACGGCGTGCAGCTGATGTCGATCGGCTTTCTGGTCAAGCCCGACGAGGCGATGATCTGGCGCGGCCCGATGGCGACGCAGGCGCTCGAGCAGTTGCTGCGCCAGACGCGCTGGCGCGAGCTCGACTATCTGATCGTCGACCTGCCGCCCGGCACCGGCGACGTGCAGCTGACGCTGTCGCAGCGCGTGCCGCTGACCGGCGCGGTGATCGTGACGACGCCGCAGGACATCGCGCTGCTCGACGCGCGCAAGGCGGTGCGGATGTTCGAGAAGGTCGGCGTGCCGATCCTCGGCATCGTCGAGAACATGGCCGTGCATGTCTGCACGAACTGCGGCCATGTCGAGCACATCTTCGGCGAGGGCGGCGGCAAAAGAATGGCGGCCGAGCGCGACCTGGCCTACCTCGGTGCGCTGCCGCTGGACATGCAGATCCGATTGCAGGCCGACGGCGGCCAGCCGACCGTCGCGGCCGACCCCGAAGGCGACGTGGCCGCGATCTACAAGTCGGTCGCGCGCCAGGTCGCGATCGCGATCGCGGCGAAGAACAAGGACTTCACGTCCAAGTTCCCCGCGATCAAGATCTCGAAGGACACGTGATGAATTTTCAATGATTTCGCGCTGCAGCCGGCGCGGAATATACGCATTTCGCTATTCAAAGAATAGCAAACCGCGCGCCGCGCTGAGCCGCGATCCGCGTCAGGCGCGGCCGCGTTCGCGCAATTTGAACCGCTGGATCTTGCCGGTCGCGGTCTTCGGCAGCTCGGTGACGAACTCGATCGTGCGCGGGTATTTGTACGGCGCGAGCCGGTCCTTCACGAAGGCTTTCAGCTCGGCCTCGTCGGCGTGGCCGCCACCCTTCAGCACGACGAAGGCCTTGGTCTTGACCAGCCCGTCGGCATCCTGCACCCCGACCACCGCCGCCTCCAGTACGGCGGGGTGCTGCACCAGCGTCGCTTCGACCTCGAACGGCGAGACGTAGATGCCGCTCACTTTCAGCATGTCGTCGCTGCGGCCCGAATAGGTGTAGCTGCCGTCGGCATTGCGCACGTACTTGTCGCCGGCCTTGGTCCAGCCGCCCTGAAACGTCTCGCGCGTCTTCGCGCGATTGCCCCAGTACATGATCGCGCTCGACGGCCCGTGGATGTACAGGTCGCCCGGTTCGCCGTCGGGCACCGGGCCGCCGTCGTCGCCGCGCAGTTCGATCTTGTAGCCCGGCACCGGCCAGCCGGTGGTGCCGTAGCGCACGCGCTCGGGCCGGTTCGACAGGAAGATGTGCAGCATCTCGGTCGAGCCGATGCCGTCGACGATGTCGACGCCGAAATGCGCCTTGAAACGCTGGCCGATCTCGGCCGGCAGCGCCTCGCCCGCCGACGATACGAGCCGCAGCGCGACTTCGCCGCGCGACGGCAGGCCGGGGTGCGCGAGCATGCCGGCAAAGCCGGTCGGCGCGCCGTAGAACACCGTGGGCTTCACGCCGCCGACCTCGCCGCGCAGCCGCTTGAAAGTCGCTTCGGGCGTGGCCCGCTCGGCCATCAGCAGCGAGGTCGCCCCCACGCTCATCGGGAACGTCAGCGCGTTGCCGAGGCCGTAGGCGAAGAACAGCTTCGCGGCCGAGAAGCAGCAGTCGGCCTCGGTGAGACCGAGCACCGCCTTGCCGTACAGCTCGACGGTCCAGTACGGATTGGCGTGCGTGTGCACCGTGCCCTTGGGCCGTCCCGTCGAGCCCGACGAGTACAGCCAGAAGCCGGGGTCGTCCGGGCCGGTCGCGGCGGGCCGTGGACTGGGCTTGTGCCCGGCAACGAACGCCTCGAATTCGATTTCGTTCTGGCCGAGCGGCGCGATCGGGCGCGACACGATCAGTTTTTGCAGTTCATGGTCGCTGCGCGTCATCGCCGACAGCAGAGCCGGCAGCAGCGCGCCCGACACCAGCGCAGCCTGCGCGCGCGAATGCTCGAGCATGTACGCGTAGTCGTCGGCCGTGAGCAGCGTGTTCACCGCGACCGGCACCAGACCGGCGTACATCGCGCCGAGAAAGCTCACCGGCCAATCGGTGCCGTCGTGCATCAATAGCAGCACGCGCTCCTCGCGGCGCAGCCCGAGCGCGCGCAGGCCGGCGGCGGCGCGGCGCACTCTGTCGCCCAGCTCGCCGTAGCTGAGCGTGCCCAGGTCGTCGATGAACGCCGTCCTGGCAGCGCGCTGCGCGTTGCAGGCCAGCAGGTGCTGCGCGAAATTGAAGCGCTCGCCGGGCGGCGCGACGGCTGGCGCGGCATCCGTGGGTGCAGCCTTGCTTGCATCGGGGCGGGGCGTGTCTTGTTTCATGGTGTCGCTTGTACCCCGGTGCTTAGGCCGCGACGCGGTGCCCGCCGGCGGCCAGCCGCTCGATCGCGCCGCTCGACGCCTGCAGCGCGCTGCGGCGGTGGTAGAAGCCGAGCGCGCGCAAGCCCCCCAGCTCTTCGCCGCCGCCGGCGCGGCCGGGGCCGCCGTGCAGCGACATCGGCATCACGTTGCCGTGGCCGGTATTGAGCGCCGCGACGTCCGGCGAGATCGCGTGGACGCGCCCGTGCGACGAAGCGAGTTCGAGCGCCGCGTCGGCGATGAACGCCGGATCGTCGCCGTAGACCGACGTGACCAGCGAGCCCTGGCTGCGGCGGATCAGCGCAAGCGCCTGCTCCAGCGACGCATACGGCATCAGTGTCGAGACCGGGCCGAATACCTCGACCTCGTGCACCAGGCGCGCTTCCTCTGGGCGGCGCGTGCCGAGCAGCGTCGGGCCGACGCAGGCGGCCACTGCGGGGTCCGCGTCGACAAGTGCGTGGCTGGCGCCGTCGTGTAGCAGATCGGCTTCGGCGCGCAGCTGCGCGATGCCGGCCTGCACCGTATCCCTCTGCTCGCGGCTGACCAGCGAGCCCATGCGCACTTCCTTGTTGCGCGGGTTGCCGACGCTGAGCGTAGCGAGCTTCGCCGAGATCGCCTGCGCAGCGGCGTCGTACAGTTCGGCCGGCACCAGCACGCGGCGGATCGCGGTGCAGCGCTGGCCGGACTTGATGCTCATCTCGCGCACCACCTCGCCGACCAGCAGCTTGAACGCCTCGGAGTCCGGCCGCGTGCCGGGCGCGAGCAGCGCCGAGTTCAGGCTGTCGGCTTCGACGTTGACGCGCACCGAGCGCGCGCTCACCGCGGGGTGACTGCGGATCAGCGTGGCGGTGTCGGCCGAACCGGTGAACGACACCAGATCGAACGGCTCGAGCGCATCGAGCAGCCCGCTCGATGAGCCGCACACCACCGACAGCGCGCCGGCCGGCAGCACGCCGGCGTCGACCACGTCCTGCACCATGCGCTGGGTCAGCCAGGCGGTCGCGGTCGCCGGCTTCACGATCACCGGCACGCCGGACAGCAGCGCCGGCGCGGCCTTTTCCCACAGACCCCACGAGGGAAAGTTGAACGCGTTGATGAACAGCGCGACCCCGTGTGTCGGCACCAGGATGTGTTGCGACTGAAACGCCGGATCCTTGCCGAGCCGCGCACTCGGACCGTCGAGCAGGAAGCGCGCGTCGCCCAGCGCCTCGCCCTGGCGCGCGTAGTAGCCGAGCGTGAAGATGCCGCCATCGATGTCGACGCCCGAATCCTTGGCGGTAGTGCCCGAATTCGCGGTGCTGATCTCGTAGTAGGCGTCGCGATTCGCCTGCAGCACCTGCACCGCCGCGGCCAGCATCGCGGCGCGCTCGCGGTACGTCATTGCGCGCAGCGCGCGGCCGCCTTGCTCGCGCGCGAACGCGAAGCCCGCGGCCAAGTCGAGTCCGCGGCTGCTGACGCGCGCCAGATCGGTGCCGAGCACCGGGTCGCGCAGCGGCGTGCCGGGGCCGGTACCAGCCTGCCAGCGTCCGGCCAGATAGTTCTGCAGCAGGGCGGGGGTGTCGGTTGTCATCGCATTGCTCCGTCGCGGCCAACGCGGGCCGCAGAAATGGTCATGGTCGCGGATCGGGGTTGCATTATCATGCGCGTCACGATACTATGCACTAAAGTGCATGTCAAGCAGGACTCAAGTAGTTCGGCCGGTGCAGGCGTGGCCACTGGCGCTGCGTCCGGCCCCGGTTGCGGCTCTGATCTGCAGAGGAGGGTGAAACCATGAATTCCGGACCCGATTTCGGCGCCGATGCGGCGGTCGTCGAAGGCCAGCCGCCGGCGGCGTCCGCAGTGCGTGAACTGTCTGCGGACGAAGCGCGGCATCCATTCCTGGTGACGCTTGGCGAGCGGGTGCGCACGCTCCGCTCGCGCCGCGGCATGACGCGCAAGGCGGTTGCGCTGGCGGCCGATGTGTCGGAGCGGCATCTGGCGAATCTCGAATACGGTACCGGCAATGCGTCGATCCTGGTGCTGCTGCAGATCGCACGCGCGCTGCATTGCTCGCTCGCCGAGCTGCTGGGCGACGTCAGTACTTCGTCGCCGGAATGGCTGCTGATCCGTGAACTGCTGGAGCACCGCAGCGAGCCGGAATTGCTGCGCGCGCGGCTCGCGCTGGGCGAGCTGTTCGGAGCCGGCGGCAACGAGCGCGAGCGCCTGTCGCGCATCGCGCTGATCGGGCTGCGCGGCGCCGGCAAGTCGACGCTTGGCCGGCGCCTGGCCGAAGACCTCGGCTATTCGTTCATCGAACTGAGCCGCGAAATCGAAAAATTCGCCGGCTGCGGCATCAGCGAAATCCACAACCTGTACGGCGCGAACGCGTACCGCCGCTACGAGCGCCGCGCGCTCGAGGAGGCGATCCAGATCTACCCCGAGGTCGTGATCGCGACGCCCGGCGGACTGGTGTCGGACGCCGCCAACTTCAACCTGCTGCTCGCGCACTGCTACACGATCTGGCTGCAGGCCGCGCCGGCGGACCACATGGCGCGGGTCGCGGCGCAGGGCGACCTGCGGCCGATGGCGGCCAGCCGCGAAGCGATGAAGGATCTGCAGCGCATCCTGGACGGACGCTCCGCGTTCTATTCCAAGGCCGACATGCATTTCGACACCAGCAACCGCGCGCTGGATCAGGCCTACGCGCAACTGCTCGCGCAGGTTCGCGCGCGGTTGGCGCAGGGCTGAGCGGCGTCCGATGCCCTTGCTGATGACATGCATAAAAATGCATTTGACGGACGCTTAAAAATGCACTATGATGCATATTAATGTTATGAAAGTCACTGATTCTGCACTTTGATTCACCCATCTGACCCGTCGCCGATCATTCTTCTTCAGGAGCAAACATGGCTGAACCCGCCCAGGTGAACTACCAGACCGACCCGTCCCGATACCGGCACATCAAGCTCGCCGTCGACGGGCAGACCGCGACGCTGTCATTGAACATCGACGAGGACGCGGGCATCCGCCCCGGCTACAAACTCAAGCTCAATTCGTACGATCTCGGCGTCGACATCGAACTGTACGACGCGCTGCAGCGCATCCGCTTCGAGCACCCCGAGGTGCGGGTCGTGGTCGTCACCAGTCTCAAGGACAAGGTGTTCTGCTCCGGCGCCAACATCTTCATGCTGGGCCTATCCACCCATGCGTGGAAGGTGAACTTCTGCAAGTTCACGAACGAGACGCGCAACGGCATCGAGGACGCGAGCCGGCATTCGGGCCTGAAGTTCGTCGCGGCGCTGAACGGCGCCTGCGCCGGCGGCGGTTACGAGCTGGCGCTGGCCTGCGACGAGATCATTCTGGTCGACGACCGCTCGTCTTCCGTGTCGCTGCCCGAGGTGCCGCTACTCGGCGTGCTGCCCGGCACCGGCGGGCTGACCCGCGTCACCGACAAGCGCCATGTGCGGCACGACCTGGCCGACATCTTCTGCACCACCACCGAAGGTGTGCGCGGCCAGCGCGCCGTCGACTGGCGCCTGGTCGACGCGATCGCGAAGCCGCAGCAGTTCGCGCAGGCGGTTGGCGAGCGCGCCGCGCGGCTTGCCGCCGGCAGCGACCGGCCGCAAGAGGCGCGCGGCGTTGCGCTGCCGTCGGTGGAGCGCAGCATCACGCCCGAACGCATCGGCTACGCGAACGTGAGCGTGGACATCGACCGCGCAAAGCGGGTCGCGATCTTCACCGTGCGCGCGCCGGCCGGCGCGCAGCCGACCGATCTCGCCGCCATCGAGGCCGCGGGCGCCGGCTGGTGGCCGCTCGCGATGGCGCGCGACCTCGACGACGCGATCCTGCACATGCGCACCAATGAACTCGAGATCGGCACCTGGGTGCTGAAGACCGCCGGCGATGCCAAGGCCGTGCTGCAGGCCGATGCCACCATGCTCGCGCACAAAGATCACTGGTTCGTGCGCGAGACGATCGGCATGCTGCGGCGCACGCTGGCGCGGTTCGACGTGTCGTCGCGCAGCCTGTTCGCGCTGATCGAGCCCGGCTCGTGCTTTGCCGGCGTGCTCGCCGAACTCGCGTTCTGCGCGGACCGCGCGTACATGCTGAGCGGCGTCGAGAACGCGGCCGCGCTCGAACTCGACGAGTTCAACTTCGGCTTGGCTCCAATGGTGAACGGTCAGTCGCGGCTCGCGCGCCGCTTCTACGAAGAGGCCGCGCCGCTCGAGGCGGTGCGCGCCGCCGCAGGCCGTCCCATTGCGCCGGACGAGGCGCTCATCCTCGGCCTTGTCACCGCCGCGCCGGACGAGATCGACTGGGCGGACGAAATCCGCATCGCGCTGGAAGAGCGCGCCGCGATGAGCCCGGACGCGCTGACCGGCCTCGAAGCGAATCTGCGCTTTTCGCAGCAGGAGAACATGCTGACCCGCATCTTCGGCCGGCTCACCGCGTGGCAGAACTGGATCTTCCAGCGGCCGAACGCGGTCGGCGAGCGCGGCGCGCTGAAGGTCTACGGCAAGGGAGAAAAGGCCGCGTTCGATATGAACCGTGTCTAACCCCCAGTCTTCGCGCACTTCGTGTCGCTTCACCAACCCCCCTTTCGGGGGGCGACACCGGCGGACCGGCAAAGCCGGATCCGCGGTGCCCGCGCAAAACAGTTGCCGGACGACGCAGCAGATCCCTCAAACCAGTTCATTTACCGAAAGGACGAGACATGAGCAGCATCAACTACAGCGAGAAGATTCCGAACAACGTCAATTTGGCCGAAGACAAGACACTGCAGCGCGCGCTCGAGCAGTGGCAGCCGGCCTTTGTCGGATGGTGGCAGGAGGTCGGCCCCGAGCGTTCGCGCGCGTTCGACGTGTACCTGCGCACCGCGACCAGCGTGGATCCGCAGGGCTGGGCGCATTTCGACTATGTGAAGATGCCCGACTACCGCTGGGGCATCTTCCTGAACCCGGCCGAAGCCGACCGCAAGATCCACTTCGGCGACCACCTCGGCGAGCCGGCCTGGCAGAACGTTCCCGGCGAACACCGCGCGAACCTGCGCCGCATCATCGTCACGCAGGGCGACACCGAGCCGGCATCGGTCGAGCAGCAGCGCCACCTGGGCCTGACCGCGCCCAGCCTGTACGACATGCGCAACCTGTTCCAGGTCAATGTCGAGGAAGGCCGCCATCTGTGGGCGATGGTCTACCTGCTGCACCGCTACTTCGGCCGCGACGGCCGCGAGGAGGCCGAGGCGCTGCTCGAGCGCCGCTCGGGCGACGCAAACAATCCGCGCATCCTCGGCGCGTTCAACGAGAAGACGCCCGACTGGCTGTCGTTCTTCATGTTCACCTACTTCACCGACCGCGACGGCAAGTACCAGTTGTGCGCGCTCGCCGAGTCGAGCTTCGATCCGCTGGCGCGCACGACCAAGTTCATGCTGACCGAGGAGGCGCACCACATGTTCGTCGGTGAATCCGGGGTGAGCCGGGTGATCCAGCGCACGGTGGACGCGATGAACCAGTTGAAGACCGACGATGTGGCCAAGCTGCGCAATGCCGGCGTGATCGACCTGCCGACGCTGCAGCGCTACCTGAACTTCCACTTCAGCGTCACGATCGACTTGTTCGGCGCGGACCAGTCGTCGAATGCCGCGACCTTCTACAGCGCCGGCCTGAAGGGCCGGTTCGAGGAGGGCAAGCGCAGCGACGACCACCGTCTGCACGGCTCCACTTACAAGGTGCTCGACGTGTCGGAAGGCAAGCTGACCGAGAAGGACGTGCCGATGCTGAACGCGCTGAACGAAGTGCTGCGCGACGACTACATCAAGGACTCGATGGCCGGCGTGGCGCGCTGGAACCGGGTGATCGAAAAGGCGGGCATCCCGTTCCGGCTGCAGGTGCCGCACAAGGCGTTCAACCGGCAGATCGGCACGCTCGCGGGCGTGCGGGTCGCGCCCGACGGGCATGTGGTGTCGGAGGCCGAATGGAAGGCCAGTGTCGACCAGTGGCTGCCGAGCGCGGCGGACCGCGCGTTCGTGACCTCGCTGATGGGCCAGGTGGTCGAGCCGGGGAAGTTCGCGAACTGGATCGCGCCGCCGGTGATCGGCATCAACCGCCAGCCGGTCGATTTCGAGTACGTGCGTTTTAATTGATGCGCGGATGACGATGGCCGCGCGGCTGCGAACCGCGCGGCCGGCACCGAACGAGGAAACCTGCCATGGACATGCGAACCGATGAGACGCTCCTCAAGCAACACCTGATCGACCCCGGGATCTGCATCCGCTGCGGCGCCTGCGAGGCGGCGTGTCCGATCAAGGCGATCTCGCACGACGCGAACAACTACGTCGTCGATCCGTCGGTCTGCGAGAAATGCCTGGCCTGCATTCCGGTGTGCCCGACCGGCGCGATCGACAACTGGCGCATGGTGCCCAGGGCGAGCGCGTACCCGCTCGACGAGCAGTTCGGCTGGTTCGAACTGCCCGAGGAGCTGACGCCGGCGCAGCTCGCCGAGATGGGCGTCGGCGCCGACGCGCTGGCGCAGGACGCGCCGGTGGCCGACGAGTCGCTGAAGACGCTGGCACAGGCGCAGGCGGCGCTGGCGCAGGCGGCCATCGATCCGGCGCAGCCCGGCGCCGGCATGCCGCCGGTCAGCTACGGCGCGCAGCTGCCGCCCTGGTCCGCCGCTCATGCCTACACCAATCTGTACGGCGCGCGCGCTGCCGAGAAGACCGTGAGCGCGACCTGCGTCGGCAACGTGCGCGTCACCGAGGTCGGTAAGGAGTACGACACGCACCACGTCATCCTCGATTTCGGGGCGATGCCGTTCCCGGTGCTCGAGGGCCAGTCGATCGGCGTCGTGCCGCCCGGCGTGGACGAACGGGGCAAGCCGCACTTCGCGCGCCAGTACAGCGTGGCCAGCCCGCGCAACGGCGAGCGCCCCGGCTACAACAACGTGTCGCTGACGATCAAGCGCGTGCTCGAAGACCACGAAGGCAACCCGGTGCACGGCGTCGCCAGCAACTACATGTGCGACCTTCAGGTCGGCGACAAGGTGCAGGTGATCGGGCCGTTCGGTTCGACCTTCCTGATGCCGAACCATCCGAAGAGCCACATCGTGATGATCTGCACCGGCACCGGCTCGGCGCCGATGCGTGCGATGACCGAATGGCGCCGCCGTCTGCGCAAGAGCGGCAAGTTCGAGGGCGGCAAGCTGCTGCTGTTCTTCGGCGCCCGCACCCGGCAGGAGCTGCCGTACTTCGGCCCGCTGCAGAACCTGCCGAAGGACTTCATCGACATCAACTTCGCGTTCAGCCGCACGCCGGGCCAGCCCAAGACCTACGTGCAAGACCGGATGCGCGAGCGCGCCGCGGACCTCGCGCCGCTGCTGCAGGACCCGAACGCCTTCTTCTACGTCTGCGGCCTCAAGAGCATGGAAGAGGGCGTGGTGCTGGCGCTGCGCGACGTCGCGCAGCAGGCCGGCCTCGCGTGGGACGCGATCGCCGCCGCGCTCAAGCGCGACGGGCGGCTGCATCTGGAAACCTACTAGGGCCGGGCCGCCGGTCAGGCTTCTATCGAGCGCGGGACGCGATGCCGTCGCAACGGATCAGGCAGTTAGGGCCGAATCGATTGGCGGGGACCAGACTCGTGATGATCGCCCCGCCCGCCGGCAGCTGCGGGCGCTCAACCCGGCAGTGCGTTGATCGGCGCGTTCGTGGTGACCATGTGCTGCCGTGCCCCATCCAGCAGCGCCTGCGCAAGCGGCACGCTCTGGTTCGTCTCCAGGCTCGCCTGCACTGCCACGCAATCGCAGGTGGCCACCATGACCTTGCGTTCCTCGTCGAGCATCTGGTGCAGGAAGCGGAAATACTTCTGCCCCACCGCGAGAAAGCCGCTCTTGACCTGCACCAGTTCGCCGCCGCGCAACTCACGCAGGAACTGGTAGTTCTGTCGCACGATGGCCACGCGCAACGCCTGCTGCTTCATGATCGTCGGCGTCAGGCCGATCGCATGCAGCAGCAGCCAGGTCGCCTGGTCGAAGCGCGAGACGTACATGTGTGAGTTCATGTGGCTGGATGCGTCGTACTCCGATGCCAGAACCGCGCCCTTGAATGTGTATACCCAGTCGGACATGATGCAACCTCGCTCATGCAGTCCCGGCCCCCGGGCCGAGATGTTCCTGTGCCCAGGCGACGGCCCACTTGGCGGCGACCTCCTCGGGCACCTCGCCCGAGTTGGCGTCGTGACGCAACAGCTCGCCGGCGCGCCGCGCGCCCAGTTCGGAGAGCAGCTTGTCGAAGCGCACTCCGCCCTGGCAGAAAGTGTCGCCGTAAGTGCCATCGCCCAGCGCGATCACGCCATAGGTGACGGCGTCGAGCTTCGGGCGCACCGATTCCAGGCTGTCCACCAGATCCTGCGCGTTGTCGGGCACGTTGCCGAAGCCGTAGGTGGAGGTGCAGATCAGGAACACGCCACCCTCGGCGAAAACATCGGCCGCGAGGCCGTCCATCATCCGCACCTCGGCCGCGTAGCCGGCCGCGCCCAGCGCCTGCTCGATTTCCTGGGCGACCATTTCGGCGGTGCCGGTCATCGTACCGACGAGGAGGGTGATCCGGGGCCTCATTCCTGCGCGTCCTTGTCTCGGCATTGTCCCGCACGCGGGGCGGAACGCGCAACAACACCCCCGGCGCGTGCGGCAATGCACCGATGAGGCAGATCGCGATCATCGGCAGCGGTCCGGCCGGCTGCTACCTGGCCGACCACCTGCTGCGGCTCGCGCCCGATGCGCGCATCGACGTGATCGAGCGGCTGCCGGTGCCGTTCGGGCTGGTGCGCTACGGCGTCGCGCCCGACCACCAGAGCACGAAGGCCGTGGTGCGTGTGCTGGATCGCGTGCTGGCGCGCGATCGCATCGGTTACTTCGGCAACTTGGACATGGGCCGCGACCTGCGCCTGGACGAACTGCGGTCGCTGTACGACGCGGTAGTGCTCGCGACCGGCGCGCCGCGCGACCGAAGCCTGGGCATCGCCGGCGAGGATCTTGCCGGCGTGGTCGGCTCCGGCGCGTTCGTCGGCTGGTACAACGGGCATCCTGATCACGGCGTGCCGCCGCTGCGCGACCTGCGCTCAGCGGTGGTCGTCGGCAACGGCAATGTCGCGATCGACGTGGTGCGCGTTCTCGCGAAGTCTCCGGCCGAGATGGCGGGCTCCGATCTCGCGCCAGCGGTGCTCGAGGTGCTGGCGGCACAGCCGATCGAAACTCTGCACATCGTCGGGCGCCGCGGTCCGGCCGACGCGAAGTTCACCGAGCACGAACTGGCCGAGCTCGGCGCCCTCGCGCGGGCTTGCCCTGTGCTCGCCGAGCCGGCGGCGATCGCCGGCGACACGGCGAACGTCGAGGTGCTGCGCGGCTTTGCCGCCCAATCCCACGCGGCGCCGATCGACATCGTGTTCCATTTCTGGCTCGCGCCGGTTGCGTTCCTCGGCGCCGACCGGCTCGAAGCCGTACGCTTCGCGCGGTTCGACGGCTCCACGCAGGACATCGCGGCCCAGCTTGCGGTCACCTGCATCGGCTATCGCAGCGTCCCCTGCTGCGGCATCGAGCCCGTGGCAGGCGTGTTTGCGAACCAGGACGGTCGTATCGACGCAGGGCTTTACGTGACCGGATGGGCAAAGCGCGGTCCATCGGGCACGATTCCCACCAACCGCGCCGAGGCGCAGCAGGTCGCGCAGAAGGTCGCTGCCGAGACCCGCGACCAGGGGCGCGCCGGCGGCGAAGGGTTGGCTGCGTTGCTGGCCGCGCGTGGCGTTCGGCGCGTCGACTATGCCGCGTGGCGCAGCATCGACGCCGCGGAGCGGGCCGGCGCCGCGAGCGACCGCTGCCGGCGCAAGTTCGACACGGTCGCAGCAATGCTGCAAGCCGGCGGGGTCTGAGCGCAGCCGCTCTTCAGCGCCGCTCCCAGGCATGCGCGGCGCGCAACACCGTCATTTCGTCGAAGTGCCGGCCGACCAGCATCAGGCCGACCGGCTTGCCGTCGGTTTCGCCGCAAGGCACCGAGATCGCCGGGTGGCCCGTCAGGTCGAACGGCGAGGTGTTCGCGAGCATGGTCCAGCTGTGCTGCAGCACCTCGGCGAGCGATGCGCCGTCGCACGGGATCGGCAGCGTTGGGAATGGCAGGGTCGGCATCAGCAACAGGTCGAACTTTGCCAGCGCCGCGTCGTACTCGCGGCGCAGCCGCCGGCGCAGGTTCTGCGCCTTCGCGTAGAAGCGACCCTGGTACTGCTTGTCCAGGTGGTAGCCGAGCAGCATGCCGGCCTTGAGCGTGTGCGGCAGCTCGTTGGCGCGCGCGCCAGCCCGACAGCGCGGTGATCAGCGACAAAGGGTACGCGCCGATGCCGTGGCGACCGACGCCGTGCGCGCCGAGCAGCGTGTGGAAGGCCCCCTCGTTGGCCAGCGCGCCCCACAGCGGCATGCCGTGGCGGTGCCAGGGAATCGAAATCTCTTCGACGATCGCGCCCAGCTGCTGCAGCACCGGCAGCGCCGCGCGCACGGCCTGGTCGCTGCCGGCGTGCGATTCGGGCAGGCCGAACGACTCACGCACGACGCCGATGCGCAGGCCGGCGATGCGCTGGCCGAGCGCCTCGGTGTAGGGTGAGACCACCACGTTGCGCTGGCGGCCGTCGATGCCGTCCTCGCCCGCGATGACTTCGAGCAGCAGCGCGCAGCCGGCCACGTCGCGCGCCATCGGCCCGGCGTGGTCGATACCGTAGTCCAGCCCCATGATGCCGGTGTACGGAACCAGGCCGAAGGTCGGCTTGAGCCCCACGATGCCCGAGAACGATGCCGGAATGCGGATTGAGCCGGCCTGGTCGGCGCCGATCGCGAGGTCGACCTCGCCCGCCACGAGCAGCGCAGCGCTGCCGGTGCTCGAGCCGCCCGGTGTGTGGCCGGGATTGCGCGGGCTGATGACCGGACCGGTGGCACTGGTCGCGCTGCCGCCGGAGAACGAGAAATACTCGCACACCGATTTACCGACGATCTCGCCGCCGGCGTCGAGAATGCGCGTGACGATCATCGCGTCGCCGTCGGGCACGTGGCCCTCGAGGATCGAGGAGACGCCGTTCATCATCGGCACGCCGGCGACACAGACGTTGTCCTTGATCGCCAGCCGCTTGCCCGCCAGCTTGCCGGTCGCCGCGCCCTGGATCCGGGTGCGCATGTACCAGGCGTTGTACGGGTTGTCGGCCGGCTCGGGCCGGGTGCCGGGCGTGCGCGGGTACTTCACCGGCAGCGGCTCGTCGGGCAGGCGCTCGACGAGGCGGAAGTCCGGCACGAACACCTGCGCGAATTCGAGGAACTCGCGCGCGTATTCCTCGCTGATGTCCATTCCGAGATCCGCGCCGAGCCGGCGGACCATGTCGTTGCTGGGCAGTTCGAAGGCCATCGGATGCTCCTCGCAGCGCGATTTCGTTGCTCGAACCCCGCCCGAGTCTATCCAGGCGAGCTGCGTCATGTCGGGGCAATGCCGATGGCGACACCGGTCGCGCGAGACTAAGATGGTGCCGCCATCCGTTGCGAGCTATGACCCAAGCACCCATCGACGCCGCTACCCCCACCGTTCCCATGCGCCGCGCGCGGCGCGAACCCAAGGGGCGCCAGCCCGATGACGCCGCGATCCTGCGCGTGCGCGGCCTGATCGGCCCCGGCCCGTATCGGCGCGACCTGCTGATCGAGCACCTGCACCGCATCAACGATGCGACCGGCTGCCTGCACGAGGGCGATCTGGTCGCGCTCGCGCACCTGATGAATCTGCCGATGACCGAGGTCTACGAGGTCGCGAGCTTCTACCACCACTTCGATGTCGTGCGCGACGACGTGAAACCGGCGCGTCTCACGGTGCGGGTCTGCGACAGCCTGAGCTGCCGGCTTGCGGGCAGCGCCGATCTGCTCGAGCGGCTGCCGGCGCTGCTCGGCTCGGACGTGCGGGTCGTGGCCGCGCCGTGCATCGGCCGCTGCGAGCAGGCGCCGGCCGTCGCGGTCGGGCTGCGCGCGCTCGCGCAGGCCGACGCCGAGGCCGTCTTTCAAGCATCAAATGAGGCTGTAGCCGTTGTGGGGTCCGCGAAGTCAGCTACTGAATACATAGCATACGATGCGTATCGCGCGCACGGCGGCTACGCACTCGCGACCGCGCTGGCGGTCGGCGGGCGCGATCCGGAACCGGTGATTGCCGCGCTCGAGGACGCCGGCCTGCGCGGCCTCGGTGGCGCGGGCTTTCCGGCCGGGCGCAAATGGCGCATCGTGCGCGCCCAGGCGGCACCGAAGCTGTTCGCGGTGAACATCGACGAGGGCGAACCCGGCACCTTCAAGGACCGCTTCTATCTGGAGCGCGATCCGCACCGGTTCCTCGAAGGCATGCTGGTCGCCGCGCAGGTGGTCGGCGTGGAGGCCTGCTACATCTACCTGCGCGACGAATACGCCGATGCGCGCCGGCTGCTGCAGACCGAACTGGCGCGGCTCGAGGCCGATCCGCCGTATCCGCTGCCGCGCATCGAGCTGCGCCGCGGCGCCGGCGCCTACATCTGCGGCGAGGAGTCGGCGATGCTCCAGAGCATCGAGGGCCGGCGCGGCGAGCCGCGGCTGCGCCCGCCGTACATCGCCGAGATCGGCCTGTTCGGGCGTCCCACGCTGGAACACAACTTCGAGACGTTGTACTGGGTGCGCGAAATCGTCGAGAAGGGCGCGGCCTGGTTCGCGTCACACGGCCGCAACGGCAGGAAAGGGCTGCGCTCGTTCAGTGTCAGCGGCCGGGTGAAGGAGCCGGGCGTCAAGCTCGCGCCGGCCGGCATCACGGTGCGGCAGCTGATCGACGAGTACTGCGGCGGCATGGCTGACGGTCATCAGTTGTATGCGTACCTGCCGGGTGGCGCGTCGGGCGGCATCCTGCCGGCGAGCCTGGCCGATCTGCCGCTCGATTTCGACACGCTGCAGCCGTACGGCTGCTTCATCGGATCGGCCGCGGTGATCGTGCTCGGCCAGCACGACAGCGCGCGCGAGGCGGCGCTTTCGATGATGCGCTTCTTCGCCGACGAGAGCTGCGGCCAATGCACGCCGTGCCGCGTCGGCACCGCGAAGGCGGCGGCGCTGATGTCGTCGCCGGTATGGGACCAGCCTCTGCTTGCCGATCTGGGCCAGGTGATGGCGGATGCGTCGATCTGCGGTCTCGGCCAGGCGGCGCCGAACCCGATCCGCTGCGTGCAGAAGTATTTCCCGCACGAAATCGGAGGGGCGAAATGAGCGCCGTCGCACAGACAGATGCCGGTGTCGAGTTCGTGCTCGACGGCCGGCCCGTGACCGCGCACCACGGCGAGACCATTCTGCAGGCGGCCGAGCGCCACGGCATCGCGATCCCGACGTTGTGCACGACCGAGGGCCTGCGTCTGGTCGGCAACTGCCGCGCCTGCGTGGTCGAGATCGACGGCGAGCGGACCCTCGCGCCGAGTTGCTGCCGCCATGTGACCGCCGGCATGAAGGTGCAGACCGCGAGCGAGCGCGCGCGCAAGAGCCAGCAAATGGTGCTGGAACTGCTGCTGTCCGATGTGCCGGATGCGGGGTACAAGTGGAACGACGGAGGCCCGGTGAGGGCTGTCGGCCCCCACCCCAACCCTCCCCCAGCGGGGGAGGGAGCCAGACCCGGCGTGCTGGAGTCACTCCCTCTCCCTCTGGGAGAGGGCGGGGGTGAGGGCTCGGCGGTCGGCCAGCACGGCGAGCTCAGCGAGTGGGCCGAACACCTCCAGGTCCGGGTCCGTCCCGCATTGAGGGCGCTGCGCCGCGACGAGCCGGCGGCGGACCTCTCGCACCCGGCGATGGCCGTCAATCTCGACGCCTGCATCCAGTGCACACGCTGTGTGCGCGCCTGTCGCGAGGCGCAGGTGAACGACGTGATCGGCTACGCCGGCCGCGGCTCGCACAGCCGCATCGTGTTCGACCTCGGCGATGCTATGGGCGCGAGCAGCTGCGTTGCCTGCGGCGAATGCGTGCAGGCCTGCCCGACCGGGGCGCTCAGTGCAAAGACCTTCATCGGCTCGCAGGCGGTCGACAGAAAAGTCGATTCGGTCTGTCCGTTCTGCGGCGTCGGGTGTCTGATCACCTACAACGTGCGCGGCAATCGCATCGTCAGCGTCGACGGGCGCGACGGGCCGGCGAACCACGGGCGCCTGTGCGTCAAGGGACGCTTCGGCTTCGACTATGCGCACCATGCGCAGCGGCTCACGAAACCGCTGGTGCGGCTTGCCGGCGCGGCGAAGGATGTCACGGCGTTGAACCGGCGCGAGCGCGACTGGCGCAGCGTGTTCCGCGAGGCGG